>NZ_LZMF01000017.1:0-98785 GCF_001673565.1 Mycolicibacter sinensis
CTACCGGCCAGGACCCATTTCCTGTCGGCAACCCACGTTCACATGTGAGTGAGGCCCCAGCCCCCCATACCGTCTAATGCTGCCGAGGGCGCATAACCCGGCTCGGGCGGGGCATCACCGGGGTGGACCAATGACACCAGGCGTGCTGAGCGGGCGAGTTCTTCGACCATCTCTGGCGGCACCAGCCCATTGGCTTCGACCATCCAGCCCGGTTCGATCCCGGTGCCCTCGACAGTGGCCTGCTCGGCGATCACGTGAATGATTACCGGTGCGGCGCCCGGGCGTTTTCCCGCGGCACAATCGGGGCGCCCGCAGCGGCAGCCCAGCCGATCCGCTCGCGCGGCCAGCGCCCCCAGGGCATCGGAGCGGCGCTCATCACGACTGCGCGGGTCGTGCTCGCACACCGTGGCCGCCAACGCATCCAAGGCCTTGCCCAGAGCGCGGGCGTCGGTGGTGAACAGGCTGCCGTAGATCTCGGAGATCCCGCCCTGTTGATCGCAGAACGCAATTTCGCGCCCCGCCTGGCGTTCTTTGCGGCGCCGCACCGCATCGGCGTCGGCGTTGGCCACGATCTTGTCGATCTTGCCCGCCAGCCGGGCCGCGGTCAGCGACGCCCACCGCGGCACCTGCAGCGCCAACGCGGCATCGACGGCGGCTAACACCTCACGGTCGGTGATCAACTCGGTGCGATAGACGATGGTCTGAAACAGTCGAAGGTCGATATCGCCGGCCCGAAACACCTCGGCGACCTTGGGCAACTCTTCGCACATCGCCCGGGCATACCGCAGTCGGCTGCCGGCCAGCGCCTGGCTGATCCGCAACGCCGCGGCCACTTCGGCGGTGACCGCCGCGGCGGTGTCGATCGCCCAGTCCTCGGTCTCGCCGCACCGGCTCAACCGCAGCGCAAACAACTCCCCGATCGCCACCAGGTGCGCCGCCGCCGCGCGATTCTCCGCCCGCGCCGAGGCGCAGATCTGATCCACCAAGGCCGCTGACTCCGGCGTCGTCGCAGGATGGCGCTGCGAAAACCACGCACTGAACTGCGCCACCGACGCCGGCGACGGCGGTCCCGACCTCGACGACTCGAACATGCGTTCGACTATACCAGAAGTTCACGACGCCCCCCGGCGCCTTCGCCGAAGATGCAATGCTCGCCGCGGATGTGTTGCTATGGGCAGATGGCGACTCTCAGTAGTGACCCCGGGCAGTTGCGGTCCACGGCCGAGACGCTGGTGGCCGAGGCGGCGGAATTCGTGCGGCGGCGCCGCGCCGAGGTGTTCGGCGCGGAAGCGGCCGGCTCGGCCCACGACCTGGTCCAAACCAAAAGCACTCCGACCGATCCGGTGACGGTGGTCGACACCGAGACCGAGCGCTTCATTCGCGACCGGCTGACGCAGCTGCGGCCCGGCGATGCGGTGCTGGGAGAAGAAGGCGGCGGCTCCGGCGATGTCTCGGGACGAGAACCCGGCGCCGTCACCTGGGTGGTCGACCCGATCGACGGGACCGTCAACTTCATGTATGACGTGCCCGCGTACGCCGTGTCGGTGGCGGCCCAGATCGGTGGGACCTCGGTGGCCGGCGCAGTCGCCGACGTGGTCGGTGACCGGATCTACTCGGCGGCCAGCGGGCTGGGCGCCCAGGTCACGGACCGGGGCGGCACGGCCGCGCTGCGCTGCAACGACGTCTCCGAGCTGTCGGTGGCGCTGCTGGGTACCGGGTTCGGGTATTCGCGCGGGCGCCGAGCAGCGCAGGCCCAGTTGCTGGCGCGGCTGCTGCCGATGGTGCGCGACGTGCGTCGGATCGGATCAGCGGCGCTGGACCTGTGCATGGTGGCTGCCGGGCGCCTCGACGTCTATTACGAGCACGGGATCAAGCCGTGGGACTACGCGGCGGGATCGCTGATCGCGGCGGAGGCGGGTGCGCGGCTGGTGCTGCCCGGCCCCGAGATCGACAGCGCGGACGCGATCATCGCCGCGGCGCCGGGTATCGCCGACGAATTCATCGCAACGCTGCAGCGCGAGGGCGGTCTCGGGCCGATTTCGCAGTAGCGTGACGCGCACTTGAATTGTGACTGAATTCACCGCGGCAGGGCAATTGTCGCCTATCACGCTTTGACCTCTGTTTGATCACATCGGTATAACGGAGCGTGCAAATCCGCTCTGTGCCAGCGGCGTCGCAATAGCGCGGAACGTAACTGATGACGGCAAAGTAACCGAATGTGTAGGTCGAAAAGATGACGATTGCGTACGCAATTGAGAACGCCCGGGTCGATACGGACCCGATTCCCCAGATCACCCTCAATGACCGGACGGCCATGCCCGTCCTCGGCCTCGGGGTCGCGAAGCTCTCCGACAAGGAGACCGAGGCCTCCATATCGGCGGCCTTGGCGAACGGCTGCCGGCTGATCGACACCGCCGCGTCCTACGGCAACGAAGCCGTGGTGGGACGCGCCATCGAGAAGTCCGGGGTGCCGCGCGAGGAGCTGTTCGTCAGCACCAAGCTCGGGACGTCCCGGCAGGGTTACGCCAGCACGCTGGACGCCTGCCGCGAGAGCATCGACAAGCTCGGGCTGGACTACCTGGACATGTACTTGATCCACTGGCCGGCTCCGCAGGTCGGCAAGTACCTCGACAGCTGGCAGGCCATGATCCACGCCCGCGAGGAGGGCCTGGTCCGCTCGATCGGTGTCTGCAACTTCACCGAGGATCTGCTCACCGAGTTGGTCGACGAGACCTCGGTGGCGCCCGCACTCAACCAGGTCGAACTGCACCCGCTTCTCAACCAGGGGGAGCTGCGCCGGTTCCACGACCAGCACCGCATCGTCACCGAGGCGCACAGCCCGCTGGGGTTCGGCGAACGGCACATCATCGTTCGGGTGATCGACAACCCGACGGTGAAGGCGGTCGGGGCCAAGCACGACCGGTCACCGGCGCAGGTGCTCATCCGGTGGAGCCTGCAGCTGGGCAACGTGGTCACGCCGCGTTCGTCGAAGCCGCACCGGATCGTCGAGAATTTCGACGTTTTCGACTTCGAACTCAGCGACGACGACATGGACGTCCTCAACGGACTGCACAACGGAACCCGGATTCACCACCACCCGATGACGTTCGTCGGCACTTAGGAGCGGAACTCCCTCCACATCTCCGGGTAGGGACCGCCCAGCGGTGCCGCCGGGGCCAGGATCTGCGCTATCGCGGCCAGGTCATCGGGACTTAAATCCAGGTCCACGGCCGCGGCACTGTCCTGCAGATAGCCGGCCTGCTGGGCGCCGACGATCGCGACATGCACCCCGGGCTGCGCCAGCACCCAGGCCAGCGCGAGCTGGCTCAGCGTGACACCCAGATCTGAAGCCAGCGACCGAAGTCCCGCAACGACTTTCAAGTTGCGCGCGAAGTCGTCGCCGGTGAAGATGCCGCTTCGGGCCCGCCAGTCGTCGGCGGCGAGACTGCTGTCGGAGGTGATGGCCCCGGTCAACAGGCCGTGCGCCAGCGCACCGTAGACCAGCACGCCGATGTCGTGGTCGCGGCAGTAGGGGAACAAGGTGTCCTGCAGTCCGCGGCGCAACATGTTGAACGGCGGCTGGACGGTTTCCACCGGCAGCGTGGCCGAGAACTCCGCGATCTGCTCGGCGTCGTAGTTCGACACCCCGACGTGGCGGATCTTGCCGGTCGCCACCAAATCGGCCAGCGCGCCGGCGGTTTCGGCCGCCGGCACGGCCGGGTCGGGCCAGTGCACCTGATAGAGGTCGATGTGATCGACGCCGAGCGCGGCCAGGCTGGTGTCGACGTCGTGGCGAAGCCATTCGGGCCGTGCGTCGCGGACCGGTCCGTCGTCGGTCTCGCGCAAGCCACCCTTGGTGGCGATCAGCACCTCGTCGCGGGCGTGGTCCAGGTCGTGTCGCAGCGCGGTGCCGAGAATGCGCTCGGCCGTTCCGAACCCGTACTCGTGGGCGGTGTCGAAGAAGTTGAATCCCAGCTCGCGGGCCCGGCGGACGATCGCGATCGCGTTGTCCTCGTCGACGTCACCCCACGCACCGCTGAACTCCCAGGTGCCCAGCGCCAAGCGCGAGACCTGGAGGCCGCTTCGACCCAGTGTGGTCGTCTGCATGCTCAGTCGGGCTTGCGGCGGAAGATCTTTCGGCCGAGCCAGACCACCGGGTCATAGCGGTTCCCGGCCACCCGCTCCTTCATCGGAATGATGGCGTTGTCGGTGATCGTGATGTGTTCCGGGCAGACCTCGGTGCAGCACTTGGTGATGTTGCACAGCCCCAGGCCGGCCTCGTCCTGGGCGAAGTCGCGGCGGTCGGCGGTGTCCAGCGGGTGCATGTCCAACTCCGCCAATCGGATGAACATCCGCGGCCCGGCGAACCGCGGCTTGTTCTCCTCGTGGTCGCGGATGACGTGGCAGACGTTCTGGCACAGGAAGCACTCGATGCACTTGCGGAATTCCTGGGAGCGTTCCACGTCCCGCTGCTGCATCCGGTACTCGCCGGGCTTGAGATCCGCCGGCGGCTTGAATGCCGGCATCTCGCGGGCCTTCTCGTAGTTGTAGGACACATCGGTGACCAGATCCCGAATCACCGGGAAGGTCCGCACCGGGGTGACGGTGATGGTCTGGTCGGGGTCGAACGTCGACATCCGCGTCATGCACAGCAGTCGCGGGTAGCCGTTGATCTCGGCCGAACATGACCCGCACTTGCCGGCCTTGCAGTTCCAGCGCACCGCCAGGTCCGGGGTCTGGGTCGCCTGTAACCGGTGGATGACGTCGAGCACCACCTCGCCTTCGTTGACCTCGATCTCGAAGTCCTGCAGCTCACCGCCGTCGACGTCACCGCGCCAGACCCGCAGCTGGGCGTTGTATGTCATTACGCTCTCCGTCCCGGGTGTTGGGCCAGCTCTTCGTCGGTGTAGTACTTCTCCAGCTCGGAGATCTCGAACAGTTCCAGCAGGTCCTCGCGCATCCCGGACCGGATCTCGGGGGTGATGGTGATGTCGGGGACCTCACTGTCGTCCGAGGCCCGGCAGACCAGCAGGGTCTTGCGCCAGTTGGAGTCCATGCCGGGGTGGTCGTCACGGGTATGCCCGCCGCGACTCTCGGTGCGTTGCAGCGCCGCCTTGGCCACGCACTCGCTGACCAGCAGCATGTTGCGCAGGTCGACTGCCAGATGCCAGCCCGGGTTGTACTGCCGGCCGCCGTCGACGGCGACGGCGGCGAACCGGGCCTTGAACTCCTCGAGCCGGGAGAGCGCTTGCTCCAGCTCGCCGGCGTTGCGGATGATGCCGACCAGGTCGTTCATCGACTGCTGCAAGTCGGCGTGCAGGGTGTACGGGTTCTCCGCGGCCCCGCCGCTTCGGTCCAACGGCGCCAGCGCCAGCTTGGCTGCGGCGTCCAGCGCCGCCGGCGCCACGGCCGGCCGACTGTCCAGCTTCTGCACGTATTCCGCGGCCCCCAGGCCGGCGCGGCGGCCGAAGACCAACAGGTCCGACAGGGAGTTTCCGCCCAGCCGATTGGAGCCGTGCATTCCACCGGAGCACTCACCGGCGGCGAACAGTCCGGGGACCACCGAAGCGCCGGTGTCGGGGTCGACCTCGATGCCGCCCATCACGTAGTGACAGGTGGGGCCGACTTCCATTGCGTCCTTGGTGATGTCGACCTCGGCGAGCTGCATGAACTGGTGGTACATCGAGGGCAGCCGGCGCTTGATCTCCTCAGGTGTCAGGCGCGAGGCGATGTCGAGGAACACCCCGCCGTGCGGCGAACCGCGCCCGGCCTTGACTTCGGAGTTGATGGCGCGGGCCACCTCGTCGCGGGGCAGCAGGTCGGGCGTGCGCCGGGCCGAGTCGTTGTCCTTGAGCCACTGATCGGCCTCTTGCTCGGTCTCGGCGTACTGACCTTTGAACACCGGCGGGATGTAGTTGAACATGAACCGGGTCCCGTCGGAGTTCTTGAGCACCCCGCCGTCGCCGCGCACGCCCTCGGTGACCAGAATCCCTTTCACGCTGGGCGGCCAGACCATCCCGGTCGGATGGAACTGGACGAACTCCATGTTGATCAGCGTCGCGCCGGCCCGCAGCGCCAAGGCGTGCCCATCGCCGGTGTACTCCCAGGAGTTCGAGGTCACCTTGAACGACTTGCCGATGCCTCCGGTGGCCAGCACCACCGCCGGCGCCTCGAACAAGACGAACTTGCCGCTTTCCCGCCAATAGCCGAACGCGCCCGAAATGGCGCCGCTGGCCTCATCTTTGAGCAATTCGGTGATGGTGCACTCGTGGAAGATCTTGATCTTGGCTTCGTAGTCACCGAACTCCGCGTGATCGTCCTGCTGCAGCGAGACCACCTTCTGCTGCATGGTGCGGATCAGCTCCAGTCCGGTGCGGTCGCCGACGTGGGCCAGCCGCGGGTAGGTGTGACCACCAAAGTTGCGCTGGCTGATCTTTCCCTCTTTGGTGCGGTCGAACAACGCGCCGTAGGTCTCCAGCTCCCAGACCCGCTCCGGCGCCTCCCGGGCGTGCAGCTCGGCCATCCGCCAGTTGTTCAGGAACTTCCCGCCGCGCATGGTGTCCCGGAAGTGCACCTGCCAGTTGTCCTTGGCGTTGACGTTGCCCATCGACGCAGCGCAGCCGCCTTCGGCCATCACGGTGTGCGCCTTGCCGAACAACGACTTGCACACCACTGCCACGCTCAGGCCCTGCTCGCGGGCTTCGATCACCGCGCGCAGGCCAGCGCCGCCGGCACCGATCACGACCACGTCGTAGGAGTGCCGTTCGACTTCAACCATGAATTCTCGCTTACCCTTCGTGTGATTGCGGCGTTCAGCCGATGAATCGGAAGTCGGTGATGACGCCGCTGGAGACCATCCAGATGTAGAAGTCGGTGAATGCCAGGGTGGCCAGCGTGATCCAGGCGAACTGCATGTGCCGGCCGTTGAACCAGCTGATCTTCGTCCAGAACCAGTAGCGCACCGGGTGTTTGGAGAAGTGATTCAGGCGGCCGCCGAAGATGTGCCGGCAGGAATGGCAGCCGCCGGTGTAGGCCCACAGCATCGCTACGTTGACCAGCAGCACGATGTTGCCCACGCCGAAGCCGAATCCGCCCGCGCCGTTATTGGCATGTACCGAATAGAACGCGGTGATCGCGTCGTACGTGTTCAGCGCCGTGATCGCGAGCGCGGCGTAGAAGAAATAGCGGTGGCTGTTCTGCAGGATCAGCGGGAATCGGGTTTCGCCGGTGTAGCCGGCGCGCGGCTCGGGGACGGCGCAGGCCGTCGGTGACTGCCAGTAGGCGCGGTAGTAGGCCTTGCGGTAGTAGTAGCAGGTCAGTCGGAAGGCAAGCAGGAACGGCAGCACCAGCATGCCCATCGGGACCCACCACGGCGCCGCAAACGGGATCCATACCCCCAGGTGACTGGAGCCGGGCACGCACGACTCCCAGATACACGGCGAGTAGAACGGCGTCAGGTAGTGGTAGTCAGACACCCAGTACCCGCTGCCCCAGAACGCCCGGACGGTTGCGTAGATGACCCAGGCGGTGAGGCCCAGGTTCACCCGCAGCGGCGACAACCACCAGCGGTCGGTACGCAGAGTGCGATTCGCGATTCGGGCGCGAGTCGCCGAGAAGACGCCGGTGCCAGGACGGTTCACGGCGGGTGCGCTCATCTAGTGGGTTCCCTTCGGCTGGATTCGTCGGAGGGCGCCCCTATGCAAGCAGCACCCGATGGTGTCAGTACCTGCCCTGGCCGCCGACGCCCTCGTCGTCGACGTCACGCCAGAATTCGCTGTCGTACTCGGTGTCGGGGATGGTGATCTTGTCCTGGGCGCGTTCGGCGGCCCAGCGCTGCAGGTCGAGTTCTCCGGCGTCGGATTCGAGGAGTTCGACATCGGTGAGGATGCGCTCGGCGTCCATTTCGATGCGGCGCATCCCGGGTATGTCGCCGAACCGGGTTTTCAGCCCCAGCACGCAACGCCGCAGGTCGCCAATCAGGGCGTGCAGTTCGGCGAGTTCACTAGTGCCAGACACCGGTGCCTCCTCAGGTGTTACGGATCACAGTACGTTCACCCGATGCTAGTCATATCCGGAACGGAACGTGAGACAGATCACGTTGCGGTGGTGGCGTGTTCGCCGCACGAAAAACCCCCACACACGGTGTGTGCGGGGGTTTTCCGGGCCTTCGCCGATTACCGGCCTACTTCGTGATGGCGATCCGTCGCGGCTCGCTGCCCGCGTACACGCCGGCCACCCGGACGGTCAGCACACCGGCGTCGTAGGACGCGGTGACGGCCTCGCCGGTGACATGTGCCGGGACCGCGAACGAGCGGCGGAAGGATCCGTAGCGCACCTCGCGCAGCGTGCGCTTGGTCTCGGCGTCGGTCTCGGCGTGCTCATCGCGACGTTCGCCGCGGACGACCAGGCGGCCGCCGTCGAGTTCGACCGTCACGTCCTTGTCCACGTCGATGCCGGGCAGCTCCAGCCGGACCACCGCGTCGTCGCCGTCTTTGGTGATCTCGGCGGCCGGGCTGAACCCGCTCGGCGCCCGCCAGTCGCTGGCCGTCGCCGGGCCGAAGAAGTCGCGTACCCACCGGTCGGTGTCGAAGGGACGCTGCCACAGGGTCAGGGTGCTCATGGTGTCGCTGCCTTTCTTGAAGATCGATCTCTGCGTGCCGGTCGGTCGCCGACCCGTCACCGAGTAGAACTTGAGTCGACCACGCTAAAGTTCCGTGTTCGCCGACGGTGAACAAACCCACAGTTCAGCGCCCCTGGTGAACGACTTCACACGTGCGTGAGCACACCGTCACACGCTTGTAACGCATGGCGATACTGCGGCAATATCGGCTTCCTAATCTCATCCGCATGGCCCCGATCGAAACGCCCCGCGCCGTCCGCGACCTGGTCGTCGTGGGCCACGGCATGGTGGGCCACCGATTCGTCGAGGCGCTGCGCAGCCGGTCCGACAGCGGGCGTTGGCGGGTCACCGTGCTCGCCGAGGAATCCGATCCCGCCTACGACCGGGTCGGACTGACCTCCTACACCGAAGGCTGGGATCGATCCCGGCTGGCGCTGCCGGGAAACGACTACGCCGGCGACGACCATGTGCGGTTGCTGCTGCGCTCCCGGGTCGCCGAACTGGACCTGGCCGGCAAGTCGGTGCTCGCCGCGGACGGGCAGCGCTACGGCTACGACACCCTGGTGCTGGCGACCGGATCCCGGGCGTTCGTTCCGCCGGTTCCGGGCCACGACCTGCCCGGGTGCCACGTCTACCGGACCCTGGACGACCTGGACGGCATCCGGGTCGACATCCAGTGCATGCTCGAAGCCGGCCACACGCGCGCCGGCGTGGTGATCGGCGGCGGGCTGCTCGGGCTGGAAGCCGCGAATGCGCTTCGTAGCTCCGGCATCCAGCCCCATATCGTCGAGATGGCGCCGCGGTTGATGCCACAGCAGCTCGACGACGCCGGTGGCATGCTGCTGAGCCGGATGATCTCCGACCTGGGCATCGCGGTGCACGTCGGCGTGGGCACCGAGTCGATCGAGCAGCTCACCCACCAATACGGCTCACCCAGTCTGCGGGTGCGCCTCTCCGATGGCACCGAGATCGATGCCGGGCTGGTGATCTTCGCCGCCGGGGTGCGTCCGCGTGACGAATTGGCCCGCGAGGCCGGCCTGGCGATCGCCGAGCGCGGCGGCGTGCTGACCGATTTGTCCTGTCGGACCAGCGATCCCGACGTCTACGCGATCGGTGAGGTGGCCGCCATCGAGGGCTGTTGCTACGGCCTGGTCGGGCCCGGCTACACCAGCGCCGAGGTAGTCGCCGATCGGCTGCTCGAGGGAGCCGCCGAGTTCGGTGAAGCCGACATGTCCACCAAGTTGAAGCTGCTCGGTGTCGACGTGGCCAGCTTCGGCGACGCGATGGGCGTCACCGAGAACTCGCTGTCGGTCGTGATCAACGACCCGGTGAAGCGCACCTACGCCAAGCTGGTGCTCTCCGATGACGCCAAGACCCTGCTCGGCGGCATTCTCGTCGGTGACGCCTCCTCCTACGGTGTGCTGCGCCCGATGGTCGGCGCCGAGCTGCCCGGTGACCCGCTGCACCTGATCGCGCCGCCAAGTGACGGCGCCAAGACTTCCCTGGGCATCAGCGCGCTGCCCGGGGCGGCGCAGATCTGCTCCTGCAACAACGTCAGCAAGACGCAGTTGTGCGACGCGATCGCTGAGGGCTGCCACGACGTGCAGGCGCTCAAGGACCGCACCAAGGCCGGGACCTCGTGCGGTTCCTGCATCCCGCTTCTCAAAGAACTGCTGATCGCTGAGGGCGTGGAGCAGTCGAAGTCGTTGTGCGAGCACTTCGCCCAGTCCCGCGCCGAGCTTTTCGAGATCATCCAGGTCACCGGAATCCGCACGTTCTCCGAGCTGCTGGAGCGCTTCGGCACCGGACACGGCTGCGACATCTGCAAGCCGACCGTCGCCTCCATCCTGGCCTCCACCGGATCCGAGCACATCCTGGAAGGCGAGCAGGCCGCGCTGCAGGACTCTAACGACCACTTCCTGGCCAACATTCAGCGCAACGGCAGCTACTCGGTGGTTCCCCGGGTACCCGGCGGGGAGATCAAGCCCGAGCACCTGATCCTGATCGGCCAGATCGCCCAGGAGTTCGGCCTGTACACCAAGATCACCGGCGGGCAGCGGATCGACATGTTCGGCGCCCGGGTCGATCAGCTGCCCGAGATCTGGCGCAAACTGGTCGACGCCGGGATGGAATCCGGTCAGGCATATGGCAAGTCGCTGCGCACGGTGAAAAGCTGTGTGGGCAGCGACTGGTGCCGTTACGGGCAGCAGGACTCGGTGAAGTTGGCCGTCGACCTGGAGATGCGCTACCGGGGGCTGCGCGCTCCGCACAAGATCAAGATGGGGGTGTCCGGCTGCGCCCGGGAGTGCGCCGAGGCGCGCGCCAAGGACGTCGGCGTGATCGCCACCGAACTCGGCTGGAATCTCTACGTCGGCGGCAACGGCGGCATGTCGCCCAAGCATGCCCAGCTGCTGGCCGGCGACCTCGACACCGAGACGGTGTTCCGTTACATCGACCGATTCCTGATGTTCTACATCCGCACCGCGGATCGGCTGCAGCGCACCGCACCCTGGATCGAGTCGATGGAAGGCGGGCTCGACCACGTCCGCGAAGTCGTCTGCGACGACTCATTGGGCCTCGCTTCCGAGTTCGAGGAGGCGATGGCCCGCCACGTCGACAACTACACCGACGAATGGAAGGGGGTGCTCGACGATCCGGAGAAACTGTCACGCTTCGTGTCGTTCGTCAACGCCCCCGACGCCGAAGACCCCACCGTCGCGTTCACCGAACGCGACGGCCGCAAGATCCCGTTGCCCATCCCGGTACTGCGCATTGAGGAGGAAGCATGATCACCGCTCACAACATTGAGGCATGGACCACCGCCTGCCGATACGACCAGCTGATTCCCGGCCTCGGCGTCGGCGTGCTGCTCGACAACGGCAAGCAGGCCGCGCTGTTCCGGCTCGACGACGGCTCGGTACACGCGGTGTGCAACGTCGACCCGTTCTTCCACGCGGCGGTGCTGTCGCGGGGGATCGTCGGTGACCGCGGTGGCCGACTGACGGTCATCTCGCCGCTGAAGAAGCAGGCGTTCGCCTTCGACGATGGCAGCTGCCTGGATGACCCCCGCGTCTCGGTCCGGGTGTACCCGACCCGGATCGTGGACGGCTACGTGCAGGTCGGGCGCTTCGAGGAAGCTCACCAGGCGGTCGCCTAATCCACCGCCAGCCGGTACCCGCGCTTGACCACGGTCGCCACGATGTTCTTGTCGCCCAAGGCGGATCGCAGCCGCAGCACCGCGGTTTCCACCGCATGAGTGCTACTGCCGTTGCCCGGCAGCGCATCCAGCAGCTCGTCGCGGCACACCACCCGGCCGGGGTGCTGCGCCAATGCCCGCAGAGTCGCGATTCCAGCGGGTGAGACCGGCTTGGTCACCCCGTCGACCAGCACGCAACTGCTGCGGACCTCGATCCGGTGCCCGGCGGCGTACACAATGTGAGTGCGCAACCGGGGTAGCTGGTCCACGATGTGACGTCCCAACGCTCCCAACCGCATTCGCCGCGGCGACGAAGTGGGCACCCCCAGCAGCGCCAGCGGCCGGGCCGTTACCGGACCGACGCACATCGCGTGCACATCCGAGCGCAGTGCCCCGAGCAACTCCTCGGAGAGGCCGAGCTCGCCGGCACGCGTCAGGGTCGCCACTACCGCGGCGGCCGAGGTGAAGCTGACGGCGTCGAATTGCCGTTGGGCGATCTCGGTGGTCAGCTGGTCGAACTCCCCGCCCGGACGGGCGGCCCGCCACCGGTAGACCCGGACGGGCAGCACCTCGGAGCCTGCCGAACGGAGTAGGTCGAGAAGCTCGGGAACGGGGTCGAAACCACCGGTGGCGCCGTGCAACTGGACCGCTACCCGGGCGCCGATGATGCCGGCTCGGATCAGATAGTCGAGCACGGCGGCCGACGATTCGGATTCGGGCGACCACTCTTCGGGCAGCCCGGCGGCGCGCACGGCACCGACCGCCTTGGGTCCGCGTGCCACGATGCGGGCCGAGCGCAATGCCGCGATCAGCCCTTCGGCGAGCCCCCAGCCTTCGGCGGCAGCGATCCAGCCGCGGAAGCCGATGGCGGTCGTCACCACCAGAATGTCCGGCGGTACGGCGATCAATTCCTCGGTACACCGGCGCAATTCGTCATCGTCCGTCAAGTCGATCATCGCGATCGCCGGTGCGGCGCACACGGTGGCGCCGTGGCGGCGCAGCAGGGCGCAGAGCTCATCGGCGCGGCGCGCCGAGGTCACCGCGACCCGGTAGCCGCTCAGCGAGGTGTGGTCTGGCCGGCTCACGCCGATGCCAACGCCGCCCGAGCCGGGTGCGGGATCAGGACGGGGCTGCGCACATACCTCAGCCAGGTCAGGCCCGCGGCACCGACATAGCCTGCCATAAAGATCCAGAAGGCCGCCGTCGCCGAGCCGTTGGCCAGATACGACTGGCGCAGCGCAAGATTGATACCGACACCGCCGAATGCGCCGATGGCACCGGCGAATCCGATCAGCGCGCCCGACATGGCCCGTGACCACTGCCGGCGGTCGCTCTCGCTGAGACCCAGCGCGTGGCTGCGGGCCTCGAACATCGACGGAATCATCTTGTACACCGAGCCGTTGCCGATTCCCGAGACGATGAACAGCGCGACGAAGCCGATCACGTAGCCCACCATGGTGGCGCTGGTCGTGGGGCCGCCGCGATGATCGGCGAGGACGCTGACACCGACGAGCACTCCCGCTGCGGCAAACATCCCGCCGAAGGCAGCCAGGGTGACCGGTCCGCCGCCGATGCGATCGGCGATCCGGCCGCCGACGATCCGGGCCACCGAGCCCAACAGCGGCCCCAGGAATGCGATTTGAGCAGCATGCAGGGCGGCCTGCGCGGGACTCTGGCCGCTGCCCACGAAGCTGATCTGAAGCACCTGGCCGAACGCGAAGGAGTACCCGATGAACGAGCCGAAGGTGCCGATATAGAGCAGTGCGATGATCCAGGTGTCGACCGCCGGCAGGATCGAGCGCATCGCGGTCAGGTCGACTTTGTGGTTCTCCAGATTGTCCATGAACAGTGCCGCGCCGATACCGGTGACGGCGAGGAACACCAGGTAGACCGCGCACACCCAGTGCGGCTGGCGGTTGCCCGCGGTCGCCAGCACCGCCAAGCCGACCAGTTGAATCAACGGCACCCCGAGGTTGCCCCCACCGGCGTTGACCGCCAGCGCCCAGCCCTTGAGCCGGTTCGGGTAGAAAGCGTTCACGTTGGTCATCGACGCGGCGAAATTGCCGCCGCCGAGACCGGTCGCCGCGGCGCACACCAGATACGGCCACAGCGGTAGGCCCGGATGGGCCAGCAGACCCATCATTGCCACCGTCGGGATCAATAGGACCAACGCGGAGAAGACCGTCCAGTTCCGGCCGCCGAACGTCGCGGTGGCCATCGAGTACGGGATGCGCAGGCCGCCGCCGGCCAGGGTGGCGGTCGCCGCGAGAAGAAATTTGTCCCCGTTGGTGAAGCCGTACACCGATTCGGGCATGAACAGCACCATCACCGACCAGATCGACCAGATCGAGAATCCGACGTGTTCGGCGATGGTCGACCAGATCAGGTTGCGCCGGGCGATCTTGTCGTTACCGGCGGCCCAGGCCACGGTGTCTTCGGGATCCCAATCGGTGATGACGTGTGAGCGAGGCATGATGACACGGTAGGAATCTTTCGTTACGGCAAAGCTGCACCCGATGTCCCTCCGGTGAACTTCTGCTCACGGCCGGCCGGGGCTGGCGTGAGACCCTGTCTCGCGACCGGGTTACCGGCCGCCGCCAAAGGATCCGGATCGCAACGGAAGCCGGGTCTGTGCGGTGAGGAACCGGTTGGCGACGACTCGGGCGAGGACGGGGTGGGCGCCCAGTGGCTCGGTGACCAGATCCGCTCCCGCGTCGTGCAGTCGCCGCTGAAACAGCCCGTCTGCCAAGAGGTACGAGGCGACCGCCACCCGCCTCGCGCCTCGACTGCGCAAGGCGGCCACCGCGTCGGGAACACCAGGCGCGCCGGTGGCGGCGAACGCCACCTCGACGTGCGCGCGCAGCATCCCGGACAGCATCCGGGCGGCCCGGTCGAGGTCGGCCCGCGCCGTCGGGTCCGACGAACCGGCCGCCGCGAGGACCACCGAGTCTCCTGTCCGCCAGCCCGATTCGACCAGCCGCCCGGCGACCACAGCGGCCACGCGCCGGTCCGGCCCCAGGGCCGGGGTCATCGTGACGTCAGGGTGGCCGCTGGCCAGCACATGGGTGGGTACGTCGACCCGGACGTGATAGCCGCGGGCCAGGAAGGCCGGCACGACGACGGCCGGGCGGCCGGTATCGGCTTCAGCGGCAAGAACCTCTGTCGGGGTGGGGCCCAGCACATCGACGAACGCCACCCGCACCGGCTGCGCCAGCAATGTGCCGACCCGCTCGGCGAGTTCGCCGATCATGACGACACCTTCGGGCCGGCGAGTGCCGTGTGCGACCAGGATGGGAATCATGCGGCCCCCGCTTGATCGTCGACCGCGAGCCGGTACCCCCGCTTGACCACGGTGGCGACGATCTGACTGTCTCCCAATGCCGTTCGCAGCCGAAGCACCGCAGTGTCCACCGCGTGCGTGCTGCTGTCGCGCCCCGGCAATGCCCGCAGCAACGCCTCGCGCGGCACGACGACACCCGGTCGGTGCGCCAGCACCCGCAGGGTGGCCAGGCCGGCAGGCGACACCGGCTTGATCATCCCGTCCACGAAGACCCGGCCGTCCTCAATCGTGATGAGATGACCGGCCGCCTGAACGGTGCTCATGTATAAGGTTTAGCGGCAGTCGATTTCATCGGTGTTACCGACCGATTTCCAACCGGTTGCCCGGTGTGGCGGCGATTTCGGTCACACCGACACCGTCTGGGTGTCACGCGGAGCCCGCGGGCTCGTGCCGGTCCGCATCCGCGGCGGGCGGCGCACGTACATCACCCAGGTCAATGCCGCTGCGGCGCAATACGTCGCGAGGAAGATCCAGAAGGCGGGTGTCTCGCTGCCCGTGCTGGCCCAGGCCTGCCGCAGCGTCAGGTTGATGGCGACCCCGCCGAGCGCGCCGACCGCGGTGGCGAACCCGATCAATGCGCCGGAATGCGAACGCGCCCAGTGGCGGCGCTCGCCTTCAGGGCAGTCCAGCGACCGGCTGCGGGCCTCGAAGATCGACGGGATCATCTTGAGCACCGAACCGTTGCCCATCCCGGCCAGGATGAACAGCGCGATGAATCCGGTGATGTAGAGCACGACGCTGGTCGAGGACACCGTGCCCGGGGTGCGGTCGTCGATCGTGCTGGTGACAGCCAGTATCGCGGCGGCCACGATCATTCCGACGAAGACGACGAAAGTGACCCGCCCGCCTCCGCGCCGGTCCGCCACCCGGCCCCCGTAGATGCGCGACAAGGCGCCCAACAGCGGCCCCAGGAAGGCGATTCGCGCGGCGTACAGCGAGGCTTCGGCGGGGCTGTGGCCGGTTTCCTCGAATGTGACGTGCAGCACCTGGGCGAAGGCGAACGCGAAGCCGATGAAGGAACCGAAAGCGGCGCAATACAACAGCGAGACGACCCAGCTGTCCGGGATCGACAGGATCGATCGGATGCTGCCTACCTCTTTCGCGCCGTGGTCGAGGTTGTCCATCCGCAGGGCGGCGCCGATTCCGACCAGGGCGAGCAGCACCAGGTAGACGCCGCAGACCAGCTCGGGCTTGGTGTTGCCGAGGGTGGAGAGAACCAGCAGTCCGACCAGCTGGATGGCCGCCACCCCGAGGTTGCCGATACCGCCGCAGAGCCCGAGCGCGACGCCCTTGAGGCGTTGCGGGTAGAACGCGTCGACGTTGGCCAGCGACGCTGCGTAGTTTCCGCCGCCGAGTCCGGTCAGGGCCGCACACACCAGGTACATCCACAGCGGTTGACCGGGGTTGACCAGCAGCAACAGCGTACCGACGGTGGGTATCAGCAGAATCAGCGACGAGGACACCGCCCAGTCGCGACCACCGAATTTGGCGGTGGCCGCCACGTAGGGAATCCGCGCACACGCACCGACCAAGGTGGCGACCGCCGCGAGCAGCAGCTTGTCACCCGCCTTGATGCCGTAGACCGACTCGGGCATGAACAGCACGACCACCGACCACAGCGACCAGATCGAGAAGGCGACGTGCATGGTCGCCGTCGACCAGATCAGATTGCGTCGCGCGACGGCCTTGTTGCCGCTTTCCCAAGCCGCACAGTCCTCCGGGTCGAATTCGCTGAGATGGGTAGGCGTCATTGAACTCTCCTCGTGCTCTCCGGTCACCGTCGCCGTGCTGACTCGTCGCGAGGGGCCGCCGTGCGAACATACCGACCCGAACTGGCAGCTTGCGGTGTAGAAGCTGTAAAAGCGTTGGAGGGGTTCGCCGGTGTGGGCCGCGTCACCTATTGCGTGTGGGCGCAGCCGAATTCGCCGGGGTTGTCAGCCGACCGGTAGCCAGCTGTTGACAGCCTGAGTGATCTGGAGATAGAGCGGAATGCCGATCGTCACGTTGTAGGAGAACGTCAGACCCAGCGATGCGGCGAGCGGCACCGTCGGACTGGCCTCTGGGATCGCAATCCGTTGCACCGCAGGGACAGCGATATACGACGCCGCGCCGCAGAGCACGGCGAACAGTACGTAGCTGCCCGTCTCGAAGTGTGTCCCGGTGACTTGCGCGTAAGTGTGGATGATGAAAATTCCGGCTACGGCAAAGAGATTCGGGGCCAGTAATCCGAACGCGATCAAGCCGCGTCCCGCGCTCCGCAGATCCTTGAGTTTGCGGGATGCCGTCATGCCCATCTCTAGCAGGAACAGGCACAGCATGCCCTGGAACGCCGTGACGAAGACGTGGTCGCCGTCCTCGATGACCGAGGCGCCTTGCAGCCGGCCGATGAAACCGATGAGGATTCCGCCGAAGAGCAGGTACAGCCCCGGGTTGAGCAGGACTTCGCGCAGCAGCGTTCCGTTGACCGGAGCAGTCGCCACCCTCGGGTTCACCTCGACCGGATCTGGGTGGTCGCGCTTCTCCAGCGAGATCTCCAGTTCCGCTTCGACCTCGAGCTCATGCCGGGTCTGGGGCTGCTGCGCCTGGGCGGCGGTGACCAGTTCGAGGCGAGCTTTCGGGTTGTAGCCCGGCTCATCGGGCATGTTGCCCACCGGGTCCATCCCGCGCTCCCGCAACCGCGCCACCAGCAGCAGCGCCACCATGCAGCCCGGGATCTCCATGACGGCCAGCATCACCGGCATGTAGGCGTCGAATGCGATGTCCAACGCGGCCAGTACGCCCAGGCAGGTGGCGAAGGTGCCGGCTGAATCCGAGCCGTAATAGCCGGCCACGGTGGCCCGGTCGATTCGTCGCATCTTCGTCATCCGGGTCAGCAGCCCATAGGCGACGAATCCGATGATCAGGTTGGTGAAGAACCCCAGCACGATGAAGCCCAGGACGTGGGCGATGTTCGAGGAGTCGATGGTGGCGAGCTCCTCACCGCCGCGCCATCCGATCGCCAGCAGCAGGTACAGCGTCAAACCCTGATACAGCACGTACGGGAACTCGAACTGGATCTTCAGCAGGGGAATCAGGAAACCCATGTAGAAGAAGAGAAGCAGTGGTTTGAAGAGGTTGTGCGTGAAGTTGTGCCAGAACTCAAACAGCATGGAGTCTCCCGAGTCAGTATCCAGCGGGCCAGATTACTTCTCGAGGCTGGCCGACAGCTCCCGTGCAGGGTACGCATTTGCTGTGAGGGCCGCGACCGGAAGAAGCTTGGCTCGGATGAGGTCGCGGTGGCGTCCTGCTTCTCGTTTTGGCCTGCGGCATGTTCGAGACGGAAGGCTGGCGTCCTGGACACAAAGTCGCACCTGAATGAGGTACCCGGAGCCGACAGCTGAGGCGCGAGACCGGCTGTCTCGCAAGCGTTTCGCTGTGATCTGGAACGCTATCGCCAATGAGGAGTCCAGTGCGCAGATCGGGTCGGTGGGGCTCGCCAAGGAGGAGTTTGCACGCTGCTGTCCACCGTGACACGGACGACGATACGCACCTGACCCGGCACCGCCTGGACCTGCTGGCCCGAGATCAACGCCGTCATCGCCACCGGCATCCCCAATGCCCGACCGGGGGCTACAACGTGCTGGTCAGCAGGTCAAACGTGCTGTTGGTGGATTCCGCAATCCCTATTCCGACTATCGCGAAGCAATAGGAGCTGCCAGTTTGCTGTGAGCCCAGCTGCCAATTCTCTGGGAATGCGACATTGGTGCCTAAGCCCGGCGTCCTGGAGCGCCGATGTTCCTGCCCGGGTGGCGACGCTGATAGCCGAGATACCGTCGCGCGGGCCGGGGTTAATCGGTCGTGTCGTCCGGTCGTTCGGAGTTCACACTTGCCGTGCAGATTTCACGGTAACCGCGTTTAAGTAGCGCCCGCCGCTGTAACGACTATCATACGGTGGTCCGTCCCGCCCCCTATCTCCGTCCTCCCGTCATGGAGTTGGATTCACCCGCACGAGTTCCGGCAGTGCTTTGCGCCAACCGCTTTAAGCCGCTGCCGAGAGAGCTGACCCATGTCACAGAGCCTGACCGTTTCGACTGAAAAGCCGCGCAACGGCCTGGCCGGCCTCGAACACTGGCGCTACGATCTGCGGTCGGGTTTCACGGTGGCCATGATCTCGCTGCCGTTCTCGATGGGAATCGCGATCACCTCGGGAGCGCCGCCGATCTGTGGAATCGTGTCGGCGATCATCGCCGGTTTCGTCCTGCCGTTTCTGGGCGGCTCGTATGTGACCATCAGCGGCCCGGCGGCGGGACTGGCACCGGCCCTGTTCGCCGGCATGATCATGCTGGGGCAGGTCCAATTGGGCGACGGCGCCTCGGAAGCCGACTTGCTTGCGGTGGGATACCCCCTGGTTCTGGTTGCCATCGTCATTGCGGGCGTGGTGCAGGTGATCCTTGCCAGGTTGAAGGTGGCCCGCCTGAGCGCCATCTTCCCGGCCGCAGCGATTCAGGGCATGCTGTGCGCGATTGGCCTGATGATCATCGCTAAGCAGATCCCGCTGTTTATGGGCGTGGCGTTCGAGGGCCGCGAATTCTGGGCGATCCTGGGCGAAGTGCCCCGCCAAGTCGGGGCGATGAACCCTCAGGTCTTCGGCCTGGGGATCGGTTGCCTGGCGGGGCTTTTCGTGCTAACGGCGGTTTCCGGGCGGTTGCTGAAGGTCATGCCGCCTCCGGTCTGGGTGTTCTTCGCCGGCACGCTCGCCAGCGTGTTCATCCTGAAGCTGGACGAGCACTACCTGATCAACGTCCCGGGTTCGCTCACGGATGGGGTTGTCCTGCCCCAGTTCGGAACGGTGTTCGCTCATCCCGAACTATGGCTGCCGCTGGTCTATCTGGTGGTCACCCTGGTCTTGATCGACGGGACCGAGTCTCTGGCGACGATCTCGGCCGTGGACAAGATCGATCCCTTTCGCCGCCGCTCCGACCCGGACCGGACCCTGCTGGCCATGGGCGCGTCTAACATCGCCTCCAGCACGCTCGGTGGCTTGACCATCATCCCCGGCATGGTCAAGAGCACGGCCAATATCTTGGGCGGCGGCCGTACCCAGTGGGCCAACTTTTATAACGCCTGCTTCCTGCTGGTGTTCGTGCTGCTGTTCACCGACCTGATCAACCTGGTCCCGTTGGCGGTGCTGGCCGCCGTCCTGGTGTTCATCGGTTACAAATTGTGTAAGCCCGCGGTCTGGATCCATGCCGCACGGGTCGGGACCGAACAGTTCGTCGTCTTCGCGATCACTGTGTTCGTGACGGTGACGACGGACCTGCTCATCGGTATTTTCGCCGGCGTCGCCGCGGAATTGATACTGAATCTGTGGTTGGTGGGCCTTTGGCACACGGTGCGCAACGGCTCGGGAACCGCCAAGCCGAATCTTGCCGGCCGCTTCCTCGGTCTCTTTCGCAACCCGGTGTCGCAGCGGGAATTCGATGACGGCGTTTACCAGCTGTATCTGAATAGTTCCCTGGTGTGTTTCAACCTGTTCCACGTAATTCGGGAGTTGGGTCAGCTTCCGCAGGGCACACGGGCGGTGCACCTAAACTTGAGTTCGCGCGTGTCCCTCGTCGACCACACGACAAGTGAATCCCTTCGTTCTTACCTGGAGGAGTTCAGCGGCCAAGACCAGCGTCCAAACTTGGTGATCGAGGGATGGGCCCATCTGCGGCCCCTTTCCAAGCACGAGATGAGCACCCGAATCGCGCTGGCCAGCCTTGAGGAGTTGGGCTACCAAACGTCGCCGTCGCGCCAGTCGCAGGCCAGCTCAGCGGTGGTATCCAAGTCCAGCTCGACCGGCATCACGAATACCGTGCCGTCCTCATCGGGGGTGCGGACCAGCCCGGTCGGGGACAGCACCGAGGTCGGGCCGCGCCACGGCAACCAGCCCCGGGCGGTGTAGAGCCGGCGGCTGATCTCGGCCGAACTGAGCGCACCCAGCTCGAAGGCGCCGCGGATCACCTGCTCGCAGGCATCCAGCACCGCGGTGGCCAGCCCCCGCCCGCGCTGATCCTCCCGGACGGCGACGGCCTCGACGTAGCCGCAGCGCAGGGACCGGTCGCGGTAGAGCAGCTGACGCCGGATCACCGCACCGTGGGCGATCAGGGCACCGCGTTGCCAGATCAGCGCGTGCATGCCACCGAGCGCGTGTTGCCAGTCGGCGTCGGAGAATGCGTCCCCATAGGCCTCGATGACCAGCTGATGAGCGCCGCGGCGGGTCTCGTCGTCCAGATCGGAGGTGTGGATCAGGCGGGCGGTGCGGACCTTGCGAAGCACCCGCCGGCCTACCAGCCCGAGTGGGCGGACGGGTGCTGACGGGGCCGCGACCAGTGCATCCGCACGGTCTGGCCGGGCCGGACCTGCGCCAGGGTGTCGATGTCGTCCTCGACTACCACCCCGACCACCGGGTAGGCGCCGGTCACCGGGTGATCCGGGCCCAGGATGATCGGGAATCCGTTGGGCAGTACCTGGATGGCGCCGCGGTCGGCGCCTTCGGCGGGCAACTGCCGCTCCGGCCACCGGTATTCCAGCGGCATCCCGACCAGTCGCATCCCGGCCCGGTCGCTGTGGTTGGAGACCAGCCAGTTGGTGCGCACCATGATGTCGGGGTCGATGAACCAGTCGTCGCGTGGCCCCGGGGTCACCCGCAGCTCGACGACGTCGCCGGGGATGGTTGCCACCGGCGCCTGGTCGACCTCGGGGTACTCGCCGGTCGGTTCGCCGATCTGCAGCACGTCGCCGTCGCGCAACGGCGCCGGTCCGATGGCGGCCATCACGTCGTAGCTGCGCGAGCCCAGCACGGGGGTGACCTCGATCCCGCCGCGCACCGCAAGGTAGGTCCGCAGACCCGAGCGGGGCGAGCCCAGCGAGATCACCTGGCCATCGTGGGCGCGCTGAATGCTGTTGGTGCCGAATGAGATTCCATTGACTTCGGGGTCGGTGTCGGCGCCGGTGACCGCGATGTCGACGTCGCCGCCGTGGACGCGGGCGGAAAAGCCGCCGAACGCCACCTCGATGGTGGCCCGGTCGTCGGGATTGGCCAGCAAACGGTTGGCCAGCTGGTGCGAGCGGCGGTCGGCGGCCCCGGACCGGGTGACGCCCAGGTGGCCCAACCCGGGGCGGCCAAGGTCCTCGACCAAGGCCAGCGGCCCGGTGCGCAGTATCTCCAACGTGGTCATCGCAACCTCTCGTTCGCGAGTCCCGCGGCTCTCAGGCGGCCCGGAATTGCACGGTCAGGCCCGGTGTGAGCAGTGCCGGGCCGGGCCGTTCCAGATCCCACAGCACCGCGTCGGTGCGGCCGATCAACTGCCAGCCGCCCGGCCACTGGCGCGGGTAGATGCCGCTGAACTGGCCGGCGAGCGCCACCGAGCCGGCCGGAACGGCGTCCCGAAGTTCGGCGCGGCGCGGTACCTGCAGTCGCGGGTCGCCGCCGATCAAGTAGGCGAATCCGGGGGTGGAGCCGCCGAATCCCACCCGCCAGGGTGTTGCGGTGTGAGCGTTGATCACCTGGGGAACGGTCAAGCCGGTGCGTTCGGCCACCTCGGCGAGATCGGGGCCGTCGTAGACCACATCGATCGTCACGTCGACGGCGGCGTCGGGTGGCGTGGGCTCGATCTCGCCGGATTCGACGGTCAGCTTGGCCAGCCGGCGCCGGATATCGGTCCGATAGCCGGGCGCGGCCAGCCTCACCAGCACGGTGTGCGACGCCGGCACGATGTCGACCACCCCGGGCAGCGCCGCGGCGCTCAGGGCCGAGGTCCATGCCAGTACCTCGGCGGTGCGGTCGAACTGCAACAGCAGTGCGCAGTCGCCGTAGTCGAGGATGGTGTCGGCTGCCCTGAAATCCAACGTCGTACTCATGACTCTGACCGTAGTCACGCAAAGTGATCCAGGCCACAATTTTGCGGGCTATGCCAGAGCGGTCTTACCAAATGCGCAGAGTTGGGCCGCTAGCCGAGGATTTTGGCGATCGGTCCCGGCAGCTGCTGGGCCACCAGGGGGTAGCTCAGCGGGGAGGCGAAGGCGATCGCGGCGGCCTGATCCCCGGTGGTGAAGACGCTGCGCGATTCACACCCGGCGATGTCGGGATCGTCCAGCAGCGCCCGGCGTTCATCGTCGTTCTCGGTGGTCCAGATCAGCACGTCGGCGGCGGCGAGGGTGGCCGCGCGCCGGTCATGTTCGATGACCGCCGGCGTATCGGCGACGGTCAGTCCCATCCGGGAGAGGAACTCGGTGCGCCACCCGGTGCTGGCGGTGAGGTTGCCGCTCTCGAGGCGGCCCGCCAGCAACAGCACCTTCTTGTCCTTGAAGCCGGGGTGCGCGGCGGCGACGTCGGCGAACTTCGCGTCGACGCCGTCGATGAGCGACCGCATCTGGGCGCCCTGATGTACCGCTGTGCCGATCGTGTTGGCCTGGGTCTTCCACGGCTCGAAGAATGCGTCGCCGCCCGACTGCGGCACGGTCGGCGCGATCGCCGACAGCTTCTGATAGGTGTCGGCGTCCACCCCGGCGTTCGTCGCGATGATCAGATCCGGCTTGAGCTCGGCGATCTGATCGACGTCAATTCCGTTGTCCAAGTTGAGCACCGCGGGTTTGGCGTCACCCAGGCGCGGCTGCGCCCAGGGCCACACCGCGAAGGGCTGGTCGCCGAACCAGGCGGTGACGGCGACCGGTACGACACCCAGCGCCAGCAGGTCGTCCTGCCCGGTGTAGCCCGCACAGACCACCCGCTGGGGTGGTTCGGGCACGGTGGTCTCGCCGAACAGGTGGGTGATGGTCACCGGCCCCGGGGCGCCGGCGTCATCGGGGATCTTGGATGAGCAGGCCGCCAACAGCGCTGCGGCCCCGGCCGTACCGCAGAGCCCGAAGAAGCCGCGTCGGCTCCACTGGTCGCGCATCGCGTGAGATTAACGCTGTTCAGCGCGGTTCGCCATACCCGCCGCCGCCGGGAGTCTCGATCACCAGAATGTCGCCGGGCGCCACGTCGGTGGAGTCGCAGCCGGCCAGTTCGGTGACGGTGCCGTCGGCGCGCTCCACCCGGTTGTGCCCGATCGCCCCGGGGGATCCCCCGGCCATGCCGTACGGCGCGACGGTTCGATGTCCGGACAGCACACTGACCGTCATGGGCTCGCCGAACTCGATCCGCCGCACGCCGCCGTCGCCGCCGTGCCAGCGGCCGGCACCACCGCTACCGTGCCGGATCGCGAACTCACGCAACAACACCGGGAAACGCATCTCCAGCACTTCCGGGTCGGTGAGCCGCGAGTTGGTCATATGGGTCTGCACCACGGCGGCGCCGTCGAACCCGTCACCGGCGCCGGACCCGGAACCGAGCGTCTCGTAGTACTGGTGGCCGGCATTGCCGAACGTGACGTTGTTCATCGTCCCGGACCCCTCCGCCTGCACCCCCAGCGCGGCCAGCAGCGCCCCGGTGATCGCCTGGGAGGTTTCGACGTTGCCGGCCACCACCGCGGCTGGATATCGCGGTGCCAGCATCGTTGCGTCGGGGACCGTGATGCGCAGCGGACGCAGACAGCCGTCGTTGATCGGGATGTCGTCGACCACCAAAGTGCGGAACACATAGAGCACCGCGGCGGTGGCCACCGATGACGGCGCGTTGAAGTTCGTTGCCAACTGTGCCGAGGTTCCGTCGAAGTCGACGGTGGCACTGCGGGCGGCCTTGTCGACAGTCACCCGGACGGCGATCGTCGCACCGGAGTCCATCACGTAGCGGTAGTGCCCATCGTCGAGGGAATCGATGACCCGGCGCACCGCCTCCTCGGCGTTGTCCTGGACGTGACGCATGTAGGCCCGCACCACGTCCAGCCCGAAATCGTCGATCATGGCGTGGATCTCGTCGATGCCCTTTTGATTGGCGGCGATCTGTGCGCGCAGGTCGGCGAGGTTGGTGCCAGGGCTGCGAGAGGGGAACCGCCCGCCGGTGAGCAACGCTCGGGTCTGCGCTTCGCGGAACTGCCCGTCCTCGACCAGCAGCCAGTTATCGAACAGCACGCCTTCCTCGTCGAGGGTCCGGCTGTCGGCGGGCATGGAACCCGGTGTGGTTCCGCCGATCTCGGCGTGGTGACCGCGGGATGCCACGAAGAACAGCACCGGGTCGCCGGCGTTGGCCGAGGCCGGGTAGACCGGGGTGACGACCGTGATGTCGGGCAGGTGGGTTCCGCCGTGGTACGGGTCGTTGACCGCGTAGACCTGCCCGGGCCGCATCTGGCCGGCCCGCCGAGCGATCACCTCCTTGACGGTGGCGCCCATCGATCCCAGGTGCACCGGGATGTGCGGTGCGTTGGCGACCAGGTTGCCGTCGGCGTCGAACAGTGCGCACGAGAAGTCCAGCCGTTCCCGGATATTCACCGATTGAGCGGTGGCTTCCAGTCGAGCGCCCATCTGTTCGGCGATGGCCATGAACAGATTGTTGAAGATCTCCAGCAGCACCGGATCGGCGTCGGTCCCGGCCCGGTCCGCCACCGTCGCGGCGATTCGCCGCAGGATCAGCTGTCCGTCGGCGGTCAGGCCGGCCTGCCAGCCGTCGTCGACGACGGTGGTGGCGTTGTCCTCGGCGATGATGGCCGGCCCGGACACCACGTCGGCGGAGGTGATCTGCTCTCGCCGGTGCAGCGGCGCGTCCCGCCAGCGTCCGCCGGTGTAGAGCCGGACGAGTTCGGCTGAGTCCGGCGCGGTGCCGGATGCCACGTGCAGGGCCAGGTCGGGTTGTTCGGTCAGGCCGGTCGCCTCGACCGCGACCGCTTCGGCGATCAGCGGGCGCGTCATCAGGAACGAGTACACGCCGCGGTGGGTGCTTTCGAACGCCGCGGTCATCTGCTCGAGGCTGCCGAGTTCGACCGGGATCGAGGTGTCGGTGCCCTGGTAGCGCAGGTGGACCCGACGTGTCACCCGTATCCGGTCGGCCGAAACACCTTGGGCGGCAAGGTCGGCGCGGGCCTGCTGTTCCAGGTCGTCGGCGACGCCAGCGAGGCCGTCGGCGTCCAGCCGGGTCTCTGTCGCCCGCTCACGGATCACGGTGGTGTCTGCCAACCCGATGCCCAGTGCGGAGAGCACACCGGCCATCGGCGGTACCAGCACCGTGCGGATGCCGAGTTCGTCGGCGACCGCGCACGCGTGCTGTCCGCCGGCTCCGCCGAAGGTGGTCAGGGCGTAGCGGGTGATGTCGCGGCCCTTGGCCACCGAGATCTTCTTGACCGCGTTGGCCATGTTCGCCACCGCGATGCGCAAGAACCCTTCGGCGACCTGTTCTGGGCTGCGCGCATCGCTGGTAGCGCTGAGGATTTCGCCGGCCAGGGCGGTGAAGCCCCGTCGCACCGCCGCGGCATCCAGCGGCTGGTCGCCGTTGAGGCCGAACACCGCCGGAAAGTGCGCCGGTTGGATGCGTCCGAGCATCACGTTGGCGTCGGTGACGGTCAGCGGTCCGCCGCGCCGGTAACAGGCCGGGCCCGGATCGGCGCCCGCAGACTCCGGCCCGACTCGGAACCGGCTGCCGTCGAAGTGCAGGATCGATCCGCCGCCGGCGGCGACGGTGTGGATGTGCAGCATCGGAGCCCGCAGCCGCACTCCGGCGACTTCGGTGGTGAACACCCGCTCGTAACCGCCGGAATCCGCGCTGTAATGCGAGACGTCGGTGGAGGTTCCGCCCATGTCGAACCCGATCACCGAGTCGAATCCGGCCAGCGCCGACATCCGCACCATGCCGACGATTCCGCCTGCCGGGCCGGACAGGATCGCGTCCTTGCCGCGGAAGTGATCGGCAGCGGCCAGGCCTCCGTTGGACTGCATGAACTCAAGGCGCACCCCGTGCAGCTGCTCGGCGACCTGCGCGACGTAGCGGCGCAACACCGGCGACAGGTAGGCGTCGACGACCGCGGTGTCGCCGCGCGGAATCAGCTTCGGCAGCGGACTGACTTCACCCGACAGCGAGACCTGGGTGAAGCCCAGTTGCTGCGCCAGCGCGCCGATCGCCCGCTCGTGCGCGGGATTCCGGTAACTGTGCAGGCACACCACCGCCAGCGCACGAATCCCGTCGGCGTGCGCCGCGCGCAGCTGGGTACCCAGGGTTTCCAGGTCCGGTGCGCGCAGGACGCTGCCGTCGGCGCCGATACGTTCATCGACCTCGATGACGCGTTCGTATAGCTGCTCGGGCAGCACGATGTGCCGGTCGAAGATGCGGGGCCGGTTCTGGTAGGCGATGGCAAGCGCGTCGCCGAAGCCGCGGGTGATGACCAGCAGGGTGCGTTCCCCGGCGCGCTCCAATAGGGCGTTGGTGGCCACCGTCGTGCCCATCCGCACCGCGTCGATGGTGACGTCCGGGATGGGCGCGGCGTCGGGAATCTGCAGCAGGGCGCGGATTCCGGCCACTGCGGCGTCGCGGTACTGGGCCGGGTTCTCCGAAAGGAGCTTGTGGGTGACCAGTCGCCCATCGGGGCGCCGGGCGACGATATCGGTGAAGGTGCCGCCCCGGTCGATCCAGAACTGCCACGTCGTCGACACGGCTCACATTGTTACTCGGTGAGCAGCGATACCGCGAAGTCGGCGTAGATGCGGGCGGTTGCCTCCGGTGTTGCCGGACCGGCGGCGTTGAACCACTGCGGCAGCGAGGTGCACATCGTCGCGATGGCGCGGCCGGCGATGCGGCGGTCTGCGACAACGACGTCCCCTTCGCGCGATGCGCGGTCTATGGCGGCATCCAGGGTGTGCTGGAGCTGGTTGCGGGAGTTGGCGATGCGCTGCCGATTCACCGGGGTCAGGCTGCGCATCTCGCTGGCTCCGATGAACGCCAGCTTTTGCCGGTGAGTGTGGAACAGTGCCAGCGCTTCGACGATGCGCCGCAGCTCTTGGATGCCGGTTGGCGCCCCGGCACGGGCCGCGTCGACGCGCCAGTGCAGTTCGGTCATGGTCAGGTCCAGGATCGCCACCAGCAGCGTCTGCTTATCCGGGTAGTGGTGGTAGATGCCCGGAACGCTCATCCCGGCGCGTGCCGCCAGATCCCGCATCGTGCTGCCGTGATAGCCGGTTTCGACGAAAGCGTCGATCGCCGCGGTCAGCACACCGTCCAGTGCCAGCGGTGGAAACGTTCGCCAGTCGCCGTGTGGGATCCCCGAATTCGCCGCCAAATTCTCCGAGCTAGTCGCCGGCACTTCGATATTGCCCTCCACGAGCTGGGCGGCCGTCACGCCCAATGCCTGCGCGTACTGCTGCAGCCGAGTCACTGTGATTCCGGTCTTACCGTTTTCGACGGCACTCACCGTCGCCGCGCTCGCCCCCAAACGCTGCGCCAGCTCCCGGACGGTCAGCCCGCGCCCCTGGCGGGCCGCGCGGATCGCAACGCCGCACTCCAACGGTCCGGTCACACCACCTCCATGTTCAGGAATTCTGAACTATAGCGCGCGGGAAGTGCGCTGCCAACGCCGCGTTTTGACTGGTGACAGCTTCTATGTCAAAGTCCGTACTGCCCGGGCCGAGTGATCGGTCGGTCAGAATGGAGTGACATGGCAATCGAGCTGAGCTACTCGCCGGATGTGACGGCGTTGGTCGAACGCACCCGGGCGTTCATCGAGGACGTCGTGCTGCCTGTCGAGGACCGGTTCGGCGGGGACATCGCGGCCGCCGGCGGCGACACGGTGATCAAGGAACTGCAGGCAGCGGCCCGGGAAGTGGGAGTGTTCGCGCCCCACGCCCCCATCGAGTACGGGGGCCTGGGCCTGAACATGTCCGATCGCGCGCCGGTGTTCGAGGCCGCCGGATATTCCCTGTTCGGTCCGGCCGCGGTGAACATCGCGGCCCCGGATGAAGGCAACGTCCATCTGCTGGCGGAGGTGGCCAGCCCCGAACAGAAGGCTCGCTATCTGGCCCCGCTGGCGGCCGGCGAGGTGCGGTCGGCGTTCGCGATGACCGAGCCGGCCCCGGGAGCCGGCTCGGACCCGGCGGCGCTGGCGACCACGGCGCAGCGCCGCTCGGGAGACTGGTACATCACCGGCCGCAAGTGGTACATCACCGGTGCTGACGGCGCCGCCTTCTTCATCGTGATGGCCCGGACGTCCGGGGAGGCCGGGCAGCGTGGCGGCGCCACCATGTTCCTGGTTCCCGCCGACACCCCCGGCCTGACCGTCGGCCGGCACATCCCGACCCTCGACCGGTCCATGGTGGGCGGGCACTGCGAGGTGCTCTTCGACGACGTTCGGGTTCCCGAGGAAGCGGTGCTCGGCGAGGTGGACCGCGGCTTCGAGTACGCCCAGGTCCGCCTTGGCCCCGCGCGCATGACGCACGTGATGCGGTGGCTCGGCGCGGCGCGCCGCGGTCACGACACCGCGCTGGCTCATGTGGTGGAGCGTCAGGCGTTCGGCTCGGCGCTCGGCGATCTGGGCATGATCCAGAACATGGTGGCCGACAACGAGATCGACATCGCCGCCACCCGCGCGCTGCTGGTGCGGGCGTGCTGGGAACTGGATCAGGGCGGCAACGCCGGCGATGCGACGTCGATCGCGAAGACCTTCGCCGCCGAGGCGATCTTCCGCATCGTCGACCGCAGCGTGCAGATGTGTGGTGCGCTCGGCGTCACCGAGGACCTGCCGCCGGCGCGGCTGTCCCGGGAAGTACGCCCGTTCCGGGTCTACGACGGGCCCTCGGAGGTACACCGCTGGGCGATCGCCAAACGGCGCATCGGCGCGGCCCGGCGAGCGCTCAAGGCGTCCCCGCGGTGACGGTCGATGGACTGGACCCGGCTGCGCTGCGCCACTACCTCATCGCACACGACGTACCGGTTCGCGGCGACCTGGCCGTCGAGCTGATCGCCGGCGGACGGTCCAACCTGACCTTCAAGGTCAGCGATGAAGTGTCGGCGTGGGTGGTCCGCCGGCCTCCGCTGGGTGGCCTGACGCCGTCGGCCCATGATGTGGGTCGCGAATTCGTGGTCACCCGAGGCCTGTTCGGTACGGGGGTGCCGATCGCGGAGCCCATCGCGTTCGACGCCGACGGCACGGTGTGCGGTGCTCCGCTGACGGTAACCGAGTTCGTGACCGGCCGGGTATTCCGGCACAAGGACGATCTCGGTGTTCTCGCCGATGAGGAACTGGCCGCCAACGCCTCCGCGCTGGTGCGGATACTCGTCGACCTGCACGCGGTCGACTATCGGGCGGTAGGGCTCGAAACTTTCGGCAGGCCAGCGGGTTTCCTGGAACGCCAGGTTCGGCTATGGGCCCGCCAGTGGGAACTGGTCAAGACGCGCGGCGATGACGACGCGGTGGACGGCGATGTGGCGAAGCTGGCCGCCGCACTCGCCGAGGCCATCCCGCGGGCCTCGGAGTCCTCGGTCGTGCACGGCGACTTCCGAATCGACAACACCCTCTGCGATACCGAGCAGGCCGGGGTCATCCGGGCGGTCGTGGACTGGGAGCTGTCCACGCTCGGCGATCCGCTCACCGATATCGCGCTGATGTGTGCCTACCGGTCGCCCGCGTTCGATCTGGTCTTCGGCCACCCCGCCGCGTGGACCAGTTCCCGGCTGCCGTCCGCCGATGACCTCGCCGAGCAGTACGCCCAGCTTTCCGGACGCGACCTGGCGCAGTGGAGCTTCTACCTGGCGCTGGCGAACTTCAAGATCGGGGTCATCGCCGAAGGGATCACCCATCGGGCCCAGCACGGGGCCGGAAACGTGCTGCACGCCGATGAGGCGGCGCAGGCCGCGCCGGAGTTCATCGCCGCGGCCCGAAAAGCATTGAACAGCTGACTGAGAAAGGTGAGACGGGTGGGCGTATTGGACAAATTCCGTATCGACGGCCGGGTTGCAGTGGTGACCGGGGCGTCCTCGGGCCTCGGTGTGTATTTCGCTCGGGCCCTGGCCGAGGCCGGCGCCGACGTCGTGCTGGCCGCGCGGCGAGTGGACAAGCTCGCCGATGCCGCCGAACTGGTCGCCGCGACGGGGCGCGCGGCCTTGCCGGTGGCCACCGATGTCGCCGACCCGGCGGCGGCGACCGCCATGGTGGAGGCCGCCATGGAGCGCTTCGGCCGGGTCGACGTGCTGATCAACAACGCCGGTATCGGCACCGCACACCCCGCCACCCGGGAAACGCCGGAGCAGTTCCGTGAGGTGATCGACATCAATCTCAACGGGGCCTACTGGGCCGCGCAGGCGTGCGGCCGGGTGATGGGACCGGGCTCGTCGATCGTCAACATCTCCAGCATCCTGGGCCTGACCACGGCGGGACTGCCGCAAGCCGCGTATGCCGCCAGCAAGGCCGGGCTCATCGGACTCACGCGAGACCTGGCTCAGCAGTGGGGGAGCCGGAAAGGTATCCGGGTCAATGCGATCGCGCCCGGCTTCTTCGCCTCGGAGATGACCGACCAGTACCGTCCGGGCTACCTGGACAGCATCTCCCACCGCATGGTGCTGGGCCGGATGGGAGACCCCGAGGAACTCGCGGCCACCGCGGTGTGGCTGGCCTCCGATGCCGGCGGCTACGTCACCGGGCAGACCATCGCCGTCGACGGCGGCTTCACGATCAATTGAGGTCGGAGAATCGGATCGGGTCCTCCGGGCGATCGTAATGCGCGTACCGCGCCTCCTCTTTTGTCACATCGTCGTACCCGCTGAACTGCACCGCCAGTTCGTCGGCGAAAAGCAGCAGCTGCTTGGACTTGAGGATCTGCGGGTCGTCGATGTCGAAGACGCGGGGCGGTGCGTCGTCCAGTGCGCGTTGCAACCTGGCCAGCACCGCCTCCTGCCCGGGCCGGAAGGCTTGCAGGGCCGCGCCCACGGCCGACGGTTCGGCCCGGGCGAGCTCGGGGCCTTCCGCGCGGGTCTCGTTGTTGAACTCCCGGATCACCAAATAGAAGGTCACGGTGGTGAGGCTACTGGGTGACGCCGTCCGGATTCGGGCGTGGCACGAGCGTCGGCGAACGCGTTGGCGCGGAACTGGACTGGGCGTGCATCGCCGAGGTCACTCAACGACGCACCGGCTGCTCACGGCGCGATCAACCGGCTGAGCAACTCGAGTGAATCCTGCGCGCCCGAGCCGGGTTCGGTGGTGACCACCACCACGGACTGCTCCGGCGAGTGGGCCACCTGCAGGGTTTGCTGGGTGACGGTGACCTCACCGACCAGCGGGTGGCGTAGCCGGTAGGTGCCGCCGGTGCACGGCCTGACCCGGTGATCGCTCCACAGCGCGGTGAACTCGGCACATTGCACCGACAGCTCACCAACCAGTGACGCCAGCGCTGCGTCGTCGGGGTGGCGGCCGGCGGCCGCACGCAGGCTGCCGACGACAGTGCGGGCCTTACGGTCCCAGTCCGCGTACAGCTCGCGGGTATGCGGGTCGAGGAACAGCATCCGGGCCAGATTGGGTCGCTCGGCGGGGCGGTCGGGGGCGGTGCGGTCGGTGTGTCCGGCCAACAGCGCATGGCCCAGCGGATTCCAGGAGAGCACATCGGTGCGCCGTCCCAGCACCAGCGCCGGCGTGTCCCCGAAGGTCTGCATCAACTCTCGCGTCCACTGGTGGACACGTTCCGGCGGTGGGCGCTTGAGGGGGCGCGGGCGTTGCGCGGCGAGTTCGTGCAGGTGCGCGTGCTCGTGCGCGTCCAGCTGCAGCGCTTTGGCTAGCGCATCGAGTACTGCCCCCGAGGCGTTCACCGACTGTCCCTGTTCCAGACGGGTGTAATAGGACACGCTCACCCCGGCCAGCTGGGCGAGTTCCTCGCGGCGTAACCCTGCCACGCGCCGCTGGTTCACCGTTTCGAGCAGACCCACCTCGTCGGGTCGAAGCTGCGCGCGCCGGGCCCGCAGGAACTCGCCTAGTTGCCCGGATACCGCCACTTGACCCACTATGCCAGCGGCCGAGGACGGCAGCCTGTCCCTACCAGTGGTAGCCAGTGCAGGGGCTGGTTCGCGGGTCCCGGACTCGGCACTCTGGCCGCATGAACGAAATCGTGTTGGGTGACGTCAGCATCACTCGCGTCGTCGAGTACTACGGATCGGTGGCGCTTTCGCCGAGTGACTTCTTCCCGGACCTCCCAGCCGAGGCTTGGCGCCACAACAAGGAGTGGTTGGTTCCCGATTTCGTCGCTGTCGGAGCGGATACCTGCATCAGCGCGATCCAGACCTGGGTGTTGCGCAGCGAGGGCAAGGTGATCCTGGTCGACACCGGCGTCGGGAACCACAAGGAGCGACCGAATTCGCCGATCTGGGATCATCTGGATACCGATTTCCTCGGCGGGCTTGCCCGGGCCGGGGTGCGGCCTACCGACGTCGACCTGGTGATCAACACCCACCTGCACGTCGATCACGTGGGTTGGAACACCCGGCTCGACGGCGGTGACTGGGTGCCGACCTTCCCCAACGCGACCTACCTGATCCCCCGGGCCGACTTCGACTTCTGGAATCCGGTCAACAGCGGTCAGGACGAGCGAGTCCGGGTGAACAGCAACGTGTTCGAAGACAGCGTTGCTCCGATCCACGGCGCCGGGCAGGCGCTGCTGTGGGACGACGCCCACACCATCGACGCCAACCTGCGCCTGGACCTGGCGCCGGGTCACACCCCCGGGTCATCGGTGCTTTCGCTGCAGTCAGGCACCGACAGAGCTGTGTTCGTCGGGGATCTGCTGCACAGCCCCATGCAGTTTCTGCATCCCGACGCCAACAGTTGCTTCTGCGTCGACGCCGCCGCCTCCCGCACCACCCGGCGTCGGCTGCTCGGTCGCGCCCACGACAGCAACGCCCTGGTGCTTCCTGCTCATCTGGGTGGGCACGGCGGAGCCGAAGTTATCCGTGACGGAACGGGTTTCGCCATCAAGGCGTGGGCACCGTTCGGCAGAATCTGAAACCGTCGACACCATGTCCGATCCGATCGTGGCCACCGAGTCCGGAGCGGTGCGCGGACACCGGGTAGGTGGCATCCATTGTTTTCTGGCGGTCCCATACGCCGCACCGCCGCTCGGAGCCGGCCGATTTGCACCGCCTGTCGCCCACCCGCCCTGGGCGGGTGTGCGAGATGCGACCCGACACGGGCCGACCGCCCCGCAACCGCGCCGCGACGGGTTTGGGGCCCTCGACATGTCGCCGTACTTCGGTCCGGGATGGATTCGCGGTCACGACTACCTCACACTCAACATTTGGAGCCCCCCCACCGTGGATTCCAGTCCGGTGATGGTGTTCGTCCATGGCGGCGGCTTCGTTGCCGGCTCCAACCGTGCCGCGTTGTACGACGGAGCGGCCTTCGCCCGCGACGGCGTGGTTATGGTGACGGTGAACTACCGGCTGGGTATCGCAGGGTTCCTGGACCTTCTGGATGCGCCCCGTAACCGAGGCCTGCTCGACGTCCTGGCCGCGCTCGCCTGGGTGCGTGACAACATCGCTGCATTCGGCGGCGATCCGGCCAACGTCACGCTGTTCGGGCAGTCCGCCGGTGCGACCATTGTCGGCGCCGCTCTCGCCACACCCGAAGCCGACGGGTTGATCCGGCGCGCGATAACGCAGAGCGGAAGTGGGCTGCGCGCGTTCTCCGGCGAACAAGCCGAGCGGGTCGCCCTGGCGGCTGCTACCGCCCTCGATGTCGCGCCGACGGCAGCCGACTTCGGCGCCGTCGCCGATGACGACCTCATCGCGGTCATGCCCGCGCTCACCGGCCTTGATCTCGCAACGGTCGACCGAATGGACCCGCTGGCCGGGCTCAGCCCATTGGGCGTTGTCTCGGATCGTCGGCCCGCCGAACACCGGCTCGCGCCGGTTGATCTGCTGGTTGGCACCAACACCGAGGAAGCCAACCTGTATCTCGCACCGCAGGGAGCGCTGACGTCCTCGACCGACCGGGAAGTTCGGGATACCGCGGCGTTGGTCCATCCCGATCCCGACGCGCTGGTGGCGTCGTACCGGGCCGCACTGCCGGGCGTCGCGCTCGGGCAGTTGCGTTCGACGATCCTCGCCGACGCGCTGTTCCGGATTGGCAGCCGTGAGCTGGCCGAGGTGCATGGTAATGCTTACGGCTACGAATTCGCTTGGCAGTCAAAGGCGCTCGAGGGGCGGCTGGGCGCTGCACACGCGGTGGAGCTGCCCTTCGTGTTCGACCGGCTCGATCTTCCCGAGTTGCGTGGATGTCGGGGCCTGCTCGGCGCCGGCGAACCGCCGAAGTCACTGGCCGCAGAGATACGCGCGTGCTGGGTGTCGTTTGCGCGCAGCGGAAACCCGGGCTGGCCACCGCTAGGCCGCAGTCAGAGGGTCCATCGGTTCGCTGCCCGATAGGCCGTCGGTCTCTGCTGTACCAAGCTAGGTACTCTGCGCTGATGAGCGTCGATCCGCTCCGCATATCGGAATTGGGCGCCGAACCGGATGCCGTCGTGCGACTGCTCGCCTACTTCGACGAGCTCGTCGAATCGTCGGCCGACGCCGACAGGGTGCTCCGGATCGCGACCGAGGCCGCCGAGTGCCCGCTGGGTGTGCGGTGGGTTTCGCCGACCGAACCCGAGGTCTGGCTCGAGCGAACGGGTGCCGGGCACCCGCTTGATCCGGTGTTGGCAGACCGGGTGCGCCACGCGCTGCGGATGGCCGCCTCCCGGGTCGGGGCGAGAGTGCAGCTGGGCGATCCAGCATTGCTGGAATTGGTGTTGTCCGACAACGAGTTACCGGCAGAGCGGGCGCGGGCTATCCGGCTGCTGGGCCTCGATGAGACCCGCGAGATCCGGGTACTGGCGGTGTCGGCTGGATCCCCCGCCGAGGCGCTGCGCGTCGTGGTGCGCGAACTGGGCGACCAACCGGTGCGGTCGGTCGCCATCGGCGCCGACACGGCGCTGCTGTGTTACAGCTCCGAGGATGCCCGGACGTTGTCGGATCGCCTGGATGCGGCGATCATCGCGGCGTTTCCCCCGCCGCTGCCCGCACACATCGGCCGCGGGCCCTGGGTCGGGATCGGCGCCAAGACCACCGTCTTCGGCGCGGCGACGTCTTGGCGGCAGGCCCAACGGGGACTGCGGTTCGCTTCGTCCACGCACTACGGGCGGCGGGCGGTCGCCTACGAACGCCTGAGCGCGCTGGAGTTGCTCGCCGACCTGCCGTCAGAGCAGGTGCTGCGGCACCACGATGTCGCCCGGATCAACGCGATCGCGTCAACACCGGCCGGTGCGCACGACGTCGACACCACCGAGGCGTTCTGCGTGCTCGGGTCGCTGCGCCGCACCGCCGCCCAGCTGCATCTGCACCACAGCACGGTGGCCGCGCGCATCGCGCACGTCGAGGCCGCGATGGGCTGGGATCTGGCCGACCCGATCGATCGGTTCACCGCCACCCTGGTGCTCTTCGTGCGCCGCATCGCGCTCTCGTCCGCCGAACTCACCGACGCGGGTCCGACAGGCGTCGGTTGAAAACGATTATCAACCCGACGTCTGGCGGATGACCAGGTCTACGGCGGCAGTGATGATGATCACTGCACCCGCTCAACCGATACGAGGAGTTAGAACCGTGGCCGTCATCGACCCCAGCCGGACCTGGGCCCCCTTGGAGAAGCGGTTGGCGACGACCACCAACGAGCGGCACCGGGCGGCGCTCGAAGTGGTGATCGAGCACATGAAGGGTGAGGCCGCGCCGGATCTCGACTGTGTGATGGAGACGCTGAGCGGCGAGCCGGACTACCACTTCTGGATGGGCGGTCAAGACGTCGGGCCGAAGACCACCGAGGGGGTCCGCACCTACTACACGAACTTCATGGGGACCCGCACCAACGTGTTGGAGTTCGCGATCGACCGTCTGGTCGTCGACGACGACTGCGTGGTGACGGAGGGCGACATGAAGCAGCTGTACCCCGGTGCTCTGGCGACCGCCATCCTCGGGGTGGAAGTCGAGGATCCCGCCGCCGACTACCTGGTGGTGTACCGGCAGGTGCTGCTGTGGCCGATCGATGCCAGCGGCAAGATCGTCGGTGAAGACTCCTACTTCGCCGGCGTGCGCAGCGTGACCCCGGTGGCCCGTGAGGACCTCCCGCAGCAGTACCTCGATCTTGTTCACGCGCCTGCGGCGAATGCGTAACGACATCGCGGGCATGCTGCTCGACCGACTCGGCGATCACCATCCGGGATTGCGTACCCGACAGCGGGATTGGACCTGGGACGAGGTGGTGCGTGAATCCGCCGCGCGCGCCTCGTTGGCCTCGGCGTTGCGCCGGGACGGACCGTTTCACGTCGGCGTGCTGCTGGAGAATGTCGAGGATTTCGTGTTCTGGCTTGGGGCCGGCGCACTGGCGGGCGCCGTCATCGTCGGGATCAATCCCACCCGCGGCGACGCCGAGCTGGCCGCGGAGATCCGCCACGCCGACTGCCAGCTGATCGTCACCGACACGAGCGGAGCAGACCGGCTGCGCGACCTGGACCACGGACTGGAGTCGACGCGCTTCCTGGTCGTCGACGACCCCGGTTACGCCGAGCTGATCCAGGCGCACCGCTCGGAGCCGGCCGCCGCGCCGGGGGTCGGTCCGGAATCGCTGCTGCTGCTGCTGTTCACCTCCGGTACCACCGGCGCCTCGAAGGCGGTCAAGTGCAGTCAGGGCCGGCTGGCCCGGATCGCCGAACTGGCCACCGCGAAGTTCGGTCATGTGCGCGACGACGTCGACTACTGCTGCATGCCGCTGTTTCACGGCAACGCGATCATGGCGCTGTGGGCGCCGGCGCTGGCCAACGGGGCCACGGTCTGCCTAACGCCGAAGTTCTCGGCGTCGCAGTTCCTTCCCGACGTGCGCTATTTCGGCGCGACGTTCTTCACCTACGTGGGCAAGGCGCTGGGTTATCTGCTGGCCACCGAAGAGCGTCCCGACGATGCGGACAACACCCTGGTCCGCGGCTTCGGCACCGAGGCGTCGCCGCAGGATCAGGCCGAGTTCCTTCGCCGGTTCGGCGCCGTGCTGCATGAGGGCTACGGCTCCAGCGAGGGCGGCAACGCCGCGTTGCCCGACCCGGCGGCGCCGGCCGGCGCGCTGGGACGTCCGGCGCACGCAGGCATCGCCGTCGTCGACCCGCAGACCCGCGCCGAGTGCCCGGTCGCGGTCCTCGATGAGCACGGGCGGGTGGCCAACGCCGACGACGCGGTCGGCGAGATCGTCGACAAGACCGGAGCCCGTGACTTCGAGGGCTACTACAAGAACGACGCCGCCGATTCGGAAAAGGTTCGCGACGGCTGGTATTGGACCGGAGATCTCGGCTACCGCGACGAGGCCGGATTCCTGTACTTCGCCGGCCGGCGCGGGGACTGGATCCGGGTTGACGGCGAGAACACCTCCGCGCTCACTATTGAACGGGTGTTGCGCCGGTATCCGGGGACGATCAGCGCCGGGGTGTATGCGGTGCCCGACCCCCGCTCCGGTGACCAGGTGATGGGGGCGGTCGAGGTCGCCGACCCCGCGGGTTTCGATGTGGCGGCGTTCGCCGGATACCTGGCCGACCAGCCCGACCTGGGCAGCAAGGGCGCACCGCGGTTCCTGCGGGTCTCGGCCCGCCTGCCCGTCACCGGCTCGAACAAGGTGCTCAAACGGGAACTACAGGCGCAGCGCTGGCACACCGACGAACCGGTGTACCGATGGGTCGGGCGGGGTACGCCCGTCTACACCCGGATGACCGATGACGACAAGCGGTCCCTGGACGCCGAATTCGCGTCCTACGGCCGGCAAAACTACCTGCGAGGCGAAGGTGAGAAGCGATGACGGACTGCGCGATTCGCGAACTGGACCACGGCCGGCCACAAACCCGGTACGCCCGGGGTTGGCACTGTCTGGGGCTGGCTGAGACCTTCCGCGACGGCAAGCCGCACGCCATCAACGCGTTCGGCACCCGGCTGGTGGTGTTCGCCGACTCCGGCGGGGCCGTGCATGTGCTCGACGCCTACTGCCGGCACATGGGCGCCGACCTGTCCCGCGGAACCGTCAAGGGCGACACCCTGGCGTGTCCGTTCCATGACTGGCGCTGGCAGGGCTCGACCGGGCGCTGTGTCGAGGTGCCCTACGCCAAGCGGCCGCCGCGGATGGCGCGCACCCGGCGCTGGCCCACCTGCGAGGTCAACGGTCAGCTGTTGGTGTGGAACGACCCGGAGGGCTCGACACCGCCGCCGGAGCTGACACCGCCCACGATCGAGGGGATGGACGAGGGCCGCTGGTCGCCGTGGCAGTGGAGCTCGGTGTTGATCGAAGGTTCCAACTGCCGCGAGATCGTCGACAACAACGTCGATATGGCGCACTTTTTCTACATCCACCACGCCTACCCGACCTACTTCAAGAACGTCATGCAGGGCCACACCGCCAGCCAGTTCATGGAGTCCAAGCCACGGCCCGACGGCGCCGGCTACGAAAAGCTGTGGGAGGGCACCTATTTGCGCTCAGAGGCCACCTACTTCGGGCCGGCCTACATGATCAACTGGCTGCACAACGACCTGGGGCCCAATTTCACCGTCGAGATCGCGCTGATCAACAGCCACTACCCGATCACGCACAACTCGTTCATGCTGCAGTGGGGCGTGGCCGTGCAGAACATGCCCGGCCTGCCGCCGGAGAAGGCCACCAAGCTGGCCGCGGCGATGAGCCGGTCGTTCGGCGAGGGATTCCTCGAAGACGTCGAGATCTGGAAGCACAAAGCGCCCGTTGACAATCCGCTGCTGGTCGAGGAGGACGGCCCGGTCTACCAGCACCGCCGCTGGTATCAGCAGTTCTACGTCGACGTCGCCGACGTCACCCCCGACATGACCGACCGGTTCGAGGTGGAGGTCGACACCTCCCACGCGTTCGGGCGCTGGGAGGCCGAAGTCGCCGCGAATCTGGCGGCGCGCGTCCCGGCGACGTGAGCTACCGGCTCTGGCCTTTCTCGCTCTGCTGGCTTTTCCAGGGGCTGTAGTCGGCGATCAACTCCTCTTGCGGCGGGCGCTGCCCCGCCGGGACGTGCTGCAGGTTGATCCGGATCCGGTACCAGATCGAGCTCGGCCCGCGCATGCCGTCGACCAGGACGTCCTCTGGCGCCAGCCGTTTCGCGGCCGCAGGGTGCCGCTCCCGCCAGACGTCCAGGGCGGCCATCGCCTCGTCTTTGGTTTTGGTGCGGGCGATCTCGATCAGCGGCAGCGGTGAGGTGCGGCGCCCGTCGACGTTCTTGCGGGCCCCTTTGGGCGCCTTCTCCGCCGGGCCCTGCTTGTCGGCCAGCTCCAGCAGCGACTCCAGGTCGCCGACGGAGTCATCCATTGCTTCCCACGGGTCGCCGATGCGCGCGAACCGCTTGGGGACCGTGTCGATGGTGAATGCCGCCGGGTCGACGTCGGTGACCTCGTCCCAGTACAGCGGCGTCGACACCCGGGCGTCGGCGGTGGCGCGCACCGAGTAGGCCGAGGCGACGGTGCGGTCCTTGGCGTTCTGGTTGAAGTCCACGAAGACGCCGTGCCGTTCCTCTTTCCACCACCGGCTGGTGGCCAACTCTGGAGCGCGCCGCTCGATCTCGCGGGCCACCGCCTGCGCGGCCAGCCGAACCTGACCGAACTGCCAGCGGGGCGCGATGCGGGCGTAGATGTGCATGCCCCGTGAACCGGACGTCTTCGGCCAGGCGGTCAGCCCGTGGTCGGTCAGTACCTCTCGGGCCAGCATGGCCACCTCGACGATCTGCGGCCAGCTGACGCCGGGCATCGGATCGAGGTCGACCCGCAACTCGTCGGGGTGGTCCAAGTCGCCGGCGAGTACCGGGTGCGGGTTGAGATCCACGCAGCCCAGGTTGATCACCCAGGCCAGCCCGGCCGCATCGTCGATGACGGCCTCTTGCGCCGACCGGCCCGAGGCATAGCGCAGTTCGGCGACCGACACCCAGTCGGGACGTTTGGCCGGTGCCCGTTTCTGGAAGACGGCTTCGGCGTCGATGCCGTCGACGAAGCGCTTGAGGATCATCGGCCGCCCGGCCACGCCGCGCAACGCGCCGTCGGCCACCGCCAGGTAGTAGTGGATCAGGTCCAGCTTGGTGCGCGGGGCGCTGCCGTCGCGGCCCGGGAACACCACCTTGTCCGGGTGGGTAACCGCCACCCGGTGTCCCGCCACTTCCAGCGACAACCCGCCGGCCATGAAGCCATGCTAACGATCACGTCGAATCCGCTGACCGGCAGCGACCTGAGTCACATAAGGTTGCTCCATGGCAAAGCTCACCGACCTGCCCGGCCAGGCCGTAACCACGCTCAGCCGCTACTTCGAACGTGGTAGCGCCGAGCTGCACTATCTGCGCAAGGTCATCGAATCCGGTGCCGTGAGACTCGAGTCGCCGCGCATCATCGCGAACGCACTCGCCGACGGGGCCCGGTGGGGCGAGCTGGGGATGATTCCGGCCCTCAATGCCCGCCGCAACCCCAATGGCCTCGCCGTCATCGACGACGATGGCAGTATCACCTTCAAAGAGCTCGACGCCGCCGCCAACGCGGTGGCCAACGGCCTGGTGGCGATGGGCGTGCGGGGCGGCGACGGGGTGGCGATCCTGGCCCGCAACCACCGCTGGTTTCTGATCGCCAACTACGGCTGCGCCCGGGTCGGCGCCCGGCTGATCCTGCTGAACAGCGAATTCTCCGGCCCGCAGATCAAGGACGTCTCCGAACGCGAAGGCGCCAAACTGATCATCTACGACGACGAATACACCGCCGCGGTTGCGCAGGCCGACCCACCGCTGGGCAAACTGCGGGCGCTGGGCGTCAACCCGGATTCGGAGGAACCGTCGGGCAGCACCGACGAGACGCTGGCCCAGCTGATCGCCCGCAGCAGCAAGGCGCCGGCGCCGAAAGTCACCAAGCACGCCTCGATCATCATCCTGACCTCCGGCACCACCGGCACCCCCAAGGGCGCCAACCGCAGCACCCCGCCCACACTGGCGCCGATCGGCGGCATCCTGTCGCACGTCCCGTTCCGCGCCGGCGAAGTGACGTCGCTACCCTCGCCGATGTTCCACGCCCTGGGCTACCTGCACGGAACCCTGGCGATGTTCTTCGGCTCGACCTTGGTGCTGCGCCGGCGCTTCAAGCCGGCCACCGTGCTGGAGGACCTGGAGAAGCACAAGGTGACGGGCATGGTCGTCGTCCCGGTCATGCTGTCGCGGATTCTGGACCAGTTGGAGAAGACCAGCCCCAAACCGGACCTGTCGCAGCTGCGGATCGTGTTCGTCTCCGGTTCCCAGCTCGGCGCCGAGTTGGCCACCCGGGCGATGAAGGACCTCGGGCCGGTGATCTACAACATGTACGGCTCCACCGAGGTCGCGTTCGCCACCATCGCCGATCCGGGTGATCTGCAGTTCAACCCGGCGACGGTGGGACAGGTGGTCAAGGGCGTCAAGGTCAGAATCCTCGACGACAACGGTCACGATCTGCCGCAGGGCGAGGTGGGGCGGATCTTCGTCGGCAACTTCTTCCCGTTCGAGGGCTACACCGGCGGCGGAGGCAAGCAGATCATCGACGGGCTGCTGTCCTCCGGCGACGTCGGCTACTTCGACGAGCGGGGCCTGCTCTACGTAAGCGGCCGCGACGACGAGATGATCGTCTCCGGCGGCGAGAACGTCTTCCCGGCCGAGGTCGAAGACCTCATCAGCGGGCATCCCGATGTGGTCGAGGCGACCGCTCTGGGTGTCGACGACAAGGAGTGGGGTGCGCGGCTGCGCGCCTTCGTGGTCAAGAAGGAAGGCTCCAGCGTCGACGAGGACGCCATCAAGATGTACGTCAAGGAGCACCTGGCGCGCTACAAGGTGCCGCGTGAGGTGGTGTTCCTCGACGAGCTGCCGCGTAACCCGACCGGCAAGATTCTCAAGCGAGAACTCCGCGAGCTGTAGGGCGGGTTTGCGCGCGCTCGCGCACCCTCACGCGCCGATGCTGACTGCCTGTTCCCAAGTGGCGCCGCTGATATCGGTGAGTACGAGCGTGTACCGGTGGGTGGCATCCCACCGGGTTTTCCCGGTGGGGATCGTCAGCTGCGCTTTCGCGCCCAACGGGACCACCAGGCTGTGCGCGCCCGGTTTCACCTTGGCCACGTAGCGGTTGGCTATCGCCGCCTCGGGCAGCCGACTGAGCTGGGTGCCGTCGAGCTGGATGACGGTATCGCCGGTGGTGTCGTCGCGGACGCTGACCCCGATCAGGAAGGAGCCGTACACGTCGGCTCCTTCGGTTCGGAACACCTGGAATTGCAGGCTGTTGCCGGCGATGCTCGCATCGGTGATCTCGATCTGCGGTGCCACTGATTTGTTGTGCAGCGGGCCGTATACCCCGCCGTGGAAATGCTGGTTGGTGAACAACGCCAATGCCAGGACGGCTACTGAGCCGGCGAGCACCGCCGGCTTCGGGACGCTGATCTCGCCGGAAGTCAACCAGCGCAGCCATTTTCGCTGCACCAACTTCGGGAACCGGTCGGAAAGAACATGATCGACCGAATAACGTCCGCCACCGCTCAAAAACAGCATCAACCCGCACGCCACCCCGAGGATGCCGATTTGCCACTCGTCCAGACAGGTGGTGCCCAGCCAACCTGCGCTGAGCAGGATGCCGAACGCCAATCCTAGGATGGCCACGCTCATGACCCGCGTGAAAAGGCCGATGATCACGCAGAACCCGACGATTCCTTCCACGATGGTGAAGACCGTCATCGCCGCGGCGAGCAGAGCGGGGTGGGTCAGCAGGTACTCGATGATCGGGCCGATGCCCAGTGCGTTCGGCAGAAAGTGGTTGAACTTCTCGCCGACATAGCCGGGCAGGTTCGGGTCCAACTTGTCGGCGATCCCGACGCGACGCCAGAACGCGGAGAAATAGGTCCATCCGATGACCAGACGGACCGGCAGTGTGAAGAGGGCGGCGGTCGTGAAATGGCTTTCGGTGATACGGCTTCGTTCGGTGGTGTCAGTGCTCACGTGGACGGCCCCGGTGCAGTAGTCTCCTGGCGAATTACGCCCGCCATGCTAGCAGCGCAATCCCCTTGCGCCGAGCAGACGTGAAAGCCCCCAAATTCCAGTAGATTTGGGGGCTTTCACGACTGCTCGCGGAACTACGGGTCGCGGGGCAGCCCCAGCAGCCGCTCGGCGATGATGTTGAGCTGAACCTCCGACGTGCCGCCGTAAATGGTTGTGGCACGGCTCATCAACAGATACTCGGCCCACTTGCCGGGCAGCTGGTCGCTGTCGCCGATCGCGGCGTCGCCGCCGAAGGTGCCCACCGCGAACTCGGCGTACCCCTGGGTGGTGCGCATCGACAGCAGCTTGGACACCGCCGCCGCCGGCATCGGGTCGCGTCCGGCCAGCGTCAGCAGGGTCGAGCGCAGATTGAGCAGCTTGGCGGCGTGGCCCTCGGCGATCAATTCGCCGGCCCGGCGGTGCTCGCCCTGATCGAACTGGCCGTCGCGCATGAACTCCACGAACCCGTCGAGGCTGGCCAGGAACGGCATCTCCGAGCCGCCGATCGAGACCCGCTCGGCCGTCAGCGTGTTGCGGCTGACCTCCCAGCCCCGGTTCACCTCGCCGAGCACCAGCTCGTCCGGGACGAACACGTCGTCGATGAACACCGTGTTGAACATCGCCCCGCCGGAGAGTTCACGCAGCGGACTGATGGTCACCCCTTCGCTCTTCATGTCCAGCAGGAAGTAGGTGATGCCATCGTGTTTGGGAACCGAGGAGTCGGTCCGGGCCAGCAGGGCACCCCAGGCAGAGAACTGCGCGGCCGACGTCCAGATCTTCTGCCCGCTGATCCGCCAGCCGCCGTCCACCTTGGTGGCCTTGGTGGTCAGGCTGGCCAGGTCCGAACCCGCGCCGGGCTCGGAAAACAGTTGGCACCACACCATTTCCCCACGGAAGGTGGGCGGCAGGAAGCGCTGCTTCTGCTCGTCGGTGCCGAACGCCACGATCGACGGGATGAGCCACGCCGCGATGCCCATGCCCTGGCGGCGCACCCGCCCGGCGGCGAACTCCTGCTCGATGATGATCTGCTCGATCGGTTCGGCGGCCCGTCCCCACGGCTTCGGCAGGTAGGGCAGCACCCAGCCACCCTCGGCGATCGCCACGGTGCGGTCCTCGCGCGGCAGGGCCTTGAGCGCGGCCACCTCGGCGCGGATCTCGGTGCGCAGCTTCTCGGTTTCCGGATCCAGGTCGATGTCGATCTTGCGCATGCCACCGGCGGTGGCGGTGTCCAAGACCTGCTGGGGATAGTCGGCGCGGCGGCCGAACGAGGCGGCCAGGATCAGTGCCCGCCGGTAATAGACGCCCGCGTCGTGCTCCCAGGTGAAGCCGATCCCGCCGTGCACCTGGATGCAGTCCTGGGTGCAGTGTTGCGCTGCCTCCGGGGCCAGGGAGGCCGCCACGGCCGTGGCGAATTGCACCGTTGAACTCGCGGCCTCGTCCCAGCCGTTTTGGTCGGCCTCGTCGATCGCCCGGGCGGCGTCCCAGACCGCGGCGGTGGCCCGCTCGGTGGTGGCGATCATCTCGGCGCACTTGTGCTTGATGGCCTGGAACTGGCCGATCGGCCGGCCGAACTGCTCGCGGATCTTGGCGTACTCGGCGGCGGTGTCGGTGGCCCAGCGGGCCACGCCGACCGCTTCCGCGGACAGCAGGGTGGAGATCAGGGCCTGGGCCCGCACCTGGCTCAGGTTGTTCAAGACGGCCGCCCGGGCGACCTCGACGCCGTTGGCCCGCACGTGGGCGATCGGACGCAGCGGGTCCACGCTGGTCACCGGCTCGATCTCGAGTTGGTCGGCGGCCAGCACCACCCATGCCGCACCGCTGTCGATCGCCACGGGCAGAACCAGCAACGATGCCTCGGCGGCCGCCGCGACGGCGCGGGCCTCACCGCGAATCACCAATCCGTCACCGTGGGCGGTGGCGGTCAAACCCGGGCTGAGCGTGTAGGTGGCGATGACCTCGCCGGTGGCCAGGCCGGCCAACTCGGGGGCGGCCGGGTCGTGGGCGGCGATCAGGGCGCTGGCGATCGCCGACGGCACGAACGGGCCCGGAACCGCGCCGTAGCCGAACTCGGCCAGCACTACCGCCAGCTCCAGAATGCCGAAACCCTGCCCGCCGGCCTGCTCGGCCAGGTGCACGCCCGCCAGGCCCTGCTCGGCGGCGGCCCGCCAGTACGGCGGCGGGTTCTCGATCGGGGAGTCCATCGCCGCGTGCAGCATCTCGGACGGCACCGCCCGGGTCAGCAGGGACCGCACGGAATCGGCCAGGTCCTGATGCTCAGAGGTGATCGCTATCGCCATGATGTGCCTTTCGGGTTGTGCCTGTGGCCAAACTAACAACCAGACGGTTGGTTGACGACATGGGTCAGGGGTTGGCCGTCGCGCAGTCGGCGGCAGTTGTCGACGGCCGCAGACAGATACCGCTGCATGGTGTCGGCGGTGTACCAGCTGACATGCGGGGTCAGCACCACGTTGTCCAGGCCGAGCAACGGGTTGTCGGCACCGACCGGTTCGACGGCGAACACGTCGAGTCCCGCGCCGGCCAGCCGTCCGCCGGCCAGGGCCTCGGCCAGGGCGGGTTCGTCGACGACTTGGCCGCGGGAGGTGTTGATCAACACCGCCTCCCGCTTCATCTGCTGCAGGCCGGCGCGGTCGATCAGTCCCTCGGTCGCTTCGGTGAGCGGCACATGCAGTGATACGACATCGGCTTCGGCCAGCAGATCCGGCAGCGGCCGCCAGCCGGGCCGGCCATCGTCGCCGGTGCTGGTGTGCAGCACGCGGGCGCCCATCGCGCTCACCATCCCGGCCACCCGTTGGGCGATGCTGCCGTAGCCGACCAAACCGACGGTGCAGCCGCCGATGTCGCGGCAGTGCTCGCCCAGAGCGGGATCGGTGGGCCAGCCGCGGCCCTGCCGGGTCGAGCGGTCCAGCGCCAGCAACCGGCGCAACACGGCCAGCATCAGCAGGACGGTGCCCTCGGCCACCGAGGCCGCGTTGGCGCCGGGCATGTTGGCTACCGCGATACCGCATTGGGTGGCGGCGTCGACGTCGATGGTGTTGATCCCGACGCCGAACTTGTGCACCAGCTGCAGCCGGGGCGCGCTGCGCAGCTCCTCCCCGGTCAGCGGCCGCAGCACATGCCAGATCACCTCGGCATCACTCAGTTCCCGGCGGAAGGTGGTGTCGTCGTCCGCGCCGCACCACCGGATGTCCAGCCAATCGGACTCGGGTGCAACGAAATCGCTGACCTTCGGGCCGGGGACGAAGTGCGCCAGGACTCGCAAGCTCACCGCTGGCCCACCGGCTCGGCGTAGATGGCCCGATAGAAGACGTTGGCCAAGGTGCGGATGCACGCTTCGTCGTCCAGGTCTGACTCGGATCCCGCTGGACGCGCTGTGGCCAGTTGGACATAGCAGAACTGGTTGAGCATCGACACGATCGCCACCGCGAGCAGTTCCGGGTCGTCATCGGCACAGTAGCCGTCGGCTTGGGCGCGCTTCACCATCTCGGTGATGAAAGTTGCTGGCACCGCGCAGATCTCCGCCCAGTACCGGGCGAAGTCATCGTTGACCATCGCCAGCTGGGAGACCCCGACCATCTCGGCCAGCCGGTTGCGGTAGGTGTACCAGTGCGCGGCGGCGGCCTGCTCGATCCGCTCCCGGTTGGACAGCCCGTGGCGCACCGCGCCGGATGCCCGCTCGCCGGCCTCGTCGCGAAAGCGCAGGGCCCACTCCCGGACCATGGCCTCTTTGGAGTCGTAGTAGTTGTAGAACGACGCCGCCGACCGGCCGGCTTCGGCCGCGATATCGGCGATGGTGGTGGCCAGCACCCCTTTACGGGCGATCACGGTGCGCGCAGCCGCGTCGATTGCGGCCTGGGTGCGCCGGCCACGCTGGGTGGGCAACGGTTCGCGGCGGGCGGGTTGCTCGGAAAGGGTGGACACTGATCACCGATTTCTGTCGAGGCGGGGCCTGGATCGCAACTGAATCTGATGTTAGATTCAGATCCGGGTCTTGACCAGAGGAGTCGCCATGATCAAACCGCACGGGGTCAACACCGAGTTCGAGATCAGCGGTATCAACCACGTCGCGCTGGTCTGCGCCGACATGGCGCGCACGGTCGACTTTTACAGCAACGTGCTCGGCATGCCGCTGGTCAAGTCCCTCGACCTGCCCGGCGGGATGGGGCAGCACTTCTTCTTCGATGCCGGCAACGGCGACTGCGTGGCGTTCTTCTGGTTCGCCGACGCTCCCGACCGCGTCCCCGGTATCTCGTCGCCGGCCGCCATCCCGGGCGTCGGAGAGATCACCAGCGCGGTGAGCACCATGAACCACCTGGCGTTCCACGTGCCGGCCGAGAAGTTCGACGCCTATCGACAGCGGCTGAAGGACAAGGGTGTGCGGGTCGGCCCCGTGCTCAACCACGACACGTCCGACTTTCAGGTCAGCGCAACCCTGCATCCCGGCGTCTACGTGCGGTCGTTCTACTTCCTCGACCCGGACGGGATCACATTGGAGTTTGCCTGCTGGACGAAGGAATTCACCGCAGACTCCGAGCACGTCACGCCGAAGACCGAAGCCGACCGGCGGGTTCCGGCCGCCACTTAGTCCCGATACAGCCCCGGATCGCCGAGTTTGTCCAGCAGTGCGGCCAACTGCTCGATCAACCGTTCCGGTTTGAACCGCACTTCACCGGCCAGCCAGGCGCTGATCGTCTGGGCCACCCCGCCGACGACGAAGTGACCGGCCGCCTTGATCCGGTCGTTTTCGGGCAGGCGCAGCGCGGTGCCGGCGTGCTGACCCGACAGCATCGCCAGCAGCGCAGTGGATTCCACCCGCTTGCGTACGACGACCGCGTTGCTCAGGTGCACGCCGAACAGCAGCCGCCCGATCCGGGCGTCGCCGGCGATCGTTCGCACGATGTTGGCGATGCCGGCCCGGGTCTGCTGGTCGGGCGGCGCCGACTGTACGACCGCCTGGGTCTTCGCGGCCAGGTCGGCGATCACGGTATCGAAGACCGCGCTGACGAATTCGTCCTTGTCGGCGAAGCTTTCGTAGAAGTAGCGGGCGGTCAGGCCGGCCTGCCGGCAGATGCCCCGCACGGTCAACTCGGCGGCCTGCGGAACGTCGGCGCCGAGTAGGTCGAGTCCGGCCTCGAGAAGTTTGGCGCGGCGCGACGCGAGCCGGTCGGCGGCGTCGATACCGCCGTACGGGCGCGCCCCCGAGACGTTCGTGGAGACCATGCCCACCATCTTGACACCGAGGCCGAATGCGGACCAATATCAGGAAACAAGCGTTCTCAGAAATGGGGTGGTGGCGATGACGACAGGCGCAGGGCTTGAGCAGGTGGAGCGGCCGGTCAGCGCGCCGCCGGACCCGACCCGCCGGCGCGCCCCCCAGCAGCGACACGGCGTGGACATGTCCGACGGCATGTTCGGCTTGTCGTTGATGGCCGGCTCGGCCAACGTGATCATGCAGTTGGCACGCCCGGGCGTGGGCTACGGGGTGCTGGAGAGCAAGGTCGACAGCGGCCGCGCGGATCTGCACCCGTTCAAGCGGGCCCGTACCACGATCGGCTATCTGGCGGTGGTGGCGCTGGGCAGTGCGGCCGAACGGCAGGCGTTCACCAAAGCGGTCGACGGGTCCCATCGGCAGGTCCGCTCCAGCAAGGGCAGCCCGGTCAAGTACAACGCCTTCGACCCGGAACTGCAGCTGTGGGTGGCGGCGTGTTTGTACAAAGGCTCGGTCGACCTCTACCGGATGTTCTACGGCGAGATGGACGACGAGGCGGCCGACCGCCACTACCAAGAGGCCAAGGTCTTCGGCACCGCATTGCAGATGAAAGAGGAGATGTGGCCGGCGGACCGGGAGGCGTTCGATAAGTACTGGCAGGACCAGTTGAACACCAACATCCACATCGACGGCCCGGTCCGCGATTACTTGTATCGCATCGCCGCGGTCCGGATGCGCGGGGTGACGCTGCCCGGCCCGCTGCACAAGCTGGTCGAAGGGCCGATGCTGTTCATTACGACCGGCTTTCTGCCGCAACGGTTCCGCGACGAGATGCGGCTGTCGTGGGATGCCGACAAGCAGCGACAGTTCGACGCCCTGATCGCACTGCTGCGGATCGTCAACAACGTGACGCCGGGGCCGCTGCGGCGTTTCCCGTTCAACGCTCTGATGGCCGACATGCGGTGGCGGATGCGGACGGGCCGGCCGCTGGTGTGAAGTGCGGCTAACCGCCGCTGCTGCTTCCCCTGGTTAGCGCCGTCAGGTAGTAGGACGTCAGGTAGAGCACGGCGAACAGGCCGGCCGACGAGATCGTCGCGATGACGAACTGCAGGGTTTGTCGTTGCGCCAGGGGGTATTCGTTTACCGCCTCAATGAATCCCAGGGCGACGCCGAATAAAAAGAGGAATATGAGGATGGACGCGAACATTATTCGATCGTGTCCGTCGTTCAATACCGGGCCACCGTGGACGAGCGAACCCGCGATGGAAGCGTCGAAGACCAACCATATTGCCGCAACAAACCACCACACTCCGCGCGCGGTCGCGAGCCATTCTTCGAGGCTGAGCCTCCGACTGTTGCCTTTCCGCGGGCCGGACGGGTTCTCCGCTTCGGCATTCACATCGTTGGCGCGGAGCGCGTAGATCCTACCGTTGACCCGAATGTACGGAGTCCAGCGAAATGCCAGGGCTGTCATTGCGAAAAATGTAAAAGCGACGAGTCCTAGGCCCAACTGCAAGTTCGGGTAGGCCGATAGAAAGGAGAACATGGATGCGAGGAGCGTGCAACACCAGTAGATGCGACGCTGCAGTTGGAGCGATAGATTCAGCCACGCCAAGCTGATTGCCACCGCGACGCACAGGCCGGCCGCTACGAGAAACCCGTTCCCCATGTCAGTACCCCAAGCCCTTATCGACAAGCCATTGGCCCACCGATGATCCTCCGATCACCCCTCCAGCCACGACGACGGGCACAGCAATCTCCGGGGCGACCACAAAAGACATCAATAGCCCGGCGCCCCACGCACCTGCTGCACCACCCGCCGTACGACCACCCAATTCTGCAAGGCCCCGCCCGGGCGAGACGGTGCCGTTGTTGATGTCCTTGCCGGTCAAAACGATATCCAGTGCGGTACCCGCGCCGCCCAGATGTTTGCCGAATTTCGTCAGAGCTTCGGCATCGGCTTTGGTGAATGCGCTGGGGTCGAAGCCGTGACGCACCGGGGAAGCCGTTACGCCGTACGTCTCCAAGCCTCCGCCCACAGCGGAAGTTGCATTCGAAAGCTGGTTGAAGAACTCCCTGGGCGGTGTCCCGTTCTTGATGGCGGTTATGGCCTGTTGGACACCTCCGGAGGAGACGCCGCTATTGCGGAGGCGGTCGGCGAAGCTGTTGAGAGCAAACGCACGGGCAGCCGCTTCGGCGTCGTCGAGGGCTCGGGTGGCTTGGTCCGGTGTCATTGGTGAAAGGTCGGGGTGCAGCGCCCCGGATTCCAGGCAGCGTTGTAGGTCCAGCCGGTTGGCGGCGTTGCTTCGCGCATCGCCACCCAGCACCGGGTCCACCGGCAGCGGGCCGAGAAAGTGGGCCATGCGGCAGTCCTCGAGGCGGTCACCGGCCAGGCGTCGAGCCTGAGGATCGGCGGCCGGATCCGTGGCGGTGGCATAGTCACGCAACCGCGCGGCGGCGGCAGTTTTCTCGGGTGTCATCTCGCCGGGGCTGTTCACCAACTCCTGGTCGCGATCACGTTGGGTGGTGCCGTAAATCCCGGCAGCCTGATCGGCCTGCTGGTCTTGGGTGGGTTGCCCGTCGCCGTCGTAGCCGTGCAGCGCTGCCGGGTCGTAGCCATCGGAGAGCAGTTTGCTGGTGGCGTCTTGTAGGACCGCGGCGTAGTCGTCGCGGAGCTTTTCGAGTTGATGCAGGATCCCGGCGGTGTCGTCGATCGCGATCTGCTCCAGTTCGGAGGTGTCGAGCTGCGCCTGCTGGTACATGCCGATGCGATTGTCGATGTCTTGGAGCTGGATCTGCAGCGCGTTGATCTTCGCGGCCGCCGCCTTCTGGGCCTCGGCCAGCGCGGCGGCGATGGTTTCCAGATCGGTGCCGATTGCGGCCAGCTGGGTCTGCTGGAGATGCAAGGTGGTGGTGGCGCGCTGGACTTCGGCGGAGTCGTTGATCGGGTGTTCGCCGTTCTCTCGGTTCCAGGCCGCGTGAAAGCGTTGGCGGGCTTGGGCGAACGCCGCACTGGACTCGGCGGTGCATGACCCGGCGTCGTGGAATGCCTGCGCCAGCTCGTCGACGACGGCCGGGTTACCGCTTTGCAGGGTGTTGTTGACCTGCCATGGGTCGCCGCCGGCCGCTTCGATCAGCAGCGTCAGGTTTATGTGCTGGAGTTGCACCGCACCGCGCGAAGTTCGGCTGCGTTGGCCTGGTCCATGTCGGTGAATCCGCGCCGGGCCAGGTGGGCTTTGTCGGCGAGATCGGCCAGCGTCCGGTGGTGGTCGTTGAGGGTGGTGATGTGCTCGGAGTGGCTGGCCGAGAGCGCCTGGTGGAAGACGTCGGCGGCTCCGAAGCTCCCGAAAATGCCGGTAGCGACGGCGTTCTGACCCAGTGACGCTGCCCCGGCCTGGGCATGCTGTGCAGCACTGTGAGAATCCGACGCCCCTGCTTTCAGCATCGCCGGATCGACAAACACCGCAACCCCTCTCAGGTCAGTCATCGACAACTCTGGCAGCCGGCCCAGCGAGGGTCAATTCACCCGGCGAAGATCCCGCGGCTACCCGCCTGGCCGCCGGTACGCTCATCCCCATGCCATCGGCCACGACGCCCGCCGCGCTGAGCGGCTATGAGGCGCGCTGGCAGCAGCACAACGCCGAACGCCGCACGCAGATCCTGCAGGCGGCGGTGCAGGTGATCGAGGACAGCCCCGCCGGCGCGGATATCTCGGTGCAGGCCATCGCCAAACGCGCCGGTGTCGCCAAGTCGGTGGTCTATCGACAGTTCAGCGGCAAAGACGAATTGGAGCGCCGGATCCGCTCGTATCTGATCGACGACTTCGCCGCGGTGCTCGACGCCAAGCTCGACGTCTCCAGCGGTTCGCTGCGGGAGATCCTCAACCGCTCGCTGCTGGCGGTGGCCGACTGGATGGTCGACCACCAATCGCTGAACGAATTCACCCGTCGCGGACCGGCTTTGGAAGGTTCGCAGGACGCCACCGAAGAGCTCAAGCGCCGCATCGCGCTGCGGGGGGCGGACGTCATCTCTTCGCTCGCCGAAGCCATCGGGGTGGGCGGCGAGGTATTCGAGTCGGTGCCGTTCGTGGTCGTCACCATGGTCGATGCGACACTGGCGAGTTGGTTGTCGGAGTCCCCGCCGACCCGGTCCCGCACTCAGATGGCCGAAACACTGACCGACATCATCTGGTTCATCCTCGACGGCGCGGCCCGCTCGATCGGGGTGACCCTGGACCCGGACGAGGAGCTGACCGCGGTGATCGAGGCCCTGCAACGGTCCTGAGGAACTGCCCTTGGGGCGCCGCGGCTTTCACAGGGCGCGCGCGATGATCTCCTTCATGATCTCGTTGGTGCCGGCGTAGATCTTCTGGACTCGCTGGTCGGTCCACATTCGTGAGATCGGGTACTCGGTCATGTAGCCGTACCCGCCGAACAGTTGCAGGCACTCGTCGGCGACGTGCATGGCACGGTCGGTGGTCCACCACTTGGCCATTGCCACGGTGGGGATGTCGAGTTCGCCGCGGATGTGCTGTTCGATGCAGTCGTCGATGAACACCCGGGCGATCTTGGCCTCGGTGGCCACCTCGGCGAGCTTGAACTTGGTGTTCTGAAACCCGAAGATCGGCCGCCCAAAAGCCTGACGTTCCTTGGTGTAACGCAGCGTGTGCTCCAGCGCGGTCTCCATCCCGGCCACCGAGCCGACCGCGATGACCAGCCGTTCCTGGGGAAGTTGTTGCATGAGCTGGATGAACCCCTGGCCCTCCACGGTGCCGAGCAGGTTGGAGACCGGGATCCGGACGTCGTCGTAGAACAGTTCGGAGGTGTCCTGGCCGCGCTGGCCGATCTTGTCCAGCGACCGGCCGCGCCGGAAACCCGCGCGGTCCGCCTCGACCAGCACCAGGGAGATGCCGCCGGCGCCTTCGGCGGTGTCGGTCTTGACCACCGTGATGATCAGATCCGCCTGCTGGCCATTGGTGATGAACGTCTTGGAGCCGTTGACCACGTACTCGTCGCCGTCGCGGGTGGCGCGGGCCTTGACGTTCTGCAAGTCCGAGCCGGTGCCCGGCTCGGTCATAGCGATAGCGCCGACGACCTCGCCGCTGGCCATCTTCGGCAGCCAGGTCTTCTTCTGTTCCTCGGTCCCGTAGGCCAGCAGGTAGTGGGCGACGATGGTGCTGTGCACGCTGACACCCCAGGCGGTGTCGCAGACGCGCGCCTGCTCCTCCATCAGCACCGCTTCGTGGGCGAACGTGCCACCGCCCCCGCCGTACTCCTCAGGAATTGAGAGGCACAGCAACCCCAGCTCGCCGGCTTTGTTCCACAGGTCGCGGTCGACCTGGTGCTGGCCGATGAACTTCTCGATGTTGGGGGCGATCTCCTTTTCGCAGAAGGCGCGAGCCAGCTCGCGCAGCGCGTCGAGGTCGTCGGTCATCCAGGGGGAGCGGCGGTTGGACACGGCGGTTCCTTATCGAAAGGTCCCGGTGATTTACCGAGACGTACGGTCCCATCAAATTGGTTCAAGGTACTCGACCGCAGCTCCGGGATCAAGAGAATCGGTTCGTTCCCAAAAAAAACCTGTGAGAAAACTTGACGTCAGATCGGGACAGCCCTACAGTTACGCTACCGTCAAAAGAAAAAGGATGACGGTTTCGAACAAGGGAGAATGTCATGAAGTTCCGTGCACTGGGTGTGGCGGTAGGTGGCGCTGCGGCAGCGGCGTTCCTGGCGGCCGGGACTGCCAACGCCGACACGGCCGAAACGCCGGCGCCGACGTGGACGCCGGTCTACCAGACCGACACCGCGGAGGTCCTGCAGCAGGCGAACTCGTTCACCAACACCTGGGCCGTCGGGTCCACTTTCGTGAACGACGACACCACGCTGGTAGGGACCACGTACCTCACGCCGTCGACCGGTGGGCTCAACACCCTGTTTATCGACGAGGCCACCAAGGACGTCTACAACCAGAATCAGTTGGGTCTGGGATTCACCAACCTGTACTACGACGCCGAGGGTGACGGCAAGGACGTCGTCGACATCCTGAAGACGCCGTTCGGAAACATCAACATGTCCTCGATGGCGTGGCTGTTCACCCCGGAAGACGTCACAAAGCTGCACGAGGCCTCGCCGGACAAGGCGCTGGAGAACGCCGGACTGTACAGCGCGCTGAACCTGGCGTATGGCAAGGACATTCCGGAGAACCTGACCTGGACGCCGGTGTACGGCACCGACGACGCGCAGTTGCTCGTCGACAAGGATCCGTTCTCGCAGACCTGGAAGCTGGATGCCACCTTCGTTCCCAGTGAGGGCGACACGCTGGTTGGCACCAACTACCTCACGGAGTCGCTGTTCGGCGCCGGGATCAACAACGTGTTCGTCACGGAGGATGGAGACGTCTACGCCCAGAACCAGCTGGGCTTCGGCTTCACCAACCTCTACTACGACGCCGCCGGTGACGACACTGCCGCCGTCGACTTCCTCAAGACGCCGTTCGGCAACTTCGACATGTCGTGGGCGGCGTCGTGGTTCGCGCCGGCCGACTACTCCGACGTCGACGTGATCACGCCTGACGCCGACCTGGCAGCCGCCGGTCTGTACAGCGCGCTCGACCTCGGCTTGCTGACGCCGGACGCGTAACCGACCACAACAGCACGCACGAATGCCCCGGTTCGCCGGGGCATTTCGTGTTTGCGGGGCGGGTTACCGTCGGTGCCGCGGTGAGCGGGTCGAACAGGGTGTCAGCGCGGCGCGAGAACGATGACCCGGTCCAGTTCGTCCACGCAGGTGTCGAGGGCGGCAGCCAGCGGGGCCGCAGTACCGGGCTGCGCCACCCAGTGACCGCGCGCCGACGCCGCGTGGGCTGCAGCGGGAGCGGGCTCGTCGCCGGCGAGGGCCGACGCTGCGTCGGCGAGTTCGCCGATCGCGGCGCGGACCGGTTCGGTGGGGGGCTTGTCGGTCCCGGTGACGGTGCGCGCCAGCTGAACCACGGAGGTGGCTAGCAGGGACAATTGTGCGGCCTGGCGATCGGCCGCGCGGGTCGCGTCGCGCAGCGACCAGCGAAGTGGGCAGATCCGCGCCAATTGTTCGGCGGTGCTACGGGCTTCGGTCAGGCGGGCGAGGCGGTGGTGCAGCTGCGCCGCGGCTGCAAGCATCCAGTCTGAATCGCCGGTGTGGCAACATGTCTGGGACAGGATGGTCCGTAGCGCCGCCAATACCTCGACCCGGGCCTCGCGCAGCACAGCCAGCGGATTTCTGGGGAAGACCACGATGCTGAAGGTCGCCGCCACTCCACCGCCGATCAGCGCGTCGAAAAGCCGCTCCGTTCCGATGCCCCCGTGCGGGAACGCCAGGACCAGGATCGCCGAGATGACGGTCTGGTTGACGAACATCGGACGGTGGAGCAGAAAGCCCCGCCCGATGAGCAACGCCGCGGACAGCGAGACCAGTACGACCACGGACATCGCGAACGGCCCGGTACCGAGCGCGTGGTGTACACCGCTGCCCAAGCCGATACCCAACCCCACCCCGACCACCATCTCGATCGCGAGCTGTGCGCGGACCACGTTGGTCGCCCACATGCACACCGCTGCCGCGATCGGCGCGAAGAATGGTGCGGTGTGGCCGAGCGCGTCGCGGGTCAAATACCAGGCCAGGCCGGCGGCCAGCGCGGTCTGCAGGATCGTCCACAGCGGGGCGCGCAGCCGAGAGGTGCCGATCATGGTGCCAGAAAACCGCATCTGATTTATCGGCGCACCACTTCGCGTTGGATCGCATCGATCCGCCGGGTCCAGCCGCGAGCGTCGAGGTACTCCAGTAGCGGGATCATCACCCGCCGGGTGGTGTGCAGCGCTTGTCGGGCTTGGCTGGCAGTGAACGGCTGATCCAACCGAGCAAGCTCACGCATCGCCAGGGCGGGCGCGGTCGGCAGCAGCACCAGGCTCTCGGTGAGCCGCAACAGCCGCCCGACCCGTTCGGCCGCCGCCAGCTCACGGCTGCCCAGGTGCAGGGCGGCCAGATCGTCGGCTTCCGGTGCCAGGAACGGATCGGCGGCCAACCGCGATTCGAGCGCGGCGATCGCGGCGTCGGCCGGGCCCAGATCGCCGGGCGGGCCGGGCAGCCGGATCAGCCCGTTGTGCTGCTCCAGGCCGGCGCTGCCGACGACGTCGTCGAGCAGGACCGGATCGGGGAGGGCCAACACGTCAACGGCTGCACCCCGCGACAGTCCGGCGGCCAACGGATCTCGCTGCCGCAGTTCGCGCACTTCGTTCTGCAGGCGCTCCCGCCAGGCGTCGTAAGTGGGGGCATGCACCCACCAGTCGCCGATCACCCGGACGCCGGCGGGCACCGTGGGGCAGTCGCAGCCCAGGATGTGCAATCGTTGTCGGGTGACCGCGCCGCGCCGAACCACCTCGGCGTGCGTCCGGCCGGTGTGATCAGTCAGATCCAGCTCGGCCAGCGCGGCGGACCGCCGGCCCGCGTCGCCGCGCCGGTGCAGGGCGGGCGGGTCGGCGTCAAGCACCAGCGCCCCGCCCAGGATCCGGCGGCTGCCGTGGCTGCGGAGCAGCAGTCGGTCGCCGGGGATCAGTGGCAGCGGGCGCTGCAGGGTGAGCCGGGCATGGTCGTTGTCGAAACACCGCAATCTCGCTGGTACCGCCGCGGTTCCGATGTGCACCGTGAGCTGCTCCGGCGCCGTGTCCAGCCCAGCTCCGGTGCTGCGCCGCACGTCGATGATCCCGGTGCTGTGCCAACTGTCCGGCGTGGTCAGCGCGGCACCGCGATGGACCGCATCGACGGCGATGCCGCGCAGGTTGACCGCGACCCGGGCCGTGGGCGCAACACTGGTCATCGGTTCACCGCAGCACTGCAGACCGCGGATGGCGACCGGCGTCGGTCGTTCCCCGGCGAGCAGGTCCAGATGGTCGCCACGTGTCAGCGTGCCGGAAGTCAGCGTGCCGGTCACGACCGTCCCGGACCCGCTGACCGGAAATGCCCGATCCACCCACAGGCGCACCCGCTCGTCGGCTCGAGGCGCCGGCACGCCGGCCAGTACGTCGTCGAGGGCGGTGCGCAGCTCGTCCAGCCCGGTGCCCTCGACCGCCGACACGGCGACGACCGGGGCGTCGCGCAGGCCGGTTCGGGCCAGTTCGATTCGGGCTTGCTCCGAGACTTCATCGACACGTTGCGCGGTGGCCCGATCGGCGCGGGTGAGCACCACCAGGCCGTGCGAAACACCCAGGGCGGCAACCGCGTCGCGGTGATCATCGGACTGCGCACACCAGCCCGCGTCGGCGGCGACCACGAAGCACACCACCGGCGCGGGCCCGAGCCCGGCCAGCGTGTTGGGCAGAAACCGTTCGTGGCCCGGCACGTCGACGAAAGCCACCTGACGACCGGACGGCAGCCTGGTCCAGGCGAACCCCAGGTCGATGGTGAGCCCGCGGCGGCGCTCCTCGGCCCAGCGATCGGGCTCCATGCCGGTGAGTGCGCGCACCAGGGTGGATTTGCCGTGATCGACGTGGCCGGCCGTGGCGACTACAAACATGGTCGGAACACGCTCAGCCGATCCGGTCGAGGGCGGTGCGCACCGCGGCCAGCAGCCGCTCATCGTCGGCTTCGGGCACACAGCGCAGATCGAGCAGGCAGGCGCCGTCGTGTACCCGGGGCAGTACCGCGGGTTCGCCGGCGCGCAGCGCGGCGGCGGTGGCCTCGGGCAGCCGGACCGCCCAACCCGGTAGCGGCACCCCGGGGGCGCCGCCGCCACCGACCCGGCCGTCGTGGGCGACCACGGTCGCTCCCACCGCGGCAGCCAACCGTTCAGCCCGGGCGCGCAAGTGATCCGGGTCGGCGTGCAGCGCTTGGATCACCGGGGCAGCCGCGCCGGCGACGGTGGCCTCCAGTGCGGCCAGGGTGAGTTTGTCGGCGCGGACGGCACGAGCCAGTGGGTGCCGCGCCAGCCAGGTGATGATCTCGGCGCGGCCCAGCATCAGACCGGCTTGTGGGCCGCCGAGCAGCTTGTCGCCGCTGGCGGTGACGACATCGGCGCCGTCGGAAAGTGCGGTGGCAGCGTCCGGCTCGTCGGGCAACAGCGGGTCGGGCGCCAACAGGCCGCTGCCCAGGTCGGCCACCAGTGGGACGCCGTGTTCGTTTGCCAGCGGCCGTAATTCGCGCAGTCCGACGGCGGTGGTGAAGCCGTGCACGACGAAGTTGCTGGGATGGACCTTGAGGATGCAGCCGGTTTGCGGTCCGAGGGCTTCGGCGTAGTCGCGCAGGTGGGTGCGGTTGGTGGTGCCCACTTCGCGCAGCGTCGCGCCGGTCGAGGCGATCAGGTCCGGCAGCCGGAAGCCGGCCCCGATCTCGATCAGCTCACCCCGGCTGACCACTACCTCTTTGCCGGCGGCCAGCGCGGTGGTGGCCAGCACCAGGGCGGCGGCACCGTTGTTGGCCACCAGCGCGTCCTCGGCGGCCGGGCAGGCGGTCAGCAGCGCGGCCCGGGTGGCGACACCACGCTTGGACCGGGCGCCGGTAGTCAGGTCGAGTTCGACGTCCACATAGCCGCTGGCCGCCACCAGCGCATCGACGGCCGCCTTCGATAGCGGGGCGCGACCGAGGTTGGTGTGTACCACTACGCCGGTGGCGTTGAGCACCGGCCGCAGGCTGGTTGCCGAACTGTGCGAAAGCTGCTCTAGCAACGAGGCTTTCACCTGCTCAGGATCAAGATCGCCGCGCCGCGCCCGGTCCTGGGCGTCGCGCACCAGGGCGCGGACGGCGTGGTCGCCCAGCCGGGTGCGTGCTGCAAGGACTTCGGGCAGCGCCAGCAGCGCGTCGGTGCGCGGAATGGCGCGACGCGGATCGAGCTGGCTCACTGCGCCTCCTGTCGGCTGGCGGAGGCGGACGGGAATCGAACCCGCCAGGCCGAGCTACTCGGCCTCACCGGTTTTGAAGACCGGGGAGCCCACCAGGACCCAAACGCCTCCGGGGATCAACCTATCGGCTGAGCCGCCCACGCGCGGTAAGTCACATCCGTCTCGGGCGTCCCGTGGCGGACCATGTGGGTCCTTTCGAATTGGATATCGCATGCGGTATCGCTTTCCGACGCCCTCACCTGCCTGGTGCTGCGTCAAGGGACACTGAACGGATGAATCCAGATGTCGTCCGGCTGACCGGCTACGCACATGGCGGCGGCTGCGCCTGCAAGATCCCGCCCGGCGAACTGGAGGACGCGGTGCGCGGCCTGACCGGGCAGGCGCACGACCGCGTCCTGGTAGGTCTCGACGACGGCGACGACGCGGCCGCCGTGCTGGTGCGTGACGACCTCGCGGTGCTCTCGACGGCGGACTTCTTCACCCCCGTCGTCGACGATGCCTACGACTGGGGCCGGATCGCCGCCGCCAACGCGCTCTCGGACATCTACGCGATGGGCGGAACCCCGGTGGTCGCGATCAACCTGGTCGGGTGGCCGCGAGAGGCGCTTCCCCTCGAGCTGATGACCGAGGTGTTGCGCGGCGGACTGGCGGTGGCGCAGCAGGCGGGCTGCCCGGTGATCGGCGGGCACTCCATCGACGACCCGGAGCCCAAGTACGGCATGGCGGTCACCGGGGTGGCCGATCCGAACCGGTTGCTGCGCAACGATGCCGCGGCGCCCGGGTTACCGCTGACGTTGACCAAACCGATCGGGGTGGGGCTGCTCAACAACCGCCACAAGCGCACCGGCGAGGTGTGTGCCGAGGCGGTGTCGGTGATGACCGAGCTGAACCGCGACGCCGCGCACGCCGCGTTGTCGCACGGTGTCCGAGCGGCCACCGACGTCACCGGCTTCGGACTGCTGGGTCACCTCCACAAGATGTGTCGGGCCTCGGGCGTGGGCGCGGTGATCAACCATGCGGCGGTGCCGGTCATCGAGGACGCCCGCGCGGCGTTGTGTGACGGCTACGTCTCCGGCGGCAGCCGGCGCAACCTGGACTGGGTGCGTCCGCACCTGCGCCCCGGCCCCGGAATCAGTGAGGACGAGCTGCTGCTGCTGGCCGACGCCCAGACGTCCGGCGGCCTGCTGGTTGTCGGGGAGCTTCCCGGGTATCCGGTGATCGGGCATACCGTGACGGGAAGCGGAATCGAGGTGCGATGAGCAAGTTCAAAGTCGGCGATCACGTGCGATGGAACTCCGAGGCCGGGCATGTGACCGGCAAGATCACCAAGGTCCACACCAAAGACACCGAATACAAAGGCCATACCCGACGCGCGAGCACCGATGAGCCGCAGTACGAGATCAAAAGCGACAAGACCGATCACATCGCCATGCACAAGGGATCGGCGCTGGAGAAACTGAAGGACTGAAGTCCGCTCAGCCCGCCGTGGTGATCGAATCTCCGGTGATGCCCGCGGCCCGGCGTTCCGCCAGTCGGCGCTTCTGCGGCTCGATGGTGTAGCGCGGGTCCTTCGCCGATTCCATCCCGGCCTCGAACACCCCGAACCGGGTCAGCGCAGACGCGGCAAGCAGCGCCAGCCCCGACAACGCCGCCACCGCCCGGTTCCGCCCGCCCAGCAGCGTCCCGATACCGCCGGCCACAGCCAGCCGTTCGCTGGCGCGCAGCATCACCCCCGCCCGGCCCTGATGCAGCGGTTCGGCGGCGATCGGGTCCATCCGGTGCTCCATCGCGCGGGTGGCGATCACATCACCGAGCACCCCCAGCACCGCCAGCCGGCGCGCCGGGCCGGCCTCGCCGACCGGCGTGGTCAGCATCGCCAGCCCCCCGGAAGCCAGGCTCGCCGAGCTGACGAACACGAACGGCAGGTCGCGGTGCGCGCCGTGCCAGGTCGGGGTGGCGGTGTCGCCCAGCAACGCCGCGGTGTAGACGGCCAGCGGCGCGGCGAACACGGCGGCCTCCAGCCCGGCCGGGCCCTCGACGGCGCGCAGCACGCCGCGCAGCGGGCCCAGTGGCAGCCGCTCACCGGTCATCCGGTCGACCTCGGCGACGGCCGCCACCCCGGCGCCCGCACCGAACCCCGACAGGATCCAGGAGCCCAGGCTCATCGGTGAGGTCAGCTTGATGGTGCGCAGCATGTTGACGAAGCGCTCCGGGCGACCGAGGTCGCTGATCAGCGCCGCCGCGCTCAACACGATCGCCACCAGCGCCGCCAGCCGGGAGTTGCGGCGCAACACCTTTCGGCCGGTGAGCTGGGCACCGGCAGCCAGCAGACCCGAGCCGCCGGCCAGGCCGCCGAGGAACAGGTAGGCGGCGATCTCATGCGACCACGGCGCGGGCTTGACCACCGGGCGCCCGTAGTAGGAGGTGAACTGCGCGTCGGGCACCATCGGCATCTCGCGGCCACCGTCACCGCCGCCCCGTCGCCGGCGTCTGCCGCCGCTACGCCGCGAACCGCTCGGTGCCGTGCTCACGAGCGTCCCAGGAACGCCACGGCGGCGGCGGCCAGCATCCCGGCCGCAGCCACGGCCGACCGTTTGAACATCGCCGGCAGGTCCGCGGTGCCCACCCGCGGGTCCGGGGGCAGGCCGTAGACCTCCGGCTCGTCGAGCAGCAGGAAGACCGATCCGGTGCCGCCGACTCCGTCGTGTTCATTGGCGCCGTAGAGCCGGGCTTCGGTGCGGCCCTGCGCGTGTAGTCGGGCCACCCGCTCCCGGCCTTCGGCGACGAGATCGTCGTGGTCGCCGAACTTGATCGATTCGGTCGGGCAGGTCTTGGCGCATGCCGGGATCTGCCCGTCGACGAGCCGGTCGTAGCAGAGCGTGCACTTCTGGGCGACCCCTGCCTTGGGCACCGGCTCGGCGCCGCGAGCAGACTTCGGCGCCGCGGTGCCGTCGGTGCGGCGCTCGATCACCCCGAACGGGCAGGCCGGCACACAGTTGCCGCAGCCGTTGCAGACGTCGTCCTGCACCACGACGGTGCCAAACTCGGTGCGGAACAGCGCACCGGTGGGGCAGACGTCCAGACACCCCGCGTGCGTGCAGTGCTTACACACGTCGGAGGCCATCAGCCAACGGAACTGATCCGTATCGGGAGGTGCGGTATCCACCTGCGCGCCCGGCATTTTCGGCATGCCGAGGCTGATCAGCTGGCGGCCGGACTCGCGTGCCTCGTCGATGGCGTCGCGGCCCTGTTCGATGAACGCGACGTGCCGCCAGGTGTTGGCGCCCAGCGCGCCGGTGTTGTCATAGGACGACCCGAGCAGCTCCAGCTCGCCGTCGGCCGGGTTGTGGTTCCACTCCTTGCAGGCCACCTCACAAGCCTTGCAGCCGATGCAGATCGAGGTGTCGGTGAGGAACCCCTTGCGCGGATGCTGCGGCGACCACCGGGCGTCGGCGGCAGGGTCGGAAGGTCCGGACAGTTGGCCCATCAGCCCCGCCTTTCCGGGTCGATATCGGTGTTGCCGGTCTCCGGCGTTGCGCCGGAACGGCTTTGGTACTCGGCGATCAGGCGCAGCAGTTCCTCGCCGTGTGGCCGCCGGCCCGGCCGGATGTCACAGGAACCGGCCTTGGATTCCTGGATCTGCACGTTGGGGTCCAAGGTCACCCCGAGCAGATCGTTGGCGGCATCGCCGCTGACCACCGCGTCACCGCCGACTCCCCAGTGGTACGGCAGCCCGATCTGGTGCACGGTATGCCCGCCCACGATCAGCGGCGTCATCCGGTCGGTCACCAGCACCCGCGCCTCGATCGCCGCCCGCGGCGAGATGATGGTGGCCCAGCCGTAGTTCTCCAGACCTCGCTCGGCGGCCAGCGCGGGGGAGACCTCGCAGAACATCTCCGGCTGCAGCTCGGCCAGATACGGCAGCCAGCGGCTCATCCCGCCGGCGGTGTGGTGCTCGGTAAGCCGGTAGGTGGTGAACACGTACGGGTAGACGTCGGCGCCCGGCTCGCCGGCGCTCGGAGCAGACAGATTATCCTTGCGGGGGAACGTGATTCGCGCGGGATTGCGCTGTTGGCGATACACCGCATTGGCGATCGGGGACTCCTGCGGCTCGTAATGGGTCGGCAGCGGCCCGTCCACCACACCCTTCGGCGCGAACAGCCAGCCCTTGCCGTCGGACTGCATCACGAACGGGTCGTCGCCGGCCAATGCGTCGGGCCCGCCCAACGCCGGGTCGGGCCGCGCACCCGGAGCGCGGTCGATGACGAAGTCGGGAACATCGTCGCCGGTCCAGCGGCCCGACTCGGCATCCCACCAGACATAGCGTTTGCGTTCACTCCACGGAACCCCATCGGGGTCGGCCGACGCGCGGTTGTACAGGATCCTCCGGTCGGCCGGCCAGGCCCAACCCCACTGCGACTGACTGCGACTCGGCCCGCCCCCCGGAGCGCGGCGGGCGGCCTGGTTGGCGCCGTCGGCGTACACCCCGGTGTAGATCCAGCAACCGGCAGCAGTGGAGCCGTCGGCACGCAGCTCGGTGTAGGACGACAGCGGAATGCCGTCCGCGCCACGGCCGTTGATTTCGGCCAGCACGGACTCCGGATCGGGGTCACCGTGGTCATCGACCGGGTAATCCCAGACCAGATCCAGCAGCGGCCGATCCCGCGGATCGGTCGACCCGGCCAGCTTGGCGCGAATCCGGTTGCCCAACTCGATAAAGAACTGCAACTCGCTGATGCAGTCCCCCGGCGGGGCGACCGCCTGGTGGCGCCATTGCAGCAGCCGCTGAGTCTGGGTGAACGTCCCGGCTTTCTCGACGTGGCTGGCGGCCGGCAGAAAGAACACCTCGGTCTCGATGTCTTCGGTACGCAGCTCCCCGGAGGCGATCTCGGGGCCGTCCTTCCACCAGGTGGCCGACTCGATCAGGTTGAGGTCGCGCACCACCAGCCACTTCAGGTGCGACATTCCCATCCGCTGCTGGCGGCCGTTGGCCGAGCCGACAGCCGGGTTCTGACCGAGCAGGAAGTAGCCCTCCACTTCGTCGGCGAGCATTCCGGTCACGGCCTGATAGGTGCCGTGTGGTCCGGTCAGGCGGGGCAGGTAGTGATAAGCCCAGTCGTTGTCGGCGGTCGCCGCATCGCCCCACCACGCCTTGAGCAGGCTGACCAGATACGCGTCGGCGTTGGCCCAGAATCCCTTCTGGCTCTTGGACCCGACCCGGTCCAGGTACTGGCGCAGGGTGTCGTCGCGCCCGGCCTTGGGCATCGGCAGATAACCGGGCAACATGTCGTAGAGCGTCGGGATATCGGTGGAGCCCTGAATGCTGGCGTGCCCGCGCAGCGCCATGATCCCGCCACCCGGCCGGCCGACGTTGCCCAGCAGCAGCTGCAGGATCGCCGCGGTGCGGATGTACTGGGCGCCCAGGGTGTGCTGCGTCCAGCCCACCGCGTAGGCGAAACAGGTGGTGCGCTCGCGCCCCGAGTTGGCCGTGACCGCGTGGGCCAGGTAGCCGAACGTCTCGGGGTCGATGCCGCAGACCTCCCGGACCATCTCGGGGGTATAGCGCGCGTAGTGCCGCTTGAGGATCTGGAAGACCGTGCGCGGATGCTGCAAAGTTTCGTCGCGCTGCACTCGATGGTGTTCGAGTGCCGGGCCGCCGCTGCCGAACGTCTCGCCGACCGCGCGCGCCGATGCGCTGGTGCCGTGCTCATGGCCGCCGCCGGGCGAGCCGATGTCGTTGTCGCCGGCCTCGCGGCTCTGGTATGCCCAACTCGACGGGTCGTACTGGCCGGTCTTGGGATCGAAGCCGGAGAACAGCCCGCCCAAATCCTCGGTGTCGCGGAAGTCCTCACTGACCAGCGTCGCGGCGTTGGTGTAGGCGAGCACGTACTCACGGAACCACAGGTCGTGGGTGAGCACGTGGTTGATCAGCGCGCCCAGCAGCACCACATCCGAGCCGGCCCGGATCGGGACGTGCTTGTCGCACACCGCCGAGGTTCGGGTGAACCGCGGGTCGACGTGGATCACCACCGCGCCGCGGGCCCGCGCCTCCTCCACCCACTGGAAACCCACCGGATGGCACTCGGCCATGTTGGAGCCCTGGATGACGATGCAGTCGGCATTCGCCATGTCTTGCAGGCTTTGCGTCGCGCCACCGCGACCGAAGGAGGCTCCCAGACCGGGAACCGTGGCGGAGTGTCAAATACGAGCTTGGTTGTCGATCTGTATCGCGCCGGCGGCGGTGAGGAGCTTCTTGATGACGTAGTTCTCTTCGTTGTCCAGCGTGGCGCCGCCCAGCGAAGCGATCCCCATGGTGCGCCGCAGCGGCCGGCCGTCGGCGTCGTGGTCCTGCCAGGTGTTGCGCCGCGAGGCGATGAACCTCTCGGCCACCATGTCGATGGCGGTGTTCAGCTCCAGCGGCTGCCACTGCGTGGCACGCGGCGCCCGGTACAGCACGCTGATCTGGCGGCCGGGGGAGTTGACCAGCTGCTCGCTCGCGGCGCCCTTGGGACACAGCCGCCCCCGCGAGATCGGCGAGTCCGGATCGCCCTCGATCTGCACGACCTTCTCGTCTTTGACGTAGACGCGCTGCCCGCAGCCGACCGCGCAGTACGGGCAGACGCTTTGCACCACCCGGTCGGCGGTCGCGGTTCGCGGCGCGATGGCACGGGTGCGTTCGGAGGTGACGGCCGGCCCGCGGCCGAGCAGGTCACCGGTGCGCAGTTGCCGGATTACCGGCCACTCCAGGAATTTTCGCTGAACCATCCCTGCAGCGTAGTCCCGGTGTGCGCGAGCGACGCGCGGTTCGGCGGCAACCCGGCGCCGGTGAGAACCCGAGCCGGGATGATGGAGCGATGAGTCGGATAACCCAGCGCCGGCGGGTCAGCCACCTTGTCGCCGGTGACGCGACCCAGCGGTCCGAGACCTTGGCGGTCGAGGAACCGCTGGAAATCCGGCTGGGCGGCACGCCGCTCACGGTCACGATGCGCACGCCCGGATCGGATATCGAGCTGGCGCAGGGCTTTTTGCTCACCGAGGGGATCATCTCGGGTCGCGATGACGTGCTCAGCGCCCGATATTGCGGCCGGCCGGACGGAACGAACACCTACAACGTGCTGGACGTGACGTTGGCGCCGGGCGTTCCGGCGCCCGCGGTGGACGTCACCCGCAACTTCTACACCACCTCGTCGTGCGGTATCTGCGGCAAAGCCTCACTGGAAGCGGTGCGGCTCGCCAGCCGCTACGACCCGGGCGACGACCCGGTGCGCGTCACCGCGGCGGCACTGACCGCGATGCCGGATCAGCTGCGGGCCGCACAGGACGTCTTCGCCACCACCGGCGGTCTGCATGCCGCGGCGCTGTTCGACTTCACCGACGGCGGCACCATGCGGGTGGTTCGCGAGGACGTCGGCCGGCACAACGCCGTCGACAAGGTGATCGGGTGGGCCCTCGAGAACGGCCAAGTGCCGCTGGCCGGGGCCGTGCTGCTGGTCAGCGGGCGGGCGTCGTTCGAGCTGACCCAGAAGGCGGTGATGGCCGGGATTCCGGTCCTGGCTGCGCTCTCGGCCCCGTCATCGCTGGCCGTCGACCTGGCCGCCGACTGCGGACTGACCCTGGTGGCGTTTCTGCGGGGCGCTTCGATGAACGTCTACAGCCGTCCGGACCGCATCATCGGCTGAAGCGTTTACCGCAATCGCGGATAGGAACGGCATCAGCGGTTCGTAGATCCTGTTAGATACCGTACGATTTATCCTCAGATATTGACCTGACCGACTCCCCCGGGCGTACCGTCGTTGCGTGCCGTGTCTCGGGAACCGGACCGGCGTGGTTCGCGACTAACCGGTAGTGGAGAAAGGAGTGCGGTGATGAGTTTGTTGGATGCCCATATTCCGCAGTTGGTGGCCTCGGAGTCGGCGTTTGGGGCTAAGGCGGCGTTGATGCGGTCGACGATGGCGCAGGCCGAGCAGGCGGCGTTGTCGGCGCAGGCGTTTCACCTCGGTGAGGCGGCGGCGGCGTTTCAGGGGTCGCATGCGCGGTTTGTGGCGATGGCGGCGCGCGTGAATGCGTTGCTGGATATGGCGCAGGCGAATTTGGCGGATGCCGGCAGTACCTATGTGGCGGCTGACGCGGCGGCTGCTTCTGGTTACACCGGGGTTTAAGGGATATCGGGGCCAGAGAAAGGAACACAGTCTGATGTCGCAGATTATGTACAACTACCCGGCGATGTTGGCCCATGCGGCTGAGATGAATGGGTATGCGGGCACGTTGCAGGCCGTCGGTGCCGATATTGCCAGTGAGCAGGCGGCGTTGTCGGCGGCGTGGCAGGGCGATACGGGGATGACGTATCAGGCGTGGCAGGTGCAGTGGAATCAGGCGATGGAGGAGTTGGTGCTGGCTTATCGTGCGATGGCGAGCACCCATGAGACCAACACCATGATGATGAATGCCCGCGACACCGCCGAAGCGGCCAAGTGGGGCTGAGCGGTCGGCAGCCCGAAGTAATCGGGGATTCCACGCTGATCACTGCGGCGTAGGGTCACTGGAATGCCTGAGATGCGCAGTGAAGGTGACAGTTGGGACATCACCACGAGTGTCGGTTCGACCGCCTTATTCGTGGCCACCGCCAGGGCGTTGGAAGCCCGCAAGCCGGAACCGTTGGCGGTCGATCCCTATGCCGAGGTGTTCTGCCGGGCGGCCGGCGGGGACTGGGAGGCCGTGGTCGAGGGCAACCTGCTCGACCATCAGTTGTTGACCAGTGATTTCGGCGAGCACTTCGTCAACTTCCAGGGGGCGCGTACCCGCTACTTCGACGACTACTTCCGCCGCGCCGCCGACGCCGGGGTGCGCCAGGTGGTCATTCTGGCGGCCGGGCTCGACTCCCGGGCCTACCGATTGGACTGGCCGGACGGGACGACGATCTTCGAACTGGACCAGCCTCAGGTGCTGGCCTTCAAGAGCTACGTGCTCTCCCAGCGCGGCATCCGGCCGACAGCGGAGCGGCGCGAGGTCGCCGTCGACCTCCGCGAGGACTGGCCCGCGGCGCTTGTCGCCAGTGGCTTCGACCCGGCCCAGCCCTCGGCTTGGATCGCCGAGGGTCTACTGATCTACCTTCCGGCCGACGCGCAGGAGCAGTTGTTCACCGGCATCGACGGCCTGGCCGCTCCGGGCAGCCAGGTCGCGGTCGAGGACGGCGCCCCGCTCTCCGATGAGGACTTCGCCGCGGCGGTGGAGGCCGAAGTGGCGGCCGACGACGACAGCCGCATCTTCCACCGGTTGGTCTACAACGAACGCTGCGCACCGGCCGATGAGTGGTTCGGCGCACGGGGCTGGACCGCAGTGGCGACGCCGCTGGCGGATTACCTGCGCGAGCTGGGCCGGCCCGTCCCGGGGCCGGGTACCGAGGCCGGGCCGATGGTCGCGCGGAATGCGCTGGTCCGGGCGGTCAAAAAGTAGGAGAGGTCGGCGATTGCCGGGCAACCCCGGTGCGGTACCGTGCAGAGATAAACGAAAATGATTTTCAATAAGGAGTCTGACATGGGGTGGAACGGTGGCCGCGCGCTCGGCCCGGGTCTGGGCGCCCGCAAAGCGCGGATAACGGTGACGGAAGCCACCCGGCGATCGCCTCGACCCACCTCGACAGTTAGCTTATGCAATGCTAACTTCAGCCGAGTTAGCTTAGGCAACACTGGCGAAGGGGCGAGCCACGCATGACCAACGGTGACGCGGCTCTGTTGACACCGCACCCACGGGTCGACGAGGAAACCCTCAGCCGATTCGCCACCTGCTGCCGTGCCCTGGGCCTCCCGGTCTACCAGCGGCAACGCCCCGCGGACCTGACTGCAGCCCGCACCGGGTTTGCCGCGCTGACCCGAATCGCGCACGAGCAGTGCGACGCCTGGGCCGGCCTGGCCGCCGCCGGCGACCAGTCACCGCGGGTGTTGGCCGCCGTCTCGGCGACCGCGGCCAGCGCCGGGGCGCTGCAGCGGCGACTGGACCTGCCGGCCGGCGCGCTGGGCTTCCACTATGACACCGGGCTGTATTTGAAGCTGCGCGCCACCGACGCCGACGACTTCCACCTGGCGCACGCCGCCCAACTGGCGATGGCCGGCCGCTGCGCGGAGGCCAACGAGCTGGTCGCCGAGATCACCCAGCGGCGTCCGGGCTGGAACGACGCGCGCTGGCTGGCGATCGCGGTGAACCACCACGCCGGGCGCTGGTCGGACATGGTCAAACTGCTGACCCCGATCGTCAACGACGCCGACCGCGACGAGCTGTTCACCCACGCCGCCAAGATCGCCCTCGGCGTCGCCCTGGCCCGACTCGGCATGTACGCCCCGGCGCTGTCCTACCTCGAGGAGCCGGACGGGCCCATCGCCGTCGCCGCCACCGACGGGGCGCTGGCCAAAGGGCTGATCCTGCGGGCGCAGGGCGACGATGAGACGGCCGAAGAGGTGCTGCAGGACCTCTACGCCGCCAACCCGGAGAACGAACAGGTCGAGCACGCCTTGCTCGACCACAGTTTTGGGATCGTCACGACCACCGCCGCGCGGATCGAGGCCCGGACCGATCCCTGGGACCCCGAGACCGAGCCGAGCGCTGAGGACTTCGTCGACCCGGCCGCTCATGAGCGCAAGGCCGAACTGCTGGCCGAAGCCGAACGTGAGCTCGGCGAGTTCATCGGCCTGTCCGAGGTCAAGAACCAGGTGCAGCGCCTCAAGAGCTCGGTGGCCATGGAGGTGGTGCGCAAGCAGCACGGCCTGGCCGTCGGCCAGCGCACCCACCACCTGGTGTTCGCCGGTCCGCCCGGGACCGGTAAGACCACCATCGCCCGCGTGGTGGCCAAGATCTATTGCGGCCTGGGGCTGTTGAAGAAAGAGAACATCAAAGAGGTGCACCGCGCCGACCTGATCGGTCAGCACATCGGTGAGACCGAGGCCAAGACCAACGCGATCATCGACAGCGCGCTGGACGGCGTGCTGTTCCTCGACGAGGCCTACGCGCTGGTGGCCACCGGCGCCAAGAACGACTTCGGCCTGGTCGCCATCGACACCCTGCTGGCGCGCATGGAGAACGACCGCGACCGCCTGGTGGTGATCGTCGCCGGCTACCGCGCCGACCTGGACCGGTTCCTGGACACCAACGAAGGTCTGCGGTCGCGCTTCACCCGCAGCATCGACTTCCCGTCCTACCAGCCGCCGGAACTGGTCGAGATCGCCTACAAGATGGCCGAGCAGCGCGACAGTCGCTTCGAGCAGTCCGCGCTCGAAGAGATGCAGGCGCTGTTCGGCCAGCTGGCCGAGGCGTCGCACCCCGACGCCAACGGGATCGCCCGGCGCAGCCTCGACATCGCCGGCAACGGCCGGTTCGTCCGGAACCTCGTCGAACGCTCCGAGGAGGAGCGCGAGTTCCGGCTCGACCATTCCGAACAGTCCGGTACCGGTGTGTTCACCGATGAGGAGCTCATGACCATCACGACCGAAGATGTCCGTTACTCGGTGACGCCGTTGCTGCGTGGCCTGGGTCTGGAGGCCAACGCGTGAGCGCCGCTTCCCAAGACCGATCCGATGAGGAGCGGCGCTCGTTCGCATCCCGCACCCCGATCAACGAGAACCCCGACCGGGTCGAGTACCGGCGGGGTTTCGTCACCAAGCACCAGGTCAGCGGCTGGCGGTTCGTGATGCGGCGGATCGCCTCCGGGGTGGCCCTGCACGACACCCGGATGCTGGTGGAGCCGCTGCGCTCGCAGGCCCGCGCGGTGATGATGGGACTGCTGGTGCTGGCGACCGTGGCCGGCGGCTGCTTCGTGTTCACGCTGATCTGGCCCAACAGTGCCGCGGCCAATGACCCGGTGCTGGCGGACAAGTCGACCTCGGCGCTGTACGTGCGGGTCGGCGACCAGCTGCACCCGGTGTTGAACCTGACCTCCGCGCGGCTGATCGCCGGTCGCCCGGTCAACCCGACCGCGGTGAAAAGCGCTGGGCTGGACAAGATTCCGCGCGGCAACCTGATCGGTATCCCTGGTGCCCCGGAGCGGATGGTGCAGAACACCAGCCGTGATGCGGACTGGACGGTGTGCGACTCGGTGGCCGGTGCGGCAGCCGGGACGACGGTGATCGCCGGGCCGCTGGGCGACGGTGGATCCCGGGCCGGCGCGCTTGATGCACAGCATGCGGTGCTGGCCGACAACGGTGCCGGCGCCTGGCTGCTGTGGGAGGGAAAGCGCAGCCGGATCGACCTGTCCGACCGGGCCATCACCGGCGCGCTCGGGCTCGGCGAACGGGGCACGGCAGTCCCGACGCCGCGGTCGATCTCGACCGGCCTGTTCAACGTCATCCCGGAGGCGCCCGCGCTGACCGCGCCGGTGATTCCCGGCGCCGGCGACAAGCCGTCATACGACCTGCCGGGCGGCGCACCGGTGGGCGCGGTGGTGGCGGCGCACGCCCTGGAGGGCAACGCGCAAGGAACCCTGCGCTACTACGCGGTGCTGCCGGACGGTCTGCAGCCGATCTCCGGTGTGGTCGCCGCGGTGCTGCGCAACACCGACTCGCACGGCCTGGACCGGCCGCCGCTGCTCGGCGCCGACGACATCGCGCGGCTGCCGGTGTCGCACGCCCTGGACACCTCCCGCTTCCCCGAGCAGCCGGTCGGCACCACCGATTCGGTGGCTGCCCCCCTCACGTGTGCGCACTGGAGCAGAGCGGCCGGGGCCAGCACCAGCACGCTGACGCTGCTGTCCGGCTCCTCGCTGCCGCTGCGCGACGGAGTCCGCACCCTGGATCTGGTGGGAGCCGGAGTCGGCGGCACCGCCGCCCGGGTCGCCCTGGCCCCGGGCACCGGCTACTTCACCCAGAGTGTCAGCGGCGACCCGACCGCCAACCCGACTGGGGGCCCGCTGTTCTGGATCTCTGACACCGGGGTGCGCTACGGGGTCAACACCGAGGCCGGTACCACCGGTGGCGACGGTGACACCGTGTCGGCGCTCGGGCTGAGCCAGCCCGCGCTGCCCATCCCGTGGTCGGTGCTGTCGCAGTTCGCTCTCGGGCCCACCCTGTCGCGCGCCGACGCGCTGCTGGCCCACGACGCACTGGCGCCGGATCAACGGCCCGTCCGCCGCGCTACGACCGAGCTGGGTGCCACCGACGGGGGAGAGACCCGATGAGCCGACTGATCTTCGAGGCCCGGCGCCGGCTGCCGGCGCCGCCCACCGACAAGGGCACCATCACCATCGAGCCGCCTCCCGAGCTGCCCCGGGTGGTGCCGGCGTCGTTCCTGCAGCGGGCGCTGCCGGTGGTGATCGTGATCCTGATCGTCGGCATGGTGATCGCCATGGTCGCCACCGGTATGCGGCTGATCTCCCCGGTGATGCTGTTCTTCCCGTTCGCCTTGCTGGTGGCGGCGGCCGGCATTTACCGCGGCGGCGACAAGAAGACCCGCACCGTCGAGGTCGACGCCGAACGGGCCGACTACCTGCGCTACCTGTCGGTGGTGCGGGACAACATCCGGGGTTCGGCCGCCAAGCAGCGCGCCGCCGCGGAGTGGTCGCACCCGGAGCCGTCGGATCTGGCCGCCGTGCCCGGTTCGCGGCGGCAGTGGGAGCGCGACCCGCACGACGAGGACTTCCTGGTGGTGCGCACCGGCCGGCACTCGGTACCGCTGGCCAGCGCGGTGCGGGTCACCGACACCGCCGACGAGATCGACCTGGAGCCGGTGTCGCACAGCGCATTACGCAGCCTGCTCGACACTCAGCGCACGGTGCGCGACGTGCCCGTCGGTCTGGACCTGACGAAGGTGTCCCGGATCACCGTGCTGGCCGATTCGGCCGACGAGGTGTCCGCTGCGGTGCGGGCCTGGGTTGCTCAGGCCGTCACCTGGCACGACCCCACCATGCTCGGGGTGGCGCTGGCCAGCCCCGAGCTGGAGAGCCCGGCCTGGTCCTGGCTGAAGTGGTTGCCGCACATCGACATTCCCGGCGCCGTCGACGGCGTCGGCCCGGCCCGCTACCTGGCGAGCAGCCCTGAGGAGCTGGCCGTGCTGCTGGCTCCGGCGCTGGCCGAGCGTCCGCCGTTCACCGGAGAGCCGGCCGAGACGGCGCGGCACCTGCTGGTGATCATCGACGACCCGGACTTCGACCTGGCCGCCTCCTCGCTGGGCGCCGCCCGGGCCGGGGTCACCATCGTGCAGCGCGGCAGCGTCGCACCGAACCGCGAACAGTACTCCGACCCCGAACGCCCGATCCTGCGGATCAGCGCTGACGGGGAGTCCATCGACCGCTGGCAGACCGGCGGCTGGCAGCGCTATGTGGATCAGGCCGACGCCCTCGGCGCCGATGAGGCCGCCCACCTGGCGCGGCGGCTGTCCCGTTGGGACTCCAACCCGACGCACGCCGGGCTGCGTTCGGCGAGCACCCGCGGGGCGACCTTCACCACCTTGCTGAACATTCCCGACGCCTCCCGCCTCGACGTACCCGCGCTGTGGGCGCCGCGGAACCGCGACGAGGAACTGCGGGTTCCGATCGGGGTCACCGCGACCGGCGAGCCGCTGATCTTCGACCTCAAGGACGAGGCCGAGGGCGGGATGGGCCCGCACGGCCTGATGATCGGCATGACCGGCTCCGGCAAGTCGCAGACGCTGATGGCGATCCTGCTCTCGCTGCTCACCACGCACTCCGCGGACCGGCTGATCGTGATCTACGCCGACTTCAAGGGTGAGGCCGGCGCCGACATCTTCCGGCACTTCCCGCAGGTCGTCGCGGTCATCTCCAACATGGCCGAGAAGAAGTCGCTGGCCGACCGGTTCGCCGACACCCTGCGCGGCGAGGTGGCCCGGCGTGAGCTGCTGCTGCGCGAGGCCGGCCGCCAGGTGCAGGGCAGCGCGTTCAACTCGGTGACCGAGTACGAGGCCGCGATCGCCGCGGGCCACGATCTGGCCCCGATCCCGACGCTGTTCATCGTCGCCGACGAGTTCACCTTGATGCTCGCCGATCACCCCGAGTACGCCGAGCTGTTCGATTACGTTGCGCGCAAGGGCCGTTCGTTTAGGATCCACATCCTGTTCGCCTCGCAGACCCTGGACGTCGGCAAGATCAAGGACATCGACAAGAACACCTCCTACCGGATCGGTCTGAAGGTGGCCAGTCCCAGCGTCTCTCGGCAGATCATCGGGGTGGAGGACGCCTACCACATCGAATCCGGCAAGGAGCACAAGGGCGAAGGCTTCCTGGTGCCCGCCCCGGGTGCTGCGCCGATCAAATTCCGCAGCACCTACGTCGACGGCATCTACGACCCGCCGCGGCAATCGCGAGCCGTGGTGATGCACGCGATTCCAGAACCCAAGCTGTTCACCGCCGGTGCGGTGGCCTCCGGTGCGGAGACCACCATCGTGGCCGAGCACGACGACGAGACGTACGCGCCGCCGCGCAAGTTGATCGCGACGATCGGTGACCAGCTGGCGCACTACGGCCCGCAGGCGCCGGTGCTGTGGCTGCCTCCGCTGGACGACACCATCCCGCTGGCCGAAACCGTGGCTCGCGCGGGAATCGGCGAGCGGCAGCTGCGCTGGCCGCTGGGTGAGATCGACAAGCCGTTCGACATGCGCCGCGACCCGCTGGTGTTCGACGCCCGCTCGGCCAGCGGCAACATGCTCATCCACGGCGGGCCCAAGTCCGGGAAAACGACTGCGCTGCAGACGTTCATCATGTCGGCGGCCAGCCTGCACTCGCCGCGTGAGGTCACCTTCTACTGCCTGGACTACGGCGGCGGGCAGCTGCGTGCGCTCGAGGACCTGGCCCATGTGGGCAGTGTCGCGTCCGGGCTGGAGCCCGAGCGGATCCGCCGCACGTTCGGCGAACTCGAGCAGTTGCTGACCGCCCGCCAGCAGCGGGAGGCGTTCCGGGACGGCAGTATCGGGTCGCTCAACGACGGGTACGGCGAGGTCTTCCTGGTCATCGACAACCTGTACGCGTTCAGCCGGGACAACACCGACCAGTTCAACACCCGTAACCCGTTGCTGGCCAAGGTGACCGAGCTGGTCAACGTCGGCCTGGCCTACGGCATCCACGTGGTCGTCACCACCCCGAGCTGGCTCGAGGTGCCGCTGGCGATGCGCGACGGGCTGGGGCTGCGCCTCGAGCTCAAGCTGCACGACCCGCGCGACAGCAACGTCCGGGTGGCCGGGGCCCTGACCCGGCCCGCCGAGGCGGTGCCGGCCAATCAGCCGGGCCGCGGCCTGACCATGGCCGCCGAGCACTTCCTGATCGCCCAACCGGATCTGAGCCAGATCGCCGAGATCAACGCCCGCCACCCCGGGCTGGCCGCGCCGCCGGTGCGACTGCTGCCGACGAACCTGGCGCCCGAAGAGGTCGGGACGCTGTGGCCGGGCTCGGAGCGGATCGTCATCGGTCAGCGCGAAGAGGACCTGGCGCCGGTGGAGTTGGACTTCACCGACAACCCGCTGGTGATGGCGCTCGGGGACAGCAAGTCCGGCAAGACCACCCTGCTGCGCCACATCATCCGCACCGTGCGGGAGAACAGCACCGCCGAGCAGGTGGCGTTCACCGTGCTGGATCGCCGGCTGCACCTGGTCGACGAACCGCTGTTCGCCGACAACGAGTACACCGCCAACGTCGACCGGGTGATCCCGGCGATGCTGGGCCTGTCTGCGCTGATCGGCTCGCGCCGGCCGCCGGCCGGACTGTCGGCCGCCGACCTGGCCGGGTGGACCTTCCACGGGCACACCCACTACCTGATCATCGACGACGTCGACTCGATCCCGGACTCCCCGGCGCTGACCGGGCCGTATGCGGGTCAGCGGCCGTGGACCAACCTGATCGGGCTGCTGTCGCAGGCCGGTGATCTGGGGCTGCGGGTGATCGTCACCGGCCGGGCCACCGGGTCGGCCCACGCGTTGATGACCAACCCGCTGCTGCGTCGCCTCAACGACCTGCAGGCGACCACCCTGATGTTGTCGGGCAACCCGGCCGATTCCGGCAAGATCCGCGGCCAGCGGTTCGGCAGGTTGCCGGCGGGCCGGGCGATGCTGCTCGGCGACAGCGACGAACCCACCTATCTGCAGCTGGTCAATCCATTGTTCAGCCAGAGCCTGACGCGCTGACGCGCATCGAAGGGAAGGAGAAACAGTCATGACGCTCAACGTGGTTCCGGAAGGTCTCGCCGCCGCCAGCGCGGCGGTCGAGGCGCTGACCGCCCGGCTGGCGGCCGCACAGGCCAGTGCCGCCCCGCTGATCACCGCGGTGATTCCGCCGGCGGCCGACCCGGTGTCGCTGCAGACCGCTGCCGGTTTCAGCGCGCAGGGCAGCGAGCATGCCGCGGTGGGCGCCCAGGGCGCCACCGAACTCGGCCGCGCCGGTGTGGGTGTCGGTGAGTCCGGCGTCAACTACGCCGTCGGTGACGCCGCGGCCGCCTCGACCTATGTGGCAGGCCACGCGGGGGGCACGAGCGCCTGATGATTGCCGCCCCGGTCTGGATCGCCTCCCCGCCGGAGGTGCATTCAGCATTGCTGAGCAGCGGTCCCGGAGCGGGTCCGCTGCTGAGCGCTGCCGGGGTGTGGAATGCGCTGAGCGTCGAATACGCCACCGTCGCAGACGAATTGACCGCGCTGCTCGGTGTGGTGCAGAGCGGTGCCTGGCAGGGCCCCAGCGCCGAGCAGTATCTGGCGGCGCACGTGCCCTACCTGGCCTGGCTGGGCAAGGCCAGCGCGGACAGCGCCGGAGTGGCCGCCCAGCATGAGGTGGCGGCCTCGGCCTACACCAGTGCGCTGGCGTCGATGCCGACGCTGGCCGAACTGGCCGCCAACCACATGACGCACGGAGTGTTGGTCGCCACCAACTTCTTTGGTATCAACACGATCCCGATCGCGCTCAACGAAGCCGACTACGTCCGGATGTGGGTTCAGGCGGCCACCACCATGGGCACCTATCACGCGGTGTCCGGTGCGGCGCTGGCGTCGGCGCCGCGGGCGGTGGCAGCACCGCCGGTGGTCAAGGCCGACTCGGCACAGCCCGCCGATGCCGCCGGGGGCGGGGACTTCTTCACCCAGCTGTTCAACCAGCTCGGCCAGCTGCTGCAAGATCCGGCCGGGGTGATCCGGGAGATCCTGGGCGGCGGCCCCGCCGCCTTGACGACCTGGTTCCCGCTGCTGTTCTTCATCGCCTACGAGGCGTTCTTCATCCCGTTCGGTTTCACCTTTTGGGGCGTGATGCTTTCTGCCCCAGCATTTTTGCCGATCATCCTGGGCGCGGCGCTGAGCCAGCTGCCCACCATGGGTGAACCGGCCGCGGGTGAGGACGAGATCGTGCCGACGCCGCTCGGCGTCGCCCCCTCGGGTGACCGGCCGATCGCGGTGGTGACTGGTTTCGCCTCCGGTATCGCCACGCCGGGTGCGCCCGCAGTGTCGGCGGCACCGGCCACGCCGGCGGTGGCGCCGCCGCCACCGGCGGCCGGAGTGCTGGGTTTCGGCTACCTGATGGGCGGCACCGACCCGGGCACTGGGCTGGGACCGACCCTCACCGACCGCAACAAGGCGCAGGCACCGGCCTCTCGGGTGCCGGCGGCCGCGGCGGGGGTGGCCGCCTCGGCGCGCGACAAGGCCCGGGCGCGACGGCGCCGGCGTGCGGTGTTGCACGACCACGCTGACGAGTACATGGACATGGATTCGGGTCCGGCCGGTCCGGTGGAGCAGCCGGCTGCTTCCGGTTCCGATCGCGGGGCCGGGGCGCTGGGCTTCACCGGAACGGTGGGCAAGCGCAGCACCGCGACCGCGTCGGGGCTGGCCACACTGGCCGACGACGGATTCGGTGGGGGCCCGAGCGTGCCGATGTTGCCCGACACCTGGAGTGAGAACGATCGGGGCGATCCGGAGCCGGAATCGCCAGTCGAAGTATCGAAGGAAGAGAAAGGAGTGCGGTGATGAGTTTGTTGGATGCCCATATTCCGCAGTTGGTGGCGTCGGAGTCGGCGTTTGGGGCTAAGGCGGCGTTGATGCGGTCGACGATGGCGCAGGCCGAGCAGGCGGCGTTGTCGGCGCAGGCGTTTCACCTCGGTGAGGCGGCGGCGGCGTTTCAGGGGTCGCATGCGCGGTTTGTGGCGATGGCGGCGCGCGTGAATGCGTTGCTGGATATGGCGCAGGCGAATTTGGCGGATGCCGGCAGTACCTATGTGGCGGCTGACGCGGCGGCTGCTTCTGGTTACACCGGGGTTTAAGGGATATCGGGGCCAGAGAAAGGAACACAGTCTGATGTCGCAGATTATGTACAACTACCCGGCGATGTTGGCCCATGCGGCTGAGATGAATGGGTATGCGGGCACGTTGCAGGCCGTCGGTGCCGATATTGCCAGTGAGCAGGCGGCGTTGTCGGCGGCGTGGCAGGGCGATACGGGGATGACGTATCAGGCGTGGCAGGTGCAGTGGAATCAGGCGATGGAGGAGTTGGTGCTGGCTTATCGTGCGATGGCGAGCACGCATGAGACCAACACCATGATGATGAATGCCCGCGACACCGCCGAAGCGGCCAAGTGGGGCTGAGCCAGGTGATCCGCTCGACGAAAGAACGCTGCGATGGCTGCTGAGCCCAACGCCGCTGAACTGACCGTCGAGCAGGCCTGGTACATCGCGGAAACCATTGGCGCCGGGTCTTTCCCGTGGGTATTGGCGATCACCATGCCCTACACCGACGCCGGGGAACGCGGTGCGTTCATGGCTCGCCAGCGCGACGAGCTTACTCGGATGGGCGTCGTCTCGCCGGACGGCACGGTCAATCCGGCTGTGGCCGAATGGATCCGGGTGGTGTGCTTCCCGGACCGGTGGCTGGACCTGCGTTATGTGGGTTCACCGTCCAGCGGGGCGACCGAGATGTTGCGTGGCATCGTGGCTCGCCGCGACCCGGGCGCCGGTAAGCGCACCCGGACCGTGGTGGCACTGCGCAACGCCCAACTGGTCACCTTCACCGCGATGGACATCGACGACCCACGGCTGCTGGTCCCGGTGCTCGCGGCCGGGTTGCGCCAGCGCCCGCCGGCCCGGTTCGACGAGTTCACCCTGCCCGCCCGGGTCGGGGTGCGCGCCGACGAGCGGTTGCGCGCCGGCGCCCCGCTCGCCGAAGTCCTGGAATACCTGGGCATTCCCGCCTCCGCCCGACCGGTCGTGGAATCGGTGTTCTCCGGTCCGCGCAGCTACGTCGAGGTGGTCGCGGGCTGCGCCCACCATGGCCGGCACGCCACCACCGAGGTGGGCATGAGCCTGGTCGACACCGACGAGGGCCGGATCCTGGTCACCCCATCGCAGGCATTCGACGGCGAGTGGGTGTCGACCTTCCGGCCCGGAACCGATTTCGCGACCGCCGTCGCGATCGAACAGCTGACCGCCACGCTGCCCGACGGGCAGTGGTTCCCCGGTCAGCGACTGTCCCGAGATTTCACCACCCAGCTGACCTAGTACAGAAAAGAATAGGGAACACCCATGACCGAAGCCCCGGTGCTGACCAGCGCCGTCATGCCGATCGTGCGCATCGCGGTGCTGGCCGACAGTCGGCTGACCGAGATCGCCGTGCCCGCGGAGTTGCCGCTGCGCGAAATCCTGCCCGCCGTGCAACGTCTGGTGGCCCCAGACGCCGGCGATGACACCGAACCCGGCGACGGCGCGACGACCCGCCTGAGCCTGGCGCCGGTCGGCGGTGCCCCGTTCAGCCTGGACGCCAGCCTGGACACGGTCGGCGTGGTCGACGGCGACCTGCTGGCGCTGCGGCCGGTGCCGGTCGGACCGGCGGCGCCCGGCATCGTCGAAGACATCGCCGACGCCGCCGTCATCTTCTCGGCATCGCGGCGTAAGCCTTGGGGAGCGCAGCACATTCAGCGTGCCACGCTGGCGGCCGGGGTGGGGCTGATCCTCGCGGCCACCGGGCTGGCCACCGCGCATCGCGCCCTCACCGGCGAACCGGCCGGCCTGTTCGCGGTGGCTGCCGTCGCGCTGGTCACCATCGTGGCGGCGCTGGCGACCCGGACGCGTTCGGCCGACGCGGGGCTGACCCTGGCGATCGCGGCGTTGGTACCGGTCGCTGCCGCAGGCATCCTGGCGGTGCCCGGCGTGTTCAGCCCGGCGCACCTGGTGCTGGGCGCGGCCGCGGTGAGCGCGTGGTCGTTGATCTGCCTGATTCTGCCGCCGGCTGGGCGCGGCGAGCGCGGGATCGCCTTCTTCACCGCCGCGGTGGTCGCCGGGGTGGGGGTGCTGGCTGCCGCCGCCGTCAGGACCTTCTGGGAGCTGCCGGCGCTCAGCCTCGGCTGCGGGCTGATCACCGCGTCGCTGCTGCTCACCGTTGCCGCTCCGCAGGTCTCGGCGTTGTGGGCGCGACTGCCGCTGCCGGTGATCCCGGCGCCGGGTGACCCGACCCCGTCGGCGCTGCCGCAAAGCGTGCTCGAAGACCTGCCGCGCCGCGTTCGCGTCACCGACGCCCACCAGACCGGTTTCATCGCCGGCGCCGTGTTGCTGGCCGTGCTCGGCTCGGTGGCGATCGCCACCCGGCCCGAGGGTCTTTCGGGGTGGGCGTGGTACGTGGTCGCCGGTATCGGGGTGGCCTCGGTGCTGCGCGCCCGGGTGTGGGATTCGGCGTGGTGCAAGGCCTGGCTGCTGGCCCAGCCGCACCTGACCGCCGTCGTGCTGCTGGTCTGCTACGCCGCGACGGGCCGCTACCCGGCCGCCTTCGGTGCGGTGCTGGTGCTGGCCGCGCTGGTGGCGGTGTGGGCGGTGGTCGCCCTGAGCCCGACCGTTGCGTCGCCGGACAGCTACTCGCTGCCGGTGCGGCGGTTGGTGGGCTTCCTGGCCTCCGGCGTGGACGCCACCCTGATCCCGGTCATGGCCTACTTGGTGGGCATCTTCGCCTGGGTTCTGTCTCGATGACGTTGGCCGACATCCGGCGGGGACGTGCGGTCCGCGGGGCCGGGATCGCGGCGCTGATCGCGCTGCTGACCAGTGCACCGGCGCTGGCGATCACCCCGCCCAAGATCGACCCGACGGTGCCGCCGCCCAACGGGGCGCCCGGGCCCGTCGCCGCGATGGAGCAGCGCGCCGAGTGCGCGAGTTCGGGTTTGCTGCCCGGCAGCGACCTCAGCGGCCCGACCGGCGGGCAGCGGATGCTCGACCTGCCCACCGCATGGCAGTTCTCCCGCGGCGAGGGCCAGACCGTGGCCGTCATCGACACCGGCGTGCGGCCGGGTCCGCGGCTGCCGGCGGTGGACCCGGGCGGCGACTATATGGGCACCACCGACGGGCTGACCGACTGCGACGGGCACGGAACGCTGGTCGCCGGGATCATCGCGGGCCAGCCCGCGCCGGACGGCCAGGACGGTTTCATCGGGGTGGCCCCGGCGGCGCGCCTGCTGTCACTGCGCACCGCCTCGGCGACGATTTCGCCGCGGCTGGCCGGGGACGACCCCCGCACCACCCGCGTGGTCACCGACATCACCGCCCTGTCGCGGGCCATCGTGCGCGCCGCCGACCTGGGCGCGCGGGTCATCACCATCTCCACCACGACCTGCCTGCCGGCTGACCGCGACGTCGACCAGACCGCGCTGGGCGCGGCGCTGCGCTACGCGGCGGTGGAAAAGGACGCGCTGATCGTGGCCGCCGCCGGCGACAGCGGGCAGACCGGCTCGGTCGGGGGCGGCAGTGAGGCGTGCGAATCCAATCCGCTCACCGACCTCAGCCGGCCGCACGACCCGCGCAACTGGACGGGCGTCACCTCGCTGTCGGTGCCATCGTGGTGGCATCCCTATGTGCTGTCGGTGGCATCGCTGTCCCCGACCGGGCAGCCGTCGGCATTCACCATGGCCGGGCCGTGGGTGGGTGTCGCCGCACCCGGTGAAGGCATCGTTTCGGTCAGCAACCGCGACGACGGTGGTCTGGCCAACGGACTGCCCGGCAACCAGGGCCGATTGGTACCGCTGACCGGCACCGGTTACGCCGCCGGCTACGTCGCGGGGGTGGCCGCGCTGGTGCGTAGCCGCTACCCCGACCTCAATGCCATGCAGGCGGCCCACCGGATCGTCTCCACCGCCCACAACGGCGCCCGTGCCCCGTCGGGCCTGGTGGGCGCCGGGGCCGTCGACGCGGTAGCCGCGCTGACCTGGGAACTGGCGCCGGCCGCCGATCCGGCCAACCCCCCGTCGAAGAAACTCTCGCCACCGCCGGCCCCACAACCCGAGAACCCGGCGCCGCGGATCGTGGCCTTCGCCGGAACCGCGCTGCTGGCCGGACTCGTCGTCGCCGTCGGCGCCGCGGCGGCCGCCCGCCGACGAAAGGAAAACCAGCTGTGAGCCCGCTCCGTTCCACCATTCCCCGGCCCGGGCCCGCCCGGATCACCCTGGTGCTGCTGGCCGTCGTGCCAGCGTTGCTGGCCTACCCGTGGCCGACCACCCGGGACCGCTGGGTGCTCGGCGTGGCCGTCGCCGTCGCGATCCTGCTGCTGAGCTGGTGGCATGGCCTGCATCTGACCACCATCGTCCGCCGCCGGCTCGCCATGACGCGCTCGCGGCGCGGCGCGCACACCGACCGGCGATCGGTCTCCGGTGCCCGGGCCACGTCGGCGCTGCGGATCTCGGCCTCGGCGGCCGGGGATGCGTTGCCGCTGTCGCTGATCGCCGGCTACCTGAACCGCTACGGCCTGCGAGCCGACGCGGTGCGCATCACCAGCCGCGGTACCCGGCCGGACGGCGGTATGGCCGCCTCCGACACCTGGATCGGCCTGACCTATTCTGCCGCGCCGAATCTGGCTGCGCTGCAAGCCCGTTCGTCGCAGATCCCGCTGCAGCGGACCGCTGACATCGCTGTCCGGCGCCTCGCCGACCATCTGCGGGAGCTCGGCTGGGATACCGCTCTGGTCGCCGCCGACGAGGTGCCCGCGCTGCTCGACGCGGGTGCCCGGGAAACCTGGCGCTCGGTGGTCGACGGCTCGGGCGACCACGTCGCCGCCTACCAGGTCGCTATCGACGCGGCGCTGACGGACACGCTGAGCCGGATCCGCGCTGCGAACGCTGGGGAGACCTGGACGGCAGTGGAATTCGCCGACGACGGCGGTCAACTGAGCGTCGCTGCGGCGTGCGCCCTGCGCACCGGGTCGGCCCCCGACGGCGCGGCACCGCTGGCCGGCCTGGTGCCCGAGCAGGGCAATCACCGCGACGCGCTGCTGGGCTTGCACCCGCTGTCGGGAAGCCGTCTCGACGGCCACACCGCGCTGTCAGACGATGACCTCGCCGGACTGCGCTGGCCGGTCGCGGCGGCCGGTATCGCCGCGCGTTAGCCGATCGGGCTAAAACATGTACCCGCGCAGGAATGCGGTCATCCGGCGTAGGTAGGTCGGCTGGCTGACGTGCAGTATGTGGTTGCCCGGGAACCAGTGCAGCGCGCAGCGATCCCAGTGCTGCCACAGCATTTCGGACTGCTCCGGCGGCGCCAGCCGATCGCCCAGACCGGTGATGATCAGCCGCCGGTCCTTGGCCACCAGTGGCGGGTAGTTCAGCGGGGAGTGATACGCCGTGGCGGAGGTGAAGTCGTCGTGATCGACCCGGCCCAGCAGTTGCCCGGCCTGTAGCACCATGTTGGCCGGGAACCAGTCCCTGATCTCGGCGTCCACCGAGACCACCGGAACATTCGGGATCACCGCCTGCAGTCGGGGTTCGACGGCGGCCAGCAGCGCGCTGGTGTAGCCGCCCAGCGACAGGCCGGTCAACGCGATGCGGTCGACACCGGTGAACTCCAGATAGTCGACCACCGAACGGAAGTCGTGCACGGCTTGGGCCATCGCCTCGGCGAATCCCGACATGCCGTGCGAGAAGATGCCGTATCCGCTGAAGGGCGAATACTTTTCGGCGCGCCGACCGTGGAAGGGCAGGGTGTACAACACGACGTCGTAGCCGGACCGGTAGAACCAGGGCAGCGCGAAGAACAGGCCGTTGAACAGGTAGGCCGACCCCATGAACCCATGGATGACGCACAGTGTCGGCCGGGGCCCGTCCTCGTGCCGCCAGTGCTGGAACCGGGCGGTGTTGTTCAGGGCCAAGCCATTCCAGGAATCCCGCATGGCGGGGTTGACCGCCTCGAAACTGCTGTGGAACGCCACGTTTTCCACCACGCCACGCGCCACCCGTTCAGCGAGCGGATTGGCCCGCCGCGAGGAGATTCTGGGCAGCGCTGTGGGGGCGGGAAACGAGCGGGCCGGGTCGCGCTCGGCGGCCAGCTCGGCGTAGAACGCCAGCCGTTCCCGTTCCCGGCGCGACTGGTCGCGCCCGACCGCGGTCGTCAGCACCGAGGGGACCATCGCCGCCGCGACCATGGACGCGACCGCGGTGCGCAAGCCGATGTCCGCCCACGCCGAGGCGTCGACGATCAGCTTGTCCCGCAACGACAACTCGCTGCGATCCGGCAGGCCGTGGGCGCCGGCGTCCTCGCCCGGAATGTCGGGGACCGGGATGGGCGGCGTCAGCGGGGTCACGTCAGAACTCACGGTCGCCGGCCTTTCTCGGATGAGATCGCCCCCGTAGTGGCGCGGGGCACCGTCAATCCGATGGTAGCCCGATGGCGAACAGCCGCGCCGCGTTGTCGTGCAGAACGCCCCGCAGCCAGGCGTCGTCGACGCCGGGAACTGCGGCGATGGCGTTCAGCGCGTCGCAGTAGCCGTACGGGATGTTCGGAAAGTCGCTGCCGAACAGGATCCGCTCGCCCGCGGCGCGCAGTCGCGGCTCTTCACCGGCCGGAAAGGGCATCATCTCGTCAACGAACGCGGTGAACGCCATCGTGGTGTCCAGGTACACGGCAGCCGAATTCAGGCAGATGTCGAGGAACTCGCCGTACTCCGGCATGCCCATATGCGCGACGATCAGGGCCAGCCGCGGGTGACGGCGCAGCAGCCGCCGAATCGGTTCGGGACCGGTGAAGCGTCCGGGCTGCGGTCCGGAGCCGCAGTGGACGACGACCGGAATGCCGGCGTCCTCGAGTGCGCCCCAAACCCCTTCGAGCATCGGGTCGTTCGGATCGTAGTCGCCGACCTGGATGTGCGCCTTGAAGACCTGGGCGCCTGACCCGATCGCCGCAGCCACGTAGTCGGCCGCGCCCGGCTCGGGATAGAACGTCGCGGTAGCCAGGCAATCCGGTGTCTCCCGGGCGAATTCGGCCGACCACTGGTTCAGCCAGGCGGCCATCGCCGGTTTGTGCGGGTAGACCAGCGAGGTGAATCGCCGGATCCCAAACGCCCGCAGCGTGGCGACCCGATCGGACTCCTCGGTGCGGTAAGTGATCGGCCAGCTGCGTCCCACCATCGGGCCGGCCGAGTCGAAGTAGTTCCATACCTTGTCCATCACCGGCTTCGGCATGAAATGCGTGTGCACGTCGATGATCCCCGGCAGCCCGAGACTGGACCAGACCTGCCGCACCGCGGCGGCTTCGTCATCGTATCTCACGAACGCTCCCAGCTGTTCTCGGAGACGAACTCGCTCAAGGGTTTCCGATAGGCCCAGTCATCGAGTTCCAGCGCCGGCCGGTCCGGAAACTCCGGCACCGGGCCCAGGCACAAGATCGCCACCGGCTCGGCGTCGGCGGGCATACCCAATAGCGCCGCCAGCGGCTGCGGTTCGAACAAGGACACCCATCCCATGCCCAGTCCCTCGGCGCGGGCGGCCAGCCACAGGTTCTGGATCGCGCACGACACCGACGCCAGATCCATCTGCGGCAAGGTACGGCGACCGAAGATGTGCGCCTGCCTGCCCTCGCGCAACGCCACCACCAACAGCTCGGCGCAGTCGCGGATGCCTTCCACCTTGAGCGCCAGGAACTCCTGTTCGCGCCGCCCGAGCGCGCGGGCGGTGCGATGGCGCTCCTCGTCGACCAGCGCGTGGATGCGATGCCGCAGGCCCTCGTCGGTGATCCGGACGAATCGCCACGGCTGCATGAGCCCCACACTCGGTGCGGCGTGGGCCGCGGCCAGCAGGCGCGCCAGGACGTCGGGCTCGACGGTGCTGCCGGGAACGAACCGGCGCATATCGCGGCGTTCGGCGATCACCCGGTACACGGCTTGACGCTCCTGAGCGGTGAAGGAAGGATCGGCCACGCGATCATGGTAGGAGTCAGGAGAAGGGACGCCCGCCATGAAACGTTCGGAACCGCTCGACCGCCTGTTCACCGACTCCGCCGGAAGCCTGGTCTACGGCGAACCGCACCAGACCCCCGACGGCGCCACAGTCATCACCGCCGCCCGCGTGAAGGCCGCGGGCGATTCCGGGATGACCGCCACGCCGCTGGGCGTGGTGGTGATCCGCGGTGACCGGGCCAAGTGGGTGCCCGCCGTCGATGCGGACCGGATCGCGTTGGTGGGGGTGCTCACCGGTCTGTTGTCGGCGGTGATCGCGTCGCTGGCGGTGCTGCGCCGCCCGCCGTGGCCGGACCTGCGGGGCACCGGTGCTCGCCGCGACGAGGCCTTATGACGCCGTCGAGCGTGCGTGCGACCGTGCTGGTCTCGGTGCTGGCGGCCGCGGCGGTGTATGTGCTGATGCTGGTGGGCTATTGGCAGCATTGGGGTTGGCTGGCCACCGTCGACGCCGCCGCGCTGGACACGAGCTACGACATCGGGATCAAGCATCGGGGCTGGGTACGGTTCTGGGACGGGTTGTCCACGGTCTTCGCGCCGGCGGTGTTCCGGGTGCTGGCCATGGTGGCGTCGGTGGTCGCGCTGGCGCGCCGCCGGTTGCGGCCGGCGCTGTTTCTGCTGGTGACCGTCGAGATGAGCTGGCTGCTCACCGTCGTGGCCAAGGGTTCGGTCGACCGGCCCCGTCCGGGTACCGCGTTGGCCACGGCATCGTCGTCGTCGTTTCCCTCCGGCCACGCACTGGGCGTGATGGTCGCGGTCGGCGCACTGCTGGCCCTGACGCTGCCGTTGCTGCGACGCCGGGCCCGGGTGGCTGCGGTGTGTGCCGGCGTGCTGGTGGTCGCCGCGGTCGGGATCGCCCGGGTGGCGCTCAACGTGCACCATCCCTCCGATGTGCTGGCCGGCTGGGCGCTGGGCTGGGCCTATCTGGCGCTCTGGGCGATGCTGCTGACACCGTGGCAGGTTGACCGGTCCACGTCCGCGCCGCAGGATGATCTTGATGACCAGTTGTGAACCCGACCCGGTAGGGGAGCTCGTCTGCTCGCGCAAGGGCTGCAGCGCCGCGGCGACCTTCGGCATGCTGTGGAACAACCCGAAGCTGCACACCCCCGAACGGCGCAAGGTCTGGCTGACCTGTCCCGAGCACCGGGAGTACTTCCGCGGTTATCTGTCGTCGCGGGGCCTGCTCAAGGACGAGACGCCGGTCGAGCAGCTGCAGCGGCGCGCGGAACCCTAAAGCCCCGGCACGCCGTGAGCGGTGTTTGACCGGACCCCGGTCTGCACCGATCATGAGTCCATGCGCCGACTGCTGAGCTTGTTGTGCGCTGCGGTATGCGCCGCCGGTACGACGCTCGGCGCTTCGCCGGGAGCCCAAGCCGATGTCACTCCGTGGTTCGCCCGGTCGGTCGGCAATGCCAGCCAGGTGATATCCGTTGTCGGAGTTGGTGGTTCAAACGCCAAGATGGACGTTTACCAGCGCAGCGCGACGGGTTGGCAGCCGGTGGCCGCGGGAATTCCCACCTTCGTCGGCTCGGCCGGGATGGCGCAGAAGGCCAAGAGTGGCTACCCGGCGACGCCGATGGGCGTCTTCACACTGCCGTACGCGTTCGGCACCGCACCGAATCCCGGTGGGGGACTGCAATATGTCCAGGTCGGCCCGGACCACTGGTGGGACGGCGACGACCACAGCCCCACCTTCAACACCATGCAGGTCTGCAAAAAGGCGCAGTGCGCGTTCGATACCAGTGCGAGCGAGAACCTTCAGATCCCGCAGTACAAGCACGCGGTGGTGATGGGCGTCAACACCGCGCGCACCCCGGGCGACGGGGCGGCGTTCTTCTTTCACACCACCGACGGCGGCCCGACCGCGGGCTGCGTCGCCATCGACGACGCCAAGCTGGTGCAGGTCATTCAGTGGCTGCGCCCCGGCGCGGTGATGGCCATCGCGCAATAGGCGCCCGGGTCAGCCGCGGTCGCGTTCCAAGTAGTGGCTGACCATCTCGATCAACGTCCGCCGCTCGGCCTGCCAGTCGAAGGCACCGCCGACGATCATCTGCGCCAATATGATTCCCCGTAGCGATGCCCAAATCACCTCGGCCACACCGGAGTCCGCCGGGTCATCAGATACCAGCCTGCCCAGTCGGTTGATCGCGTCGTTCATCTGCAACAGGTGCTCGTGGGACTGCTCGCCGAGGCTGCCGCGGGTGGCCCGCAGGATCTCGAACGCGGCCAGCGAGGTGGGGCTGGCGTAGCAGCGCCAGGCGGTGTCGACGACGGCCTCGATGCGCTGGCGCAGTTCCAGTTCGCCGACCTCGACCGCTGAGAGGCTGTCCAACAACCGGGCCACGCCGTCGTCGACCACGGCCATCAGCAGGCCGTTGCGGTCGCCGAAGTGGTACTGGATGACACCCCAGGTCACCCCGGCCCGTTCGGCGACGTGCTTGGCGTTCGCCGCGCCGAAGCCCTCCTCCAGGATGCAGCGCACCGTCTCGTCGATGATCCGGGCGCGCGTGTCGTCGCCGCGCTTGCGGGGCGCGCTGGTTCGCCGAGTGGGGCTGGGACCTGCGGAAATAACCATTGTTGACTTTATAACATAGACCGGTCTATTTTTCCTCTGTGACCGAATCCAGATATGCGTCGCTGTCGCGCGACGAGTTGGCCGTGCTGGTACCCGAGCTGCTGCTGATCGGGCACATGATCGACCGCTCCGGGATGGCATGGTGCATCCAGGAATTCGGCCGCGAGGAGATGTTGCAGATCGCCATCGAGGAGTGGGCGGGCTCCAGTCCGATCTACACCCGGCGGATGCAGCGGGCGCTGAACTTCGTCGGCGACGACGTGCCGACCATCTTCAAGGGCATCCAGTTCGACATCGGCTCACCGCCGCAGTTCATGGACTTCCGCTTCACCGTCCACGACCGCTGGCACGGCGAGTTCGAGCTGGCCAGCTGCGGTGCGCTGCTCGACGTGGAGCCGATGGGTGACGACTACGTCTTCGGCATGTGTCACACCATCGAGGACCCGACGTTCGACGCCACCGCGGTGGCCACCAATGTCAAGGCGCAGTGCCGCCCCGTGCACCGGCCGCCGCGCACCCCGTCGGACCGCCAACCGCACTGCTGCTGGACCGTCATCATCGACGAGTCCTACCCGCCGGCCCAGCCGATCCCGGCCCTGGAGCTGGTCAGTCAAACACGGGCCGCCACTTGGGAACTCGCGGACATCGACCGCACCGACGACGGTCTGGCCGACTACACCGGGCCACTGCTGTCCGACGTCGACTTCACCGCGTTCTCGCACTCGGCGCTGGTCCGGCTGGCCGACGAGGTGTGCCTGCAGATGCACCTGCTGTACCTGTCCTTCGCGCTGGCGGTGCGTGCCCGCGCCGCAACCGACGAACTGGCCGCCTCGGTGGGCCGGCGCCAGCTCACCGGGCTGGCCGGGCTGGGCGCGATGCGCATCAAAAACGCCCTGCGGCTCTCCGAGGACATCGACGGGGCGCTGCGCACCTTCGAGTTGCACCCGCTGCTCAATCCGGTCGGCTACGTGTGCGCCGAGATCGGCGAGGGCCGGATCGCGGTGCGCCACTCGCCCGCACACGATGACGGCGCCTGGCTCGCGCTGTGTTCGCCGACCGAGGTCAATCCGCTGCAGGCCATCGCGACCGCGGTCAACCCGCACCTGCGGGTGACGGTCGACGGGTCGGACACCGAGTGGACCGCCCGGCTGACCGGGACCGACACCGCGGCATCCGAGCTGCCCGAGGTGATGGTGACCAAGGTCAGTGGCGGGGCGAACTTCCAGTTCCGGCCCCGCAGGTCACTGCCGCTAACAGTTGTATAAACCTGTGGTCTCGGCGGTGGCGGCACACCGCGCCGTGCCCCTATCGTGGGGCAATCCCCAGCCGTTGTCGATCCAAGGTATGCCGCATATGTATGACCCGCAGGACGACGAGGTCACCCGGGAAGCCGACGCAATCGGAGCAACCGAGATGGCGCCGACGGTGACGTCCGGCCCCGCCTCCGGTTCCGTGGTGGACGCCCTGGCCTGGTCGCAGGAGGACGGCAGCGCCAGCGCCGAACCGGTGCCCTACGTCGACGACTTCTACGACCCGGCGCCGGGCACCGGCCGCCGCCCCGTCGCGGCACCGCCCTCGGCGCCGGTGCCGGCCCGTCGGCACCCGTCGCAGTGGCCGCGCTACGCGCTCGGTATCGGCATCCTGGTGGCGCTGATCGCCGTCGCCGGCGCCCTGTTCAACCTGGCCCGCACCTCGCAGGACGAAGCGCCGGTGCAGCCGGAGACCAGCGCCGTCGTGCCGCCGGTGCCGTCGTCCAGCGCGTTGCCGCCGCCGCCGGCGCCCAGCACGCCCGCACCTCCGCCGCCGCCGGTGGCCACCACCCCGGCGCCGCCGCCGGTGACCACCACCGAGGCGCCGGTCACCACCACCACGACGGCGCCGCCCACCACGACCACCACCGCGCCGCCGAGCACCACGACGACAACGGCGCCACCGACGACGACCACCACCGCACCCCCGACTACCACGGCGCCGCCGACCACCACGGTGCCGCCGACCACGACGGTGCCGATGACCACGGAGTACCTGCGCATCCCGCTGGTGCCGATACCGATCCCGATCACCGTTCCGGAGAACTAGCCGCCCGGCCGATGCTGGCCGGGCCCTGCCTGCGGCAGGCACACTGGGGTGTGGCCACCGAGGCAGATAGGAGCGAGCCATGAGCGATGAGGGTGCGTTCGGATTCGATGCCGAGGACTTGGACCGGGTGCTCCGCGAGGCGGGTGAGGGGCTGCGCGCGGCGTTCGACCGCTTCTCCGGAACGTTCGGCTCCGCCGGAAACCGCGCCGGTTGGGGCGCGCTGTTCGCCGACCTGGCTCACGCGGCGCGTTCTGGGCCGCCGACCACCGGCGAGACCGGCGATGGGGTGTGGGCCATCTACACGGTCGGCGACGACGGCGCGGCCCGGGTCGAGCAGGTGTTCGCCACCGAGATCGATGCCCTGCGTGCCAGCCAGCGCAATCCCGATCCCAAACGAAAAGTACGGTTTTTGCCCTATGGGATTGCGGTCGGTGTGCTCGACGACAGTGCCGGCGCGGGCGAGTGAGATAGCCCACTGATGGGCGCGGCTCGCCTGGTTTGACACCGTTGCGGCGTGGGTTACATTGCCACCGTGCCTGAGATGAACCGCCGCCACGTCATGTTGATGCTGGGTGCCGGGGCGCTGGCCGCCGCCGCCCCGAATCCGCTGGCCAGAGCCATTCCGGCGTCTCCCAGGGCGCCCGGCGACCCGGCGCAGCAACCGGTCTCCCCGGCCGATCCCGCGGCACCGCCGGCCGCGGCCAAGCCCGGCGGATTTATCTGGCATGACGAATTCGACGGCCCGGCCGGTTCGGCCCCGGACCCGTCCAAGTGGACGATCTCCAACCACCGCACTCCGATCCGCCGCCCGGTCGGCTGGGATCGGCCGGAGTACTTCTACCAGTACCGCGACAGTCGCAAGAACGTCTTCCTCGACGGCAAGTCCAACCTCGTCATCCGGGCCACCCAGGAAGGCAACACCTACTTCGGCGGCCTGGTGCACGGCAACTGGCGCGGCGGCCTCGGCACCACCTGGGAAGCGCGGATCAAACTGAACTGCCAGACCGCGGGCGCCTGGCCCGCCTGGTGGTTGTCCAACGACGACCCGGGCCGCGAAGGCGAAATCGACATGATGGAGTGGTACGGCAACGGCGAGTGGCCGTCCGGTACCACGGTGCACGCCAACCCGTATGGCACCGCGTTCGAAACGTTCGCGTTTCCCGTCGACGGCAACTGGCACAACTGGCGGGTCACCTGGAACGCCAGCGGCATGTACTTCTGGCAGGACTACGCCGAGGGCATGGAGCCCTACTTTTCCGTCCCGGCTGTGGGCATCGAGAACATCGAAGAACCCGGCCGGGAGTGGCCGTTCAACGACCCCGGCTACACGGTGTTCCCGATCCTGAACCTGGCCGTCGGCGGATCTGGGGGCGGCGACGCTCGTCAGGGGTCCTACCCGGCGGACATGCTGATCGACTGGGTGCGGGTCTTCTAACGGCGGCGGGGATTCAGTGGCACCATGCGAAGGTGCCCGAGATGAATCGCCGCAACCTGATGCTGAGCACCGGGGTCGGGATGCTGGCCACCGCGATGCGCGTTCCGCAGGCCTGGGCGCAGCCGGCGCCGGCCGGTCCGCTGCCCGCCGCCCCCGCCCAGACCTACCTATTCAGTGACGAGTTCGACGGTCCCGCCGGGTCGGCCCCCGATTCGGCGAAGTGGACGGTGGCGCGGGCGCGCGAATCCATGAAGGACCCGACGTTCTGGGAGCGGCCCGAGAACGTCGGGCAATACCGCGACGATCGCCAGAACGTGTTCCTCGACGGCAAGTCCAACCTGGTGCTGCGCGCCGCCAAAGACCGCAACACCTACTACAGCGGCAAGGTCCAGAGCCGGTGGACCGGCGGCATCGGCCACACCTGGGAAGTCCGCATCAAACTCAACTGCCTGACCCCCGGCGCCTGGCCCGCCTGGTGGATGGGCAACGACGATCGCGGCGAGATCGACGTGCTGGAGTGGTACGGCAACGGCAACTGGCCGTCGGCGACCACCGTCCACACCAAGGCGAACGGGGCCGAGTGGGCCACCCACCAGATCGCCATGGACACCGCCTGGCACACCTGGCGATGCCGCTGGGATGACGAGGGCATCCGGTTCTGGCGCGACTACGTCGACGGCGCGCAGCCCTACTTCACCGTTCCGGCGAACTCGATCGCCGACTGGCCGTTCAATGACCCCGGCTACCAAGTGTTTTCGGTGTTGAATCTGGCCGTCGCCGGGTCCGGCGGGGGCGATCCCGGGGCGGGCAGCTACCCGGCGGAGATGCTGGTCGACTGGATCCGGGTGTCCTAACCGGCGGTGTGCGCGTCGAGCCAGGCCACGCCGTCGGCAGCGGATCGGAACAGCGCGTCGCGCTCGCCGAAGTAGCCGGCGATCGCCCCGACCCCGGGCAGGACACTCAGCCGCTGGTAGAGCTTCTTGGGCTGCGGCCGCTTGGCGGCCTCCTCGAAAGTCGCCCGCAAGATCCCGGCCAGCCGCCAGAGAGTCCGGGGGATCGCCCGGCGTTGCGGGAGCGGCTCGGGTTCGGGCGGTGGCGGCACGTCGACATTCTCGGGCAGCTCACGCCGGCACAGCACCGCGGCGAGCAGCCGCACCTGCTGGCGCCGGTCGGTGACGCCGTACTCGCGGGCCAGCGCGCACAGCACGATGGCGTGGTTGACGAATCCGGCCAGCTCGTCGACCGGCAGCAGCCGCGCCAGCCAGCCGAAGACGCGCGGTGAGGCCACCACCAGGGTGTTCAGCGCGCCGACCCGGTGCACCCACCAATGGACGCGCTCGTCGCGGCTCATCCGCTCCCAGGCGGCGGTGCCCGGAAGGTCGGCGGCGTTCATCAACTGCGCGCCGGCGTTGCGGGCCCGGACGGCGTTGCTGGGACCGCGGCCGGCCTCGTGGCGGCGCCGCCTCAGCCGTAGGCGGCGGATCCGCTGGATCAGACCGCGGGGCGGGGTGAGCAGGCGGTGGGTGCGGTCGCGCAGGCCGATCGGATCCGCTTGCGCGAGCAGGTCGAGCAGCGGGTTGATGATCGCCACCGCGCGACCGAGTGCGTCGGCGACCTCGGCGTCGGTGAGGGCGGTGTGCGGCTTGGGGAACAGGCGCATAGCGCCCATTGTGGCCGGATTCAAACGCGTTCATCATCGTGTTGGAGATGATGTGGCGCCCCAGTCTCGTTCGATACCGTGCCGCAGATGCTTCCGGTCTTGTCCGCGAACGAGATCAATTTTCGATGGTGGCGCGCCCGCCTAGGGATTGACCGGTGGTGGCATTGGCGGCAGACGCGGCGGCGGATATTGACCGTAAAAGGCGGTGGGGTCTCCGGAGTTCACCGCCTGATTTTCCATGTCTGCGCGGGCTGCGAGGTTGGCGTGGTCCGCACGGCGTTCGATAGTTCGCTGGTACTCGCGATAGCCGAAGTACCCTGAGGCGGCGATAATCGCCGCGGGAACCAGCAGCACCGGGTGCTCGCTGACAAGACCTAGGAGCACGAGCCCGCCTAGGACTGCGGCGATGATCCGCCACCCCTTCCCTGACACCTGGCCTACGGACTCCGTGACGTCCGAAACCGCACCGGCCACCTGTACTCGGCTGCCGCTGCTGAAAATTGCGACGAGCACCCAGACCGGAAGCCATAGGCCGAATGTGATCAAGGTCAGGACCAGGTGCAGAGCATGATTTGGCCCCTTCGACACGATTACCGCGCCACCACCGACCGTATTGGTGTTGTTGATGACGATCGACGGCTGCGGTGGCGGCGGCGGACTGAAATGCTCCGTCCACGCCTTCCCATCGAAATATCGCTGGCCCCCGTTACCTGACGGATCGGGGTACCAACCTGATTGCGGCACGGGGCTCGTCATCGGGGATCCCTCCAGTCTGATCTCGTCACCACGGCAGACGCGTTGCTATTGGGCCCGCGTCGCCACTTGGAAGCTCCGCCGACTAGGGGCAAGATTCCGTATCCATACGTACAACGCCAAACGTGATCTGCGTGCTGGCTGTGATTGTCGCACCGGCAGGCGGAGTCGAACTGCACACCAACCAGTTCCGATCAAGAATCTGGTTGCGGCCCTTGCCGGTCAGGTCCGTCGAACCGGAATACCAGACCTGATCGTTGGTCAATGACTGAATTGAATCTTGCGCGCCTTGGAGGTCCTTGCCTACTAAGTCGGGCATCGTCCACTCAGACTCGGCAGCTGCGGTGGGTGCGAGGCCGAGCACGCCGGCCGCAAGCATTGACGCGGCGATCAGGGGGATACGGAGCGTCATCGTGTGACAACCTCTCGCTGGGGTTTGCCTATCTACCAAATTACGGCCATTAACATATAACGAGTTTTATCAGCACGCCACTGGCGAGTGGCACCGACTGGCGTGAGACTCCCAGTCATCCCAGATCTACTTTGAGAAGCTGGACGCGGTTGTGAAAATCCTGCTGGCTCCGGCTTAGAGGCGACGAGCATGGCGCTCGACCATATCGTCTATGAACGCGGGAATGGTGGCAGCTAGTACTGGCGAGATTCGATACTTAATCGCCGACTCGCAAGCTTCCGGAAGCCGGTCTTCACGCTCATGGAAAAAGATCTGGCGTAGTAGCGGCCGGGACCAAGCTGTATGGCCGCCCGCAACGGGCCCGACTGGACCGCCAACCAGACTGCGGATCCACCGAGGTAAAACCCGACGTACTCGTGGAGCCGATGACGGGAATCGAACCCGCGTATTCAGCTTGGGAAGCTGATGTTCTGCCATTGAACTACATCGGCATTGCTGCGCTAGCAGGCTAGCATCTGGGCGCTCGCTGCCTGCGAGAGTGCATCTTCATCGGCCGGACGCGGCGTGTTGCGGATGAAACCGCACCCTCGGCGCCCCGTGGTACGGCCCATCCAAGCGGTCAGCGGATACGCTCGTGCGGTGCTGCTCTCCGATCGCGACCTGCGGGCCGAAATCGCCGCCGGCCGGCTGGGCATCGACCCCTTCGATGACGCCCTGGTACAGCCGTCCAGCGTGGACGTCCGCCTCGACAGCCTGTTCCGGGTGTTCAACAACACCCGCTACACCCACATCGACCCGGCTAAACAGCAGGACGAACTGACGACGCTGTTCGAGCCCGATCCCGGTGAGCCGTTCGTGCTGCATCCCGGCGAGTTCGTGCTGGGCTCCACCCTGGAGTGCTGCACGCTGCCCGACGATCTGGCCGGCCGGCTGGAGGGCAAATCGAGCCTGGGCCGGCTGGGATTGTTGACCCATTCGACCGCGGGTTTCATCGACCCGGGCTTCTCCGGGCACATCACGTTGGAGCTGTCCAACGTGGCGAATCTGCCGATCACGTTGTGGGCGGGGATGAAGATCGGCCAGCTGTGCCTACTGCGGCTGACGAGTCCGGCGGAGCACCCTTACGGCAGCACGCGGGTAGGGTCGAAATATCAGGGCCAGCGCGGGCCGACGCCGTCCCGCTCGTACCAGAACTTCATCCAGTCCAGTTAGCCCTTCGGATGCGACGGCCGCCGCGCCGCCGGGATGAAGCCGGTACCGCTGGCCTTGGCGGGGGTCTGGCCCTCATCACTGGCCGATCAGCAGCGCGTGGAGGTATTGGTGGACATCGTTCTCGGGGTGTCGGTAGCACCCTCGACGGTCCGCATGGTGTTGGTGGAAGGTGAAACCGCCAACGGGGTGACGGTCGAGCATGACGACTTCGACGTCGGCGCCGGTAACGAGGGCGCCCCGGAGCGGGTGGTCTCGGCGATCCTGGGCACCCGCGAGGGTGCGCGCGAGGGCGGCTATCAGCTCAGCTCGACCGGGGTGACCTGGAGTCATCCCGCCGAGGCCGCCGCGCTGCGCGATGCCCTGGTCAGCCACAAGGTCGAGAACGTGATGCTGGTGTCGGCGTTCCTGGCCGCCGCGGCGCTGGCCCAGGCGGTCGGCAGCGCGACCCGCTACAACCGGACGGCACTGCTGTTCGTCGAGCCGGAGGCCGCCACCCTTGCGGTGGTCAACTCCGACGACGGCTCGATCGCCGAGATCTACCGGCAGCCGCTGTCGAGCGATGACGCCAGCGCCGTCGGTGAGCTGACCGAGCTGGCGGCCGGCGCCCAACGCCTGGAGTCGCGTCCCGACGGGCTGTTCGTGGTCGGATCGGGCGGCGTCAACGTCGCCATGATCAAGCCGGAGCTGGATAAGGCCAGCCCGCTGCCGGTCAGCGCCCCCGAAGAACCGGACATGGCGCTGGCTCGAGGAGCTGCACTGGCCAGTGCACACGCCCCCCTGTTCAACTCGTCCACCCGGGCGCTGGCCTGGGCGCAGGACCCCGGCACCGGCGCAGTGGACCCGGCGCTGGGCCCAGGGCTGGTCCAAGCCGGCTACGCCTACGTCCCGCCCGGGGCAGTGGACTACAACGCCACCTCGGACATCGAGCCGCTGGCCTACAGCGCGGTTCCCGACTTCGCCGACAGCGGCTACCTGCCCTCGGGCATCCAGGACGTCGTCGACCAGCCCGAGCTTGTCGACTCCCGCATGCTGGACTTCAGCACCGCGATCCAGCAGCGGGAACGCAAACCGATACTGGTGACCGGTGGGGTGGCGGCACTGTTCGTGGTCGGTGTGCTGGCCCTGGCGATCGCGCTGGCGGTGGGCATGCGGGCGGCCAACCACCAGGGGCCGGACGTGCGGGCCAACGTCGTCACTCACCAGCCACCGCCACCCAAGGCCGCTGTTCCGCCCCCGGCGCCGCCACCCGCGTTACCGCCGGCGCGATCGCCAGGGCAAGCACACCGACCACGAACAGTGCAGCCCCCCCCCCGGTCACCAGTATCGGACCGG
>NZ_LZMF01000018.1:0-69689 GCF_001673565.1 Mycolicibacter sinensis
ACGGTGATATTGCTGTCCTCCCACTCGCGGACCAAAGCGCGGGTCTCGGTGTCGTCGACGTTGACGGTGATCGCCTCGCCCTACCGTGAGGTCACCCGGCCGGTGCTCGACTACGTCAGGCGCATCAACAAGGAGTCGCCGCGCACCGTGGTGACCGTCTACATCCCCGAATATGTGGTGGGGCACTGGTGGGAACAGGTGCTGCACAACCAGAGTGCGTTACGGCTCAAGACCCGGCTGCTGTTCATGCCGCAGGTGATGGTGACCTCGGTGCCCTGGCAGCTCAACTCCTCGGAACGGCGCAAGGTGCTGGCGCCGCACCACGCCCCCGGTGACACCCGGCGAGGATTTCTGGAGTGAGCGACCATGAGCTGACCCTGGTCACCGACGCGCCCGCGAACGGCGGCAGTTGTGTGGCCCGCCATGACGGCCGGGTGGTCTTCGTGCGTTACGCCCTGCCCGGCGAGCGGGTGCGGGCGCGGATCACCGCCGAGCGCGGATCGTACTGGCACGCCGAATGTGTCGAGGTGCTCGAACCGGCGGACGGCCGGGTCGCCTCGCTGTGCCCGATCGCCGGCGTCGGCGGTGCCGGTTGTTGCGACCTGGCATTCGCCGACCCGGCCGCGGCCCGTGCGCTCAAGGGCGAGGTGGTCTCCAACCAGTTGGCCCGGCTCGGCGGCCATGACTGGCAGGGCGAGGCCGAACCGGTGGGCGAGGGCGGTCCGACCGGCTGGCGCAGCCGGGTCCGGCTGGAGGTCGGCGCCGACGGGCGGGCCGGGTTTCACCGGTATCACAGCGAGGAGCTGGTCACCGATCTGCGGTGCGGCCAGTTGCCCGCCGGGATGATCAAGGGACTGGCCGAGCAGAGCTGGCGGCCCGGCGACCACGTCCATGTGGTGGCCGACGACGACGGCGTCCGGCACGTGGTGAGCACCGGCCGCAATCATCGCCCGCAGGTGCACGAGGGCGACTATCACGCCACCCAGTGGGTCGGCCGGCGGCGCTGGCAGATCCCGGTGACCGCGTTCTGGCAGGCGCACCGGCACGCGGCCGCGCTCTACAGCGCGCTGGTCGCCGACTGGGCAGCCACAGAGGCCGGCATGACCGCCTGGGACCTCTACGGCGGGGCCGGGATCTTCGCCGCGGCACTGGCCGAGGAGGTAGGGGAGTCCGGCCGGGTGATCAGCGTCGACACCTCGCGGGCGGCCACCGGCGCCGCCCGGGCCGCGCTGGCCGATCTGCCGCAGGTGTCGGTGCGGACCGACTCGGTGCGCCGGGTGTTGGGTGCGCAGCGGACCGCTGCCGACGTCGCGGTGCTGGATCCGCCGCGCGCCGGCGCCGGACGCGAGGTGATCGAGGCGTTGGCGGCCGCGGCCGTACCGCGCCTGGTGCACATCGGTTGTGAGGCAGCATCTTTCGCCCGCGATATCGGGCTGTACCGCAAGCACGGCTATGCCGTGCAGCGGATCCGGGTGTTCGACGCGTTTCCGCTCACTCATCACGTGGAGTGCGTGGCGCTGCTGGTGCGCTAGCCCTGACACAGCAGCGGGGCAGCCCGAAGGTCGATATGGTCAGACGCTGCCTGCGCGGAAAACGGGATTACGGGCGTGGCGGCGGGGGCACACTGGGGCGGTGTGTTTTTCGATGACGGCCGATCTGGTGGCCGGCACTGCGCTGCTGCCAGTCGCTGCGCTTTCACTACGCGAGGTCAAAGCCGCCCGGGAGCTGCCGTTTGCGCTGTTACCGACGGTCTTCGCGGTGCACCAGTTCATCGAGGCGGCGGTGTGGGCGCATCAGGACCGTGACCTGTCCGCCGGGCTCGGCCACCTTGCGGTGCTGGCTTATCTGCTGATCGCGTTGCCGCTGTTGCCGACCCTGGTGCCGGTATCCGTGGTGTTGCTGGAGCCACCCGGCCGCCGGTTACGTGTCGCGCCGTTCGTAGTGCTCGGCGCGGTGGTGTCGGCATATCTGCTCTATGTCGTCCTGGCCTCGCCGGTCTCAGTCACCCGGCACCGGCATGCGCTCGATTACCAAACCGGTATCCAGCACGCCGGCGTGTGGGTGACGCTCTACATCGTCGCCGTCATCGGGCCGGCGCTGCTGTCGGGTTACCGTTCGATCATCGCCTTTGGCGTCGTCAACCTGGTGGGCCTGGTTGTCGTCGCGGTGCTCTACACAAAGGCGTTCGCGTCGTTGTGGTGCATCTACGCCGCGGTCGCGTCGGTGCTGGTATTGGTGCACATGGTGCGCCGCAGGAATTTTCGCGACCCGTCCGGGGCGGCTCGTCGGCCGAGCACGAAGTAGCGCAACCACAGATACGGCGTCGCCTGTGCGACAGCGGTTTTCGCCCGCGATATCGGGTTGTGCCGCAAACACGGCTACACCGTGCAGAGTGTGTCGCGCTGCTAACCCGCTGATTGCTCGCGCCAGCGGTCCAGCAGCGCCGGGATCTCGCCGAGCAGAAACGTGTAGAAGTCCCGCATCTGGGTGAGCCGACGGTGGGCCGGGTGGTCGGCGCCGATGGCCGCGATCCCGGCCGCCGCGGCGTCCTGCATGGCTGAGATCGTCACGTTCTGGTTGGTGAACAGCACCGCCCACGCGTCGTCGCGCAGTCGATAGTGCTCGCGGCGGCTGGCCGGCACCGGAACCCGTTCGGCCAGCCCGACCGCGGTGAGCATCTTCATCGCCCCGGAGATCGCGCCGGCGCTGGCCTGCAGCTTCTCGGCCAGCTCGCCCATCGTCATCGTGGACCGTTCGGTGAACAGCAAGGCAGCCAGCACCCGGGCGGTCATGCGCTGCAGTCCGAGACCGGTCAACGTCAGCGCGAGTTGTTCGGCGATGTCCGCGTCATCCGCCACCGGAACTCCTAATGTTCATTAATTTCTGAAATGTCAGTATATTCGATCAGGTGTTGGACGACGGCGAGACCACCGAAGTGATCCGGGTGCGCGGACTCACCTACAGCTACCCGAAAGCCGAGCAGCCGGCGGTTCGCGGCATGGACTTCTCGGTCGACCGCGGAGAGATTTTCGGCTTCCTGGGCCCCAGTGGTGCCGGCAAGTCCACGACGCAGAAACTGCTCATCGGCCTGTTGCGCGGCCACGGCGGCCAGGCCCAGGTCTGGGGCCGCGACCCAGCGGCGTGGGGACCCGACTACTACCAGCGCATCGGGGTGTCCTTCGAACTGCCCAACCACTACCAAAAGCTCACCGGACTGGAGAATCTGCAGTTCTTCGCATCGCTGTACGCCGGCAAGACCGCCGACCCGACGGACCTGCTGGACGCCGTCGGCCTGACCGAATACGCCGACACCCGAGTGGGCAACTACTCCAAGGGCATGCAGATGCGGCTGACCTTCATCCGATCGCTGATCCACCACCCCGAACTGATCTTTCTCGACGAACCCACGTCCGGTCTGGACCCGGTCAACGCCAACAAAGTCAAGGACATGGTGCGCGATCTCAAGGCACGGGGCCGGACCGTCTTCCTGACCACCCATGACATGGCCACCGCCGACGAGCTGTGCGACCGGGTGGCATTCGTCGTCGACGGCCGGATCGTCGCACTGGACAAGCCCGCCGAGCTGAAGATCGCCCGCAGCCAGCGCATAGTGCGAGTGACCTACCGGTGCGAGCAGGGCGGCCTGGCGAATGCGGACTTCGCCATGGACACCCTGGCCGACGACGCGGCGTTTCAGGCGGTGCTGCGCGAACGACAGATCGAGACGATCCACAGCCGCGAGGCCAGCCTCGATGACGTGTTCGTCGAGGTCACCGGTAGGCAGCTGACATGAGCCGGCTGGTGGCCGCGCTACGCCTGGAGCTGATGTTGCAGGTCCGGCAGAAGTTTTTGCACGCCGCGGTGTTCTCGGGTCTGATCTGGCTGGCGGTGCTGTTGCCGATGCCGGCGGGCCTGCGCACGGCCGCCGAACCATATGTGCTGATGGGCGATACGGCCATCATCGGATTCTTCTTTATCGCCGGCACGGTGTTCTTCGACAAGCAGGATCGAACCCTCTCGGCGATCGTCGCCACACCGCTGCGATTCGGCGAGTACCTGACCGCGAAACTCACTCCGCTGGCCGGGATCTCACTGGCGGTGGCCGTGGTGGTGGCCGGCGTGGATCGCGTCGGCTACCACCCGGCTCCACTGCTGGCGGGGGTGCTGCTGGCGACCCTGGTGATGCTGCTGGTCGGGTTCACCACATCACTGCCGTTCGCGTCGATCAGCGACTGGTTCCTGACCGCGACGATCCCACTGGCGGTGATGTCGCTGCCGATGCTGCACTACTCGGGGGTATGGCCGTCACCGCTGTGCTACCTGATCCCCAGCCAGGGGCCGTTGCTGCTGTTCGGGGCGGCTTTCGCGCAGCTCAGCCTGGCGCCCTGGCAGATCGCGTACGCGCTGATCTATCCCACACTGTGGATCGCCGGGTTGTACGTGGCGGGCCGGAAACTGTTCGCCCACTACATCATCGAGCGGTCGTAATGGCCGGCTGGCGCGCAGTGACGGCGTTCGGGCGCAATGATCTGCGGGGCACCTACCGCGACCCGCTGTTGGTGATGATCGTGCTGGCGCCGGTGATCTGGACCACCGGGGTAGCGGTGCTGACGCCGCGGGTCACCACCATGCTCGCCGAGCGTTACGCGTTCGATCTGGTGCCCTACTACCCGTTGGTACTCACCGCATTCCTATTGCTGACGTCCATCATCATCACCGGTGGCCTGGCCGCATTCCTGGTGCTCGACGAAGTCGATGCCGGCACGCTGACCGCGCTGCGAGTCACCCCGGTGCGGCTATCGGTGTTCTTCGGCTACCGGGTGGCCACCGTGATGGTGGTGACGACCGCTTACGTCATCGCCACCCTGTCGTTCAGCGGGATTCTGCAACCGGGCCTGGTGCCATCGCTGATCCCGATCGGGCTGGTGGCGGGCCTGTCCGCGGTGGTGACGCTGCTGCTGATTCTGGCCATGGCCAGCAACAAGATTCAGGGCCTGGCCGCGCTGCGTGGCCTGGGCATGCTGATCGCCGGGTTGCCGTGCCTGCCCTGGTTCATCGACTCGGGCTGGAACCTGGCGTTCGGGGTGTTGCCGCCGTACTGGGCGGTCAAGGCATTCTGGGTGGCCGGCGACCACGGTATGTGGTGGCCCTATCTGGTCGGCGGGGTCGTCTACAACCTGGCGGTCGCGATACCGCTGTACCGCCGCTTCATCGCCAAGAACACCTGACGGGATTGAACACCGCAGAAATCAACCGAACACGAAGTAGCGCAACCACAGATACGGCGCCGCCAGTGCTATCGAGACCACGGTGACCACGATGCCCTTGCGGGTGAACTCCCAGAACGTGATCGGATTCCCGGCGCGGCGGGCGATGCCGAGCATCACTACATTGGCGCTGGCTCCCACTGCGGTCAGGTTGCCGCCGAAGTCGGCGCCGAGCGCCAGCGCCCACCACAGGGCATCGGGGTGCAGATCGTTGGGCAGCGTGGTGCTCAGCTCGGCCACGATCGGTGTCATGGTGGCCACGTAGGGGATGTTGTCGATGATGCCGGACACCGGCGCGGACACCCCCAGGATTCCCATCGTGGTCAGCAAGGCGTTGCCGCCGGTGAGTTCGGTGGCGCTCTTGGCCAGGGCCGCGATCGCCCCGGTATCCACCAGGGCGCCCACCATCACGAACAGGCCGGCGAAGAACAGCAGGGTCTCCCACTCGACGCCGGACAGGTAGTCCGAGCGCTCCATCTTGGAGATCACGATCAGTACCCCGGCACCGAGCAGCGCCACCACGGAGGGCTCCAGGTTCAGCGCGGAGTGTCCGATGAACCCGGCAAACACCCCGGCCAGCACGAGGCCGCACTTGATCAGCAGGCGGCGGTCCCGGATCGCCTCGTGCTCCTCGAGCGCCATCACGTCGGCGACCCGGTCGGGGTCGACGGTGAACGATCCCGGAAACAGCCGGGGCAGCATGAGGATGAAGGCGATCAGGACGATGACCACGATCGGCGCCATGTGCACGAGAAAGGCGTTGAACGACAAGCCCGCTCGGCTGGCGATGATGATGTTGGGCGGATCGCCGACCAGTGTGGCGGCGCCGCCGATGTTGGACGCGAACACCTCGGCCATCAGAAACGGTGCGGCGTTGATCTCCAGCCGGTCGCAGACCAACAGGGTGACCGGGGCGATCAGCAGCACCGTGGTGACGTTGTCCAGCAGCGCTGATGCAACAGCCGTCACCAGCACCAGCAGAATCATGATGCGCAGCGGGGAACCCTTGGCCCGCTTGGCCGACCAGATCGCGACGTACTCGAACACGCCGGTCTGGCGCAGCACGCTGACGATAATCATCATGCCCAGCAACAGGAAGATGACGTCCCAGTCGATGCCGGTTTTGCGGGAGTAGAAGATGTCGTCGGAGGAGATGACGGGCAAGATGACGACCGCGGCCGCCCCGGTCAGCGCCACCACCGTCTTGTTGATCCGGTCGGCGGCGATGAACCCATAGGCGATCACGAAGACCGCGACGGCGAAGTAGATCATCGGGGGAGCTCCGCACAGCGGTCGGCCGCAACCCCCACCATGCACCCCCTGGATACGGAATCATTGACGCCGACCAGGCTTGCCGGTACACCGCATGAAAATGGATACGTTATCAGCCGCGCCGATCAGGTTTGAGCGCTGCCGCGAGCAGTCGCGAGGCGGTGATCACGCCGAGCAGTTTACCGTCCTTGACGACGGCCACCAGCGGGCTGCGCAGCTGGGCCATGGTGGAGGCGACTTCGATGAGGGTGTGGGCGGGCCCGGCGGTCGGCAGTTCGGGCAGGTGTTCGGGCAGCACATCGCGCACCGTCTTGCCGTGCAATTTCTCCGCGGCGCGATCGGCCGCGCTCTCGCTGAGCACTCCGGCCAGCGACGGGTCGTCCTGGACGTATCCGGGCAGGATGAAACGCACGACCTGTGAGGCCGGCAGCACCGCGTGCGGCTTGCCGGCGGGGTCGATAACCACGATTCCGGGCAGTCGGTGTTCGGCCAGTAACCGGGCCGCGTCCACGGCGTCGGAATCGATGGACACCACCGGGAACTCCTCAGCGATCTCCTCGGCGCGCATACGACGACCATACGGTGGTCACCCGTCGCCATGCGTAGACTGGCCGGATGCTTGAAGGGATCCGCGGCCCCGCCGATCTGCAGCACCTCTCGCAGGCTCAGTTGGCCGATCTGGCGGCGGAGATCCGGGAGTTCCTGATCCACAAGGTTGCCGCGACAGGCGGGCACCTGGGCCCCAATTTGGGCGTGGTGGAGCTGACACTGGCGCTGCACCGGGTGTTCGACTCTCCGCACGATCCGATCATCTTCGACACCGGCCATCAGGCCTACGTGCACAAAATGCTGACCGGACGCAACCGTGACTTCGGCAGCCTGCGCAAGAAGGGCGGGCTGTCGGGATACCCGTCCCGCGCCGAGAGCGAGCACGACTGGGTGGAGTCCAGCCACGCCAGTGCCGCGCTGTCGTACGCCGATGGGCTGGCCAAAGCCTTCGAACTGACCGGGCACCGCAACCGGCACGTGGTGGCCGTCGTCGGCGACGGTGCGCTGACCGGCGGCATGTGCTGGGAGGCGTTGAACAACATCGCCGCCGGTAACCGGCCGGTGGTGGTCGTGGTCAACGACAACGGCCGCAGCTACGCGCCGACCATCGGGGGTTTCGCCGACCACCTGGCCGCGCTGCGACTGCAGCCCGTCTACGAGCGTCTGCTGGAGCGCGGCCGCGCCGCGGTGCGCGGCGTGCCGGTCGTCGGGGAGATCGGCTACCAGGTGATCCACAGCGTCAAGGCGGGACTCAAGGACGCGCTGGCGCCGCAGGCGCTCTTCACCGACCTGGGCCTGAAGTACCTCGGCCCGATCGACGGCCACGATGAGGCGGCGGTGGAGTCGGCGCTGCGCCGCGCTCGCGGCTTCGGCAGGCCGGTGATCGTGCACGTGGTCACCTGCAAGGGCAAGGGCTACGGTCCGGCCGAGAACGACGAGGCCGAGCAGATGCACGCCTGCGGCGTGATCGACCCGCTCACCGGGTACGCCACCGAGACCGCCGGCCGCGGCTGGACGGCGACGTTCTCCGATGCGCTCATCGAGTACGGCACCAAGCGACGCGACGTCGTCGCGATCACCGCCGCGATGCCCGGGCCCACCGGGCTGACGCCGTTCGGGCAGCGCTTTCCCGACCGGATGTTCGACGTCGGGATCGCCGAACAGCACGCGGTCACCTCGGCGGCCGGTCTGGCGATGGGCGGCCTGCACCCGGTGGTGGCGGTCTACTCGACGTTCCTCAACCGCGCTTTCGACCAGGTGATGATGGACGTCGCGCTGCACAAGCTGCCGGTCACGCTGGTGCTGGATCGATCCGGGATCACCGGCCCCGACGGCGCCAGCCACAACGGAATGTGGGATCTGTCGATCCTGGGTGTGGTGCCGGGGATGCGGGTGGCCGCCCCCCGCGACGGCATCCGGTTGCGCGAGGAACTCGGTGAGGCGCTTGAGGTCCAGGACGGTCCCACCGCGCTGCGGTTCCCCAAAGGCGATGTGGGCGAGGACATTCCAGCGCTCGAGCGCCGCTCCGGGGTCGATGTGCTCGCCCGGCCGACGGACGGGCTGGGCCCCGACGTTCTGCTGGTCGCTGTGGGGGCGTTCGCGCCGATGGCATTGGCGGTGGCCGACCGGCTGCACAACCAGGGCATCGGCGTGACGGTGATCGACCCGCGCTGGGTGCTGCCGGTGCCGCAGGTGATCGCCGAGTTGGCCGTCGCCCACAAGCTGGTGGTGACCTGCGAGGACAACGGTGTCGCCGGCGGGGTCGGCTCGGCGGTGTCGGCGGCGCTGCGGGCTGCCGACATTGACGTGCCTTGCCGGGATGTCGGTCTGCCGCAACGCTTCTACGACCACGCCTCGCGGGGGGAACTGCTGGCCGAGGTCGGCCTGACCGCCCAGGATGTGGCCCGCCAGATCACCGGCTGGGTGGCGGCGATGGGCAGTTCCAACTGCGTCGAAGAGGTCAGCGAGCACCTGGATTAGGTCGCGGAGGCCAGATCCTGTCGAACAGCCAGGTGAACACGAACGTGTAGACCAGGAAGAACGCCAGCAGGGCCGCCTCGAGACCGAAAGCCTGCAGCAGGGACACGCCCAATATCCACGCCACGACCGGCAACAGCACCACCACCAGCCCGCCTTCGAAGCCGATGGCGTGCGCGATCCGGCGCGCGACGGTGCGGGTTTGGGAGTCCTGCCGCCGCTCCCAGAACTCGAACACGGTGTTCCACACGTAGTTCCAGACCATTGCCACCGTCGATGCCGTCACCGCCATGACACCCGAGCTGCCGCCACCGAAGCCCAGGACGACCAGGCCGAGGGCGGTGAGCACGATGGCGATGAGTTCGTAGCTGATCACGTAGCTGATCCGGCGAACCACGGCGGACACCCGGATCAGCCGCCGTCGGCGGTGGTGCCGACGGCTTTACCGAGCGCGGCAGCCAGCAACGGCACCGTGAGCTCGCGTTGCCACGGTCGGGCGTCGCCGGCAATCAGGAACGCCTCGATCGCCGCCGCGGGTTCGGGTGTCGCCGGATCCCAGTCCCAGCACAGCCGGCGCACCAGCTCGGGGGAGAGCAGGTTCTCCGTCGGCACGCTCACCTGCTCGGACAGCTGGCCCAGGGCGGCGCGGGCCGCATCCAGTCGCGCGGCCGCCTCGGGCTTGCGCCGGGACCAGCGCGACGGCGGTGGTGGGCCGTTCTGGGGTTCGACGGAATCCAGCGGCTCGGGGTTGTCGCGCGCGGCGGCCAGCGCGGCCAACCAGGTCGCTGCGCTGCGGCGCTGCTTGGGCCCGCCGAACACCGGTAGGGCGAGCAACTCCTCGACGGTGGTGGGATTGGCCACGGCGGCGGCGATGATCGCCGAGTCGGGCAGGATGCGCCCGGGGGCGATATCGCGGCGCGCGGCGATCCGGTCGCGCACCGTCCACAGCTCGCGCACGGCGGCCAGGCCGCGCCGGTCGCGCACCTTGTGGATGCCCGACGTACGCCGCCAGCGGTCCCGGCGGGTCGACGTGGTGAAGTCGGTGATCCGAAGATGGTTGAATTCCTGTGCTGCCCAGTCGCTTTTATGCTGGCCGGCCAGCACGTCGGCGATGGCCCCACGCAGTTCGATCAGCACCTCGACGTCCAGCGCCGCATAGTTGAGCCAGTCGGCGGGCAGCGGGCGTTTCGACCAGTCGGCGGCACCGTGGCCCTTGGCCAGCCCCAGCCCCAGCAGGCGCTGCACCATCGCGGCCAGGTTGACCCGTTCGAAGCCGGCCAGCCGCCCGGCCAGCTCGGTGTCATAGAGCGCCTTCGGCCACATGCCGACCTCGGCCAGGCAGGCCAGATCCTGGTCGGCGGCGTGCAGGATCCACTCGTCGTCGTCGAGCACCTCGGCGACCGGACGCAGCAGCGCCGCCGGATCCTCGCCGGCGCCGACCGGGTCGATGAGCACGGTGCCCGAACCGGCGCGCCGGATCTGGATGAGGTAGGCGCGGTTGGAGTAGCGGAAGCCCGAGGCCCGCTCGGCATCCACCGCGAACGGGCCGTGGCCGCCGGCCAACTTCTCGGCGGCGGCGCCGATCTGCGTCGCGGTGACCGACACCTCAGGCACCCCGTCGGCGGGATGCGGCAGGGGAGTCGGCTCGGGCTCGTCGGATGCCGGTTCTGTCTGCCCGGACATCTCAGACGCGGGTTCGGGAGCTCAGGTCGGTGATCCCGACCGGCGGCAGCCCCGCAGCGTGTTCGAGGACCTCGCAGAACGCCTGGACGTGCGCGCCCAGCTCCGGTGTGGTCGCGGTCCAGGATGCGCGCAGCTCCAGTTGGTGGCCGCGGGGCGGGCCGGAGATGTCGCCGTAGCGCACCGAGGTGGTCGCCGTGACGGTGCCCCCCAGCGCGGTGACGTGCTCGGTGCGGGAGCCCAGCGCCTCCACCAGCCAACTCCAGGCGACCTCGGGCAGCAGCGGGTCGATCGCCTCGTGCGGATCCAGATCGGCCTGGATGAACGCCACCATCCGCATGGTGCCGTCCCAGGCGTCGGTGCCGTCGGGGTCGTAGAGCAGGATCAGCCGGCCGAACGCGTCGCCGTCGGAGTCCTCCGGCACGAAGTCGGTCTCGGGGTGCTTGACCTCGGCGCCCAGCGCATAGCTGTAGGGCGCCAGGCGCTGGGGCGGCCGGATCGGCCCCAACTCGATCTCAGACCGCACCGTCGCGGCATGCATCGTTGCCACCGCTTCGCGGAATGGGGCAGGCTCGGCTGATGTCACTGGCGCCGCTCCTTAACTCATCGCTGTGCCCCGCGTCGCCAGCGGCCGGCCCCCGGGTGCTGTTGCGCACCGCCGCGACGCGGGTCGCCGGATCTCACGCTAACCCCCGGCGCCGATCGGCGCAGACAGGCGCGCCGAATCACCGGCGGTTCAGCGAGGCTCGACGGAGGAGAGTCGAAGCTGGGACCGCCGCATGAACCGCGCGGTTCAGCGAGGCTCGACGGAGGAGAGTCGAAGCTGGGACCGCCGCATGAACCGCGCGGTTCGCCCACGTAACGCGACCGTGGCAGCATTGACCTCGATGAGTGCCCGTCGTGAGCTGCCTGAGTCGTCCTTCCTGGCCGCCGCTGCCGGCCGGCAACCCGCCCGGGTGCCGGTCTGGTTCATGCGGCAGGCCGGCCGGTCGCTGCCGGAATACCGAGACCTGCGCGCCCAACACAGCATGCTGGCGGCCTGCTTCGATCCGGAGCTGGTCTGCGAGATCACCCTGCAACCGGTGCGCCGCCACGACGTGGACGCGGCGATCCTGTTCTCCGACATCGTGGTGCCGCTGCGCGGTGCCGGGGTGGACCTGGACATCGTGCCCGACGTCGGGCCGGTGATCGCCGAGCCGGTACGCAGCGCGGCCGATATCGCCGCCCTGAAGCCGCTGGAGCCGCAGCAGGTGACGGCCGTCGCCGAAGCGGTGTCGCTGCTGGTGGACGCGCTGGGGGACGTGCCGCTGATCGGCTTCGCCGGAGCGCCGTTCACCCTGGCGTCCTACCTGGTCGAAGGCGGCCCGAGCCGCAACCATGCCCGCACCAAGGCGATGATGCTGGCCGAGCCGGACAGCTGGCATCAGCTGATGACCCGACTCACCGATCTGACCATCGCGTTTTTGACCGTGCAGCTGGACCACGGCGTGGACGCCATCCAGCTGTTCGACTCGTGGGCGGGCACGCTGAGCCGGGCCGACTACCGCAGCTTCGTGTTACCGCACAGCACCCGGGTGTTCGCGACGCTGGCCGACGCCGGGGTACCGATGACGCATTTCGGCGTGCAGACCGCCGAGCTGCTGGGCGCCATGGCCGAAGCCGGGCCCACCGTGGTCGGGGTGGACTGGCGGACCAGCCTGACCGATGCCGCCGCGCGGGTCGGCGCGGGCTTCGCCCTGCAGGGCAATCTGGATCCCGCGGTGCTGTTGGCGGGCTGGCCGGTGACCGAACGCGCGGCGCGCGCCGTCGTCGCCGATGGCCGTGCCGCGGTGGCCGCCGGAGCATCCGGTCACATCTTCAACCTCGGGCACGGCGTGCTGCCGGAATCGGACCCGGGCGTGCTCACCGATCTGGTGTCGCTGGTCCATTCGTTGTGACCACGTCGTACTGCGTTGTCGGAGGCGGCATCTCCGGTCTGGCCGCCGCTTACCGGCTACGCGCGACGCTCGGTGACGCGGCCGAGATCACCGTCTTCGATCCGGCCGACCGGCTCGGCGGGGTGCTGCGCACCGAGACCCTGGGCGGTATCGCCGTGGACGTGGGCGCGGAGGCGTTCGTCGCGCGCCGGCCCGAGCTGCCCGCCCTGCTGGCCGAGCTGGGCCTGGCCGACCGGGAACGCACCACCACCGGGGTGCGGCCGCTGCTGTACTGCCGCCGCCGGCTGCATCCGCTGCCGCCGGGCACGCTCAGCGGAATCCCGTCCTCGCCGGGGTCGATGGCCGGACTGGTCGACGAGGAGGCCATCGCCCGCGTCGCCGGCGAACCCAGCCGCCCGCTGACGTTCGAACCCGGCAGCGACCCGGCGCTGGGTGCGCTGGTGGCCGACCGGTTCGGCGAGCAGGTGGTCGCCTGCTCGGTGGATCCGTTGATCGGCGGGGTGTACGCCGGGACGGCGGCGACGATCGGACTGCGCTCGGCGGTCCCCGGCCTGGCCGCTGCGCTGGACGGCGGCGCCGCCAGCCTCACCGAGGCGGTGCGGCGGGCACTGCCGCCGACGACCGGCGCACCGGTGTTCGGCGCGATCGCCGGCGGCTACCAGGTGCTGATCGATGCCCTGGTGCGCCGCAGCAGGCTGCGCTGGGTGCAGGCGGCGGTGACCCAGATCGACCCGACCGGAGATGGTTGGCTGTTGCGGGACGCCGCCGGCGGCTTCCACCGCGCCGCCCGGCTGGTGATGGCGGTGCCCGCCCACGTGCTGGCCCGTTTGGCCACCGGGTTCGCCCCGCGCACCGCGGCGGCAGCCAGTCAGATCACCCACGCCTCGTCGGTGGTGGTGGCGCTGGCGGTGCCCGCCGGTGCGGCATTCCCGGACAACTCCGGGGTGCTGGTCGCCACCGGGGAGCGACTGCACGCCAAGGCGATCACCTTGACCTCGCGCAAGTGGGGCAGCTGGGGCTATGGCGGCAAGGTGGAGGTGCTGCGGTTGTCGTTCGGCCGGTTCGGCGACTCCCGCACCCGAGCCTCCGAGGCTGAGTTGGTGGCGTGGGCGATATCCGACCTGGAAACCGTCTTCGGCGCTGCGGTCGACCCGCTGGAGGTGTTGGTCCAGCGCTGGCCTGCGGCGATGCCGCAATACCGGTCCGGGCACGCCGCGCTGGTCACCGGGCTGCGCGCCGGGCTGCCGCCCACGGTGGCGGTGGCGGGCAACTACCTCGACGGCATCGGGGTGCCGGCCTGCGTCGCAGCGGCAGACCGCGCGGCCGCGGCCGTGATCAGCGCCACCCCGGCGCCCTAGCGGCGGCCTGTCGTGGCAGCATGGGGGCCATGGCGCACCTCGATTACGACAAGCTGAATTCCACCATCCGCTACGTGATGTTCTCGGTGTTCTCGGTGCGTCCCGGGGTGCTCGACGAGGGTCCCGGCACCCGGGACGAGGTCGCCGACCAGGCGGCCACCTTCCTCAAGCAGCAGGAAGAGCGCGGCGTGGTGATCCGCGGCCTCTACGACGTCGCGGGCCTGCGCGCCGACGCCGACTTCATGATCTGGAGCCACGCCGAGCAGGTGGAGGACCTACAGGCCACCTACACCGGCTTCCGGCGCACCGCGCTCGGCCGGGCCTGCACCCCGGTGTGGAGCAACGTGGGACTGCACCGGCCCGCGGAGTTCAACAAGAGCCACGTCCCGGCGTTCATCGCCGGTGAGCCGGCTGGTGCCTACATCTGCGTGTACCCGTTCGTGCGCTCGCATGAGTGGTATGTGCTGCCCGAGGAGGACCGGCGCCGGATGCTGGCCGAACACGGGATGGCCGCCCGGCCCTACAAGGATGTCCGCGCCAACACCGTGCCGGCGTTCGCGCTCGGCGACTACGAGTGGATCCTGGCGTTCGAGGCGCCCGAACTCGACCTGATCGTCGATTTGATGCGCGATCTGCGGAACACCGAGGCCCGCCTGCACGCCCGCGAGGAGACCCCGTTCTTCACCGGTCCCCGCGTCGAGGTCGAGCAGTTGGTGGCCGCCCTGCCCTGACGCGGCCCAGCGCCCGCCTCAGGACGACGGCACCAGCCGCAGACAGATCGAGTTGATGCAGTACCGCTGATCCGTCGGGGTGGGGTAGCCCTCACCTTCGAAGACGTGGCCCAGGTGGCTGTGGCAGGCCGCGCACAACACCTCGGTGCGACGCATCCCCAGGGACTCGTCCGGGCGCAGGATCACCGCATCGGAGTCCGCCGGATCGAAAAACGACGGCCAACCACAGTGCGACGGGAATTTCTCTGTGCTGCGGAACAATTCGGCGCCGCATGCCCTGCACTCGTAGACACCCTCGGTGGTGGTGTTGGTGTATTCACCGATGTTGGGCGGCTCGGTACCGCCGCGGCGCAGCACGGCGAATTCCTCGGGGGTGAGTTTGCGGCGCCACTCGTCGTCGGTGAGCGCCACCTTGGGAGAGGTCATGCCTCCACGTTAGCCCTGTCGGGTTTATCTGCCAGCCACGCCGGATCGATCCCGTCGTCGAGGCGGCCGGCCTCGCGGGCGTCCAGGTAGCGGTAGCACAGCACGGCGCACACCACGATCAGCAGCAGCGACCAGCCGTAGGTGATCTTGAGGTAGTCCAGCGGCCGCCCGACATTCATCCACCGGAAGATCAGCCATTTGTCCAGCGTCATGAACCCGTAGATGCCCAGCCACGCCGGCCAGTTGCGCAGCACCGAGTTCGGCAGCACCACCGTCATCAGGAACGGGACCAGCACGATCGAGTAGTAGCCCTGGCCCAGCGACAGCACCAGAAACGAGGTGGTCAGTAGCACGCCCGAGGAGGTCAGCAGCCAGAACCGCGGGTCGCGGGTGCGGTAGTAGCGGTAGAGCAGCCACAGACTGACGGCCGCGATCGCGGTGAACAACACCCGCAGGAACAGGATCAGCGGAGACGGCAGGCCGAAGAACACGCCATTGCCCAGGATCGAGGAGTTGAAGTAGTCGCGGGTGCCCATGATGTAGGGCACGGTGTGGGTGAAGTAGCTGGTCGGATCGCTGGCCAGCGGGAACGCCACCAGGTTGAACAGCACCGGCGCCACGACCGCGCCGATGAGCGGCCGCCACTGCCTGTTCAGCACCGGAAGCAGCAGCAGCGGCGCCAGCACCGGTTTGACCACCAGGGTCAGCCCGATGGCCATACCGGCCCACCACTGGCGGCTCTCCCGGCCGTCGAGCACCCAGCGCAAGAACAGCACCTCCGCCAGCAGGATGACGCCGTTGATGTTGGTGAATACCAGTGTGCTGGAGACGCTTTCGGTCAGAAACAGCGCCGCCAGCAGGGCCGGGGCAGCCACCGAGGTCAGCGCGAAACCGAACATCCGCAACAGCAGGTAGGCGGCGAGCAGGATGGCGATGGTGTTGGTGGCGATGAACGTGTACCGCGACAGAGTTTCGGGCAGATACCCGAACGGCGACATCAGCAAGGTGCCGCCGGGGGAGTAGAGGTAGTGCGGGTCGACGTAGTCGAAGTGCTCGTTGTAGATGTCCAGGCCGTGCCGGAAGTTGAGCACCGCGCGGTAGACCGGCTTGAAGTCGTCGGTGATGTTGCCGTTGAGCGGCAGGATCACCGCGCGGTGAATCAACGACATGATGGCCACCGGCCACAGCACCGAACGCAGCACGTTCGCGGCGCTCGGCGCGCTGGTCGGTGGGCGGAAGGCGGTCAGCAGACTGCTGCGAAGTGAGTTAACTGCCGTCACCAGCGCACCGTACACCGAACGGGTGCGCCCGCCTCAGCTCAGGCCGGGCAGTAGACGTCGGTGTCGGGCAGCTTGCCGCTGTCGAGATAGCCGATCAGCGGGGGTAGCGTGCAGGACGAGTAGACGGTGGCCCCGTGACCGATGCCCTGCCACATCACCCGCTTGCTGGCCGCGCCGGCGTTGATGACGGCCGCGGCGGTGGCCGCCACACCCTCCTCGCCGACGATCGGGTCGTTTTGCACCCCGAACAGCAGCACGTCGATCTTGAGCTCCTTCGCCGCCTCCGGGGTGGCGCTGCTGGGCCAGCTCAGGCACTGCGCCATATCGAGGGCGCCGACGGCGCCGAACTGCGGGTACTCCTTGCCCCAGGCGACTAGCAGCTCCCGGACCCGGTCGGGGGTGGGCCGGTTGAGCGCGTCGGCGCACGAATTGATGAAGTGGCCGTCGCTGCCGACGGTGCCCTGGGCCCGGTTGATCAGGTTGTTCAGCAGGTTGGCGTCACCGGCATGCGCGCCGGCCAGCGCCCTGGCCAATTCGTTGGTGCTGCTGACACGGTCACCGATGGGATAGCCCAGGGTGCTGACGATGGCATGGGTCACCGCGGCCACCGAGGCGCCGCCCGGACCGTTCCCGGAACGGGCGGAGTCCAGCACCGCGTCCACGACACCCTTGGGGTCGGGCGCCAGGGCGCAGTTCACCGCGACGCACTGGGCGGCGAACGCCTCGAAGGCCGCCTCCTGGCCCTTGATCCGCTGCTCGGCGGCGGCCTCGGCGGCCACGCCGAGCGGGATGGGGGAGTCCAGCGCCAACCGGGCCACCTTGCCGGGATGGGATCCGGCGTAGGCCAGGGCGACCTGGGCGCCATTGCCGATTCCGATCAGGGCCAGCGCCGGAACGTCCCAGATGCTGCGCAGCCGTTCGAGGTCGGTGGCGGCGTGGGTGTTGTCGTAGGAGGACTCCCCGGGCGAGATGGCGTCGGTGCAGTCGGTGGTGGCGTCCATCGCGACGGTGCCCAGGTTGGCCACCGGGTCGTCGCCGGGGGCGAACTGCGCCAGGTTCCACATCTCGTCGCGATCACCGCGGTCGCGGCAGTCCACCGGGCTCGACATGCCGGTGCCGCGCCGGTCCACGGCCACGACGGGGTGGCCGGCGAGCACATCGGCACCGCCGCGCGCCAGCCAGGTCGGCAGCTGCAGCGAGGACGGGAGGTCCCAGCCGGTGGTGAACACGACGGGCCCGGCGTCGGCGGGGGTCTGCACCGAGCGGGCTCGCACCACGCCGATGCTGATCGCCGTCGAGCTGCCGCCGAGCGGGTCGACGTCGGCGTCGTAGCTGGCGCAGTCCAGCCGCACCCCGGGGGTGGCGGGCACCGCGGCGTCGTTGAAGACCCGGGCCGTGCAGTCATGCCAGGGCAGGTCGTTCTTGGGTACCTCGACCGGCGGCGGGCCGGCCGTGTCGGGGGTGGACTCGGGTTGGCCCTGCGGGCCGGCGCCGGAGTCGGTGGCGAAGCGCGGGTTCGCGGCCAGCCCGGGCGCACAGCCGGACAGCACGACAACCACCGGCAGGGCGGCGGCGAGCGCGATCCTGGCAAGATTCATGCCTGTCACCTTATAGGCGGACGCCTTTGACGTAGCGGCCGTAGAGGTAGCCGGACTCGTCGGTCAGCAGATGCGCACAGTGCATCGGAATCGCCACCTCGCCGGGGCCGGTGGCGATCCGGCGCGCCAGGCCCCCGACCAGAAAAGGGGCGACGGTCAGACACAGCTCGTCGAGCAGATCGCGTTCGATGAAAGAGCCCAGCAGCATCGGGCCGCCTTCGGTGAGCACCCGATAGTGCCCGCGGGCGCCCAGCGCGGCCAGCACCGCTGCCTCATCGACCCGGTCCGGGTCGCCGGTCGAGCAGTCCTGGACCTCGGCGTGGCCGGCCAGCCGCCGCCGGGTGTCCTCGGTGGCCGCTGTGCTGGTCAACACCAGCGGCGGCAGCTCGGTGTCGGTGAAGATCCGCAGGTCGCGGTCCAGCTGCCCGGACTGGGTGACGATCGCGATCCGGGGCACCTCGGACTGTCCGCGGTCGCGGCGGCGCTGGCGCTGCGCGACGCTGAGGCGGGCTCCGCCGTAGTTCTCCACCCGGACCGTGCCCGCGCCGACCAGCACGACGTCGGCCAGTGCCCGCAGCAGCATGAACAGGGCGCGGTCGCCCGGATTGCCCAGGCCGCCGGACCTCCCGGACAGCGTTGCGCCGCCGTCGATGCTGCCGATGAAATTGGCGCGCACCCACAGGCGCGGGTGCTCGGGTTCGGGGTAGGCGTACAACCGGGCCAGTTCGGCGTCGTCGACGGGTTGTGCCGAGTCCAGTCGGGTGAAACCCGGATCTGCGCTGAGGTCGGACATGGCCTCGATTGCACCATGTGGCTACAGTTCCTGCGTGCCTAATCCCGCCGTCGAGGGAATCGACCACCTGGTGGACCGGCATCCGGCCGTCTCACCGGAGCGGTTGATCGCGCAGCTCACGCCGCCGCCGACGTTCTCTCGCGCCAGCTTCGCCAGCTACCGTCCCGACCCCGCCGAGCCCACCCAGGCGGCGGCCGTGGCGGCCTGCACCGCGTTCTGCGCGCAGGCGGTTGAGCGGCGGGCCGGGCGGCGCAAGCTGCTCGGCAAGCGCGAAGTGCTGCCGGGCGTCGGGCTTTATCTCGACGGCGGGTTCGGTGTCGGCAAGACCCACCTGCTGGCTTCGGTCTACCGCGAGATCACCGAGACCGGCGATCCAGGGCAGCCGCATCGGACGGCGTTCGCCACGTTCATGGAACTCACCCAGCTGGCCGGGGTGTTCGGGTTCACCGAGTGCATCGAGTTGCTCGGCGGCTACACCGTGGTGTGCATCGACGAGTTCGAACTCGACGATCCGGGCAACACCACGCTGGTGTCGCGGCTGCTCCTAGAACTGGTGGCGCGCGGGGTCTCGGTGGCCGCCACGTCGAACACCCTGCCCGACCAACTCGGTGAGGGGCGCTTCGCCGTGCAGGATTTCCTGCGCGAAATCCAGGCGCTGGCAAGCATTTTCACACCGGTTCGGGTCGACGGCCCGGACTATCGGCATCGGGACCTGCCGCCGGCGCCCGAGCCGCCGTCGGCGCAGCAGGTCGCCCAGCGCGCCGCGGCGCTGCCCGGTTCCACCCTGGATGACTTCGACGCGCTGTGTGCGCACCTGGCCACCATGCACCCGTCGCGGTACCTGAGCCTGATCGAGGGCGTCACCGGAGTCTTTCTCACCGGCGCGCACCCCATCGACGATCAGAATGTGGCGCTGCGCCTGGTGGCACTGACCGACCGGCTCTACGACGCGGGCACTCCGGTGGTGGCGTCCGGGGCCAAGCTGGACGACATCTTCAGTGCCGAGATGCTGGCCGGTGGCTATCGCAAGAAATACTTGCGGGCCACCTCCCGGCTGCTGGCGTTGAGCAGCGGCGGTTAGCGAGGCTCGACGGAGGAGAGCCGAAGCTGGACCGCCGCATTGAACTCGGCGGTTAGCTCACAGATTCCACTGCGCCAGGCGCAGGCCGGTGTTGCGGGACAGCATCGTGACGTGGGTGACCAGGCCGCGGTAGACGTCCCAGTACACCCCGCCGGTGACGGTGGAGCCCGCCGGCGCGTTGGTGAGCAGCGCGTCCAGGGTGGTGGGGTCGTCGGTGTGCTTGGCCACGTAAGCGTCACCGCCGGGAGTGACTCCGTTGAAGGTGGTCGAGGCCGCCATGATGTAGGGGTTGGGCACCGCGATCGGGTGGATGGTCACGTTCGCCCGCCACGGACCGCCCTGCGCGCGCCAGCGCGGCGATCCGTTCTGGCCCCAGCCCGGCGGGATCTCACTGGGCACCACGTCGTGCACGGTCACGTCGGCGACGATCGGGCCGAAGGCCTCGTCCTGGTATTGGATGCGCAGCGTGTCGCCGAGCCGGCCGATCGGGGCTTCCGGCGTGGTCGTGGGCGTGGCGTAGCCGACGGCCGGCGCCGTCAGGGCCACCACGGTGACGATGGAAGTGACCAGGGCCAGAATCCAGCGATGCATCATGTCCTTCTTTGGTTGGTTGGAGGAATCTTGGCATATCGCGGTTGCGGGTGCACCAGCCTTGGCCAGGGAGATCAGTCCGTAGCGTCGGCGCCGCCGGTGGCCGGCGTGACGGTGATGGACTCCAGGGCTGCGGCGAGGTCGGTCTCGAGGCGGTCCCGGTCGACTCCGGCGCGATGCAGCGGTCCGGTGTCGTCTTCGGCGTCGAACAGGGCCAGGAGCAGGTGTTCGGTGCCGATGTAGTTGTGGCCGAGGCGAAGTGCGATGCGGAAGGTCAACTCCAGTGCCTTGCGGGCCGGCCCGCTGAACGGGATCAGCGGGGGCGGTTCGCTGACGCCGGGGGCAAGGGTGACGGCTTCGGCGACGGCGCCCGGGTCGATGCGCTGTGCGGCGAGCAAGGCGCTGGCCAGTGCATCGGGGTCGTGCAGCAGGCCCAGCAGCAGATGGTCGGGGGTGATCTCGGTATGGCGCGCCCGGTGGGCGGTGTTCTGGGCGGCCACCACCGCGCTGCGCGCTCGCGGCGTGAACCGGGCGAAGCCCTGCTCGGCGTCCAGCGTGGCCGCCTCGGCGCGCGGGACGAACCGCTTCTGCGCCGCCTGCTTGGTGACGCCCATGCACTTGCCGATCTCCGTCCACGACGCGCCGGAGCGGCGTGCCTGATCGACGAAGTGCCCGATCAGGTGATCGGCGACCTCGCTGAGGTGCTCGGCGGCCAGCACGGCGTCGGTCAACTGCTCCAGCGGATCGTCGTGCACGCCGGTGATGGCGTTGATCAGATCGTCGAGCCGGACGGGCGGGGTCACGGGAGTCGGTTCAGCCATGCGTCAACTGTAGGTTGACGTTGCCGCAGACGTCAACCACCGGTTGACCTCTGCGGGTGGGCGGCTACGGCAGGGACCATTCCCCGAAGTCGTAGGCGAACCCCGAGGACGGGGCGTACTTGACCTTGGTCGGGCTCACCCCGTGCGGCAGCGCGAACACCACGCAACCGATCGCCGACTCGCCGGGGCTGAGGCGGAAGATGCCGGATTCGAAATTCGTGCACTCGCTGACGTTGTTCAGATCCGGGGTGTAGCGCTGGCCGTCGGAGCCGAACACCGAGACGTTGATGTTGACGTCGCCGTCGATGTCCACCGTTCCCGGGTCGGCGATCTTGAGCCGCGTGGCGATGTAGGTGGCGCCGCGGTCACCGCCGGCGGGGGTGACCGTCGCGGGGTTGATGACCCCTTCCAGGGTGACCGCGATGGTGCTGCCGTCGGCGCGAGTCAAGGTCAGGGTGTCACCGATGTGCCCGGTGGCTTTCGGTGCGGCACTGGTGGTTTCGGTGGCGGCGGGCACGTCGGACGATGACGGCGCCTGCGGCGATTCGGTGTGGCCCGAACACGCCGCCGAGACGCCGGCGGCCAGCAGTGCCACTACCGACAGGGCGACAACCGGTCTCATAGGGTCCACCTTTCGCTACTTTCCCAGCCTACGGGGGCGTTGCTACCGATTGTGCTGCCTAGCTGCCGGTGGGCGCGGAGCGACTCGCGATTCGGCCGCATTCCCGCCAATGCCGCCCAGTCGGACGTTCGGAAAATGGGTCATTGCCGCGCCTCGTCCTGCCGGCGGCGCCGGGTCGCAGCGCGCAGTTTGATCACCAAATCACCACCGCCACAGGTACTTGGGGCATTGTCCGGCGACGACGGAGCGAATGTAGACGCGAGCGTCGGCGTTGGAGGCGTCCGGGCCGAGTACTTGGCGCGCGGTCACCGAGTTTTCCAGTCCTTCGGGCGTGTTCCCGGCTGCGAGCAGCCGACAGATCGCGTTGCCGGCGGGATCGGCGTATGCGGTCGGGGCGGCGAGGAACGCGAGGAACGCGAGGGCCGCGAGCGCGGCGAAGGCGAGGCGCTTCATGCGCGAACCGTATCGCTGGGCTGTGACAGGCGGCACATGCTGCGCCATCGTCGAGGCCAGAAAACAATTCCGACCTGCATCGATCTCGGTGCGCGGTACTGGGATTGAACCAGCGACCTCTTCCGTGTCAGGGAAGCGCTCTCCCGCTGAGCTAACCGCGCTTAGAGCCAAGGAACGGAGGTGGAGACGGGAATCGAACCCGTGTGCACGGCTTTGCAGGCCGTTGCCTCACCACTCGGCCACTCCACCGCAAGGGCTTGATGCCACTTGACACCCTCGAGCGGATGACGGGATTCGAACCCGCGACCCTCACCTTGGCAAGGTGATGCGCTACCAACTGCGCTACATCCGCGTGCCACGGGCGAGATCGTCGCCCGTCGCGATGCAGAACATTAGTCCACTGATGTGAGACAACACAACTTGGCCTGTCAGACCGGCGAGTCGACCGAAAATCGGCCTGCGCATTGAAGCTACGGGGACCGGCCGTGCTAGTCTTCGACCTCGTTCATCCGGTCTCGTAGCTCAGGGGGAGAGCGTCCGCCTCACACGCGGAAGGTCGCTGGTTCGATCCCAGCCGGGACCACAAGAAAACCACCTCACGGCAGGTGGTTTTTCTGTTTCAGGCCGGACGGGGCAGTGCTGCGCAGGTGTCAGGCGATCATCGGGTCGATCGCAGACCGGGGCACCAGGACGTGTACAGCCCCGGCCGAAGCGGGCAACACCACGCCCTGGTCGAAAAAGAAAATCACGCCGTCGTTGACCACTGCGAAATTCTGATAGTTGGTGGGGTCGTACAGCGCGGCTTGCGCGAACGGCAACGGTGGCGGCGCCGTGGTGGACGTCGTCGTCGTCGACTGTTCCGGTTGTGCGGGCGGCGGTGCCAGCTGCTGCTGCAGGTCAGCTTGGACGATCGGGGCAACGGTCTTCAGCGGATCGTCCACCTGCCACAACGGCGCATGTTCTTTGTCGTCCGGTGCGGCTGCGTAGGTGATCGCCTTGCGGTAGGTCTGGTCCCAGTTGAACGCCTTGTACGTCGTCTGTGGCTGCGCCCCGCCGAGGTTTTTGTTCACTGTGAACACCACCGCTTGTGTGCCGCGCGGGGGAATCGACGAGGTGTATTCCGTCGGCTTGATGCTCAACTCGTACGGTGTGCTGCGAGGCGCGCCAGACTTGGCCGAGTTGAGGAACGCGTCGCGTGTCTGGGCGACGTACTCGGCGACCGACTTCTGGTCCGGGTAGTTCAGCGGAATGCTGATGTCGACCTTGTACCCGGGGTCGGAGAGCTGGATCTCACACGTGCGGCCGGCATTGCCACCTTGGAGCTCGGCGCAGTAATCCTTCGGGGCCGCCACAGCCACGCCCGGGCAACCGACCATGGCGGCTACCGTCACGACCACGGACACGCTGAAAGACCGCATGGGTGATACCTCCTAGCAAAGGCGGCAACGCGCCGCGAGCAAAGGTTAACCTGCGGTCCCCCTACCGCGTCGTCTCGCGTAAGCCGTTGCAACACCTGCTGCTCGCCGAAGCACACCCCACGTGGGGCGTCGCCTACTACGGCTAGCGGCGCTCAGGCCATCTCGGGCACATTCAAGTGCGCGATCGCCAGGTCGAACTCGGCGACCTCGAGGACCTCGGCGCCGGCGTCGTTGACGGCCCTGGCCCAGATGGCCTGCTCACCGCTGCGGCTGGCCACCATCGCCGCACGGTCGTCGAAGCTGATCGACGACACCGCGCGCCCCGAGCTCCGGTCCACCAGCAGGGTGGTGCTGCAGAAGCCGTCGAGGTCGGCCATCTCGGGCATCAGCGCCAGCTTGTAGGTGTCGATCATCCGCTCGCACCTGGCCGGATCGGTCCGCAACCAGGTGACCCGCACACCTGCGTGGCGCCGGGACCGGTAGTCGCGGCGTACCGCGGCGACCTCCCAGCGGGTGATCTCGGCGGTGGCGTGGAAGATCTCTCTGGCGCGGTCGCACAGCTGCTGGGCACTGTCCTCGCTGGCGCGCAGGGTGTCCTCGTCCAGCCAGGACGACGTCACGATGCACCGGCCGGCGTCGCGGTCGACCAGCATCGACATTCCCGCGCAGCCGTCCTCATCGGCCAGGGTCGGCATCACCACGCCGCGAACGTGAGTGATCCCCTCATCGAGGAATGACGGATGGGCGTGAATTGTGGTTGCGCGCGCGAACATATCGGCCTCCGGCTGATCGATCGGTGGCGACGCCCCGGCGGCGCCGCCGGTCCCCTTCCACCATGCTCCGCCGATGCTGCGGCGACAACCCCTAATCGGCGAGTTCTTGAACGGAGTCCGCTTCGTGACGATGTTGGGCCTCCAGCTCGGCGATCCGAGCACCGACGCGTCCCCGCAGCGCGATCGTGCCGATGACACCGCCGAGGATCGCCACCAGCAACGCGACCCAGGAGAACCGGGACAGCCAGTGCTCGGCGGCCATCCCGGCGTAGTAGACCAGGGCGGTGGTGCCGCCGGCCCAGCAGATCGCGCCGGTCACGTTGGCGACGAGGAACTGTGGGTAGCGCATCTTCAGTGCCCCGGCCAGCGGCCCGGCCAGGATGCGCAACAGTGCGACGAACCGGCCGAAGAACACGGCGCTGGTGCCCCAGCGGGCGAACAGGTGTTCTGCGTAGGCGATGTGACCGGGGCCGAAGTGGTTGGGAAACCGTGCACCCAGGCGGTCGAAGAGCGGCATGCCGAAGCGCCGCCCGATCAAATAGCCGATCGAATCGCCGATCACCGCGCCGACGATCGCCGCGGCCGCGACCCCGGCCGGGTCGACCGCCAGGTCATGGCGCGACGACAGCAGCGCGGCCCCGACCAACATCACTTCACCGGGCAAGGGGATGCCGAGGCTCTCGATCCCGATCACCCCGCCGACGAGCAAATAGACCGCCAGGGGCGGGATCGACTGCAGCAGGACATCCACCGACATGCGGCTAAGCATGCCTGACGCTGGCCGGATGCGCCCGCCCAGACCATGGTCGGGCCAATAGCGCGTCACCTTGTAGCGTTATCCGGGCGCATCCGGAGGTCGAATCGAGGAGTGGCAGTGGAATTCAACCTCGCCCAGGTGTTCTCGGCGGTGGCGTCTGCCATTCCGGACCGGGACTGCGTGGTGTTCGGCGACCGGCGGTTCAGCTACGCCCAGATCGAGGGCCGTGCCCGCCGGTTGGCGCGCGTGCTGCACGAACGGGGTCTGGGTGCGCGCCGGGAGCGCTCGGAATTGGCCGCCCATGAATCCGGACAGAGCCATCTCGCGCTGTATCTGGCCAACGGCAACGAATACCTGGAAGGCATGCTGGGCGCCTACCACGCCCGCGTCGCCCCCTTCAACGTCAACTACCGCTATGTGGCCGACGAACTGGTCTACCTGCTGGCCGACGCCTCGGCCGAGGCGATCATGTACCACGCGCGGTTCGCCCCCACGCTGGCCGAAGCGCTGGCCCAAGCCGGCGACCAGCTGCCGGCGATGCTGCTGATCCACATCGACGACGACTCCGGCAACGACCCACTGCCCGGCGCGCTGCGCTACGAGGAGTTGCTCGCAACCGCTTCCGATGAACCGCTGAACCTGCCGCTATCCGCCGACGACCTATACGTGCTCTACACCGGCGGCACCACCGGCATGCCCAAGGGGGTGCTCTGGCGCCAGCACGACATCTTCATCAACGCGATGGGTGGCCGGGAGTTCGGCACCGGCGCCATTCCCGCCAGCCTGGCGGAGGTCGTCGAACGCACGCGGGCCGGCGGGCCGGGGTCGATGACGGTGGCGCCGCTGATGCACGGCGCCGCCCAGTGGGCCGCGTTCATCACGGTGCTCGGCGGCCGGCCGTTCGTGATGTCGGCGACCACCGACCGGTTCGACCCCGCCGCGACCTGGGAACTGGCGGCCCGGGAGCGCGTCATCTCGCTCTCGATCGTCGGCGACGCCTTCGCCCGGCCACTCGCCGACGCCCTGGAGAGCGGCAACTATGACTTGTCGAGCCTGTTCGTGCTGGCCAGCGGCGGTGCCCCGCTGACCGCCCCGCTCAAGCAGCGGATCCTGGACCTGCTTCCGCAGCTGTCGATCCTCGACGCCGGCGGCTCCTCGGAGACCGGCGCGCAGATGGGCCAGACCACCCGCCGCGGCCAGGCCTCCACCGGCCGATTCACCCCGAATCCCGGCGCGGTCGTGGTCAGCGAGGACATGAGCCGCATCCTGCGGCCCGGCGACGACGAGATCGGCTGGCTGGCTCAGCAGGGCTATGTGCCGCTGGGATACCTGGGCGATCCGGAGAAGAGCGCACGGACCTTCCCCGTCATCGAAGGCATCCGGCATTCGGTCCCCGGGGATCGAGCCCGCTGGGATGCCGACGGCGGCATCGAGCTGCTCGGGCGCGACTCGGTGACGATCAACTCCGGGGGCGAAAAGATCTTCGCCGAGGAGGTCGAAGCCGCGGTCGCGCACCATCCCGCCGTCTACGACGTCGTCGTGGTGGGCCGGCCCAGCCGGCGCTGGGGCAACGAGGTGGTCGCCGTGGTGCAGCTGGCCGAGGGCGCCGAGGCCACGGCCGAGGACATCGTCGCCGAGGCGGCCCGCTACATCGCGCGCTACAAACTGCCCAAGGATGTGGTGTTCTGCGCGCGTGTGCAGCGCTCGCCGTCCGGCAAGGCCGACTACCGTTGGGCCGCGGCGCAGGCGAGCGCGGTGCCGACCGTCTGAGTGGTGAAGCTGTCTCGGAACACATTGCTGCGCAATATGTTTCGTGACGGCATCCGGGCCATCGCGGGCACGTGCCGAGGGCGGAAATCCGCGGGCGACATTTAGGTCCGCCCTTCTAGTTTCTACAAAATCCCTTGTGTAAACTCTCGCGCATGGCATATGTGATCGGGAAGCCGTGCGTTGACGTGATGGACCGGGCCTGCGTGGAGGAGTGCCCCGTCGACTGCATCTACGAAGGCGGGCGAGCCCTCTACATCCATCCGGATGAATGTGTGGACTGCGGTGCCTGCGAGCCGGTATGCCCGGTCGAGGCCATCTACTACGAGGATGACCTCCCGGACGAGTTGCAACCCCACCTGGCCGACAACGCGGAGTTCTTCACCGAGGCGCTGCCCGGCCGCGATGAAGCGCTCGGCTCGCCAGGCGGCGCCGCCAAGGTCGGCGCGCTCGGCGTCGACACTCCGCTGGTGGCCAGTTACCCGCCCCAGGGGGAGTGAGCGACATCGCCAAACCGGCCGGGCCACCTGGAGGACGTCGTCTTGACGTACTTCGGCTGGTGCAGGCCGCTGACGAGCCGCTGAGCATCGCCCAGATCGCCGACGAGCTGGGCGTGCACCCCAACACCGTGCGTTTCCACCTGGACACGTTGGTGGAAGAAGGCCGCGTCGAACACACCGAACCCGACCACAAGGGCCGGGGCCGTCCGGCGCTGATGTTCCGGGCGATCCGGCAGATGGACCGTGGTGGCACGCGCCGGTTCCGGCTCCTCGCCGAGATCCTCACCATCGGCCTGGCCGCCGACCAGGACCCCGGCGCCAAGGCGCTGGCGGCCGGCCGGGCATGGGGGCGGCGACTGCGGCCGCTGCACGGCCCGGCCGAGCCCGTCGACGCCGAGGAGTCGACCGACCATCTGGTCGACATGCTCGACGAGTTGGGATTCCAGCCCGAGCAGCTCGAGCCCGACGGCGTCGGCGACAAGCAGCTCGGTCTGCGCCACTGCCCGTTCCTCGAGCTCGCCGAGACCTCCACCGAGGTGGTCTGCCCGATCCACCTGGGCCTGATGCAGGGTGCGCTGGAGGCCTGGAACGCACCGGTGACGGTCGACCGCCTCGACTCGTTCGCCAAGCCCGATCTGTGTGTGGCGCATCTGAAGTCGGTGGACGCCGATGCGCCCAGGCCGGCCCCGAACGGGGCTCGGATCGAGCAGTCGCCCGCGCTGCCGGTGCGAGTGGAAGGGCCGACCGGGTGAGCGCTGCCTCCGCCGTCGCGGTCGCCGCGACATTTCTGTGGCTGGGCATGGTGGTCGCGATCTCGTTCATGGAGGCACCGCTGAAGTTCCGCGCGCCCAACGCGACGATCCCGGTCTGCCTGGGGATCGGCCGGTTGGTGTTTCGGGCCCTCAATGCCGTCGAGTTCGTTCTGGCCGCGGCCCTCGCGGTCGCGTTCGCGATCGAGCGCCCGAGCGCCGGCACCGTCGTGGCGTTCGTGGTCGCCGTGGCTATGTTGTTCACCCAGATGCTGGCCGTGCGGCCGCGCCTGAGCCGCCGCGCCGACCAGGTGCTGTCCGGGCTGGAGGCGCCTCGTTCCCGTGCTCACTACGCCTACGTCGGCCTGGAGGTGATCAAGGTCGCCGCACTGGTGCCACTGGGCATTCTGTTGCTGTCTCGCTGAGCCGTTCGACCCGCTAACCGACCCGACGAGTGAGAAGGACTACCGATGGAATCGACCTCCCTGACCGCGTTGGCCGACGAGAAGCTCGCCGAGGCCAAGCAGCATCACAGCGGGCGCGCGGCCCACACCGTCTACGGCGGCTCGGTGCATCATCTGCGCCAGACCCTGGTTGCCCTGCAGGCCGGCCAGTCGCTGGCCGAACACGACAGCCCGGGGGAGTCGACCCTGCAGGTGCTGCGTGGCCGGGTCCGGCTGAGTGCCGGCGACGACGCCTGGGAGGGCTCGGCCGGCGAGCTCGTCATTCTGCCGCGCACCCGCCACGCGCTGGAGTCGCTGGAGGACTCGGTGGTGCTGCTGACGGTCGCCAAGAGCGCATCCCACTGAGCGTGCCGCTGAGCACACCCTGGTCGAAGCGGGCCGGTCTGCAGCTGCCCATTCTCAACGCCCCGATGGGCGGGGTGGCCGGTGGGCGGCTGGCCGCTGCGGTCACCGCCGCGGGCGGGCTGGGCATGATCGGCATGGGCAGTACCGCCACGGCGGAATCACTGGCCGGCGAGCTGGCCCTGGCCGGGCCGGCGCGGTTCGGAATCGGCTTGGTGGACTGGGTGATCCGCGATCAGCCGGAGCTGCTCGATGCCGCCCTGGCAGCGCGCCCGGCGCTGCTCTCGGTGAGCTTCGGCGACGACCTGTCCTGGGTGCAGCGCGCCCACGCCGCCGGAATACCAGCCGCCACCCAGGTCTATGACGCCGAGACCGCCCGCCGTGCAGCCGACGCCGGGCTGGACCTGGTGGTGGCCCGCGGCGCCGAAGGTGGGGGGCACGGCGAGATCCGGCTGGCCACGCTGCCCCTGCTCGATGCCGTGCTGGACGCCGTGGCGGTACCGGTGCTGGCCGCCGGGGGGATCGCCTCGCCGCGCAGCTTGGCCGCGGTGCTGGCGGCCGGCGCGGCCGGCGCCTGGCTGGGCACCTGCCTGTCGGCTTGCCCCGAGGCGTTGACCGGCGACGGTGCCCGGCGCGCCCTGATCGCGGCCACCGGCACCGACACCGTCAGCACCCGGGTGTTCGACGTCGGCCAGCGGCTGGATTGGCCGACGCGCTTCCCTTCGCGGGTATTGCGCAATGAGTTCGTGGGCCGCTGGGCGGGCCGAGAGGAGACGCTGGCCGGCGATAGCGAAGCCGGCGCGGAACTGGCTGCCGGGATCGCCGCCGACGATCAGCGCATCGCCCCGGTCGACGCGGGCCAGGGCGTGGGGATGCTGCACGACAGCCGTCCGGTGGCCGTGGTCATCGACGAGTTGTGCGCCGGGGCCAAGCAACTGCTGGCGCGCTGGGCCTAATCGGGGTCCGCTGCGGCACGCAGCACGACGCAGCAGCGCGACGGGTCCGGGCAGAGCCGGGTCTGCGGGCAGTGCGGCTCCAGTGCCTCGCTGACGCCGCTGATCAACGCGAGGTTCATGGTGCAGGCCAGCTCCGTCTGGGCCCGGGCCAGCGCGTGGAACGGACAGTTGGCCAAGAAGACCTCGCCGTCACCATCGCGGGGTTCGTAGCCGTGTTCGCCGAGCACGCCGATGGCCAACTCGAGTGCGGCCATCGCGTCGGTCGGCGCCTGCCCCGCGGTCGCGGTGCTGCCGAGTCCGCGGCCAAAGTCGCGGGCCAGGGAGCGCAGTACCTCGATCGCCGGAGTGCCGGTGCGGGCGGATTCGGCGATCGCGTCGGCCATCAGCCGGCCCGCCAGCTCATACTCCCGCGGCGGCAAGCTGATGGCGATTTGGTCAGGCGAGCGCCGGTAGCGCTTCGAGGGGCGGCCCGCGCCGGGGCCGGAGCGGCCGGTCAGCCGGGCATAGTCACTCTGCAGCAGGCCGTCGGCCTCCAGCCGGTCCAGATGGAACTTGGCCTGGTGGCGGGCGATACCGGTCGCCGCGGCAGCCTCGTCGCGGCTGACCGGGCCGGGTTGGGCGGCGACGAATCGATACAGCTCACGGCGGACCGGATCGGCGAGTGCGCCGATTCCCGTCACGTCGCGGTCGCGGTTGGCCATAGTTCGTGAACTTCTATCGGATGAAACTCTTGACGTTAGATTCTACCCGTTCTAACGTAGAAAATATAAGCCGTTAGAGTTGAGGAGGGCGTTATGAGTGCCACCGGTCATGCGAGTTCACCTGCCGTTTCGGAGCGGTTGAAGGATCCGGTGTTCGAGGCGTTCTTCGTGCTGCGGACCCTGTTCACGGTCGCTCCGATCCTGTTCGGTCTGGACAAATTCTTCAACCTGCTGACGCACGTGCCGGGCGGCGCGGGACCGAGTCACTGGGACAAGTACCTTGCCGGCTGGATCAATGACATTCTGCCGGGCAACGGCGACCAGGCGATGTACCTGATCGGCGCCATCGAAATCGTCGCCGGTGTCCTGGTCGCGGTCGCGCCGCGGATCGGCGCCTGGGTGGTGGCAGCCTGGCTGGCCGGCATCATCGTCGACCTGCTCACCTTGTCGGGCTACTACGACGTCGCGCTGCGCGACTTCGGTCTGCTGGTCTCCGCGGTAGTGCTGGCCCGACTGGCTCAGGCGGTGCACACCCGCCAGTTGACCTGACACTCCGCCCGCACCGACTCGCGACCGCGCCACGGTCACCCGATCCGTCCGTGGCGCGGTCGCGTCACACCGCCCGCAGATAGCGTTTGGCGATCACGCGCTGGACCACCGATGTCACCGGCCCGCCCGCCCTGATCCACCATTTGTTCGGCCGGAAGAACGATCGCACCTGCGCATAGACCAGGTCATCGGCCGGGTCGTAGCGCACCGCGAACAACTCCTCGCCGCAGCCGGGGTGTCCCGGCAGGGTGCCGTAGGCGAAGCCGCGCCGATCGGGTTCCGAGACCACGTAGACGACCCGGCACGGTGCGGTCAACAACCCCATTCGCACCACCACGGTCGCGCCCACCTGCGCGACGTCGCTGTCCGCCCGCACACCCAAGCCGGTCCCGCGCTGCATGCCCCAGTGCAACACCGCTTCGCCGGCCTCCTCGAAGCGCTGTCGGCCGCGGCCGATCGGGGCGGTGTGCTCCAGGTGCTGATACCCGTCGGGCAGCGCCCCCGCGGTGGCGCCCACCTCCGCGTAGGTCAGCGGCAGATCACGCAGCTCGCTCAAGTCCACCGGCCCACCCTCCCAGGCGGTTGAGCCTGCGTCCAGGGCGCAAAAGTGCGAGCGGGATGCGCCCTGGACGCAGGGTCAACGTTAAATAGGACGCGTGCAAGCCCCACATGCCGGCGGCGGGTTCAACCCGCCCGAGCCGACCGAGAAGGGCGGGTCGGACTACGGCCGGTTCTTGGAGATGATGCGTGACCTGCAGGACCACGCCCGCGCCGTCGACGCCCCCGCCGCGGTGATCAGCCGGGCCGCCGACGCGCTGCAGGAAGTCTGCGACCTGTTGGCCCCGTACGACGCCGACGAATGGGCGTCGCCGTCCGGGCGCCGGCTGGACCTGCCGATGCGCGGCAACCTGCTTCCGGTGCCGATGAAGCTCAAGAAGGGCGACGACGGGCGGCTGCACGGCTGGGCGCGATTCCGGCGGTTCCACCTGGGGCGCAACGGCGCTGCCCACGGCGGCGCCATCGGGCTGCTGTTCGACTCGGTGCTCGGGACCGCGTCGTGGCTGCTGACCGGCGGGCCCTACCAGCGCACCGCCTATCTGCACATCAACTACCGCAGCATCGTGCCCATCGGTAAGGAGTTGCAGGTCGAGGCGTGGGTCAGCCGGACCGAGGGCCGCAAGATCTTCGTCGAGACCACCCTGCGCGACGGCGATACGCTGCTGGCCGACGGCGAGGCGTTGTTCGTGGTGCTCAAACCCGGCCAGCCGTAGATGCCCTCAACGGTCGGCCACCACAGCCCCGATAGCATGGTCGCGGACGTTTCGACCACCTCGCATCCCCTTGGAGACCACGCCATGAGCGCGCCCGCACAGCCCGCCCCGATCCGGGTTCCTGCCGGCACCACCGCCGCCGATGCGGTGCGCGCGGCGGGCCTGCCCAGCCGCGGCGCGCCGGATGCGATCGTGGTGGTGCGCGACGCGCAGGGCAAGCTGCGCGACCTGGGTTGGGTTCCCGACACCGACACCGAAGCAACCCCGGTGGCCGCCGATACCGAAGACGGCCGCAGCGTCATCCGGCACTCGTGCGCGCATGTGCTGGCCCAAGCGGTGCAAGACCTGTTCCCGGCCGCCAAGCTCGGCATCGGCCCGCCGATCACCGACGGCTTCTACTACGACTTCGACGTCCCCGAAGCCTTCACCCCGGAGGATCTGGCCGCGCTGGAGAAGCGGATGCGGGCCATCATCAAAGACGGCCAGTTGTTTTCCCGGCGGGTCTATGAGTCCAAAGACGCCGCCCGCGCCGAGCTCGCGAACGAGCCGTACAAGCTGGAGCTGGTCGACGACAAATCGGGCGACAGCGACATCATGGAGGTCGGCGGCGACGAGCTCACCGCTTACGACAACCTCAATCCCCGTACCCGGGAACGGGTTTGGGGTGACTTGTGCCGCGGCCCGCACATCCCGACCACCCGGTTCATCCCGGCGTTCAAACTCACCCGCTCCTCGGCGGCCTACTGGCGCGGCGACCAGAACAACGCCAGCCTGCAACGGGTCTACGGCACCGCATGGGAGTCCCAGGAGGCACTGGACCGTCACCTGGAACTGATCGAGGAAGCCCTGCGCCGCGACCACCGCAAGCTCGGCGTCGAACTGGACCTGTTCAGCTTCCCCGACGAGATCGGTTCGGGCCTACCGGTTTTCCACCCCAAGGGCGGGATCATCCGCCGCGAGCTGGAGGACTACTCGCGGCGCAAGCACATCGAGGCCGGCTACCAGTTCGTCAACACCCCGCACATCACCAAGTCCGAACTCTACGAGACCTCCGGACATCTGGAGTGGTACCGCGAGGGCATGTACCCGCCGATGCACATCGACGCGGAGTTCGCCGAGGACGGATCCCTGCGCAAACCCGGCCAGGACTACTACCTCAAGCCGATGAACTGCCCCATGCACCATTTGATCTTCCGGTCGCGTGGGCGCTCATACCGTGAACTTCCCTTGCGGCTCTTCGAATTCGGCAGTGTGTACCGCTACGAACGCTCCGGGGTGGTGCACGGCCTGACCCGGGTCCGCGGCATGACCCAGGACGACGCGCACATCTATTGCACCCGGGAGACCATGCGCGACGAGCTGGCCTCGCTGCTGCGCTTCGTGCTCGACCTGCTCTCCGACTACGGCCTGGACGACTACTACCTGGAGCTGTCCACCAAGGACCCGGAGAAGTACGTGGGCTCCGACGAGGTGTGGGAGGAGGCCACCGAGACGCTGCGCGAGGTCGCCGAGGCGTCCGGGCTGACCCTAGTGCCCGACCCGGGCGGTGCGGCGTTTTATGGGCCGAAGATCTCGGTGCAGGTCAAAGACGCGCTGGGCCGCAGCTGGCAGATGTCGACCATTCAGCTCGACTTCAACATGCCCGACCGTTTCGAGCTGGAGTACACCGCGGCCGATGGCACCCGACAGCGCCCGGTGCTCATCCACCGGGCGCTGTTCGGCTCGATCGAGCGTTTCTTCGGGGTGCTGACCGAGCACTACGCCGGGGCGTTCCCGGCCTGGCTGGCGCCGGTGCAGGTGGTCGGCATCCCGGTCGCCGACCAGCACGTGGGCTACCTGGAAGAGGTTGCCGCCCAACTACGCAGCCGCGGGGTGCGGGTCGAGGTGGACGCCAGTGACGACCGGATGCCCAAGAAGATCGTCAACCACACCAATGCCAAGGTGCCGTTCATGCTGCTGGCCGGCGACCGCGACGTCGACGCCGGCGCGGTCAGCTTCCGGTTCGCCGACCGCACCCAGATCAACGGCGTGCCGCGCGACGAGGCAGTCGCCGCGATCGCCGGCTGGATCACCGCCCGCGACAACACCGTGCCGACCGCGGACACGCTGAAGGTAGGCGGCACCCAGTGACCGGCGACGAGGGCGGCGAGCAGGGGATCGTCGACACCGGCGTCGGTGAAGCCGACCGGCTGGAGCGGCTGTGGACGCCGTATCGGATGACCTACCTGGCCGAGGCACCCCTCAAGCGCACCGAAGCGGGCTCGGCGCGATCCACCCGGCCGTTCACCGACATCCCCACCATGTCCGACGAAGACGGGCTGGTGGTGGCGCGCGGTGAATACGTCTACGCCGTGCTCAACCTCTACCCCTACAACCCCGGCCACCTGATGGTGGTGCCCTACCGGCGGTTCTCGGAGTTCGAAGACCTCACCGAACCCGAGGGCGCCGAGCTGATGACGTTTATTCAAAAAGCCATCCGGGTGATCAAGGCGGTGTCGCGCCCGCACGGGTTCAACGTGGGGCTGAACCTGGGCGAGTCGGCCGGCGGGTCATTGGCCGAGCACCTGCACGTGCACGTGGTGCCGCGCTGGGGCGGCGACGCAAACTTCATCACGATCGTCGGCGGCTCCAAAGTGATCCCGCAATTGCTGCGCGATACTCGCCGGCTGCTCGCCGACGAGTGGGCGAAACAGCAATGAGCAGACTGCCGTTCCTGTCCCGGGCGACGTTCGCCGGTATCACCACCCCGGTGGCGCGGGCCTTCCTGCGGGCCGGGCTTACCGCCGACATCGTCACGATCCTGGGCACCGCCGGTGCGGTGCTGGCGGCGCTGACCCTGTTTCCGACCGGTCAGCTGTTCGCCGGCACGCTGGTGGTCTGGTTCTTCGTGCACTTCGACATGCTCGACGGGGCGATGGCGCGCGAGAGCGGCGGCGGCAGTGCGTTCGGCGCGGTACTGGACGCGACCTGCGACCGGATCAGTGACGGAGCGGTGTTCTGCGGACTGGCGTGGTGGGCGGCGTTCGGCCTGGACAGCGCCCCGCTGGTGGTCGCGACGTTGATCTGCCTGGTCACCTCGCAGGTGATCTCCTACATCAAGGCCCGCGCCGAAGCCAGCGGCCTGCGCGGCGACGGCGGTTACATCGAACGCCCGGAACGGCTGATCATCGTGCTGGTGGGCGCGGGATTGTCCGATCTGCCGGTGTACCCGCTGCCGTGGGCGCTGCACGTGGCGATGTGGCTGCTGGCGGTGGCCAGCCTGATCACCTGCGCCCAGCGGCTGCACACCGTGCGCACCTCCCCCGGAGCGGTGGAACCGCTGCCGGACGCCGACGGCGAGGGAACCGCCGGATCGTGACTCTCCTCCCGAGCGGTCTGCGCATTCCCGGGCTCAGCCGGCTCGACGCCTGGGCCACCGACGCCGGGTTCGCTGCCGGCTGGATGATGGTGCGTGCACTGCCGGAATTCGTCGCCCGCAACGCCTTCGACGCCGGTGCGTTGTTCGCGGCGCGCAGCGGTGGCCCCGAGCAGTTGCGCAAGAATCTGGCTCGCGTACTGGGGGTGGCCCCGGCCGAGGTGCCCTCGGCGCTGATGCGGGCCTCGCTGGCGTCCTACGCCCGGTATTGGCGCGAGGCGTTCCGGCTGCCCACCATGGATCACGCCAAGTTGGCGGCGCAGCTGCAGGAATCGGTGCGGGGCCACGAGAACATCGAGGCCGCGCTGCGCGCCGGGCGTGGCGCGGTGCTGGCCTTGCCGCACAGCGGCAACTGGGACATGGCCGGGGTGTGGCTGGCCCAGACGCACGGCGGGTTCACCACGGTCGCCGAACGGCTCAAACCCGAGTCGCTGTACCGGCGCTTCCTCGACTTCCGGGAGAGTCTGGGCTTCGAAGTGCTGCCGTTGTCCGGTGGCGAGCGGCCCCCGCTCGAGGTACTGGCCGAGCGCCTGACCGGCAACGGGCTGGTCTGCCTGATGGCCGACCGCGACCTGACCCGAAGCGGGGTGCCGGTCGACTTCTTCGGTGCGACCACCCGGATGCCGGCCGGCTCGGCCAAACTCGCGATCCAAACCGGTGCCGCACTGCTGCCGGTGCACTGCTGGTTCGAGGGCGCGGGCTGGGGCATCCGGATTCACCCGCCGCTCGACTGCGCAGGCGGTGATGTCGGGGTGATCACCCAGGCGCTGGCCGACAGGTTCGCCGAGGGCATCGCCGCCTACCCCGAAGACTGGCACATGATGCAGCCGCAGTGGGTGGCCGACCTTACCGAATCCCGGCGGGCGCGGCTGGGGGAGAGCTGATGCGGATCGGCATCGTCTGCCCCTACTCGTTCGACGTGCCGGGCGGGGTGCAGGCTCACGTCCTGCAGTTGGCCGAGGTGCTGCGGGCCCGCGGGCACGAGGTCAGCGTGCTGGCGCCGGCCTCGCCGCACGTGGAGTTGCCCGACTACGTCGTCTCCGCCGGCAAGGCCCTCGGGATCCCCTACAACGGGTCGGTGGCCCGGCTGCAGTTCAGCCCGGCCGCGCATCGCAAGGTCAAGAAATGGCTCATGCAAGGGGATTTCGACGTGTTGCACCTGCACGAGCCGAACGCCCCCAGCCTGTCGATGCTGGCGCTGAACGTGGCCGAAGGCCCGATCGTGGCCACCTTTCACACCTCGACCACCAAATCGTTGACGCTGAGCGTGGCCCAGGGCTTGCTGCGGCCGATGCACGAGAAGATCATCGGCCGCATCGCGGTGTCGGACCTGGCCCGCCGCTGGCAGATGGAGGCGCTGGGATCCGACGCCGTAGAGATCCCCAACGGGGTCGACGTGGCCGCGTTCGCCACCGCGCAGCCATTGGCCGGTTACCCGCGGGCCGGGCGCACGGTGCTGTTCCTGGGCCGCTACGACGAACCCCGCAAGGGGATGGCCGTGCTGCTGGGTGCGCTGCCTGCGCTGGTCGAGAAGTTCGCCGACGTGGAGGTATTGGTCGTCGGCCGCGGTGATGAAGCCGAATTGTCCAGCAACGCAGGCGCATTGGCCGGCCACCTGCGATTTCTGGGGCAAGTCGACGACGCCGAGAAGGCGTCGGCGCTGCGCAGCGCCGACGTGTACTGTGCGCCGAACACCGGTGGCGAGAGCTTCGGCATCGTGCTTGCCGAGGCGATGGCCGCCGGGGCCGCGGTGGTCGCCAGTGACCTGGACGCGTTCCGCCGGGTGTTGTGCGACGGCGAGGCGGGCCGGCTGGTGCCCGTCGATGACCACGAGGCCCTGGCCGCCGCCCTGATCGAGGTGCTCGAGGACGACGCGCTGCGGGCGTCCTATGTGGCGGCGGGCCGCGAGGCGGTACGCCGCTTTGACTGGTCGGTGGTGGCCGACCAGATCATCCGGGTCTACGAGACGGTCGCCGGCGCCGGCCGCAAGGTCTCGGTGGGCGACTGATGGGTCCGACGATCGTCGGCACCGTGCTGGTGCTGATCGCCGTGGCAGTGCTGGCCGCCGCGGTGGGCTGGGCGTATCAGACCGCCAACCGGCTCAACCGGCTGCACGTGCGCTGCGAGCTGTCCTGGCAGGCGCTGGACGGGGCGCTGGCGCGTCGTGCGGTGGTGGCCCGGGCCGTCGCGATCGAGGCCTACGGCGGCGCGGTGGCCGGGCGCCGGCTGGCGGCCCTGGCCGATGTCGCCGAGCGGTCCACGCGAGACGCTCGCGAGACGGCCGAGAACGCGTTGTCGGCCGAACTGGCGATGGTCGAACCCGCGTCGTTGCCGCCGGCGATGGTCGCCGAGCTGGCCGACGCCGAAGCCCGGGTGCTGCTGGCCCGCCGGTTCCACAACGACGCGGTCCGCGACACGGTGGCACTGCGCGAGCGGCCGCTGGTGCGGGCCTTGCATTTGGGCGGAACCGCACCGATGCCAACGTATTTCGAGATCCTCGAACGAGCGGGCCTGCAGGGGCACGGCGATCAGGGCGTGCTGGAACCGCGTGTTTCGGCGCGGGTGGTGTTGCTCGACGAGACCGGGTCGGTGCTGCTGCTGCGCGGCCGCGACCCGGCCCTGCCGGACGACGACGCCGCGAACCCGGCGCCACGCTGGTGGTTCACCATCGGCGGCCAGGTATTGCCCGACGAGCCGCTGGCCGAGGCGGCGGCCCGGGAACTGGCCGAGGAGACCGGTCTGAAGGTCGACCCCGGCGAGCTGGTCGGGCCGATCTGGCGCCGCGACGCCATCTTCGAGTTCAACGGCGAACGGCTCGACAGCCAGGAGTTCTTCTTCGCTTACCGCACCGGCCGGTTCGAGCCGTCGGGCGCCGGCCGGACCGGGCTGGAGCAGCGCTACCTGCAGGGCCACCGCTGGTGCGACGCCCCCGCGATCGCGGAGCTGGCCGCCGGCGGTGAGAAGGTCTATCCGCTGCAGCTGGGCGAGCGGCTCGCCGAGGCGGCCCGGCTGGCCGACGCTGTCGGCTCGACTCCGGACGTCCGCCGGATCACCTGACCGCGGCGGGTTGATCCGCCTAGCCTGGACAGGTGAATCCCAAGGCATCCCATCGCGCCGTTCAGGTACCGTCCGTTGGCGCGCCACTGACCCTGGTCGACGTCGAGACTCCCGCACCGGGGCCCGATCAGGTCCGGATCGCCGTCGCTGCCTGCGGTGTCTGCGGTACCGATCAGGGCATCGTCAACGGCGGGTTTCCCGGCCTGAGCTGGCCGTTGACCCCCGGGCACGAAATCGCCGGCACCATCGCCGAAGTCGGTGCGGGCGTGGCGGGCTGGGAGGTGGGCGACCGGGTCGCGGTGGGCTGGTTCGGCGGTCACTGCAACCGCTGTATCCCTTGTCGCAAAGGCGATTTCATCCACTGCGCCAACGGGCAGGTGCCCAGCTGGCATTACCCGGGCGGATACGCCGAGTCGGTGACCGTCCCGGCCAACGCACTGGCGCGGATCCCCGCTGAGCTGTCCTTCGCCGAGGCGGCGCCGATGGGGTGTGCCGGGGTGACCACGTACCACGCGCTGCGGTCGACGCAGGCGCAGCCGGGGGACCGGGTCGCGGTGCTGGGTCTGGGCGGTCTGGGCCACCTGGGCGTGCAGTTCGCCGCCGCGATGGGATTCGAGACGATCGCGATCGCGCGCGGAGCCGCCCGCGCCGACGACGCCCGGGATCTCGGCGCCCAGCACTACATCGACTCGACCGCCGGGGATGTCAGCCAGGCGATGCAGACGCTCGGGGGTGCGGCGGTGGTGCTGGCCACCGCGGCCAACTCGGCGGCGATGGCCGCCACCCTCGGCGGGCTGCAGCCGCGCGGGGAGCTCGTCATCATCGGGGTCAGCGCCGAACCGCTCCCGATCGCCCCGGTGCAGTTGATCGGGCCGGGACTCAGCATCGTCGGTCACCCGTCAGGCACCGCCCGCGACGTCGAGGAGACCATGGCTTTCGCGGTGCTGTCCGGGGTGCGGGCCCGTATCGAAGAACGGCCGCTGGCTCAGGCCGCGGAGGCCTACGCCGCCATGGCAGACGGCCGGGCTCACTACCGCATGGTGCTGACCATGTGATCTTTCTCCGGCGAGCCCCGTTTTCACGGCGCTGGACCAGCGAGGGCGAAAATCGGCTGGCGGGCGCCCACTACACTTGATCGGATATCACGAGCGAGGAGAAGCATTCAGTGGACAGCGCGGCGCAGAACGGCTCGGCGGCAGCCGGCGGGCAGACCGGGACGGCGCGGGTCAAGCGCGGCATGGCCGAGATGCTCAAGGGCGGCGTCATCATGGACGTCGTCACCCCGGAGCAGGCCCGCATCGCCGAGGGGGCCGGCGCCGTCGCGGTGATGGCGCTGGAGCGAGTGCCCGCCGACATCCGTGCCCAAGGCGGGGTGTCGCGGATGAGCGACCCGGACATGATCGAGAGCATCATCGCCGCAGTCACCATCCCGGTGATGGCCAAGGCACGCATCGGGCACTTCGTCGAAGCGCAGATCCTGCAGAGCCTCGGGGTGGACTACGTCGACGAGTCGGAGGTGCTCACCCCGGCCGACTACAGCCACCACATCGACAAGTGGCAGTTCACCGTGCCGTTCGTGTGCGGGGCGACCAACCTGGGCGAGGCGCTGCGCCGCATCACCGAGGGTGCGGCGATGATCCGCTCCAAGGGTGAGGCCGGAACCGGGGACGTCTCCAACGCCACCACCCACATGCGTGCCATCGGCGGCGAGATCCGCCGGCTGACATCGCTGTCGGAAGACGAACTATTCGTCGCCGCAAAGGAACTGCAGGCACCCTACGAACTGGTCGCCGAGGTCGCCAAGGCCGGCAAGCTGCCGGTGACGCTGTTCACCGCCGGGGGCATCGCCACGCCCGCCGACGCGGCGATGATGATGCAGCTCGGAGCCGAGGGCGTGTTCGTCGGCTCCGGCATCTTCAAGTCCGGTGATCCGGCGGCGCGCGCGGCGGCCATCGTCAAAGCCACCACCTTCTACGACGACCCCGACGTGCTGGCCCGGGTGTCGCGCGGGCTGGGCGAGGCGATGGTCGGCATCAACGTGGAGGACATCGCAGCGCCGCACCGGCTGGCCGAGCGCGGCTGGTAACAGGCGGTGTCCCCGCGGCCCTCGACGTCATCGAGGAGCACGCTGAACAAGAAGGGGGACAACGCATGACGATCCTGACCGAGTCCTACACGCTGTCCAACGGCGTCACGATCCCCAAGCTGGGCCTGGGCACCTGGTTCATCGACGACGACCGTGCCGCGCAGGCGGTCCGGGACGCCGTGGAGATCGGGTACCGAAACATCGACACCGCGCAGGCCTACGGCAACGAGCGCGGCGTGGGGGAGGGCGTGCGCACCGCCGGCATCGCCCGTGCGGAGCTGTTCGTCTCGACGAAGCTCGCCGCGGAGATCAAGGACTACGACGAGGCCGTGGCAGCGATCGACGGTTCGCTGGTGAAGCTGGGCCTGGACTACGTCGACCTGATGCTCATCCACAGCCCGCAGCCCTGGAACGACTTCCGCGGTGGCGATTACGCCGAGGGCAACCGCGCGGCCTGGCGGGCCCTCGAGGAGGCTCATACCGCGGGCCGGCTCCGCTCGATCGGGGTGTCGAACTTCCTGCAGTCCGATCTGGAGAACATCCTCGGCAGCTGCACCGTGGTTCCGCACGTGAACCAGCTGCTCGCCCACGTCGGAAACACCCCGTCCGAGCTCATCGCCTACTGCGAAGGCAAGGGCATCCTCGTCGAGGCGTACTCGCCGATCGCGCACGGGGAGATGCTGAAGAATCCGGATGTCGCGGCGATTGCCGAGAAGTACCGCGTGAGCGTTCCGCAGCTGTGCATCCGCTACACCTTGCAGCTGGGCGCCGTGTCGCTGCCGAAGACGGCCAACCCCGAGCACATGCGCTCCAACGCCGAGGTGGATTTCGTCATCTCCGACGATGACATGGCCGTACTGCGGGATCTGCGCGCACGCGACTACGGCGAGCACAGCGTCTTCCCGGTCTTCGCCGGGAAGTAGCCCGGGAGACCGCCCGCCGCGCCGGCGGGCGCGGCGCGGCTGGTAAGAACGTTTCGTGGCGATCGAAGAGATCCTCGATCTCGAACAACTCGAGGTCAACATCTACCGCGGGAGTGTGTTCAGCCCGCTCTCCGCTGACCATCAGCGCACCTTCGGCGGGCATGTCGCCGGTCAGGCACTGGTGTCGGCGGTGCGCACCGTGGACCCGCGCTTCCGGGTCCACTCGCTGCACGGCTACTTCCTGCGGCCCGGCGATGCCCGGGCGCCCACGGTATTCATCGTCGAGCGGGTGCGCGACGGCGGTTCGTTCTGTACCCGGCGGGTCAACGCGGTGCAGCACGGCGAGACCATCTTCAACATGTCGGCGTCGTTCCAGACCGAGCAACGCGGCATCGGGCACCAGGATGTGATGCCCGACGCGCCCGACCCCAAGGATCTGCCCGACATCGCCAGCATGAAGGCGTTCGACGACGCGGGCTTCAAGGCCTTCGCCGAGTGGGACCTGCGCAAGGTGCCGCGCGAGGCGTTGCCGCACATTCCGGGGAAGGTGGCCGAGCAGCAGGTGTGGTTCCGCCACCGCGACCGGTTGCCCGACGACCCGGTGCTGCACATCTGCGCGCTGGCCTACATGAGCGACCTGACTTTGTTGGGCACCTCCTGGTCGATTCACCCAGGCGAACGCGACCTGCTGCAGGTGGCCTCGCTCGACCATGCGATGTGGTTCATGCGCCCCTTCCGGGCCGACGAATGGCTGCTCTATGACCAGTCCTCGCCGTCTGCGGGGGCCGGCCGGGCGCTGACCCAGGGCAAGATCTACAACCGATCCGGCGACATGGTGGCCGCCGTCATGCAAGAGGGGCTGACCCGCTACCCGTCCGGGTACCACCCGACCGGCCAGTGAGCAGCCCGCGCATCGGCGTGCTCGCCTTGCAGGGCGACGTCCGCGAGCACCTTGGGGCACTGCGTGCCGTCGGCGCCGACCCGGTGCCGGTGCGCCGTCGGGCGGAACTCGACGCCGTCGACGCCCTGCTGATTCCCGGTGGGGAGTCGACCACGATGAGCCACTTGCTGCGCGAGCTGGAGCTGACCGATCCGCTGCGGGCCCGCCTGGCCGCCGGGATGCCGGCCTACGGGTCCTGCGCGGGCATGATTCTGCTGGCGACCGAGATCGTCGACGCCGGCGCCGAGGGGCGCGCCGCAATCCCGCTGGGCGGAGTCGATATGACGGTGCGGCGCAACGCTTTCGGCCGGCAGGTTGATTCCTTCGAGGGCGACGTGGCGTTCGCCGGCTTGGACGATCCGGTGCATGCGGTATTCATCCGGGCACCCTGGGTGGAGCGGGTCGGGCCCGGCGTTCAGGTGCTCGCGGAGGCCGCTGGGCACCCGGTCGCGGTGCGCCACGGCGGGGTGCTGGCCACCTCGTTTCACCCCGAAGTGACCGGCGATCGCCGCATCCACCGGTTGTTCCTCGACATCGTCAACGAACACCGCTGAGTGCCTGGCCGGCAGGCCGTTTCTGCGCGCTCGCGAGCGGGTATCTCGCCCGCCATGACCGCCGGAGCCGCCGACCGCCAACAGCGCCTGTCGCACCGCATCGACACGCTCAACCGGACCGATCCGCAGTTTCGGGCCGCAGCGCCCTCGCCGGAGATCACCGACGCCGCTCACCGGTCTGGACTACGGCTCTGGGAGGTCATCGACACCTACCTGGGTGGCTACGCCGACCGCCCGGCGCTGGGCCAGCGGGCCCGCGAAGTCACCCGCGACGAGGCCACCGGCCGCAACACCACCACGCTGCTGGCCGGCTTCGACACCATCACCTACCGGCAGCTCGGCGACCGGGTCGCCGGTCTGGCCACGGCCTGGCAGTCGGTGGTACCCGGATTCGGCCAAGGCGAGCGGGTGGCGGTGCTCGGCTTCACCAGCATCGGCTACGCGGTGATCACGCTGGCCTGCGCGCGCTCAGGCGCGGTGTTCGTGCCGCTGCAAACCAGCTCGACCGCCGCCCAGCTGGCGCCCATCGTCGCCGAGACCGAGCCGCACATCTTCGCCACCAGCATCGAATCGCTGGACACCGCGGTCGACGTGGCGCTCGGGTCACAGTCGATCCAACGGCTGGTGGTGTTCGACTACAACGTCGCCGATGACGACCAGCGAGAGCGCTACCAGGCCGGTATCGCCCGTCTGGTCGCCGCCGGGCGGGCCCTGGACGTGGTGCCGTTGCTCAACGACCTGGAGACCGGCAGCGCCCTGCCGCGGGCTCCGGCGTTCGTCCCGGCCGGCGAGGACAATCCGCTGGCCACCCTGATCTACACCTCGGGCAGTACCGGCACCCCCAAGGGCGCCATGTACACCACCGACATGATGACCCGCATCTGGCAGCGGCCCCGCGGCCCGTCGGTGGATGTGGGCCAGCCGATCCCGGCGATCCACCTGCAGTACATGCCGCTGTCGCACGTGTTCGGTCTGGAATGGCTGATCGCCACCCTGGCCGCCGGCGGCACCGGCTATTTCGCCGCCAAGAGTGACATGTCCACCCTGTTCGACGACATCGCGCTGGTACGGCCCACCGGGCTCAATCTCGTTCCGCGGGTGTGCGACATGATCTACCGGCGCTACCGCAAGGAACTCGACCAGCGGCCCACCGATGGACGCAGCGCCGGCGAGGTGGACGCCGAGGTGAAAACCGAACTGCGCGAAGAGTTTCTGGGTGGGCGGGTGATCTCGGCGATGTGCGGCAGCGCGCCGCTGTCGAAAACCGTGCACGCCTTCATGGAATCCATGCTCGACATCGCCGTCAGCGACGGTTACGGTTCCACCGAGACCGGCGGCGGCATCATGCGCAACGGGATCGTCAAACGTCCGCCGGTGACCGACTACAAGCTGGTCGACGTCCCCGAGCTGCAGTACTTCACCACCGACCAGCCGAATCCGCGCGGCGAGCTCTACCTCAAGTCGGAACTGCTGATTCCGGGCTATTACCGCCATCCCGAACTGACCGCACAGATCTTCGACGACGACGGCTACTACAAGACCGGCGACATCATGGCCGAGATCGGGCCCGATCACCTGGTGTATCTGGACCGCGCCAACAACGTCATCAAGCTCTCGCAGGGCGAGTTCGTGGCGGTGTCCAAACTGGAAGCCACCTATTCCACCAGCCCCTATATCCGGCAGATCTTCCTCTACGGCTCCAGCGAGCAGCCGTTTCTGCTCGCGGTGATCGTGCCCAACACCGACGCCGTCGGTGCGGCTGACGCGCACGCGCTGATCGCGCAGTCGCTGCAACAGATCGCCGCCGACGCCACGCTGAACGCCTATGAGATTCCACGGGATTTCCTGCTCGAAACGAGTCCGTTCACCCGCGACAACGGACTGCTGTCCGGGGTCGGCAAGCTGCTGCGACCGGCGCTGACCGCACGCTACGGCGAGCAGCTCAAAGCCCGCTACGACCAGCTCGCGGCCGGCCAGGACGACCAGCTCGACCGGCTGCGGGCCGAGGCGGGCCAGCGGCCGACGATCGACACGGTGCGGCGCGCCGCGGCGGCCACCCTTGGTCTGTCCGCCGACGACGCGGCGTTCGAAGCAGGCGCGAAATTCATTGACCTGGGTGGTGATTCACTTTCGGCGTTTTCCTTCGCCACCCTGCTGGAGGGGATCTTCGCCATCGACGTGCCGGTGCAGACCATCGTCAGCCCCACCGCGACGCTGGCCAACATCGCCGGTTACATTGACGGCGAACGTGATTCGAGACACGGCACCCGTCCGACGTTCGCCTCGGTGCACGGGCGCGGCGCCACCGTGGCCCGGGCGACCGACTTGAGGTTGGACAAGTTCATCGACGCCGGCACGCTGGCCGCCGCGCCCGGACTGGCCGCGCCGACCGGTGCGGCCAACACCGTCCTGCTCACCGGCGCCAACGGCTACCTCGGTCGATTCTTGTGCCTGGAGTGGCTGCAACGGCTGGCGCCGCGCAACGGCAAGCTGATCTGCATTGTCCGCGGCGCCGACCCGGACGCAGCCCGGCAACGCATCGAGGCGGCCATCGACACCGGCGACGACGAGCTGTGCGCCCACTTCGCCGCGCTGGCCGATCAGCACCTGGAGGTGCTGGCCGGGGATCTGGCCGCGGAGAATCTGGGGCTGGACACCGCCACCTGGACCCGGCTGGCCGGTTCGGTGGATCAGATCGTGCACGCCGCGGCGATGGTCAACCACGTTCTGCCGTACAGCCAGCTGTTCGGCCCCAACGCGGTGGGCACCGGCGAGATCATCAAACTGGCCCTGAGCACCCGCCTCAAGCCGGTCACCTACCTGTCCACGGTCGCGGTGACCGCGCTGCCCGACGGCGGTTTCGTCGGTGAGGACGTCGACGTGCGGCAGGCCAGTGCGTCGCGGTCGCTGCACAGCTCCTACGCCGGGGGCTATGCCACCAGCAAATGGGCCGGGGAGGTGCTGCTGGCCGAGGGGCATGAGCTGGCCGGGCTTCCGGTGGCGGTGTTCCGTTCGGACATGATCCTGGCGCACAGCCATTTTTCCGGGCAGCTCAACGTCACCGACATGTTCACCCGGCTGATCTTGAGCCTGCTGGCCACCGGGATCGCGCCGCGCTCGTTCTATCAACTCGATGCTGCCGGCAACCGGCAGCGCGCCCACTACGACGGGCTGCCCGCTGATTTCACCGCCGAGGCGATCACCACCCTCGGTGAGCGCAGCACCGTCGGGTTTCACACCTACAACGTGCTCAACACCTACGACGACGGCATCTCCCTGGACACGTTCGTCGACTGGCTGATCGATGACGGCCAGCGCATCGAGCGGATCGACGACTACTCCGATTGGCTGGCCCGCTTTCAAGCCGCGATGCAGGCGCTGCCCGAGGACGAGCGCAAGAACTCGGTGTTGCCGCTGCTGGACGCTTATGCCCGCCCGGCACCGGCGTCGGGCCGCCATGCGCCCACCGAGAAGTTCCGCGCCGCGGTGCAACGGGCCGAAATCGGCGAGGGCAGCGACGTGCCGCACCTCAGCGAGGCGCTGATCCTCAAGTACGTCGCCGACCTGCGCCACCTCGGCCTGCTGGGTGTGCACGCCGCGTAGACTCGTCAGGCTGACTTTGCGAGCGAGAAAACGAGGTAGTGCATGAGCGGCCATTCCAAGTGGGCCACCACCAAGCACAAGAAGGCCGTCATCGACGCCCGCCGCGGCAAGAACTTCGCCCGGTTGATCAAGAACATCGAGGTCGCGGCCCGGGTTGGCGGCGGCGACCCGTCGGGCAACCCCACGTTGTACGACGCCATCCAGAAGGCCAAGAAGAACTCGGTGCCCAACGACAACATCGAGCGGGCCCGCAAGCGTGGCGCCGGTGAGGAAGCCGGTGGCGCGGACTACCAGACCATCACCTATGAGGGCTATGGGCCCAACGGGGTGGCGGTGCTCATCGAGTGCCTGACCGACAACCGCAACCGCGCTGCCAGCGAGGTGCGGGTGGCGATGACCCGCAACGGTGGCCAGATGGCCGACCCGGGCTCGGTCGCCTACCTGTTCAGCCGCAAGGGGACGGTCACCCTGGACAAGAACGGGCTGACCGAGGACGACGTGCTGGTGGCGGTGCTGGATGCCGGCGCCGAGGACGTCAACGACCTGGGGGAGAGCTTCGAGGTGATCTCCGAGCCGGGCGACCTGGTGGCGGTGCGTACCGCTCTGGTTGACGCCGGCATCGACTACGACTCGGCCGAGGCCAGCTTCCAGCCGTCGGTCAGCGTCCCGGTGGACGTCGAGGGCGCACGCAAGGTGTTCAAGCTGGTCGAGGCGCTCGAAGACAGCGATGACGTACAGAACGTCTGGACCAACGTCGATCTGTCCGACGAGGTGCTGGCAGCGCTCGAAGCCGAGTAGCGCCCCCGCGTGTCCTACCGCGCGGTGTCGGTCCCAACCGCTACTGTTCGAACAGATGTTCACTACGGTAGGGAGCGTGCGGTGCGGGTGATGGGTGTCGACCCCGGGCTGACCCGCTGCGGGTTGTCGGTGGTCGAGGGCGGCCGGGGGCGCCAGGTGACCGCCTTGGACGTCGACGTGGTCCGCACGCCGGCCGATCAGCCCCTGCCGCAGCGGTTGCTGACGATCAGTGACACCGCCGAGCACTGGCTCGATACCCACCGCCCCGACGTCGTCGCCGTCGAGCGGGTGTTCTCCCAGCAGAACGTCTCCACCGTGATGGGCACCGCCCAGGCCGGTGGGGTGATCGCGCTGGCTGCCGCCCGCCGCGGCATCGATGTGCATTTCCACACGCCCAGTGAGGTCAAGGCCGCGGTGACCGGCAACGGCACGGCCGACAAGGCGCAGGTCACCGCGATGGTCACCAGAATCCTTGGGCTGCAGCAGAAGCCGACGCCCGCCGACGCGGCGGACGCGCTGGCGCTGGCGATCTGTCACTGCTGGCGCGCCCCGATGATCGCCCGGATGGCGGCCGCCGAGGCGCTGGCCGCCGAAGCGCGGCGCCGCTACACCGCCAAACTCAAGGCGGCGCGGGCATGATCTCTTCGGTGCGCGGTGAGGTCATCGACATCGCACTCGATCATGTGGTGGTCGAGGCGGCCGGGGTCGGCTACAAAGTGATGGCCACCCCGGCGACGCTGTCGACGGTGCGCCGCGGCAGCGAATCGCGGTTGATCACCGCGATGATCGTGCGTGAGGATTCCATGACGCTGTACGGCTTCCCCGACGCCGACGCGCGTGATCTGTTCCTGACGTTGATCGGGGTGTCGGGAATCGGGCCCAAGATCGCACTGGCCGCGCTGGCGGTCTATGACGCGGCCGCGCTGCGCCGGGTGCTGGCCGACTCCGACGTCACGGCGCTGACCCGGGTGCCCGGCATCGGTAAGCGTGGGGCCGAGCGCCTGGTGCTGGAACTGCGCGACAAGATCGGGCCGGTGGCAGCAGCAGAGGGTGCCGTCTTCAACGGTCATGCCGTGCGCGCCCCGGTCATCGAAGCCCTTGTCGGCCTTGGTTTTGCCGCCAAGCAGGCCGAGGAGGCCACCGACAAGGTGCTCGCCGAGGATCCCGACGCCAACACCTCTGACGTACTGCGGACCGCGCTGAGCCGGCTGGGAAAGACCAAGTGAGCGAACCCGACGACGCAGATGCCCGCGAGGTGTCCCCGGCGCTGACGGTCGGTGAGGGCGATATCGACGCCGGCCTGCGCCCACGCAGCCTGGCGGAGTTCATCGGCCAGCCCCGGGTGCGCGAGCAGTTGCAGCTGGTGATCGAGGGCGCCAAGAACCGCGGCGGTACACCGGATCACATCCTGCTGTCCGGCCCGCCCGGCCTGGGCAAGACGTCGCTGGCGATGATCATCGCCAGCGAACTGGGCAGCTCCTTGCGGGTGACCTCGGGGCCCGCGCTGGAACGGGCCGGAGATCTCGCGGCGATGCTGTCGAATCTGGTCGAGCACGATGTGCTGTTCATCGACGAGATCCACCGCATCGCCCGGCCCGCCGAAGAGATGCTGTACCTGGCCATGGAGGACTTCCGGGTCGACGTCGTGGTCGGCAAAGGTCCAGGGGCGACATCGATTCCGCTGGAAGTGGCACCGTTCACCCTGGTCGGGGCGACCACTCGCTCCGGCGCGCTGACCGGCCCGCTGCGGGACCGGTTCGGCTTCACCGCGCACATGGATTTCTACGAGCCGGCCGAACTGCAGCGGGTGCTGACGCGCTCGGCGGCGATCCTGGGCGTCGAGCTCGGGGCCGAAGCGGCCGCCGAGGTCGCACGCCGATCCCGTGGCACCCCGCGGATCGCCAACCGATTGCTGCGCCGGGTACGCGACTACGCCGAGGTGCGCGCCGACGGGGTGATCACCCGCGACGTGGCCAAGGCCGCCTTGGCCGTTTACGACGTCGACGAGCTGGGTCTGGACCGCCTCGACCGGGCGGTGCTGTCGGCGTTGACCCGAAGTTTCGGCGGCGGGCCGGTCGGCGTTTCCACCCTGGCGGTGGCGGTGGGGGAGGAGGCGGCCACCGTCGAGGAGGTCTGCGAGCCGTTCCTGGTGCGCGCCGGGATGGTTGCCCGCACCCCGCGGGGCCGCGTCGCGACCCCGGCGGCCTGGACGCACCTGGGCATGGTGCCGCCGGCCGGCGCGGCGGGACTGGGGCAACAAGGGCTGTTCGAGTAGGCCCTACAGCTTGGCGAGTTCGCCGGCCAGCACGTCCAAGCCCTCGGTGAGCAACTCGTCAGTGATGGTCAACGGCGGCAACAGGCGCAACACGTTGCCGAACGTGCCGCAGGTCAACACGATCACGCCGGCCCGATGACACGCCGCCGCCAGCGCTTGGGTCAGCGCCGGATCCGGTTCGGCGCTGCCGGACCGCACCAACTCGACGGCGATCATGGCGCCGCGGCCGCGGACGTCGCCGATGCGGTCGTCATCAGCCTGCAGCCGGCCCAGGCGCTCGAAGACCACCCGCTCGATCTGCCGGGCCCGCCCGACCAGGTCGTCGGCCTCGACGGTAGCCAGCGCCCCCAGTGCCGCCGCGCATGCCACCGGGTTGCCCCCGAACGTCCCGCCCAGGCCGCTGACCTGGGGGGCGTCCATGATCTCGGCGCGGCCGGTGACCGCCGACAGCGGGAGCCCCCCGCCGATGCCCTTGGCGGTGCAGATCAGGTCGGGCTCGATGGGTTCGTGCTCGCAGGCGAACATCGCGCCGGTGCGCGCGAAGCCGGTCTGCACCTCGTCGGCGATGAACACCACGTCGTTGTCGCGGCACCAGGCCAGCACCGCGGGCAGGAAACCCGGTGCCGGAACGATGAATCCGCCCTCGCCCTGGATCGGTTCGATGACCAGCGCGGCCAGGTTGTGGGCGCCGATCTGGTTCTCCAGGACACCGATGGTGCGCTCGGCGGCCCGCTCGCCGTCGCTGCCCAGCTCCTTGTCGATCAGGCCGTCCCGGTAGGGGTAGGACGTCGGTGCGCGGTAGACGTCGGGTGCGAACGGCCCGAAGCCGCTCTTGTAGGGCATCGACTTGGCCGTCAGCGCCATGGTCAGGTTGGTCCGGCCGTGGTAGCCGTGGTCGAACGCCACCACCGCGGACTTACGGGTGTAGGACCGAGCGATCTTGACGGCGTTCTCCAAAGCTTCCGCGCCGGAGTTCAGCAGCACCGAGCGCTTCTCGAACCTGCCCGGGGTGAGCCGGTTGAGTGCTTCGGCGACGGCCACATACCCCTCGTAGGGCGTCACCATGAAGCAGGTGTGGGTGAACTCGCCGACCTGCTGGCGTACCCCGTCCACCACGCGCGGTGCGGCATTGCCGACGGTCGTCACCGCGATACCCGAGCCCAGATCGATCAGCCGGTTGCCGTCGACGTCCTCGACGATGCCCCCTGCGGCGCGCGCCGCGTAGACCGGCAACGTGCTGGCCACCCCGCGTGCCACGGCCGCCGCGCGGCGCCCGGCCATCCGCACCGAGCCGGGGCCCGGGATCTCGGTGGCCAGGTGACGGCTCTGCGGCAGCGGCGGCACAGACATGGCGGGTCTCCTCAGCGGCCGCGGTTCAGACTTGGCCGAGCGGGCGGCAGGCGTTGCCGAAGGGGTTCCACCACTCCCCGGCCGGGCAGTCCAGCGGTGTCGGGCCCTGACCGAGAGGCATGCAGGTGTTGGTGCTGGGCTCCCAATACTGGCCGCCGGGGCAGTCCAGCGGTGTCGGGCCCTGACCGAGGGGCATGCAGGTGTTGGTGCTGGGCTCCCAGTACTGACCGCCCGGGCAGTCCAGTGGTGCCGCCGAGCCGATGGCGGGCGCTGCGATCGCTCCTAGCGCCAGGGGAGCCGCCGCTAACGCCACCGCGGTAGCCAGACCGCACGCAAAGCTTCTCATCGGCCAACCTTCCCTCAAGAATCCTGACCCCCGATTTCCCCCACAGCCTAAGGGGCCAACTGCGGTCCCGGCGTCGAGTCGCGCCACACAATGGCAGACTGTTGTCATCACAGCGGCCCGTCACATCTGGTCGGGTGCCGAAATCCAGTACGAACAAGTTGAAAGATCGGTTGTCGTCATGAACAGCATGGTTGCCTTCCTGCCGCTATTCATCGTCATGGGCGCGTTCATGTTCTTCGCCTCGCGGCGGCAGAAGCGCGCGATGCAAGCCACCATCGACCTGCACGAGTCGCTGCGGGTGGGGGACCGGGTCCACACCACCTCCGGGATGGAGGCCTCGATCACCGGTATCACCGACGACACCGTGGATCTGGAGATCTCGCCCGGTGTGGTGACCACCTGGATGAAGCTGGCGATCCGGGACAAGATCGAGCCGGAAGAGCTCACCGCTGACGCCGCGGTCGAACAGGCCACCGAAGACGCCTAGCGGCGATCGCGAGCACGACGCGCGGAACGCCCGCCCAACGACCGAGCCCGCCAGCCGGGCACGTACCCTTTTGCGGGTGCAGTCGAACTGATCGTCGCGAGCTGGCCCCCCGCGGAGCAGCCCCGACGATCGCGAGAGCGCATCGTGCAATGAGCGAAGGAGACTCAACAACGTGGCATCGCCTTCGGCACCGGTGCACCCTGCCCGCAACATGGCGGTGTTCCTGGCAATGCTCATCGGCGTCTTCCTGCTGGTGTTCCTGACCGGAAATAAGCTCGCCGAGCCCAAGCTCGGCATCGACCTGCAGGGCGGCACCCGCGTGACGCTCACCGCCCGCACCCCCGACGGCTCCGCCCCGACCCGCGACGCGCTCAACCAGGCCCAACAGATCATCAGCGCGCGGGTCGACGGCCTGGGGGTATCCGGGTCCGAGGTCATCATCGACGGCAACAACCTGGTTATCACGGTGCCGGGCAGCGACGGTAACGAAGCGCGCACCCTCGGGCAGACGGCCCGGCTCTACATCCGGCCGGTGATCAGCGGGGTCTCGGTGGAGGAGGCCAAGCAGGCCGGCGGCGGCCAGATGCCCGGACTTCCGGGCGGACCCGGACGGCCCGGCCTGCCGCCGGGCGTTCCCGGCGTCCCAGGAGGCGTTCCCGGCGTCCCGGGTGGAATTCCGGGCATGCCTGGCGGTATCCCCGGCGCCCCGGGCGGAGTTCCCAGCATGCCGGGCCTGCCCGGCTCGCCGGCCACCGGCGGCCAGTCCGGTTCGGGCGGGCAGGGCCTGCCGGGCGGTGGCGGTGCCGGCGGCGAAGGCGCGTTCGGCGGCGGTGCGTTCGGCGGCGGTGCGTTCGGCGGAGACAATGATTCGCTTCCCCAGCAGCCCCTGACGCCACCGGCGCAGCCGCGGCCCTACCCCCTGGAGCCGGCCCCCTCGCCGACCACCACCGCGGAGAGCCCCGGGCCGGAGAACACCACCGAAGTTCCGGGCGGCACCGGGTCCCCGGGCATCCCGCAGCCGGGTACGCCCGGTGAGGCGCCGATCCCCGGAGCGCAACTGCCGGGCATGCCGCCGGTTCCCGGCCAACCGGGCCAGCCGCAGGGCCTGGCAGCCCGTATCGCCGCCGAGAAGCGGCTGCGCCAAAGCGACAACAAGGTGGTGCAGGCCCTGGCCCTGCAGATCCAGGCCAGCCGGTGCGACAAGGAAGACATCCTGGCCGGCAACGACGACCCGGACCTGCCGCTGGTGACCTGCTCGCAGGACCACCAGACCGCCTACCTGCTGGCGCCGTCGATCATCAGCGGTGACCAGATCGCCGACGCCAGCTCCGGAATGGATCAGCGCAGCGGCTCCAACATCGTCCAGGTGCAGTTCAAGAGCGCCGCCGCCGACATCTGGGCGGACTACACCGCGGCCCACATCGGCACCCAGACCGCGTTCACCCTGGACTCTCAGGTGGTCAGCGCGCCGCAGATCCAAGAGGCGATCCCCGGCGGCCGCACCCAGATCACCGGTGGCTCACCGGGATTCACCCAGGACGAGGCACGTCAGCTGGCCAACGTATTGAAGTACGGGTCGCTGCCGCTGTCGTTCGAGGCCTCGGAGGCCGAAACCGTTTCGGCCACACTGGGAATGACCTCGCTGCGGGCGGGTCTTATCGCCGGCGCGATCGGCCTGGCGTTGGTGCTGCTCTACTCGCTGCTCTACTACCGGGTGCTCGGGGTGCTGACCGCGCTGTCGCTGGTGCTTGCCGGCGCCATGGTGTACGCGATCCTGGTGCTGTTGGGCAGATACATCAACTACACGCTCGACCTGGCCGGCATCGCCGGTCTGATCATCGGTATCGGCACCACCGCCGACTCGTTCGTGGTGTTCTTCGAGCGCATCAAAGACGAGATCCGAGAAGGCCGTTCGTTCCGCTCGGCGGTGCCGCGCGGGTGGACGCGGGCCCGTAAGACGATCGTGTCCGGCAACGCGGTGACCTTCCTGGCCGCGGCGGTGCTGTACTTCCTAGCGGTCGGCCAGGTGAAGGGCTTCGCGTTCACCCTGGGACTGACCACGATCCTGGACCTGGTCGTGGTGTTCCTGGTGACCTGGCCGCTGGTGTACCTGGCGTCCAAGTCGCCGACGCTGGCCAAGCCGACCTACAACGGCCTCGGCGCGGTTCAGCAAGTGGCACGCGAGCGGCGGGCGGTAGCCAGGGCGGGCGGCAGACCGGGTGGCAGGCCCGGAGCCAAAGCGGGCGCGCGGGTGACCGCCCAGTCGACGGGACAGGGATAGCCAGATGGCCAAACCGAGCACCAAGGGCGGCACGAAGCGCGCCACGAAGAACACCGACGCGGTCGAACTGACCGACACCCGCACCGCCGTCGAGGAGACGGCCCGCAAGACCACCGGCACGCCGCGGCCGCCGAAGCACAGCTTCTTGTCGCGGCTCTACACCGGTACCGGCGCGTTCGAGGTCATCGGCAAGCGCCGGCTGTGGTACGCGGTCAGCGGCGCAATGGTCGCGATCGCCATCTTGAGCATCCTGATCCGCGGCTTCACCTTCGGTATCGACTTCGCCGGCGGCACGAAGGTTTCGTTCCCGCGGGGCGAGACCTCGGTCACCCAGGTCGAAGATGTCTTCCGCAGCAGCGTCGGCAACAGCCCCGAATCGGTGGTGGTGGTCGGCAACGGCTCGTCGGCGACCGTGCAGATCCGCGCCGAGACGCTCACCAACGAGCAGACCGAGAAGCTGCGCGACGCCCTGTTCGACGCGTTCCAGCCCGTCGGCCCCGACGGGCAGCCCAGCAAGCAGGCGATCAGCGACTCGGCGGTGTCGGAGACCTGGGGCGCGCAGATCACCCAGAAGGCCGTGATCGCGCTGGTGGTATTCCTGCTGCTGGCGTCGCTCTACATCACGGTCCGCTACGAGTGGTACATGACGCTGGCGGCGATGATCTCCATGGTCTTCGACGTCCTGGTCACCGCCGGGGTGTATTCGTTGGTCGGCTTCGAGGTCACCCCGGCCACCGTGATCGGGTTGCTGACGATTCTCGGGTTCTCCATCTATGACACCGTCATCGTGTTCGACAAAGTCGAGGAGAACACCCACGGCTTCGAACACAAGACCCGGCGCACCTACGCCGAAGAGGCCAACCTGGCGGTCAACCAGACTTTCATGCGGTCGATCAACACCAGCCTGATCTCGGCGCTGCCGATCATGTCGCTGATGGTGGTTGCGGTGTGGCTGCTGGGGGTGGGAACGCTGCAGGACCTCGCGCTGGTGCAGTTGGTCGGGGTCATCGTCGGCACCTACTCGTCGATCTACCTGGCGACGCCGCTGCTGGTCACCCTGCGGGAGCGCACCGAGCTGGTGCAGAACCACACCCGCAAGGTGATGCGGCGCCGCAAAGCCGCTACCGGCACCACGTCCGCACCGGCCGCCTTGGAAGGCGCGGACGACGCCGAGGACACCGCCGAGGACGACGACGAGGCGACCGTGGCCGCGGGTGCCTCCGCCCCGTCACCGGCCGCCCCGGCGCCGGGCGCCAAGCCGGTGCGCCCCACCAGCCGGCGCAGCCAGCGTCCGACCGGCAAGCCGGACGCCGGACGGTAACGGAAGATGGCGGCCCGCTGTCGGCCTGCGGCGGCGTGGGTGGTGGCGATCGCCACCGCGGTGGGCGCCTGGTCGGCGTCGGCGTGCACCAGCGCCACCGTCGACCAGATCGACTACGCCGTCGACGGCGGCCTGAACACTTACAACACCACCTCGGTGGCCGGTGCCGCCTCGGCGGCACCGCAAGCGTTCTCGCGCACCCTGACCGGCTTCGGCTACCACGGCCCCGAAGGCCAGATCGTCACCGACCACGACTTCGGCAGCATCTCGGTGGTGGGACGCTCCCCACTGGTGCTGGACTACCAGATCGCTGAAGCGGCGGTCTATTCCGACGGCCACCCGATCGCCTGCGACGACCTGGTGCTGGCCTGGGCGGCTCAATCCGGGCGGTTCGGCGGCTTCGACGCCGCCAGCCGAGCCGGCTACCTCGACATCGAGCACATCGATTGCGAGCCCGGCGCCAAGAAGGCCCGGGTGTCGTTCTTCCCCGACCGCAACATCGTCGACTACGAGGAACTGTTCGCCGCGACCTCGATGATGCCGTCGCATATCCTCAGCGCCAAGCTCGGACTGAACGTCGCCGAGGCGGCGCTGGGCAGACTCGGGCCGGTCGAGGAGGTCATGCCCAAGATCGCCGAGGCCTGGAACACCACCTGGCAGCTCGACCACAACGCCGACCTGCGGAACTTCCCGTCCTCGGGTCCCTACAAGATCGACACGGTGCTCGACGGGGGCGCGGTGGTGCTGGTGGCCAACGACCTGTGGTGGGGCGCCAAGCCGGTCACCAAGCGAATCACGGTGTGGCCGCAGGGCGCCGACATCGCCGATCGGGTCAACAAACGCGTCGTGGAGGTCGTCGACGTGGCGACCGGGTCGGCCGGGTCCGTGATCACCCCGGACGACTACCAGAGCAGCGACACCCCGTCGGGCGGTATCGAACAGCTGATCTTCGCCCCGTCCGGGCCGCTGTCGGAGATCCCGGCGCGCCGGGCGGTGGCGCTGTGCACTCCGCGCGACGTGATCGCCCGCGACGCCGGTGTGCCGATGGTCAACTCGCGCCTGAACACCGCCATGGACGACGCGTTCGACCAGGCCGAGAACGTGCCCGAGGCCGAGCAGTTCGTCCACGCCGACGCCGGCGCCGCCCGCGACATGCTGGGCGGCAAACCCCTGACGGTGCGGGTCGGCTACCGCGGGCCCAACACCCGGCTGGCCGCGGTGGTCGGGGCGATCAGCGGATCGTGCGCCCCGGCCGGCATCACCGTCACCGAGGTGGCCTCCGACGGCATCGGGCCGCAGGCGCTGCGCGACGGGCAGATCGACGTGCTACTGGCGAGCACCGGCGGATCCACCGGCAGCGGCTCGACCGGGTCGTCGGCGATGGACGCCTACGAACTGTTCAGCGGCAACGGCAACAACCTGTCCGGCTACCACAACGACCAGATCGACGGCATCATCTCCGCACTGGCGGTCACCGCCGACCCCGCCGAGCTGGTGCGGCTGCTGGCCGAGAGCGCCCCGGTGCTGTGGGCCGACATGCCGACCCTGCCGCTGTACCGACAGCAGCGCACCCTGCTGTCGTCGAAGAAGACCTACGGCGTGGCCGCCAACCCCACCCGCTGGGGTGCGGGCTGGAACATGGACCGCTGGGCGCTGCAACAGTGAGATCAGCCGGAACGGCAGACGATGGCGCCGCCGAGATCATCGCGTCGTTGACCCGCGAAGTGGCCGACTTCCCGAGCCCCGGCATCGCGTTCAAAGACCTCACCCCGGTGTTCGCCGACGCCGCCGGGCTGGCCGCGGTCACCGACGCGCTGGCCCGAATCGCCGCCGGGGCCGACGTGGTGGCCGGCATCGACGCCCGCGGATTTCTGCTGGCCGGTGCGGTCGCCGGCCGGCTCGGGGTGGGCGCACTGGCGGTCCGCAAGGGCGGCAAACTGCCGCCGCCGGTGCTCACGGAGGCCTATCAGCTCGAATACGGCCAGGCGGTGCTGGAAATCCCCGCCGACGGCATCGCGTTGGCCGGCCGCCGGGTGGTGATCCTCGACGACGTTCTGGCCACCGGTGGCACACTGGCTGCCACACAGCGGCTGTTGTGCCGGGCCGGAGCCGAGGTCGTCGCGGCGGCGGTCGTGCTGGAGCTGGCCGATATGGGCGGACGCGCCGCGGTGGCGCCGTTGCCGCTGCACAGCCTGCGCCGGATTTAGCCGATATTCTCGTGGTCGGAGGTGAGCTACGTGGGCTCTGACGAGGGCTTCGAGGCCGAGCGGCGCGAGAAGGAGGGCGGCCAGCCGGTGGCGGTCTTCCAGCCGCCTGACCAGGACTCGCCCACCGAGCGCACCGATCTGCTCAAGGTGCCCACCAGCGCCTCGCGGCGGGTGCGGGCCCGGATCGCCCGCCGGATCACCGCCCAGCGCGGCGCGCTGAGCCCGGTGCTCGAGCCGCTGGTCGCGGTGCACCGGCAGTTCTACCCGAAGGCGAACCTGGCGCTGCTGCAACGCGCCTACGAGGTCGCCGAACAGCGCCACGCCACCCAGCTGCGGCACTCCGGGGACCCCTACATCACGCATCCGCTGGCGGTGGCGACCATCCTGGCCGAACTGGGCATGGACTCCACCACGTTGGTGGCCGCGCTGCTGCACGACACCGTCGAAGACACCGGCTACACCGTGGAGGCGCTCGCCGGGGAGTTCGGCGACGAGGTCGCCCACCTGGTCGACGGGGTGACCAAGCTGGACAAGGTGGTGCTGGGCACCGCGGCCGAAGCCGAGACGATCCGCAAGATGGTCATCGCGATGGCGCGTGACCCGCGGGTGCTGGTGATCAAGGTCGCCGACCGGCTGCACAATATGCGCACCATCCGCTTCCTGCCGCCGGAGAAGCAGGCCCGCAAAGCGCGTGAGACGCTGGAAGTCATTGCGCCCCTGGCGCATCGGCTGGGTATGGCCACCGTCAAATGGGAGCTCGAGGATCTGTCGTTCGCGATCCTGCACCCGAAGAAGTACGAGGAGATCGTGCGGCTGGTGGCCGACCGGGCGCCGTCGCGCGACACCTACCTGGCCAAGGTGCGCACCGAGATCATCAACACGCTGGCGAAGTCCAAGATCGCCGCGACCGTCGAGGGCCGCCCCAAGCACTACTGGTCGATCTATCAGAAGATGATCGTGCGGGGCCGCGACTTCGACGACATCTACGACCTGGTGGGGCTGCGGATCCTGTGCGACGAGATCCGGGACTGCTACGCCGCGGTCGGCGTGGTGCACTCGCTGTGGCAGCCGATGGCCGGCCGTTTCAAGGACTACATCGCCCAGCCGCGCTACGGCGTCTACCAATCGCTCCACACCACGGTGATCGGCCCGGAGGGCAAGCCGCTGGAGATCCAGATCCGTACCCGCGAGATGCACCGCACCGCCGAATACGGCATCGCCGCGCACTGGCGCTACAAGGAAGCCAAGGGCCGCAACGGGGTTCCGCACCCCAACGCCGCTGCCGAGATCGACGACATGGCCTGGATGCGTCAGCTGCTGGACTGGCAGCGGGAGGCCGCCGACCCCGGCGAGTTCCTCGAGTCGCTGCGCTATGACCTGGCCGTCAAAGAGATCTTCGTCTTCACGCCCAAGGGCGACGTGATCACCTTGCCCACCGGTTCGACCCCAGTCGACTTCGCCTACGCCGTGCACACCGAGGTCGGCCACCGCTGCATCGGTGCCCGCGTCAACGGCCGGCTGGTGGCGCTGGAACGCAAGCTGGAAAACGGCGAAGTGGTCGAGGTTTTCACCTCCAAGGCCCAGAACGCGGGGCCGTCCCGGGACTGGCAGCAGTTCGTGGTGTCGCCGCGGGCCAAGGCCAAGATCCGGCAGTGGTTCGCCAAGGAGCGCCGCGAGGAGGCACTGGAGTCCGGCAAGGACGGGATCGCCCGCGAGGTGCGCCGGGTGGGCCTGCCACTGCAGCGGCTGGTCAACGGCGAGTCGATGGCCGCGGTGGCCCGCGAACTGCACTACAGCGACGTGTCCGCGCTCTACACCGCGGTTGGTGAGAACCACATCTCGGCGCACCACGTCGTGCAGCGGCTGGTGGCCCAGCTCGGCGGCGTGGATCAGGCCGAGGAGGACCTGGCCGAGCGGTCCACCCCGATGACCGCGCTGCGCCGGCCGCGCAGTGACGACGTCGGGGTCGAAGTGCCCGGAGCGCCCGGCGTGCTGACCAAACTGGCCAAGTGCTGCACCCCGGTACCCGGGGACACCATCATGGGCTTCGTCACCCGCGGCGGCGGGGTGAGTGTGCACCGCACCGACTGCACCAACGCCGACTCGCTGCGCCAGCAGGCCGAGCGGATCATCGACGTCAAGTGGGCGCCGTCGCCGTCGTCGGTGTTCCTGGTGGCCATTCAGGTCGAGGCGCTGGATCGGCACCGGCTGCTGTCGGACATCACCCACGCACTCGCCGACGAGAAGGTCAACATCTTGTCGGCGTCGGTGACCACGTCCCGCGACCGGGTGGCGATCAGCCGGTTCACCTTCGAGATGGGCGACCCGAAGCATCTCGGGCACCTGCTCAACGTGGTCCGCAACGTCGAGGGGGTCTACGACGTCTACCGGGTGACGTCCGCGGCCTAGTTGCGTTTCTTGGCGCGAGCAGTCGCGAAAGCCCCCAAAAACGCCCGTCAGAAGGGGCTTTGGCGACTGCTCGCCGGGGATTAGTCGGCGCGGACGGACTTGACGGTCACCTTGGTGACGGGCGGGCCGTCGGTGCCGCCGCCTTGGACGCCGGCCGCGGCGATCTTGTCCAGGGTGTCCAGCCCGTCCTGCTGAATCGTGCCGAACACCGTGTACTGCGGCGGCAGCATCGAGTCCTGGTACACCAGGAAGAACTGACTGCCGTTGGTGCCGGGCCCGGCGTTGGCCATCGCCAGGGTGCCGCGCGGGTAGCGCACCGGCTGCTGCGCGGCCGGGTCGTTCGCCGCGTACTGGTCGGTGGGGTATTCGTTGGCGAACTCGTATCCCGGGCCACCGGTGCCGTCACCGGCCGGATCGCCGCACTGCAGCACGCTGAGCATCGGTGACGTGGTCAACCGGTGACACTGGGTGCCGGAGAAGAAGTCCTTGGCGCCCAGGCTGATGAAACTGTTGACCGTGCAGGGGGATTGGGCGTTGTTGAGCATCAACCCGATGGGGCCCTGGTCGGTCATCATCGACACGCTGACCTCGGCCGGCTCGGTGGGGACCTTGCCGGAGCGCGGCGGATCGACCGGCTTGCTGGCCGGGCGCGCCTTCGGGTACTGGCAATCGGCGCCCAGGGTGGGCGAGGCGGTGAACTTCGGCAGCTGCCCGGGTTCAGCCGGCGACGCCGAAGCGGAGTCGGCCGGCTCGGAGGTCTCCGACGTCGAGGAGGCGTTGACGCTGCCGGTATCGCCGTCGCCGCGCAGCACCACGAACACCACACCGGCCACCAACAGCACGGCCACCACCGCGCCGGCGATCATCAGGATCCGGCGCTGCTTGCGGGCTGCCTCGGCGCGCTCCTGCACCTGCTGGTCCAGCTTGCGCTTGGCTTGGGCGCGCCGTTCTTCATTCGTGGACACCGCCGGATTACCTCCCTGGCTCGCGGGTGAGTCGGCTCTACAGTCTGCCAAAGTCTGCCAGCACCGCCCACGTCCACGCCGCAACGGCGCGCAATGGGAAACTGGTGCACGTGTTGGTCACCGGATTCCCCGCCGGAATGCTGGCGTGCAACTGTTACGTGGTGGCGCAGCGGCAAGGCGCCGACGCGATCGTCGTCGACCCCGGCCAGCGGGCGATGCCCCGGCTGCGCCACATCCTCGACGAGAATCGGCTGACACCGTCCGCGGTGCTGCTCACCCACGGCCACATCGACCACATCTGGTCGGCGCAGAAGGTCTCCGACACCTACGGCTGCCCGACCTACATCCACCCCGAGGACCGCTTCATGCTTACCGACCCACTGCGGTCGCTGGGCACGCTGCCGGGCCAGGCGTTGTTCGGCGTCTTGAGCAAGGTGATGTTCTCCGAGCCCAAACAGCTGGTCGAACTCGACCGCGACGGGGACAAGATCGGCTTGGGCGACACCACCGTCACCGTCGATTTCACTCCCGGGCACACCCGCGGTTCAGTGGTCTTCCGGGTCGAAGGCGACGCCGACGAGATGGTGTTCAGCGGGGACACCCTGTTTCAGAACTCGGTCGGCCGCACCGACCTGCCCGGCGGCAGCGGCCGCGATCTGCTGACCTCGATCGTCGACAAGCTGTTGTGCCTCGACGATGCGACCGTGGTGCTGCCCGGCCACGGACCCGCGACCACCATCGGCGCCGAGCGCCGGTTCAACCCGTTCCTGGAAGGGCTGAGTGCGTGAGCACCTTTGCCGCCCCCAAAGGGGTGCCCGATTACGTCCCACCCGCTTCGGCCGGCTTCGTCGCGGTGCGCGACGGGTTGTTGGCGGCGGCCCGTCGTGCCGGCTACGGCGACATCGAGCTGCCGATCTTCGAGGACACCGCGCTGTTCGCCCGGGGGGTGGGGGAGTCCACCGATGTGGTGTCCAAGGAGATGTACACCTTCGCCGACCGCGGAGACCGGTCGGTGACGCTGCGCCCCGAGGGCACCGCCGGGGTGGTGCGCGCGGTGATCGAGCACGGACTGGACCGCGGGCAGCTGCCGGTCAAGCTCTGTTACTCCGGGCCGTTCTTCCGCTACGAGCGTCCGCAGGCCGGCCGGTACCGGCAGCTGCAGCAGGTCGGGGTGGAGGCGATCGGCGTCGACGATCCGGCGCTGGACGCCGAGGTGATCGCGGTGGCCGACGCCGGGTTCCGCTCCCTGGGCCTGGACGGCTTCCGGCTGGAGATCACCTCGCTGGGCGATGACACCTGCCGGCCGGCCTATCGAGAGTTGTTGCAGCAGTTCCTGTTCGGGCTCGACCTCGACGAGGAGACCCTCCGCCGCGCCCAGATCAACCCGCTGCGGGTGCTCGACGACAAACGCCCGCAGGTGCGCGAGATGACCGCCGCCGCACCGCTGATGCTCGATCACCTCTCCGATGCCGCCAAACAGCATTTCGACATTGTGTTGGCACATCTGGATGCCCTGGGGGTGCCCTATGTGATCAACCCGCGGATGGTGCGCGGCCTGGACTACTACACCAAGACCACCTTCGAATTCGTGCACGACGGGCTCGGCGCGCAGTCCGGCATCGGCGGGGGTGGGCGCTACGACGGGCTGATGAGCCAGCTCGGTGGGCAAGACCTGTCCGGGATCGGCTTCGGGCTCGGGGTCGACCGCACCTTGTTGGCGCTGGCCGCCGAGGGCAAGACGGTGGGGGTGAGCACCCGCTGCGACGTCTTCGCGGTGGGACTGTCCGAGGCGGCCAAACTGCGCTTGGCGGTGCTGGCCGGCCAGTTGCGGGCCGCCGGTGTGCGGGTGGATCTGGCCTATGGCGGTCGCGGCCTCAAGGGCGCGATGCGCGCCGCCGACCGCTCCGGCGCCGTGATCGCCCTGGTCGCCGGTGACCGCGACCTGGAGGCCGGCACCGTCGGCGTCAAGAACCTGGCTACTGGCGAGCAGGTCGATGTGCCGATCGACGGCGTGGTCGCCGAGGTCGTGGGCCGGCTACCGCGAGCTTGCGACGATGCCGGAAAATCCGGGAAAACGCCTGCGTGAGCGCATTTTCGCCCCCCGCACGCGACGCGATTCAGAGCGTCCGGTGCTGACCCTCCGGTACCGTGACGCGGTATGACGACCATGCGGAACGTGACAGTCAGGTTCGGAACGGTGCTGCTGATGGCCGCCGCCGGAGTGGCAGCCAGCCAAGCGACCTCCCTTGCGGACCCCGAGCCCACGACGCCGCCGACGGCCGAAAGCCCGGCCGAAGCCCCGGCGGCAGCCCCGGCCGAGAACTCAACAGAGCCCTCGGGCGAAGCACCCCCGAAGAAAAGCTCGACCAACGGTCACGAGGTCACCTACACCATCACCGCTACCAGCGATCTGAACACCAACATCTCCTACATCAAGACCGATCCGCCGAGCATGGCGGCCTACAACGCCAACGCCTCGGAGTACCTCGAGACCGTCAGGGCGCCGATCGCCGGGGGGCAGCCGCTGGTTTACACCGCCACGCTGGCCGACCCGGGCCAGTGGGCGCTGGTCACCGCCAGCGGAGGCTTGCGGGTCAACCCCGAATTCCACTGCGAGATCGCCGTCGACGGCGAGGTGGTGGTCTCCCAGCAGGGCGGCAGCGGCGTGTCGTGCTCGACGCGCCCTTGGTAGCCGCGGCTCACTGCGCGGCCACGACGACGACCTCGGCGGGCTCACTGCCCACCGTGCGGAGGCGGTGGCTGATCGAGGCGTCGAAGTAGGCGCTGTCGCCGGCGGTCAGCGTCCACGTCGCATCGCCGTACTCCAACTCGACGGTTCCGGTGTGGACGAACACGAACTCCTGGCCCTGGTGGAGGGGATGGGCGTCGCGCGCGGTGCGCCCGGTGGGCCGTACCACAAACGGGGACATCGACTTTGCCAGCATGCCTGACGCCATCGCCCGGTAGCGTTGCCGGTCCGCGGTGCGGTCGGCGGCCCGGTCGACGGCGATTTTGTCCTCAGCGCCGCGTTCGGAGAACAGTTGTGCCACATCGGCATCCAAGGCCTGGGCGACTTTGATGGCCGTCGCGATCGATGGTGTGCTGTGACTGCGTTCGATCTTGGACAGGTAGCTCTTGGTCAGCCCGGTCCGCTCGGCGAGGGCTTCGAGGGTGAGCCCGCGTTGCTTGCGGACCGCGCGCAACAGTTCGGTCATCACCCCATGATGACACAAGGTGTCCTATCGAATACCATGTTGTCATGGCCGAGACATTCACCGACTCCAAATCCGAGTTGATGCAGCGTGCGGAGCGTCGATTCGCGGAGAACTTCGGGCAAGACAGCTGGTCGACCCGCCAGAAACTGGCGTTGACCTGCCGCGCGCTGTTCGACCGCGGCCACGACTCGGGGCTGGCCGGTCAGATCACCGCCCGGGCCGAGACGCCCGGCGCCTACTACACCCAGCGGCTCGGCCTCGGGTTCGACGAGATCACCGACGCCAACCTGCTGCTGGTCGACGAAGACCTCAACGTCATCGAGGGCGAGGGGATGGCCAACCCCGCCAACCGATTCCACAGCTGGATCTACCGGGCCCGTCCGGACGTGCAGTGCATCGTGCACACCCATCCGTTCCACGTGGCCGCGTTGTCGATGCTGGAGACTCCGCTGGTCATCTCGCACATGGACACCACACCGCTCTATGACGACTGCGCGTTCCTGCCGAACTGGCCCGGAGTGCCGGTCGGCAACGAGGAAGGCGAAATCATCTCGCACGCCATCGGCGACAAGAAGGCGATCCTGCTGGCGCACCACGGCCAGATCGTGGCCGGCGCCAGCGTGGAGGAGGCGTGCTCGCTGGCCGTACTGATCGAACGTGCCGCCGCGCTGCAACTGGCCGCCATGGCTGCCGGCACCATCAAAGAACTCCCGGAGAAACTCGCCCGCGAAGCCCACGACTGGACCCTGCTGCCCAACCGCAGCCAGGCCAATTTCGCCTACTACGCCCGCCGCGCACTGGCCGGGCACCCCGACGCGATCACCGCATAGATCACCGCATAACTAAGGAGTCCTCGTGGCAGCACAATTACGCGGTGTCATCGGCTATCCGGTGACACCGTTCAGCGACGGCGGTATCGACACCGCGGTCCTGGCGAGCGTCATCGACCACCTCGTCGATGCCGGAGTACACGCCATCGCCCCGTTGGGCAGCACCGGTGAACTGGCCTACCTCAGCGAACCCGAGTTCGACGCATGCGTCGACGCGTCGATCGCGGCGGTCGCCGGACGGCTGCCGGTGCTGGTCGGCGTCTCGGATCTGACCACCGCGACCACGGTGCGGCGCGCCCGTTATGCCGCGCAGGCCGGCGCCGACGCGGTGATGGTGGCGCCGGTGTCGTACTGGAAACTCTCCGAGCGCGAGATCACCACCCACTATCAGGCTGTCTCCGATGCCGTCGACGTCGACATCGTCGCCTACAACAACCCGGCCACCTCCGGGGTGGACATGAGCCCCGAGCTGCTGGTCAGCATGTTCGAGGGCATCGAACACGTCACCATGGTCAAGGAGTCCACCGGGGATCTGACCCGGATGCTGCGGATCGCGAAGTTGTCCGACGGGCGCCTGCCGTTCTTCAACGGCAGTAACCCGCTGGTGCTCGACGCGCTGCGCGCCGGCGCCGCCGGCTGGTGCACGGCGGCGCCCAATCTGCGCGCACAACCGTGCTTGGACCTCTACGCCGCGGTCAGCGCGGGCCAGCTGGACACCGCGCAGGCGCTCTACGACGACCTCAAGCCGCTGCTGGAGTTCATCGTGGCCGGCGGGCTGGCCACTACGGTCAAAGCCGGCCTGGAATTGCTCGGAGTACCGGCCGGAGCGCCGCGGCGCCCGCTGCTGCCGCTCGACGACGCCGGCCGCGCCGAGCTGCGCGGGCTACTCGGCGAGCTCTAACCCAGGTCGGCTGCGGCGAAGGTGTCGCACTGGCCCGGGTCGCCGGTCTGGTAGCCGACGGTGAACCAGTGCTGGCGCTGCGTCGAAGCGCCATGGGTCCAGGACTCCGGGTTGACGCGGCCGGTGGCGGCCTGCTGGATGCGGTCGTCACCCACCGAGGAAGCCGCGGACAGCGCGTCGCGGATGTCCTCGTCGGTCAGCGGCTTCAAGAACGGTACGCCGGTGCTCTTCTGTTTGGTCACCGACGCATAGTGCGCCCACACCCCGGCGTAGCAGTCGGCCTGCAATTCGGTGCGCACCCCGGCGCCGGTCGCGCCCTGCGCACCGTGCTGGGCTCGGCCGAGCACGCCGCGCAGGTTCTGCACATGGTGGCCGAACTCATGGGCCACCACATATTCCTGGGCCAGCGGCCCGCTGCTGGAGCCGAACTGGTCGACGAGCACCTGGAAGAAGTCGGTATCGAAGTAGGCGGTCTGGTCGGCGGGACAGTAGAACGGCCCGACCGCGCTGTTGGCGACCCCGCATCCGGTGCTGGTCTGCCCGGTGAAGAGCTGCACCTGGGGGCGGCTGTAGCCGCGCAACAGCTCCGACCACACCGCGTCGACCGAGTTGGCGGTGGCCACCACCCGGCACTGCACGTATTTATTGGCGTCCGCCCCGGTGCGGCATTTGCTGAGGTCGAATCCCGGCGCCGTGTACTGCCCGCGATCTACCGGCTGCTGGCTGAGCACATCGCCGGGATCGGCCCCCAGCAGCAGCGCCACCACCATGATCACCAGCCCGGCGACACCACCGCCGATGGCGATCCCACGACCGCCGCCGCCGGATGAGGTGGTGCTGGTATCGATCTGCATGCCTTCGTTGAAGGTCATCGCACGCTCCGTCGGATTTCCGTAGGTTCAAGGTGGCCGGCCGACCTGCTTGTGGGGCTCCTTAGCTTTGCACATCCGCGCCGGCGATCCGGGCGGGTTGACGGCGGCTGACGGGGCCTAATACCGGTACTTCGCTAAGTGAAGACAACGTTGTCTGACCAGTTCCCAAACCTTTACTGAATGTTTGTCGCCGTGCTGTACGGGGCGCTGACGCCGGTGTTACGTTCTGCTTCCGGCTGCAGTGGGAGATCACTCCTGCAACGGCCGCCACAGCTATCCGGAGAGGTGGTTTGCTCGGTGGACACGTCAGCTCATCCCGTTACGCGCCTTCAGTGGCGCCGCGGCCCGAGCTGCCGGTCGCATCGGCAACCAAAGCTTTATCAGACCGTTATTACACGAGTCCGCTAGAGTGACGCGCGTCAACTACTGACCCAGACTTCGTTCGCGTAACACCACATCGCTGCAGGTTCCAGGAGGAAAGATGTCATTCGTAACCGCCCAGCCGGAGGTTTTGACGGCGGCTGCGGGCAGCCTGTCCGGAATCGGTGATTCTATGACCGCGGGCATGGCCGCCGCGGCCGCCCCCACCACGGGTGTGGTGCCCCCTGCCGCCGACATGGTGTCGGCGATGACTGCTGCCCAGTTCGCTACCCATGCGCAGCTTTTTCAGCAGGTCAGCGCCCAGGCTGCGGCGGTTCACCAGCAGATCGTGGCCACCTTGAGCGGGAACTCGAACGCCTACGCCCTCACTGAGGCTGCCAACGCCGCATCGGCCGGCTGAGTCAGGGCGCGTCAATGAGCTTCAGTGTGTTTCCGCCGGAGATCAACTCCGGCTTGATCTATACCGGGCCGGGTTCGGCGCCTCTGCTGGAGGCGGCAGCGGCTTGGACCAACCTGGCAGCCGAACTGTCGACGTCAGCGACGGCGACGCACTCGGTGGTCACCAACCTCGCTTCGACCTGGACCGGGATGGGGTCCGCGGCGGCGACGTCTTCGGTGGCGCCATATGTTGCCTGGCTGCAGCAGGCGTCGGCCAACGCCACCCAGAACGCGGCACTGGCCACGCAGGCGGCCGCCCTGTTCGAGGCGGCCCGGGCCGGGTCGGTGCCGCCGCCGGTGATCGCGGCGAACCGGGCGATGCTGCTGGCGTTGATCTCGACCAACTTCTTCGGGCAGAACACCCCGGCGATCGCCGCGACCGAGGCCCAGTACGAGGCGATGTGGGCGCAGGACGGCGCCGCGATGGACACCTACAACGGCTCGGCCCAGGCCAACAACAACCTGATGCAGGTCCAGTCGTCGCCGCCGAACTCTGCACAGGCGACGCAGGCGGGGTCGGCCGCCGACACCAGCACCGGAGCCCCGGTCCCGGGCACCCCCGACGGCGGGGCCGTCAACCCGGGCTACAACCTGTCGACCGTCGGCGGGATCATGGAAACGCTCGGCATCGATCCGAGCGCGCTCGGCATCACCGACGCGACTCTCCTTGCCACCCCGATCAACTCGCTTACCTCGCCCATGACGATGGGCACTTCGTTCGGCATGATGGCGATGCGCATGCTGATGATGCTCCCGCAGCTCGCCCGTATGGGCGCGATGGGCGGCACGATGGGCTCCCTGGCGGGCCAGACCGCCGGCGCCGGCGGCGCCGGAACCCTGATGACCCAGATCGGCGACTTCGTCAACGACAAGCTGCAGGGCGCGGTCGGCGTGCTGGCCGGCCACTTCAGCTCCGCCACCAACGCCATCTCCGCCAAGCTCGGCCAGGCCGCCTCGATGGGGGCGCTGAAGGTGCCGCAAGCGTGGTCGATGGCCGCCGACGGCATGGTCCGTGCCGCTCCGGTGCTGCCGTCGACCACGGTCAGTGCCCCCATTCAGACCATGTCGGCGTCATCGGGGCTGCCCGGTGGCCCGTTCGGCAACGCGCTCATGGGCGCCATGGCCGGACGCGGACTCGGAGCGGTCGCCGCCAAGGCCCCCAAAGTTATGCCCCGTTCGCCGGCCGGCGGGTAACGGAAGGGGCCTGAACACACGTGTCCGCCGGGCCGCCGCCCGGCACCACAACGAATTCCGAGCAAGAAGGAGAAATTTTCATGGCAACACGTTTTATGACCGATCCGGACGCGATGCGCAGCATGGCGGGGCGTTTCGATGTGCATGCTCAGACGGTG
>NZ_LZMF01000019.1:0-5125 GCF_001673565.1 Mycolicibacter sinensis
GCACATATTCCGAAACCGAACAAACCGCAGCACACCAACCCTTGACCGGACCCCACCCCTTCAGGGATGACTCTGCGCTGACCAGGCAAGCTACTCGCACTTTTGCCTGGTACGCGCAGAGTCAACTGCTTTTTGGGGTGCTGTCGGTGGGCATTGGCAGCATTCCGGCATGGATGACGAACCGTTCCTCGGTAGCGAAGCACTAGCGGCCGGTGTGGTCACGTGGCACGAGTTGGACAAGTACTACGCGGCGATCATGCCGAACATCTACCTGGACCGACGTGTCAAGCCGATGCTGCAGCACCGCACTGCGGCCGCCTGGCTCTGGGCGCATCGCCAGGCGGTGATCTCCGGCCTGGCGGCCTCCGCACTGCACGGTGCAAGCTGGATCAGCGACGATACGGTCGTCGAATTGATCTGGCGTAACGCGCGAGCACCGCACGGCGTCAAGACCCGTGCCGACCTGCTCCTGGATGGTGAGTTCCAGCGCCGTCGCGGTGTATCCGTCACCACCCCGGAACGCACCGCTTTCGATCTGGGCCGGCGTGGGACCCTCGGCCAGGCGGTCGCCCGACTCGACGCGCTAGCCAACGCCACGCATTTCAAGATCGAGGACGTGGCGGAGCTGGCAGCGCGGCATCGGCATACCCGGGGACTGCGCCAACTCGAAGCCGCGCTGGACCTCGTCGACGCCGGCGCACAATCGCCGAAAGAAACCTGGCTGCGGCTGCTCCTCATCAATGCCGGCTTCCCGCGGCCGCAGACCCAGATCCCCGTTCTCGGAATGGACGGATACCCCAAATACTTCCTCGACGTGGGGTGGCAAGACCTCATGCTCACGGTGGAATACGACGGCGATCAACATCGCACCGATCGGCTGCAGTACGTCAAAGATGTGGAGCGGCTGGAGTACATCCAAAGCGTCGGCTGGACGCATATCAAAGTGCTCGCCGAACACCGGGGCTACGACGTGATCCGCCGAACCCGGCGGGCGTGGGACGCGCTGAAACGGCGTTGACTCTGCGCTGACCAGGCAGGTCACTCGCACTTTTGCCTGGTGAGCGCAGAGTCAACGGAATTAAGACAGCCGCTCGACCACCATCGCCATGCCCTGGCCGCCGCCCACACACATGGTCTCCACGCCGAACGTCTTGTCGTGGGTGGCCAGGTTGTTCAGCAGGGTGGCGGTGATGCGGGCGCCGGTCATGCCGAACGGGTGGCCCAGCGCGATCGCGCCGCCGGACACGTTCAGCTTGTCCTCGTCGATGCCGAGCTCGCGCGCGGAACCGAGCACCTGCACGGCGAAGGCCTCGTTGATCTCGAACAGGTCGATGTCCGAGACCGACATCTTCGCGTTGGTCAGAGCCTTCTTGACCGCCTCGATCGGGCCCAGACCCATGATCTCCGGCGACAGGCCGGAAACCCCGGTGGCCACGATCCGGGCCAGCGGCTTGAGGCCCAGCTGCTTGGCCTTGGTGTCGCTGGTGATGACCACCGCGGCCGCGCCGTCGTTCAGCGGGCAGGCGTTACCGGCGGTGATCGTGCCGTCGGGCCGGAACACCGGCTTGAGCTGGCTGATCTTCTCGTAGGTGGTGCCGGCGCGCGGGCCGTCGTCGGTGCTCACCACGGTGCCGTCCGGCAGCGTGACCGGGGAGATCTCGCGGGCGAAGAAGCCGCTCTTGATGGCCTCCTCGGCGCGGTTCTGGCTGCGCACGCCCCAGTGGTCCTGGTCTTCGCGGCTGATCCCGGTGTGCAGCACCACGTTCTCGGCGGTCTGGCCCATCGCGATGTAGACGTCGGGCAGGTTGCCGTCGGCGCGCGGGTCATGCCATTCCGTGGCGCCGGCCGCGGCGGCCTCGGAGCGGGCCATGGCGTCATTGAACAGCGGGTTCTTGCTGTTCGGGGCGCCGTCGGCGGCACCGATACCGAACTGCGACACCGTCTCCACCCCGGCGGAGATGAACGCGTCGCCCTCGCCGGCCTTGATCGCGTGGAACGCCATCCGGGTGGTCTGCAGCGACGACGAGCAGTAGCGGTTCACCGTGGTGCCCGGCAGGAAGTCATAGCCGAGCAGCACCGAGACGACGCGGGCGATGTTGTAGCCGGCCGCACCGCCCGGCTGGCCGCAGCCCATCATCAGGTCGTCGATCTGGTGCGGGTTCAGCTCGGGCACCTTGTCCAGGGCGGCGCGCACCATCTGGGCGGCCAGGTCATCCGGCCGCATGGTGACCAGCGATCCCTTCCCGGCCCGGCCGATCGGCGAACGAGCAGTTGAGACGATGACAGCTTCGGGCACGGTGACTCCTTGCGATCGGGTACTCCAGGGAAATCTAGTCCGCTGGGGCCAGCACGTGTGAATCGGCCTCGTCCAGTGCGGCGCACAGCGCCGGGATCACCTGAGTCGCCGCCAGCGCGTACCCCGCGGCCGACGGGTGGTACTGGTCGGGGGCGAACAGCAGCGCAGGGGACTCGCGAAACGCCGGGGCGCAGAAGTCGGCGAACGGAACGGCGATACCGCCGGCGGCCTTGACGGCCTGGGTCTGGGCGCGAGCCAGCTGTCGCGCCCGGGCATGCGCGACCCAGCGCAGCGGTTGTGGGATCGCGCTGATCACCGAGAAATCGGGGCAGGTGCCGACGACCACCGCCGCACCGCTGGAGCGCAGTCGTTTCACCGCCGCGTGCAGTCGCTGCGCCGAGACGGCGATGCCGTTGAGCGTGGTGACATCGTTCGCGCCGATCATGATCACCGCCGCGTCCGGTGGCGGGCCCGCGACGAACATCGCGTCGACCTGGCCGGCGAGGCCCTTGGAGGTGGCGCCGACAATTGCCTTGGTGCTCAGGCGGATCCGCTTACCGGTCCGCTCGGCCAGCGCCTTGGCGATCAGCGCGCCGGGCACCTCCTCGGGCGAACAGCAGCCGTAGCCGGTCCCGGTCGAGTCACCGAAGATCATCAGGTGCAGATCGACGCTCATGCCGCGCTGAAAACGGTCCACGGTGGCGTCGCCGGCAACGTAGATGCCGTCGGCGCACGGCGGGATTTTGCATGCCCGGGGGATGGTTTGGCGCGCCAGATCGGCCTGACCGGCCAGCAGATTGCGCACACCCAGGTAAAGGGTTCCGCTGGAGGCGAGCGCCCCGGCAGTGGCCAGCGTGATCGCCGACCGCCGCGCCACCCGGATCCCCATGCTGCAAGTTTAGGCGTGCACGCATCCCGGGCGCCCGCGCGCAGCAAACAAAAATGATCACGATGCGGACCCGAAGCCGTATCGGAACAAACCCTGAGATTTCTTCACAGACTTTTCCGTGTGACGATGCGAGGTACCGCGTTGGCTGTGCCGGCCCGGGCCGGCGGGAGGGAGTGTGCACCATGACCGCGCCCAGCAAGATTACCAGCTCGCCGCGTGGATTCAGCCGCCTGAACCCGGCACTGCGACCCCGCCGCTTCCCCCGCAATGACGGCCTGCCGGTCGAGGTCGTGGAGGATGCGCCCAGCGTCGAGGGACGGCTGACGTGGCTGGCGACCCGGCTCACCGTCCGGCCGGTGCTCTCGGTCGGCAGCTACCTCCCGCGCATGCCGTGGCCGTTCGGTCTGTTGGACTTCGCCGCCAAGGCGGTGCTGCCGGCGCCGGGCACCGTGCGGGCCAGCATCCGGTTGCCGCACTGCACGGCGAAGATGGTGCGTGCCGCCGGCGTCTTGCCCGCCGACGGCACCCGGCGGGTCGTGCTGTACATGCACGGCGGCGCCTTCTTGGCCTGCGGGGCCAACACGCATGGCCGGCTCGTCACGAAGCTGTCGAAGTACGCCGACAGTCCGGTGCTGGTGGTGGAGTACCGGATGGTGCCCAAGCACTGCATCGACGACGCGGTCGACGACTGTTACGACGCCTACCGCTGGCTGCGCCGGCAGGGCTATGCACCCGACCAGATCGTGCTGGCCGGCGACTCCGCCGGCGGCTACCTGTCGCTGGCGCTGGCCGAGCGACTGCTGGACGAGAGCGGGGACGACGAGACCCCGGCGGCGATCGTGGCGATGTCACCGCTGCTGGAGATCGCCAAGGAAGCCAAGCAGGCGCATCCGAACATTCACAGCGGCGCGATGTTTCCGCCCCAGGCGTTCGACGCGTTCGTCGAACTGGTCGAAGCGGCGGCCCGCAACCACGGCCGGCCTGGCCAGGTCTTCGAACCGCTGCAGCACGTCAAGCCGGGCCTGCCGCGCACCCTGATCCATGTCTCGGGCTCGGAGGTGCTGCTGCACGACGCGCGGCTGGGCGCCAGGGTGCTGGCCGCAGCGGGCGTCCCGGTGGAACTGCGGGTGTGGCCCGGCCAGATCCACGTCTTCCAGCTCGCCGCACCGTTCGTGCCCGAGGCCACCCGCTCGCTGCGCCAGATCGGCGAATACATCCGCGAAGCCACCGGCTGACCCGGAGGGACACCCAACCTGACACCATGGCAGGCATGCGGATAGCGCGCCACATCAGTGACCTCATCGGCAACACCCCCCTGGTCGAGCTGAATTCCATCGTTCCCGCCGGCGCCGGCCGGGTGGTGGCCAAGGTCGAATACCTCAACCCGGGCGCCAGCTCCAAGGACCGCATCGCGGTGAAGATGATCGACGCCGCCGAGGCCAGCGGGGCACTCAAGCCCGGCGGCACCATCGTCGAACCGACCTCCGGCAACACCGGTGTCGGTCTGGCGCTGGTCGCGCAGCGCCGCGGATACAAATGTGTGTTCGTCTGCCCCGACAAGGTCAGCGAGGACAAGCAGAACGTGATGCGGGCCTACGGCGCCGAGGTGGTGGTGTGCCCGACCGCGGTACCGCCCGACGACCCGGCCAGCTACTACAGCGTGTCAAACCGGCTGGTCGAGGAGATCGACGGCGCCTGGAAGCCCGACCAGTACTCCAACCAAGCCGGCCCGGAGAGCCACTACGAGACCACCGGCCCGGAGGTCTGGAACGACACCGACGGCCAGGTCACCCATTTCGTCGCCGGGATCGGCACCGGCGGCACCATCACCGGCACCGGCCGCTACCTCAAGGAGGTGTCGGGAGGCCGGGTGCGGATCATCGGCGCCGACCCGGAGGGCTCGGTGTACTCCGGGGGAACCGGCCGGCCGTATCTGGTGG
>NZ_LZMF01000020.1:0-35568 GCF_001673565.1 Mycolicibacter sinensis
CGAACAGCTGGTGCTGCGGGCGGTCGCTCCCGCGCAGGTCGCCGTCGGGGTGATTCTGGCGGTAGGCGGTGCGCTGGTGCTGGCCGGCCCGCCGGCGGTGGCGCTGCTGGCGCTGATCATCTCGGTCAGCGGCGCGCTGGCCATCCTGGCCGCCGGTGCCTGGCAGGGGGCGCGCTATGCGGCACGCCAGTCCGAGGCGGCCGGCTCGGGTGGCTGCGGGTCCGGCTGCGGTTGTGGCGACAGCGCCCCCAGCGAGGACGTCGGTTGCGGTCCCGGCTGCGGTTGCGCGGCCAGCGCACCGCCTACCGCCAGAATCACCCCGACGGCGACCTGCGCGGGAGCGACCGCCCGCAGCACCAGCTGTTCGGGGTCGCCGGTGAGCGGACGCGCCAGGGTCCGCACTCCGAACACCAGGGACGCCACGGCCGCGAGCAGGCACAACACACCCATAATCAGCATGGGCTCCAGGATACGAGGGGGCGGTCAGCCCGCGATGCCCGCCCGGGGCTGCACCGCGGCCGGCGCCGCGGGCCCGTGCGGAGCGTTCGGCAGATGGGTGACGCCCGGCCGCTCCACGCGGAACCCGTTCACGATCGCGTCGGTTGCCGGGGCGTTGCCCACCGCGCGCCCGGCGCCGGTGGTGACGGTCAGCGAGACCAGGTAGGCGGCACCGTCGACCGGCACGATCACATGGCGCCGAGAGGTGTTCAGGGTCATGTCGGTTTCGCGGTAGGTGCCCTCGATCACCGAGGACGGGAACCCGTTGAAGTCGGCCAGCGAGGCGTTGGTGGTCTGCCAGGCCATCAGCTTCTGGCTGTCGACGAACCCGTGGGTGATCGCTTCCTTGGGGTCGAACTGGCCGACCAGGCGGTAGACCACCACCTGTGCGTTGGGGGTGTAGAGCGACCCGCTGCGCCGGTCGGCGATGACCGCGAACGCATCGGGCACATTCGGGTCGGGAACATGGGTCCAGCCCACGGGCATCGGCAGGGTGATGTTGAACGCGGTGAAGCCGGCGGCCTGCTGCGGCTCCAGCTGCACGTTCTTGGCGGCAAAGTAGTCCCGCAACGTTCCCGAGGTCGCCGGAACCAGGGCACTGGGTGCCGCGGCGGGCACCGGAGCTCCGGATACGACGGCCGGAGCGGGCAGGGCCGGGACGGGGGCGGCCGGTCGCGGGAGCGCCGCGAGCGGTGGCGCCATCGGCACTGAGGCAGGTTGGGAGGCCGGTTGGGCGGCCGGTTGGGCGGCCGGGCCGTAGGGGTTGGGCGGCGTCGGCATCAACGGATCGCCCAGCGCGACCGGGATCCCCACCGGGCCGCCGAAGCCCGCCGCTGCGACAGCCGCCAAGCCGACCAGTAGCCGCCAGCGGCGAACGGTGTTCGTCATGTCCTCACGGTCCTTCCGGGACGGGCCGGGCATAGGGCGCCCCGGCCGTGCATCGACGTTAACCAGCGGTGGTGCGCCCCACCAGGGACGCAACCGAGCTGGAACGAAGTCCTCATCGGCCCGCAATGCAACCGATACCAAGCCGCGGCGAACGGCTTGGCAAACCCCGCCCTTTACCCTGTTGAGGTGAACGAAGCCCCGACCACCCAGGGATCCAGCGAGCCGCTTGAGCCCAGCGACCAAGCCCCCCGCCACCGCTACACGGCGGCGCTGGCCGGGCGCATCGAAGGCGCCTGGCAGGACCACTGGGAGGCCGCGGGGACCTTCAACGTCGCCAACCCGGTCGGCTCACTGGCGCCGGCGGACGGCTCGGGGGTTCCGGCGGACAAGATGTTCGTCCAGGACATGTTCCCCTACCCCTCCGGCGACGGCCTGCATGTCGGCCACCCGCTCGGCTACATCGCCACCGACGTCTACGCCCGCTACTTCCGGATGACCGGCCACAACGTGCTGCACGCGCTGGGCTTCGACGCGTTCGGCCTGCCCGCCGAGCAGTACGCGGTGCAGACCGGCACGCATCCGCGTATCCGCACCGAGGCCAACATCGAGAACTTCCGCCGGCAGCTGCGGCGCCTGGGGCTGGGCCACGACAGCCGGCGCAGCTTCTCCACCACCGATGTCGACTTCTATAAATGGACGCAGTGGATCTTCCTGCAGATCTACAACGCCTGGTTCGACACTGCCGTGAACAAGGCCCGTCCGATCGCGGAGTTGGTCGCCGAATTCGACTCCGCCGCACGCATACTCGACGACGGGCGGGACTGGTCGCAGTTGACCGCGGGGGAGCGGGCCGACGTCATCGACGGCTACCGGCTGGTCTACCACTCCGACTCGATGGTCAACTGGTGCCCGGGGCTGGGCACAGTACTGGCCAACGAAGAGGTGACGGCCGACGGCCGCAGTGACCGCGGGAATTTCCCGGTGTTCCGCAAGCGGCTGCGGCAGTGGATGATGCGGATCACCGCCTACTCCGACCGCCTGCTCGACGACCTGGAGGCGCTGGATTGGCCGGAGAAGGTCAAGACCATGCAGCGCAACTGGATCGGGCGCTCCACCGGTGCGGCGGCGCTCTTCGGTGCCGACACCACCGACGGCGCCGCGGCGGACATCGAGGTGTTCACCACCCGCCCGGACACCCTGTTCGGCGCCAGCTACCTGGTGTTGGCGCCCGAACACGACCTCGTCGACCGGCTGACCGCCGCCGGCTGGCCGGACGGGGTGGATCAGCGCTGGACGTTCGGCGCCGCCACGCCCACCGAGGCGGTCGCCGCCTACCGCAAGGCGATTGCGGCGAAATCCGATTTGGAACGCCAGGAGAACAAGACCAAAACCGGTGTGTTCCTGGGCAGTTACGCCACCAACCCGGCCAACGGCCAGCGGGTGCCGATCTTCATCGCCGACTATGTGCTGGCCGGTTACGGCACCGGCGCCATCATGGCGGTGCCCGGCCACGACCAGCGGGACTGGGAGTTCGCCGCCGAGTTCGGCCTCCCGGTCCTGGAAGTCATTGCCGGCGGCGATATCTCGGAAGCGGCCTATGCCGGCGACGGCACCTTGGTCAATTCCGGCCCGCTGGACGGCATGAGTGTCGCCGACGCCAAACAAGCGATGACCCAGCGACTGGAGGCCGACGGACGAGGCTGGGCGCGCATCGAATTCAAGCTGCGGGACTGGCTTTTCGCCCGACAGCGGTACTGGGGCGAGCCGTTCCCGATCGTCTACGACGCCGACGGGCGTCCGCACCCGCTGGACTCCGCGGCGCTACCGGTCGAACTGCCCGACGTCGGCGACTACTCGCCGGTGCTGTTCGACCCCGACGACGCCGGCAGCGAACCTTCGCCGCCGTTGGCCAAGGCCACCGACTGGGTGCATGTCGAACTGGACCTCGGTGACGGCCTGCAGCCCTACACCCGCGACACCAACGTTATGCCGCAGTGGGCCGGCAGCTCCTGGTACGAACTGCGCTACACCGACCCGCACAACGCCGAGCAGTTCTGCGCTCCGGAGAACGAGGCCTACTGGATGGGGCCGCGGCCGGCCGAGCACGGACCCAATGACCCGGGCGGCGTGGACCTTTATGTCGGCGGGGTCGAGCACGCGGTGCTGCACCTGCTGTATTGCCGCTTCTGGCACAAGGTGTTACACGACCTCGGGTATGTCAGCTCGCGTGAGCCCTACCGGCGACTGGTCAACCAGGGCTATATCCAGGCGGCCGCTTACACCGACGAACGAGGGTCCTACGTGCCGGCCAGCGAAGTCGTGGAGCGCGACGGGAAGTTCTTCTACGCGAGCGCCGACGGCGAGATCGAGGTGTTCGCCGAGTTCGGCAAAATGGGTAAGAGCCTGAAGAATTCGGTGTCCCCGGACGAGATCTGCGATGCCTACGGTGCTGACACGCTGCGGGTCTACGAGATGTCGATGGGCCCGCTGGACATGTCGCGGCCGTGGGCCACCAAGGACGTCGTCGGCGCACACCGCTTTCTGCAGCGGGTGTGGCGGCTGGTTGTCGACGAGGAGACCGGCGACACCCGAGTGCTCGACACCGACCCGGACACCGAGACGCTGCGCCTGCTGCACCGCACCATCGTCGGGGTGTCGGAAGACTATGCGGCCCTGCGCAATAACACCGCGGCCGCCAAGTTGATCGAGTACACCAACCACCTGACCAAGGAGCACCGGGACGGGGTCCCGCGCTCGGCGGCCGAGCCGCTGGCGCTGATGCTCGCACCGCTGGCGCCGCACCTGGCCGAGGAATTGTGGCGGCGCCTGGGCCACGAATCCTCGCTGGCGCATGGGCCTTTCCCAGTGGCCGACCCGGCGTATCTGGTCACCGATACCGTCGACTACCCGGTGCAGGTCAACGGCAAGAAGCGCGGACTGGTCACGGTGGCCACCGACGCGGACCAGGACACCATCAAGGCCGCCGCGCTCGCCGATGAGAAGGTACAGGCGTTCTTATCCGGCGCACCGGTGAAGAAGGTGATCGTGGTCCCCGGCCGGCTGGTCAACCTGGTGGTGTGACAACGTTTTAGGGCAACATCATGTGGGCCGACGCCGGAGCGTTTCGTGAGACCTTAGCGGAGATGGGTCTGCTCGACGGCCTCGACGAGAGCGCCTGCGGGGAGCGGACCGAGCTCGTGGCATGGCTCCTAGAGGAAGGCTTCGGCCTGGAGCAGATCCGGGACGAGGTCGCCCCGATGCTGATGCCGGCGCACCGCGCACTGGGCGACGACGGCAAATACGTGTCGGAACGCGAGGTGAGCACCGCCCACGGAATCGATCTGGCTCTGTTACAGGGCATCGAGCGTGCCCTGGGGCTACCCCGGCTCGACGATCCCGACGCCGCCCTGCTGCTGCGCGCGGACGCCGAGGCCGCCCTGAGTCTGCAGCGACTCGTTGAGGTCGGACTCGACCCGGGCCAGGTGTTGCTGATGATCCGCCGGCTCTCCGACGGCATCTCCCGTGCGGTTCCAGCGTTCCGCTACAGCACGATATCGGCGATCATGCGCCCGGGCCTCACCGAGCTCGAAGTGGCGAAGGCTCACGAGGAGATCGTGCGAGCCGTTATCCCGTTGTTGGGACCTATGATTCGGGACATCTTCTTCGTTCAGCTGCGGCGTGTACTGGAAGGCGAGGCGGTCAACGCCAGTGAGCGGGCTGCCGGAGTGGCGCTGCCCGGACCGCGGCAGCTCGCGGTGGCCTTCGCCGACATGGTCGGCTTCACCCGGTTGGGGGAGGCGGCGCCGCCCGAGGAACTGGTTGGACTGGTGGAGCGGCTCGCCGATCTGGCGCGCGAAGCGGTCAACCCTCCGGTGCGGCTGGTCAAGACGATCGGTGACGCGGTCATGCTGGTTTCGTCAGACGCCGGCAAGCTGCTCGACACGACGCTGAGGCTGCTCGACGCGGCGGCGCAAGACGACGCTCTCCCGGAGCTACGGATCGGGATCGCCTCGGGGTGGGCGGTGAGCCGGGCCCGGGATTGGTTCGGCAGCCCGGTCAACGTCGCCAGCCGGGTCACCAATGTTGCCGAGCCGGGAACGATCATGGTGGAGGGCGAAGCGCGCGCGGCGATCGGCGACGCGGCCGGCTACAGCTGGGCATTCGTGGGGGCGCGCGCACTCAAAGGCGTGGAGGGCGAGACCAAGCTGTTTCGGGTGCAGCGGCAGACGACCCGATAGAACTAGCGCGGGCGAACCACGACCTCGTGCAGGTGCGCATCCGGCGGGGTGCGCACCGCGGCGGCCACCACCTCGGCGACGGTGTCGGGGCGCAGGAAGCGGCCCGGGTCGTACTCGCCGCCCTCGTAAGCGACCAGGTCCTGCTGCATGTCGGTGTCGACGCGGCCCGGGTAGACCGTGGTCACCCGCAGGGCAGGCTCGTCGTTGCGCAGGGCGTCGGCGAACGCCCGCAGCGCGAACTTGCTGGCCGAATACGACGCCATACCCGCCGAAACCTTCTGGCCGGCACCGGAGTTGATGAACACCACCTGCCCGCGGGCCTGTCGCAGTGCGGGCAGCAGGGCCAGCGTCAGGGCGACGGCGCCGAACACGTTGATCTCGAAGGTGGCCCGCCACTCCTCGATCGCGGACTCGCCGGCCGCACCGGGCAGCATCACCCCGGCGTTGTGCACCAACACGTCGAGTTCGTCGACGATCTCGGTGGCCGACTCGATCTCGTCGGCGTCGGCGAGGTCCAGCGGCCAGGTGGTGGCGCCGAGCCGTTCGGCAACGGCGTCCAGGCGCGCCGACGGCCGGCCGGCCAGCAGCAGCGTGTGAGTGGGTGCCAGGGCTGCCGCTATCGCCGAACCGATGCCGCCGCCGGCGCCGGTGATCAGCGCGGTCGGCATCAACCGCAGTCCAGCGGGCAGTCCGCCCCGTCATCGGGGCCGGCGCCGGCCTCGCCGGTGGCGGCCGCACCCCAGTTGGCCAGCCGCTCCAGCGGTTCCAGCGCCCGGGTCAGGGTGTCCAAATCCTCGGGGGTGAGCCTGCTTAGCATCGCCGCGAGGGCCGCGTGCCGGTTGGCCAGCGACTGACGGTGACTGGCCAGGCCCTCCTCGGTGATGTCGACCAGCACCGCCCGCAGATCGGAGGGGTCCCGGCTGCGTTTGACCAGACCGATTTTCTCCAGACGGCGGATCGCCACCGTGGTGGTCGGGGTGCGCACTCGTTCGTGGGCGGCCAGTTCGGTCATCCGGATCGGGCCACGGTCCAGCAGCGTGATCAAGATCGATAGCTGAGCCAGGGTCAGCTCGCCGGTCTTCTCCCCGCCGCTGATCTCACCGCGCCGGAGTATCGAGAACAGTTTCGACAGCGAACGATGCAAGCCCTCTGCGATCGCCGTCACCTGCGGCGTATCGGCTTTGCTCTCCGCCATAGTTCGCCAGTCTAACCTGTGGTTCTTATTAGGGGGATCGGTCGCGCAGGTTGCTGTCACAACACCTGGGAGAGGAACTTCTGCAGCCGTTCGGTCTCGGCGTGATCGAAGATCTGCTCGGGCGGACCCGATTCGACCACCTTTCCGCGATCCATGAACACCACGGTGTCCGACGCCGACCGGGCAAAGGCCATCTCATGGGTGACCACCACCATGGTCATGCCGTCGGCGCCCAGTTCGGCGATCAACGCCAGGATCCCTTTGACCAACTCCGGGTCCAGTGCCGAGGTCGCCTCGTCGAAGAGCATTACTTGCGGCTGCATCGCCAAGGCCCGGGCGATTGCCACCCGCTGCTGCTGCCCGCCGGACAGCGCCGAGGGGCGTGCCGCCGCCTTGTTCTTCAGGCCGACCCGGTCCAGCAGGCCCAGCGCGAGTTCACGCGCGGCGTCGGGGGACAGCCCGCGCAGCTTGCGTGGGGCCAGGGCGATGTTGTCCAGCACACTGCGATGCGGAAAGAGATTGAAATGCTGGAACACCATGCCGATCCGCTGGCGCAGCGCGTCGGGATCGTCGCCCAGCACGGATCGGCCGCCCAGCAGGATGTCGCCGGCATCGGGTTCGTGCAGCCGGTTCAAGGTGCGCAGCATCGTCGACTTGCCGGAACCAGAGGGCCCGATCACCGCCGCGGTGCTGCCCGCCGGTACGTCCAGGTCGACGCCGCGCAACACGGCGTTCTTGCCGAACGACAATTGAATTCCCTTGGTCGCCAAGGAGACCGGCTCACGTGTGGAGGCTTCGATCACGTCATCTCCTGACCGGCGATCGCCGGGTTCAGCTCGACGGAATCGTCGGCTTCGGCGGGCCGGCCGCGCCGCAGCCGATGGTCGACGACGTTGACCAGGTGCGTCAGCGGAATGGTCAGGGCCAGGTAGAGCACGCCGGCGGCCACCAGCGGAGACAGGCTGCCGGTCTGGGCGTTGAAGTCGCGGCCCACCTGGAACAGCTCGCGCTGGCCGGCGACCAGGCCCAGGAAATACAGCAGCGCGGAGGCCTTGAGTAACGCGATGAACTGGTTGACCAGCGCCGGCAGCACCCGCCGGATGCCCTGCGGGATGACCACCAGTCGCATTGCGGCCGAATAGCCGAAACCCAGTGCGCGCGAAGCCTCCAGCTGGCCGGCCTCCACGCTCTGGATGCCAGAGCGCAGGATCTCCCCGATGTAGGCGGCGGCGGTCAAGCCCAGCGCGGCGATGCCCAGCGGGTATGGATTGTTGTGCGTCAGCCCGCCGATCAGCGGTCCGACCGCCAGGCCGATGAGCAGGATGATCAGCACCTCGGGCAGGCCCCGGAAGATGTCGGTGTAAATCCTTGCCGGCCAGCGCAGCCACCGGGTACGGGAAATCCCGGCGACGGCCAGACCCAGCCCGGCCACCAGGCCGATCACCCCGCCGCTCAGCGTCAGCAGCACCGTGTTGGGCAGGCCGGTCTTGAGCAGGTCCGGTAGGGCTGCACGGTAGAGCTGCCAGTCGAAGAACGAGTCACGCAGTTGCGCCAGTGTCGATTTGGGGGAGTACAGCTCGGCGTCGGGTTTGTGCAGCCGCGCGGCGATCGCGGCGAAATCCGGTAGGTGCGGGGTTGCCGCGGATTTGGAGCCCGGCTGCCAGTCCGGCGGCAACGGCCGCGGCACCCAGTCGGTGTAGAGCTGCGGCCAGGTGCCGTCGGCGATCACCGCGTCCAGGCCGGAGTTCAACGCCGAGATCAGCGCCCGGTTGTTCTTGGCCACCGCATACGCCTCGAAGCCGGCCGGGCTGGCGGTGTAGCCGAGGATGTGTGCCGGGTCGCCGGGGCGCATCAGCTTCAGCGCCGTCAGCGACGGCGCCACCCACGCCTCGACCTGCCGGCTCTTGAGGCTGGCGTAGAGCGTGATGGAGTCGGGGAACCGCACCGGTTCCAGTTCCAGGGTGTCGACGACGTAGGCGTCCTCGATGGTGCCTTGCACCACCGCGATGCGCCGGCTTCCGGTCAGGGTGTCGAAGCCGGTGATGTCCGAGCCGGCCGGAACCACCAGCGCCATGTAGCCGAAGTCGTACCCGTTGGTGAAGCCGACGGTGCGCCGGCGGGCATCGGTGGCGTTGATCGACGCCGAGCCGACGTCGAAGCGCCCGGACTCCACCTGGGCGAGCAGCCCGAAGAAGTCCGTGCCGATGAACTGGATTCGCAGGCCGAGCTTCTTGGCGATGGCGCGCAGCAGCTCGTTGTCGAAACCGCTGTAGCGCCCGGTGGCGTCGATGCAGTTGGTCGGCGGGCTCTCGGTCAGCGTGCCGACGGTCAGCACACCGGGGGTAGCCAGCCCGAGCTTGGTGATGTCGATCGAGCTCAGCGGTTCGACGCCGGCGGTGGTGTATTTGTCCTCGCGGGGCCGTTTGGCGGTGGCCAGTTTGGGCGGTAGCGCCACCGCGGCCTGTTCACCGGCGGGCGCGCACTGATCGGGGACGGCCGCGGCCGGGGGGACCGCCGCCAGACCGGTCACGATCAGCAAAGTGGCGAGGAACGCCGCCAGCCTCAGCGCTGGTCGCGCCATCGGCACAGCGCCTCGGCAGCGGTCAAGTCATAGTCGGGTCCGTTGCAGCCGAGGGTCAGCAGTCGCACCCCGAGGTCGGTCAACGCCTCGGCCTCGGCGATCAACTCGGCCACGCTGCCCTGCGTCCGGTCGCCGCCTACCGCGGCCGAGTGCTCGATGGCGGCCGGGTCGCGTCCGATAGCGGCGCAGTGCTCGGCCAACACCGCCGCCTTCTGCGGATAGATGTCGGCGTCGGCGAAGCTGTGCCACATGTCGGCATGCTCGGCGACCAGGCGCAGCGTCTTACGCTCACCGCCGCCGCCGATCAGCAGCGGGAGCTCCCGGGTGGGCGGCGGATTCAGTTGGGACAAGCGGGTTTTGATCCGCGGCAGGGCGTCCGCCAGGTCGTCGAGGCGGCTGCCCGCGGTGCCGAACTCGTAGCCGTATTCGCGGTAGTCCCGGTCCTTCCAGCCCGAGCCGATGCCCAGAATCAGCCGGCCGTCCCCGATGTGGTCGACAGTGCGGGCCATGTCGGCGAGCAGCTCGGGGTTGCGGTAGGAGTTGCACGAGACCAGCGCGCCGATCTCGATGCGCGAGGTCTGTTCGGCCCACGCGGCCAACATGGTCCAGCATTCGAAGTGTGGCCCGTCGCGGTCGCCGTAGAGCGGGAAGAAATGGTCCCAGTTGAAGGCGATGTCGACGCCGAGATCCTCACAGCGCCGGACGGCGTCGCGGATCGCGCGATATTGCGAGGCGTGTTGGGGTTGTAGTTGCACGCCGATGCGGATAGGTCGGGTCATTTCGCCACCCTAGCCCCGAAATCGGCCGCTATCAGGTGAGCGCGGTACGCAGCAGCTCGACCAGCGCACGCGGCTGGTCGCTTTGCACCGAATGCCCGGAACCGGCCACCACGTGGCTGGTCAGGCCCGGCGAGCGCCGGGCGTACTCGGCGACGTCGTCGGGAGAGACGAATGCCGAATCACTGCCGCGGATCAAGGTGGTCGGTGCGGCGATCGCCGAGACGTCGGTCCACAGCTCGCCGAAGTCCCCGACGGTGCGGATGGTGTCGTACCGCCAGGCCCAGCGGCCGTCGGGCAGCCGCCGGCTGTTGTGGAACAGGCCGCGCCGCAGGGATTCCGGATCGCGGTGCGGGGCCGCCAGCGCAGTGACGGCCAGCATCGAGGCGAAGTCGGGAAAAGTCCGATCGCCCTGGGCCAGCGCCACCGTCCCGCGCTCGGCGGCGCTCATCTCCGAATGCCGTTGCAGCGCAGACGGAGTCACATCCACGAGCACCAGCCGGTGGACCAGCTCGGGTGCGGTGGCCGCTAACCGGATCGCGGTCAGCCCGCCCAGCGACATGCCGACCACCAACTCGGCGGCCGGCGCCAGCTCGCGCAACACCGGTGCCACGGCGGCAGCGTTGCGCTGCGGGGAGTAGTCGCCGTCGTCACGCCAGGCTGAGCGGCCGTGACCGGGCAGGTCCACCGCCAGCGCGGGCACGCCCAGGCCCACGATCACGGTGTCCCAGGTGTGGGCGTTCTGCGCGCCGCCGTGCAGGAACACCACCCGCGGTGGCGCGGTCCCCCAGCGCAGGGCGCTGACGGCGCCGGCCTCGATGCGCTGCACGGTGGGCAGCGGACCGGTCACACCGGCCTGTTCGGCGTTGCCGGCCAGCAGCGCGAACTCCGACAGGCCGGCCAGCTCGTCGTCGGGAAGCACCCGGCGAACTGCTAGCCGGTGATGAACTGCTCGAGCTCGGCGCGGGCCACGTCGTCAGGCAGCTGCTTGGGCGGGCTCTTCATCAGGTAGGCCGAGGCCGGGATGATCGGTCCGCCGACACCGCGGTCCTTGGCTATCTTGGCCGCGCGCACCGCGTCGATGATGATGCCGGCCGAGTTCGGCGAGTCCCACACCTCGAGCTTGTACTCCAGGTTCAGCGGCGCGTCACCGAAGGCGCGGCCCTCGAGGCGCACGTAGGCCCACTTGCGGTCATCGAGCCAGGCCACATGGTCGGACGGGCCGATGTGCACGTTCTTGTCCTCGACCTTGCCGGCCAGCGAGCCGGTCAGGTTGGAGGTGACGGCCTGGGTCTTGGAGACCTTCTTGGACTCCAGGCGCTCGCGCTCGAGCATGTTCTTGAAGTCCATGTTGCCGCCGACGTTGAGCTGGTAGGTGCGGTCCAGCGTGACGCCGCGGTCCTCGAACAGCTTGGCCATCACCCGGTGGGTAATGGTGGCGCCGACCTGGCTCTTGATGTCGTCGCCGACGATCGGCACGCCGGCGTCGGCGAACTTCTTGGCCCACACCGGGTCGGAGGCGATGAACACCGGCAGCGCGTTGACGAACGCGACCCCGGCGTCGATGGCGCACTGGGCGTAGAACTTGTCGGCCTCATCGGAGCCCACCGGCAGGTAGGACACCAGCACGTCGACCTTGGCCTCTTTCAGCACCGAGACCACGTCGACGGCGTCGGCGTCGGAGACCTCGATGGTGTCGGCGTAGTACTTGCCGATGCCGTCCAGGGTCGGGCCGCGCTGCACCACCACGTTGGTCGGCGGCACGTCGGCGATCTTGATGGTGTTGTTCTCCGAGGCGAAGATGGCTTCGGACAGATCGAAGCCGACCTTCTTGGCGTCCACGTCGAACGCGGCGACGAACTTCACGTCGCGCACGTGATAGGGGCCGAATCGCACGTGCATCAGGCCAGGCACCGACGAGCTGTCGTCGGCGTTCTGGTAGTACTGCACGCCCTGGACCAGCGAGGAGGCGCAGTTACCGACGCCGACAATGGCGACCCGCACATCCGTCGTTTGCTCAGTCATTTCCGACGTTCTCCTTTTTCTGCTGTCACTGCTGACGTGCTGTTTGTGTTGTCCTGATACCCGCGCCGTGCCGGATCATGCGAGACACGTTCGGCCGCGATCAACTCGTTGAGCCACTTGACCTCCCGCTCACTGGTTTCCAGCCCGAGCTGGTGCAGTTGGCGGGTATAGCGGTCCAAGGAGTTGCTGGCCCGCGTCACCGCGTTACGCAGACCCTCCCGACGTTCCTCCACCTGGCGGCGGCGGCCTTCCAGGATCCGCATCCGCGCCTCGGCGGGGGTGCGGTTGAAGAAAGCCAGGTGAACCCCGAAACCGTCGTCGGTGTAGTTCTGCGGTCCGGTGTCGGCCACCAGCTCGGTGAAGCGCTGACGACCGGCGTCGGTCAGCCGGTACACCCGCCGGGCCCGGCGCACCGGGGTCCCCGCCGGTGCCGCGTCTTCGGCGATCAGCCCGGCCGTCTGCATGCGCCGCAGCGCCGGATACAACGAGCCGTAGGAGAACGCCCGGAACGCGCCCAGCAAACCGGTCAACCGCTTCCGCAACTCGTAGCCGTGCATCGGTGACTCGAGTAGCAAGCCGAGTATGGCAAGCTCAAGCACCGATTCACCTCCCGATGTGATGGTTTAGCTACGACCGTTCGACGGTTCGGGCCATAGTATCGCGCCGATATAACAGAACCCAAGTTGCCTATTGTTCGCTCAAGGTTCAGCTCAGCGAAGTCCGCAGTTCAGGACGGGTAATTGATGCGCTTGACGGCACCGTCGCCGGCGACGGCGATATAGCCGCCGCCGTAGTCACTGGAGACGTACACCGACAGCGACAACTCGCCGGGAGTCGTCGGATCCCGGGCCGGCTCGATGATCAGGTAGGTGGAGGTGACGTCGGCGGGTTTGATCCCCAACGTTTCGGGGGCTCCGCGCAGGATCCCGATCACGGCTTTGGCGTCGAACCGGCTCAAATCGGCCGCGACGGCAGTGCTGCTCTTGGCCGAGCTGGACGGATCGTCCCAGCCGCCGCGGTAGGTGTAGTTCAGTTCGCGACGCCCCTCGCCGGGGTCGGGCCGGGTCAGCGACGCGTACTCGGGGTAGATCACCAGCCGGTATCCCACGGTGTCACCGAATTTCTGGCGGGCCTGTTCGAGCAGGCCGGTCAACCCACCCAGCGAATGCAACTGCCGCGGCGGGGTCAGCACCACCGGGGCGACGCCGTCGGGCTTGGCGCCAGGGTCGGAGGTGAAGCTCAGCGGGGAACTGGTGTTGCCGTACACGCCCCAGCCGATACCGATGCCCAGCAGTCCGGCGGCGAGCAACGCACCCACGGCGAGTCCGCGACCCGGCAGCTTCAGCGGCTTGGCCAACACCGGCAGCTGCGCGGGCGGGCTGGCGATCTGCAAATCGGTGATCAGGTCGCGCAGCTCGCCGAGCGTGACCGCCCGAGTGGCCGCACTGATTCGTTCCCGGTGTTCCTCGGCTGACAGCTGACCCTCGGCCAGGGCGGCGTCGAGGATCCGGCAGGTGTCGTCTCGATCACTGTCCTTGGCCCGGGTTCCGGACGTCTGCCGCGTTGCCACGCGATGATGCTAGAAGCTCGCGGCTCGCGGTGGCCGCTGAATCCGCCGGTCGGTGCGGGATGAGGGCGTTCGTCACACCCGCCCGCGCGGACCCGACGTACTCTGGTCACCGTGCGATTGCAGCGACAAGTGGTGGACTACGCGCTCCGGCGCCGTTCCCTGCTGGCCGAGGTCTACTCCGGACGTACCGGGGTGTCCGAGGTCTGCGACGCCAACCCGTATCTGCTCCGGGCGGCGAAGTACCACGGCAAGACCAGCGCGGTGGTCTGCCCCATCTGCCGCAAGGAGCAGCTCACCCTGGTGTCGTGGGTGTACGGCGACGACCTGGGCCCGGTGTCGGGTTCGGCGCGTTCCGCCGAGGAACTGGTGCTGTTGGCCACCCGTTACCCGGAGTTCTCGGTGCACGTGGTCGAGGTGTGCCGCACCTGCAGCTGGAATCATCTGGTGAAGTCGTATGTGCTGGGCCTCGCGCGCCCACCGAAGGGGTCCCGGGGTCGGCGGACGGCACGCAGTGGAGCCCGTACCGCCAGTGAGTAAACACCACGACGATCGGCCGGAGGCTGCCTCGTCGCGGCCGTCCGACGTCGGCGCTCGCCGCGCACCGGGCCCGCCCGATGACCGGCAGACCACGATCATCCCCGCCGTCGACGACGCGGTCACCGCCGACCTGCGCGATCCGATCGACGCCGTCAAAGCCGCCCTCGACGGCGCGCCGCGGCAACGCGAGCAGGCACTGAGCGCAAGGCGCCCGCCCCGGCGGGAGCCGCCGGAGGAACCATCCGACGCACCGCCGCGGCGAAACCTGCGCTCCGAGCACACCGAGCGGCCCGCTGCGCAAGACCTGCGGGACTGGCTGCGCCGGCACCCACCGAACTGGCGGTGGATCCGGCGAGGGCTCTACGTCGCCGCCGCGGTCATGCTGCTGCTGCCGATCATCACCTTCGCGATGGCCTACTCCATCACCGATGTGCCCTCGCCCGGCGACATCCGCACCAACCAGGTGTCGACGATTCTGGCCAACGACGGTTCGGAACTGGCGAAAATCATTCCGCCGGAAGGCAACCGCGTCGACATCGACATCAATCAGGTGCCGGTGTATGTGCGCAACGCGGTGCTGGCCGCCGAGGACCGCGACTTCTACTCCAACCCGGGCTTCTCGGTGTCGGGTTTCGCCCGCGCGATCAAGAACAACCTGTTCGGCGGTGACACCCAGGGCGGCTCCACGATCACCCAGCAGTACGTCAAGAACGCCCTGGTCGGATCTGAGCGGGCCGGGATGGGCGGATTGCTCCGCAAGGCGAAAGAGCTCGTGATCGCCACCAAGATGTCCAGTGCATGGCCCAAAGATGATGTGCTGCAGGCCTATCTGAACATCATCTACTTCGGCCGTAGCGCCTATGGCATCGCCGCGGCATCCAAGGCCTACTTCGACAAACCCGTCGAGCAACTCGACGTCGCAGAGGGCGCGCTGCTGGCCGCGCTGATCCAGCGACCGTCCACGCTGGATCCCGCCGTCGACCCCGAAGGTGCGCTCGACCGGTGGAACTGGGTGCTCGACGGCATGGTGGAGACCGGAGCGCTGTCGGCCGGGGAGCGTGCCGCCCAACAGTTCCCGGAGACGGTGCCACCGGAGCTGGCCCGCTCCCAGAACATCACCACCGGGCCCAACGGGCTGATCCAGCGGCAGGTCACCAAGGAACTGCTGGAGCTGTTCAACATCAATGAGCAGACCCTGAACACCCAGGGTTTGCAGATCACCACCACCATCGATCCGCAGGCCCAAAGCGCCGTCGAAGACGCGGTGGAGACCTACCTCAAAGACCAGATTCCCAACATGCGTTCGGCGGTGGTCTCCATCGATCCGCGCGACGGCGCGGTGCGCGCCTATTACGGCGGCTCGGACGCCAACGGCTTCGACTTCGCCCAGGCCGGCCTGCAGACCGGGTCGTCGTTCAAGGTGTTCGCCCTGGTGGCCGCGCTGGAACAGGGCATCGGTCTGGGCTATCAGATCGACAGTTCGCCGCTGACCCTCGACAACGGCCGGACCAAGATCACCAACTCCGAGGGTGAGAGCTGCGGGGTCTGCAATATCGCCGAGGCGCTCAAGCGCTCGCTGAACACCGCCTACTACCGGCTGATGCTCAAACTCAAGAACGGGGCGCAGGACGTCGCCGACGCGGCGCACCAGGCCGGGGTGGCCAAGAGTTTCCCCGGTGTGCCGCACACCCTTTCCCAAGACGGCGGGCCGCCCGAAGGCGGCGTCGTGCTGGGGCAGTACCAGACCCGGGTGATCGACATGGCCTCGGCGTACGCGACGCTGGCCGACTCGGGCGTCTACCACCCGCCGCACTTCGTGGCGAAGGTGGTCAACGCCGAGGGCCAGGTGCTGTTCGACGCCCAGACGTCCGAAGACACCGGGGAGCAGCGCATCCCCAAAGAGGTCGCCGACAACGTCACCTCGGCCATGCAGCCCATCGCCGGCTGGTCGCGCGGACACAACCTGGCCGGTGGCCGGCCCTCGGCGGCCAAGACCGGCACCACCCAGCTGGGGGACACCGGCGCCAACCGGGACGGCTGGATGGTCGGTTACACGCCGTCGTTGTCGACCGCGGTGTGGGTCGGCACCACCGGAGGCGATGAGCCGCTGGTGAATCAGTGGGGCGGCCCGGTGTATGGCGCGGGCATCCCGGCCGACATCTGGAAGGCCACCATGGACGGCGCCTTGCGGGGTACTTCCAACGAGACCTTCCCGACGCCCACCGAGATCGGCGGCTACGCGGGTGTGCCGGCCGCACCGCCGGCGCCCCCGCCGCAGGAGACCGGGCCGCTGACCGAGCCGTCGGAGACCGTCATCCAGCCGACGATCGAGATCGCCCCGGGCATCACCATCCCGATCGGTCCGCCGACCACGATCCCGGTCGCTCCGCCGGCGCCGTCCTCGGCGCAGGAACCGCAGTCCCCGGGATCCCCCGAGCAGTCCACGACCGCGCCGGGTGAGCCGGCGGTTCCGTGACGCAGCGCCCGGTCTGCTCGCCGCAGCCGTTGGCCGCTGATCTGCGCAGCGCCGACGACCGCGACTTGCCCAGCCGCACCGACGAATTCGCCCAGGCGCTGTCGAACACCGTCGGCGGGCCGGTCGGCCGGCACGCGCTCATCGGGCGCAGCAGGTTCATGACGCCACTGCGGGTGATGTTCCTGATCGCCGTGCTGTTCATGGCGTTGGGCTGGACCACCAAGTCGCCCTGCCTGCAGAGCGTCGGCAGCGGCGGCCCCGATCAGCGGGTGGCCAACTGGGACAACCAGCGCGCCTACTTCCAGCTGTGCTACTCCGACGTCGTACCGCTCTACACCGCCGAGCTGCTGGACCAGGGCAAGTTCCCGTACAAGTCCAGCTGGGTGGAGAAGGACTCCTCCGGCAAGGAGCAGATCCGCTACGACGGGCAGCCCGCGAAGCGCTACATGGAGTATCCGGTGGTGACCGGGCTCTACCAGTACTCAGCGATGGCGCTGGCCAAGACGTATACCGCGATCACCAAGGTGGTGAAGATCCCGGCGCTGAGCGGGGTCGCCGAAGTGGTGGTGTTCTTCGACATCGTCGCGCTGGGCCTGGCCCTGGCCTGGCTGGCGACGGTGTGGTCCACCGCCGGGCTGGCCGGACGGCGGGTCTGGGATGCGGCGCTGGTGGCGGCCTCTCCGCTGGTCATCTTCCAGATCTTCACCAACTTCGACGCGCTGGCCGTCGCGCTCGCCGGCGGCGGGCTGCTGGCCTGGGCCCGACGGCGCCCGGTGGCGGCCGGGGTGCTGCTCGGGGTGGGCACCGCCGCCAAGCTGTACCCGGCGCTGCTGTTGTTTCCGCTGCTCGTGCTGGGACTGCGCACCGGGCGGCTGGGTGAGGTCAAGCGCACGGCGGTGGCGACGGTGGTGGCCTGGGCGGCGGTGAACCTGCCGGTCCTGGTCTTCGCGCCGCGGGGCTGGAGTGAGTTCTTCCGGCTGAACTCCCGTCGCGGCGACGACATGGATTCGCTGTACAACGTGGTGAAGTCGTTGACCGGCTGGCGCGGCTTCGACGGCGACCTGGGCTTGTGGGAGCCCCCGACGGTGCTCAACCTCGTGGTCGCCGTGTTGTTCGCGCTGTGCTGCGCCGGGATCGGCTACCTCGCGCTGACCGCGCCGCGGCGACCGCGCCTGGCGCAGTTGGCCTTCCTAGTGGTGGCGGCCTTCCTGCTGACCAACAAGGTGTGGAGCCCGCAGTTCTCGCTGTGGCTGGTGCCGCTGGCCGTACTGGCCCTGCCGCATCGCCGGGTGCTGTTGGCCTGGATGACCGTCGACGCGCTGGTATGGGTGCCGCGGATGTACTACCTCTATAGCGTCCCGGATCGCAGCCTGCCCGAGCAGTGGTTCACCACCACGGTGCTGGTGCGCGATCTGGCGGTGCTGGGCTTGTGCGCGCTGGTGATCCGGCAGATCTACCGACCGGAGCGGGATCTGGTGCGCGAGCACGATGTCGACGACCCCGCCGGCGGGGTGTTCGACCGGGCGCCGGATGCGCCCCCGTCCTGGCTGCCAACCCGGTTGCGGCCCGCGCCGGTTGGGCCTGATCCGGCCGATTTCGTTCCGCAGCCCAGCCTCCGGTAACCTAGCCGGGTTGCCGACGCAGGCGACCCTCCTGCCGTGGACACATCCACGGCCGCACTACGACCATAGGAGGTGATGAGGTTCCCATGCGTCCATACGAAATCATGGTCATCCTTGACCCCACTCTCGACGAGCGCACCGTTGCCCCGTCTCTGGAGACGTTCTTGAACGTCATCCGCAAAGACGGCGGAACGGTGGAGAAGGTCGACATCTGGGGCAAGCGGCGCCTGGCCTACGAGATCGCCAAGCATGCCGAGGGCATCTACGCGGTGATCGACGTCAAGGCCGCCCCCGCGACGGTGTCGGAGCTCGACCGTCAGCTCGGGCTGAACGAGGCGGTGCTGCGCACCAAGGTGATGCGGACCGACAAGTCGTAGCAGGCTGTCGTCGCCGTTGCGTAGGCTCAGCTGACAATGCAGCGTCGATACCGACCTTAGGAGGGCCCCGTGGCAATTGGTGACACCACGATCACCGTCGTCGGAAACCTGACCGCGGACCCCGATCTGCGGTTCACCCCGTCGGGGGCGGCGGTCGCCAACTTCACGGTGGCGTCCACCCCGCGGGTTTACGACCGGCAGAGCGGTGAGTGGAAGGACGGCGACGCGCTGTTCCTGCGGTGCAACATCTGGCGCGAGGCCGCAGAGAACGTCGCCGAGAGCCTCACCCGCGGATCGCGCGTGATCGTCACCGGTCGGCTGCGGCAGCGGTCCTTCGAAACCCGTGAGGGCGAGAAGCGCACCGTCTACGAGGTGGAGGTCGACGAGATCGGCCCCTCGTTGCGGTACGCCACCGCCAAGATCAACAAGGTCAGCCGCGGCGGCGGCGGAGGCGGCTTCGGCGGCGGGGGCGGCGGCATGCAGTCCCCGGCGGCGGCCTCCTCCGGCGGTGCGCCCGCAGAAGACCCGTGGGGCAGTGCTCCGGCGTCCGGCTCGTTCGGCGGCGCCGACGACGAACCGCCCTTTTAGACCAACGAACCACAGCACGAAAGAGATAGATAGATGGCGAAATCCAACAAGCGGCGTCCGGCTCCCGAGAAGCCGATCAAGACTCGCAAGTGCGCGTTCTGCTCCAACAAGAAGCAGGTGATCGACTACAAGGACACCTCGCTGCTGCGCACCTACATCAGTGAGCGGGGCAAGATCCGTGCCCGCCGTGTGACCGGCAACTGCGTTCAGCACCAGCGCGACATCGCGCTCGCGGTGAAGAACGCCCGCGAGGTCGCGTTGCTGCCCTTCACCTCGTCGGCGCGCTAGCCGGCCACTGAAATCCGAGAAAGTACGAAACGATGAAGCTGATTTTGACCGCTGAGGTGGACCACCTCGGGGCGGCCGGAGACACCGTCGAGGTCAAGGACGGATACGGCCGCAACTACCTGCTCCCGCGGGGGCTGGCGATCGTCGCCTCACGCGGCGCGCAGAAGCAGGCCGACGACATCCGCCGGGCCCGCGAGACCAAGCAGGTGCGCGACCTCGACCACGCCAAGGAGATCAAGGAAGCTTTGCAGGCGCTGGGCACCATCACTTTGCCGGTGAAGACCTCCAGCGACTCGGGCAAGCTGTTCGGCTCGGTGACGGCCGCTGACGTGGTTGCTGCGATCAAGAAGGCCGGCGGGCCCAACCTCGACCGGCGGATCGTCCGGCTGCCCAAGGCCCACATCAAGGCCGTCGGCAGCCACCCGGTGTCGGTGCACCTGCACCCCGAGGTCAACGTCGACGTCACGCTCGACGTCGCCGCGGCGAACTAAGCGCCTACCCGCACAGCCCCGGCGGTGCCCTGATCGGCTCCGCCGGGGCTTTGCTGTGCCCAAATCCGGTTAACTTCGGTTAACTCTGGCTAACTTTTGGGGCGGTGCGTACTCCTGGTGCTATTTACCCGGTCGTGGAGCCCCGTCCACCTACTCGCAAGGCAACACGCCCAACATGGCAACCTGCGCCGACACGCCGAAGAGATTGTCCTCCACAGTGCAGAGGCCACGGTGTGGTGCGCTTACCTGCGGAGATAGCCAAACCAGAGCGGACCATCCACAGGTCTTCCCCACCGTCCCAAACAAGTGAAGGACCGGTGTCCACACTTCATCCACACCTTTGTGAACAAGCGCGTTTGGTGCCGTCGTCAGCAACGCCTAGCGTCAACCCGGCACGACGCGATGGGGGTGTCGGTGTCCACGATTATGGTCGGGACATAAACGTCGAATAGATGTTCGAGCGTGCTGCGGAGGAGGTGGGGCGTATGGCAGTGGTCGACGACCGCGGGCACTCGGAGCTCGAGGAGCCGCCCCGCGAGGATGTCGGCCGCCAGCCGCCCCAGGATGTCGCCGCAGAGCAGTCGGCGCTCGGGGGCATGCTGCTGAGCAAGGACGCCATCGCCGACGTGCTGGAGCGGCTGCGACCCGGTGACTTCTACCGTCCGGTGCACCAGAACATCTACGACGCGATCCTGGATCTCTACGGTCGAGGCGAGCCGGCCGACCCGGTGACGGTGGCCGCCGAGCTCGACCGCCGCGGGCTGCTGCGCCGGGTCGGTGGTGCGCCGTATCTGCACACGCTGATCTCGACGGTGCCGACGGCGGCCAACGCCGGCTACTACGCCGGGATCGTCGCCGAGAAGGCGATCCTGCGCCGGCTGGTGGAGGCCGGCACTCGAGTGGTGCAGTACGGCTACGCCGGTGCGGAGGGCGCCGATGTGGCCGAGATCGTCGACCGGGCCCAAGCCGAGATCTACGACGTCGCCGAGCGGCGTACCTCCGAGGACTTCGTCCCGCTCGAGGACCTGCTGCAGCCCACCATGGACGAGATCGACGCGATCGCCTCGCACGGCGGGATTGCGCGCGGCGTGCCGACGGGCTTCACCGACCTCGACGAGGTGACCAACGGGCTGCACCCGGGGCAGATGGTGATCATCGCGGCGAGGCCGGGTATGGGTAAGGCGCTGGCGCTGAACACCCCGCTGCCGACACCGAACGGCTGGACCACGATGGGCGACGTCGCCGTCGGGGATGAGTTGCTGGACGCCGACGGACGGCCCACCCGGGTGGTTGCGGCCACCGACATCCTGTTGGGTCGGCCGTGCTTCGAGGTCGCGTTCTCCGATGGCACGGTGATCGTCGCCGACGCCGAGCACCTGTGGCCGACGCACACTGGCGTCCGCACCACCGCGCAGTTGCGCTGCGGGCTGGACCAGATAGCCCCGGCGGGTGTGGAGGCTGGCCGCGCCGGCGGCACCGCGTTGCTCGCGCCCGCGCTGAGCCTGGTGTCGGTGCGCCGCGTGCCCAGTGTCGCGGTGCGCTGCGTGCAGGTCGATAACCGGGCGCGGCTCTACCTGGCCGGCCGCGGCATGGTGCCCACCCACAACTCCACGCTGGCGTTGGACTTCATGCGGTCCTGCTCGATCAAGAACCGACTGCCCAGCGTGATCTTCTCCCTGGAAATGGGCAAGTCCGAGATCGTCATGCGACTGCTCTCGGCCGAGGCGAAGATCAAGCTGGGCGACATGCGCTCGGGCCGGATGACCGACGATGACTGGACCCGGCTGGCCCGGCGGATGAGCGAGATCAGCGAGGCGCCACTGTATATCGATGACTCGCCGAACTTGACCATGATGGAGATCCGCGCCAAGGCCCGCCGACTCAAGCAGAAGGCAGACCTGCGCCTGGTGGTGGTCGACTACCTGCAGCTGATGACCTCGGGCAAGCGGGTCGAGTCGCGCCAGATCGAGGTCTCCGAGTTCTCAAGGCACCTCAAGCTTTTGGCTAAGGAGCTGGAGCTGCCGGTGATTGCGCTCAGCCAGCTTAACCGTGGGCCTGAGCAGCGCACCGACAAGAAGCCGATGTTGGCTGACCTGCGTGAGTCCGGCTGCCTGACCGCGTCGACGCGAATCCTGCGGGCCGACAATGGCTCCGAGGTCACTCTGGGTGAGTTGATGCGCACCGGGGAGCGCCCGCTGGTGTGGTCACTGGACGACAAGCTGCGGATGGTGGCTCGGCCGATGACGAACGTGTTCCCCAGCGGGCACCGCGAGGTGTTCAAGCTGCGGATGGCTTCTGGGCGTGAGGTCGAGGCGACCGCCAACCACCCGTTCCTCACCCTGGACGGCTGGGTCGCGTTGGCCGACTTGAACGTCGGGGACCGGCTGGCGGTGCCGCGTCGCGTGCCCGAGCCGGTGGACACCACGCGGATGGAAGACTGCGAAGTGATTCTGCTGGCGCACATGATCGGCGATGGGTCGTGCGTCAAGAACCAACCGATCCGCTATGCGTCCATCGATGAGGCGAATCTGACTGCGGTGACGGCGGCAGCCATGCACTTCGGGGTGATGGCGGTGCGCGATGAGTACCCGGCCGCGCGGGTGACCACGCTGCGGTTGCCGGCGCCGTACCGGCTGACGCACGGCAAGCGGAATCCGATCGCGGCGTGGCTCGACGGGTTGGGGCTGTTCGGGAAGCGCAGCTACGAGAAGTTCGTGCCACAAGAGGTTTTCGCGCTGCCGAACGATCAGGTCGCACTGTTCCTGCGGCATCTGTGGGCGACTGACGGGTCGGTGTCCTGGGACGCCAAGTATAGGGTCGGTCACATCTATTACGCGTCGACGAGTCGGCGGCTGATCGACGACGTGGCGGCACTGCTGTCGCGGATGGGTGTGTTCGGTCGCATCAAGCGGGTGCCCAAGGCCGGTTATCGCGACTGCTGGCACCTGTGCCTCTTCGGTGCGGAGAACCAAGTCAGGTTCCTGCACATCGTCGGGGCGCAGGGCGCTAAAGCGGTGGGAGCCAAGGCGATTCTGGCCAATCTTCAAGGTGTGACACGTAATCCTAACCTGGACACCGTTCCGAGAGAGGTCTGGGTGCAGGTTCGTCGTGCGCTGGCGGATCAGCAGATGACCCAGCGCGAGTTCGCCGCTGCCATGGACACCAAGTACTGCGGATCGACGATGTGGAAGCACGCCCCGAGCCGGGCCCGGCTGCACCGCGCCGCTGCGGTCCTCGAGGATCTGGACATCCACGCCCTGGCGACCAGTGACGTCTTCTGGGACACCATCGTGGAGATCAGCAGCATCGGCGAGCACGATGTGTTCGATGGGACCGTAAGTGGTACACACAATTTCGTGGCGCAGGGGATCTCAGTTCACAACTCGCTAGAACAAGATGCGGATATGGTTATCCTCTTGCACCGGCCGGACGCTTTCGAGCGCGACGACCCGCGGGGCGGCGAGGCGGACCTGATCCTGGCCAAGCACCGTAATGGACCGACGAAGACGGTGACCGTGGCGCACCAGCTGCACTTGTCGCGGTTTACCAACATGGCGCACTGAGGCAGCTTTAGGCTTGTAGGGTCTCACGCTGCGTGTCATATTCTCAGCGTCGGTGTCATGTCCTTGATTGTCTCAAGAACGTGTCATGCAGGGTGACGGATACGCCAGGGCGTCGGTGGCTGCGCAGTGTTTCTTCCGGCTCGATCCGATAACCAGACGCGTGTGATCCTCTGTCGGTCAGGCTTCGGTAGCGTAGGGTCGATGAAACGGCTTCTGATCGTCCTGACTGTGGCCGCGTTGTCCGCGCTCACGCTCGCAGTACCCGCACAGGCCGACGGCAACGCCGATGGCTTTTATGCCTAGCTGGATTCACACGGCTACAACTACGCAAACCCCTTTGGAAACCGCGACCAAGTACTGATGAACGGACGTATGGCCTGCCAATACCCCGATCTCGCGCGAAACGCCCGCAATTACAACCCGCAATATGGACTGATCCTGGAGGCCGCGGCGCACGAGCTGTGTCCGGACAAGTTGGGTTAGGACGGTTCGGCTCCGCCGAAGGCGCGTTCCGGACCGTTCCAAGCGGTGGCGATGGCGCGAATGGAGTCGACCTAGCGGTAATCCCTCTGGCCCTATTCCAGCCGCCAGCACTTGGTGCCCTATTCGGTACGTTTCAGTAGGCTCGGGTGCCATGAAACGGTTCCTGGTCGCCACGGTTGCGGCCGCGTTATCCGCACTGACAATTGCCGCTCCGGTGCACGCGGACGACGAGAGCTACTTGGACTACCTGAAAAGCCATGGATACGCCCCATAGCGTGGTACGAGTACAGGCCCGACCTCCAGCTGACGGACGGTCACCGCTTATGCGGTCAGCTGCGCGCAGGAGTTCCGGTAGATGATCTCCGGGCGTCGATGGACCCGCCATACTGGATAGTGATCGAAGCCGCGCAACAAGAGATGTGCCCCGACACCCTGCCGTAGCTCAGAACAGTTGCGGCGCCGCCCAACTGCCGCGCCATAGCCCGCGGCGGCAATCCTTCTCTGCGGGGAAGATGCCAGATCAAGGCCCAGCCTTCCAAGGAGATCACCCATCCAATCTGATTGGGTGGCCTACTTTTCAACCGTCGCGACTGGCCGGATCCTCAACCGTCGTCAACACTGGGCGCCTGTTCGAAGAAGCGACACGGACTTGAGACAAACTCAGATGGCATCACGTGAGATACGGTGCAGCAGTGCAGGTCAGCGCTCGCCCGTGGTTATCAGCGGTGCATGAGTCTTCACCAAACCCGCACTACCGCACCACAGGGGGATCGGATGACCAAGAGGGTGGATTGCCGACAGGTGGCGCGGGCGACGATACCAGTGTCCGCTCAGCGCGGGATGCGCGGCGCGGGCTACACCAGCTTGGACACGGAGGGCTGATCAAAGGGTGAGAGTGTTACTTCTGGATGTCGACATGGCAATCGATGCGGCGCAGGCCAGCTTTGGTTCGATGGATTCGCTGTACGACTACGATTTGGTCTTGTGGGATCCGCACCGTTCTCTGCAGCCCTATCTTGAGCGCGGCTGGGGCGCAGGGGCCTACAACGGGCTGCCGCTTCTGTCGGAAAGGCAGTCCCCTCGGCTGCGACGCGATCTGGCCCGCCGGACGAATGACTTTGACGAGTTCCTGAAGCTTGGACGTACGCTCGTGGTGTTCCTGCCGGGCGATCTGCGTGTGTACATCGATTCTGGCGAGCGCACGCACTCAGGGACAGGCCGGAACCGCCAGACCACCAACATAGTCAAGCCACTCAACATCATGGAGGCGTTGCCTACGAGGCCCGCCCGGGCGGCGGCGCTTGGCGACGCAATGGAGCCGGCGCACAGTTCAATCGGTCCTCTTTACCGGCAGACCTCGGACTACTGGTGCTATGCCTCCGTGTTCGACGAAGCGGAGGAGCTCCGGCCGTTGCTGCGGGTCACCGGAACCGCCAAACTTGCTGCTGCACAAACAGAGCACCAGGACGGAACGATCATCCTGCTACCCATTCTGCTGACGGGAACACCCGACGAGGACGACCAGGAGGAAGACGACTACGAGTACGGGGAGGAGGGGCAGAGCGAGGACGTGGAGGCCGGTGGCGCCACCGCAGCACCGGCGGAGACGGTGGCGGACGCGCCGTCAAATGATCAGCTCGATTCTGAAACCGTCGACAAGATGGTATTTGATTGGTTGACCGCGTTCACAAGCTCCGAAGAGGTCGTGTGGCCAGACTGGGCAGACGAATACCGCTTTAAGAGCGAGGCGGACCGGGCTCAAGAGATTGCGCAGCGCCAAGCGGACATCGCAAAGCTTCAGGCGGAAGTCGACATGCTCAACTCAGAGCAGGAGACCGATCAGCGATGGAAGTTACTCGTTGTCGGCACCGGGACGCCATTCGAAGAAGCTGTGGCCACTGCACTGACCCAGCTAGGCTTCGATCTGCGGCCAACGGTCCCGGGCAGAACCGACATACGCGGCTCCCGCGGTAACACTAGCGTTGTGGTTGAAACGAAGGGTGTCAGGAAGAGTGCGGCCGAATCACACTGCGCCCAATTAGAAAAGTGGGTCGCCGAGGACCTGGAGGTCGGACGCAAGTCCAAGGGGATTCTCATCATCAACGCCTACCTCGGCGACCCGCCGCTCGAGCGGACGCAGCTGGCATTCCCCGATCAGATGCGTCGCTATGCCGAGATGCGAAACCACTGTCTTGCGAGCGGGCTGCAATTGCTGAATCTGGCAAGGACGGCGCTCGCTGAGCCGGAGCGGACAGGAGAGCTGGCCGACCTGCTGGTCAACACAACTGGCGTCATCGAGGGTTGGGATGACCCCGCCGCGGTATTCAGCGAGACGCCGGCACCACCGCGGCGGCGAGCGCGGAAGCGCACTAGTACAGGCGCGGAGCCATCGGGCGACCAGAAGGATGGCTGACAGCTTGTTGCCGGGGAGGACACGACGAGTCGGGATGGGGCGGCATCACAACAGGGAGCGTCAGCGACCATGGACGGCTAAGAGCCGGTATCGGAACGTCGGGCGTCGGACTTTATGCGAGTCAGTTCAAGCGGCGCGAAAGTTCGACGATCTGCCCGCTGATCGACCAGCCTGTGCCCGTCGAATCCGGTGCTGCAGTTAGGAGCTCGCCAGCGGTACACGAGTCGTCGGCGGGATTCCACTGCACGGCGGCTCCCCGTAGAAAGACCAGTTGAGGCACAGCACCGAGCACGGACCATCGGCGGTCGAGCAGCAGGGTCTCGATCTCTTCGGGATCGGCGGGGATGACTTTTGCGAGGCGTGCCGCGACCTCGCCTGAGCTCGAAGGGTCGGTGTGGGCTTGGAAAGCGCTGACGACGCCGTCGATGATTCCTTTCACCAGTTCGGTATTCGGGCCGGGGGAGTGGACATGAGGTGGCCGGATTTCCGTTTTGACGGCGAAGGGGGTTCCCGCCGCGAGAGTTGGTTCTGGCTGTCCGCTGCGACGGCGGGCGAGCGCTAGCCAGACCTGAGCCGGGACCTTGTCGCGACGGAACTCGCCGAGGTCAGTCCAATCGAACGACGCCACCGTTCGGCCCTGCTCCCAGTCGGCGAAGCCGCCGTCGCGGGGTGCGAGTGCGTAGCGGTAACCGACTCGATACGCCTCCCCGTTAGGGGCCGCAGGGGTGTCAAGTCCGTATTCGAAGCGAATCCCGTTGCAGCCAGGCTGCATGAATGAGTAGTGGAGGTTGTAGAGCGCGAGGTTCTCGATATCCGTGCGCATTGGTTTGTCACCGTAGAACGTGGCGTGTAGGACTTCGTCGGGAGACGGGTCGAGCTGTGCGCATCGAGTCGTAATGGTTTTACGCAACAGCTTTTGCCACTCTGGCTCGTTCTCGAAGTGGATGTAATCATCGGCCCAAGCCGTGACGACGGAGCTGCCCGGCTCCGGCGGAGGTGCAAGGTAGCGGCCTCCGGTATTCCTTCTGGTGCCTTCCGATGCTGTTCCTGACACCAGCGTGAGTCTACGGAGCGGATGGGCCCTACAACCCCGGCATGGCTCGATTACCAGGGGTCGGCGCCCTTTGAGGTCGGCCCAGCCGGGAGGAAATGCGAGGGTTTAGACCAAACCCAGGTGCAGTTGTCGTTGGACAAGCTGAAAGGGACCAAGTCATTGAGAGGTGCGGACAGACTGCATCGGACAGAACATGCAAGACGGCGCGCGCTCGTCGCGAGCTGCGCGTGCCGAGGGGCTCGCCCCCGGTAAGCCGGTCTGCCATACAGCGGGTTTGGCCGACATATTTGGTCGGTATCGGTGCGCCGTTGGGACGCCGAATCGGTAGACTGCGCGGCCAGGGCCTGCTGCCGCAACTGCGCATCGGCCGGACCCCAGATAGTCGGTTCGCGTGGACCAGTTCACGGGATCCGGTCAGCATCGTCGCCGACCATTCACTTGGTGGCGTGTGGAACCCTCATGACCGCTGACCCACGCGGTGTGAGGTGATTGCTGACCGGTTGCCGCTGATAGCGTGCACATCGGTCGCGGTATGCATGTTTTGGATGGTGGAGCGTTGTAATGAGTAAGCGAAATATCTTACCGGCGCTCACGCCGGGCCAGGTCGTCCAACTGAACGACGAGCTGCTGGCTAACGCTGATCGGCTCCTTACTGCAGCGTCGGAACTGCTTGACAGCGGCAATGCGGGCCTAGCGCGGTCACTCGCAATTCTGGGCCTGGAAGAATCTGGCAAGGCGATCGCTATTCATGAGCGGCGTCGTGAGATTGCCTATGCGGAAGAGGGATCCGAGTTCGTGGATGCGCGTTTGGTGCAGCTCTGGGCGAATCATCAAAACAAACTAACGCTGGCCTACGATTTCCTAGTTAGGGACGAATACTGGTTTGGCACAGGCCCATCCGACCCCGAGGCCAACCGCGCCTGGCTAGGTGAAGTCGAGGCATGGACACGCGAACACAACATGCTCAAGCAGCGCGGGTTCTACGTAGACGTCGATGCGCAGATCGGCATCCTCATTCCCGGGTCAGCCGCTGACGAACAATCGCTGCGAGAGGTGCTCGCTCATGTACATCAGATCGGCTGGCAGCTGCGGCTCGGCGAGCACATTGTCGCGAGGCAGCAGGAAGAGTCTGTTCGCGCGATCCCCCCTGCGTCGGAGGAGGACATCGCCCGGTTTCGCGACGCGGTGTCTGGGGTCGACGGGATTGCCGCTGCGGAGGTCGATCGTATGTGTGAAGAGATGCGCGCAGGCAAGCCAGCTGGCGTGTTAAACAATGACGCGTATCGCCTGCGGTTACCCGAACCCGGCGCGAATCCGTTCGCCAACCTAGGCAGGCGTGGTTACGAAGCCGAAACGCGTGAGCTAATTCAGCTCGCCGAGCAGTTAGGTCTGGACCATCGCGACGAGGCGGGCGGATAATCCCGCGGCACCGCCACTATCGATGTTTGGGAGCTAGGTGCTAAATCACGATGTGTGAAACATCCCAATTGAACCGACTTTATGGCGCCTATTCCGTTGGTGCCAAAAAGGGCATTGTGAGACTGCTGCGGGCGATCCTGCTGGCGGAGCCGTTTCACCACAATCGGTGTAACTGCTGGTCGGTGCCAGGCGGAGTCGGAAGGGGAAACGCCAACTCCACGACCGAAGCTGCCTCGGCGATGGCATCACCGCACTCAGAGTCCGTAATAGACGCGCCCTCATGTACCGCTACGTTTCGCTTGTCCACCAGCTTGTCCTGGAACGACTGCGGGAGCGAAGTCCCGACTTTCGAAAGTTGATGAAGTTTTGAACCAAGCATTCGACTTTCCTTCAAGATCTTCGGGCGGTCCTGCGGATTATGAATGCTTAGCTGGTCATCGAGTAGTTGGGTCACAGCGACATCTGCAGCTGTTGCAGAGTCGATTACTGCGCGGCGGTACTGGCGGACGTTTTTCAACGAGCGCGCATCGCGCAGGAGAGTCCAGGCAAGAGGAGGCCCGGGGTCGGCGAGTAGCGCGGCGCTTCGCAACATCGCACTATCAACAAGGTTGAGCGGACTGAGCTGCATCCGGTAGACCGTCGGGATGGTCACCGGCGCTGATTGGAAGCCGTCTTCAGCGACAAGCCATATCGAAGTCGGGTTGCCTACGACATCCGGTTTGTGGTGGCCCACGTGAGTAAGGTGCTGCCCTGTGATTATTTCGACCCAGGCGCTGATTGCTGACCACCAAGTGTCTGTAGCTGCGACGACGTGCTCGGCGATCTGCTGAACGTCTTCGACATCGGGATCGACCGGCGAAGTTAGGACAAGCCGCTTGATGGCTACGATTTCTTCGTTTTTAGCCGTGAACGAATCCAGCCATCCCCACTGCGCATCGGGGGGGCTTTGGGCGGTGTAACCGAATTGCGGAGGGCCGAGAACGCTTCCAGCCCAGGCCATAGCACCCTTGGGAACCCCTGGCGGGTGGACAACAGCGTCTCGCCCCGCGACGCGGGTGGGGAACGAATTTTGTAGAACGTCGGTGTGGGCAAGAAAGCCAGGCTCGAGGTCGTACCACCACTCAAGGGTCTTCATTTAGATCTCTTCTGGTGACGTAGCGTGCAGAACTTCCGGCCTCCACAATCTCACATATGGTTCGAGCCGCGATCAGGAGGCTCACGCCTTTATCGATGACCCACATGTTCGCCGACTTCGCAAAATAGCCGGGGTAACTGAGCAACTCCGTTGCTTGGTGTCGCGTCGGCTTTGAACGCGTTGAGGATGTAGACGATGTTGGCATCGAGGAATATGGTGTCCGGTCCGGTAGAAGCGTGGTCGACGTATGGCGGCTTCAAACCGGGGTACTAAGGAAAATGTTCAAACTCAGGTCAGATGGCGGTGTGAGTCTGGCTGGGGAAATGACACGACCTGGAGACAAACCCAGATGACATAGCGTGAGACAACCTGCATCACCGCAGTTCAGAGCTTCCGCATGTGACACGCAGCGTGAGGCCCTACATTAGGCTCGTAGGCCTCACCGCTGATGGCACTTTCTCAGCGGTGGTCTCATCTCCTTGCCATATGTCTCAACTCGTGTCACGCGGCCGAAGGTATTACGGAGTCTTCATTCAGCGGCTCACCCGAGTTCGACGAACCACGCGGGTGGAATGCCTTGGCTGAGGACCGTGTGCAGTTCGTCGTAGCTGTACCCGAAGGCGGGTGCGAATCGGATGGCATCCCACTCGTCCATCCACGCCAAGTACTCGCTCTTGGACACCGCAGTCCCTACGAACACCGCACCTGCGCGCGAGTCCTGCTGATAGCGAACGAATTCGATTCCGCAAGCTGGTTTGTCGCGGTACCAGCTGGTGCCGATGTTCGGTAGACCGCGCAAGGCCCTGGCTTCCTCTGCGATCAGGAACAACAGGAATTTCTGGGCATCGTCGAGTAGGAGGAACCCCCAGTTCTGGTGCCAGGTATTGCGATCACGTTGCTGTACGACCCATTTGTCGTCGGTGTTGAGAAAAAACCCGAACTCGATACCGCCCAGACTGAAGGTGAGCATGCCATCGGTAATCAACGGCTGCTCCTCACCCCACAGTCTCTCGCTGGCTGTCAACAAAGGCCCAAGGTCCGCAGGCAGCCAAGGAAATCGTTTGGCGTCGAAAAACGGCTGTCTATCCTCGGTCGCGATAATCCGCCATTGAAACCAGGCCCGGGCGACAGGGCGGTACGGCTCAGGGTAGGCACGAAGATCGACCGGGGGAACTGCGATGGGGTCCGGCGGTACGGGCAGCGACGCGATCTCGGCACGGGTCGATCTCGCGAGCCCGGCGTCGATGAGCCGTAACAAGGGGCCCGTGTGGTTGTTCTGATCGAGCAGCCGATAGGCGGTACCACCGCCAGGCTGGCCGAACCATGGAGCCACAACGTACGACTCGATCTGCCATCCGAGGGGAAGGTCGCTGCCAGTGGCGAGCTCGAACCGAGAAAATTCTCTGATCACTAGATTGGGAGGAAGCGATCGCTGCGCATAGGGTGTGCCGTCGGCATAGAGCCACCCTCCCCGTTGGCTCCCGTTGAGCTCCACGATCACCGACTCAGGCTAATCAACTTCCCTGCGACGCGTCGCACCGAACGCCGCCGGCACGCGGAGCTCAATCATCGGGCGCCGGAAATTACCTTCGTTCGCCAAGACCTGGCAGTCGGGAAGGTCGTGAAGCAAGCGCTGGCGGACGTCGCGTGGGCCGAGAACTCATCGCCCCGTCTCCGAGCATCTCGGCTACGGAGCTGCCGGCCACTCACTAGTCACGCCCGAAAGAAATTGACCGTCTCGGGAAGACCCAGCATGCGCGGGTCGCGGCGCCCGGTAGCAGCGAGAAGGAACTCGTGGCCATCGATTCCGCCGTCCGACGCGAAAGCCGCGGCCGGTATCGCAAGCAGGCGGACCAAGCACGAGTCGGCTGCAGTGATCGGGTCGTGACTCAAAACGTCGAGGACGAAATCCAGGCTGTCAGAAAGACCTTCGCCGAAGTCCGATGGCACCTTGATGGCGTCGCGGATGTCGTCGGCGTGCACGTACGCGTCCATCAGCAACGCATGTATCGCCCGGCCCACAGTCAAACCCGGCAACGGGCTGGGCCTGGCCCAGATGTCGTCGTCGAAGGCGGCCACCAGCCTTGCCGCCGACTGAATGATCTCCCGCATCTGGGCGGCGAGGCTCAAGGGCGACTCGGCGCGCAGCGACGCCGCCTGCTCCTCGGCGCTTCGGGTACCGCTTGCGCCCGTGACGGTGTCGATCGCCTGCCCCACAACATGGGCGGCGACGTCGCGCACCTGCCAACCGGCGCAGCGGGTGGCTCGGGCCCACATCGACATATCAAGCGTGGCCAGCAGATCCGCGAAGCTCCGGTACTCGCGGAGCAAGCCGGTCGTCGTGCGCTCACGGGTAAGCATGGGACGACTCCTCCAAGCGTTCCTTGACATCTCGCAGTCGCCTCAGCTGCACCTGGAATGCGTCCTGCGTGAGCACCCCGATACGGCAGACCAAGTGGCGCACCCCGGCCTCGACGTAGCTCGCCAGCTTGGCCGCAACCACCTCAGCGGACCCGGCGGCGAAGGCCTGCAGACTCTCGACGGCCGCAAGTGGAAATCCATACGTTGCGGTGGTGAATCGATCCAGTTCGGCTCGACCGCCATCGGGCGAGTCCGTGACCAGAACCGTCACAAAAAGCGCCGGGGTGACGGCGCCAGCCGGCCGCCCGGCCAGCTCGGCCGCGGCGCGAACGTCACCGAGACCCGCCGCGAAACCCGACGGCGTCGGCGGGTAGGGCAGCCAACCGTCATAGGCCGACCCGGCGCGGGCGCGGGCACGCGGCGTATCGCCGGCAAGCCAGACCGGCGGCCCGCCAGGATTGAACGGCGTTATGCCAGCGGGAATGTCAGTCAGGATGATCGTGTCGCCGTGAAACGAGCGCGGACCTGCCCCGGCCCAGAGCTGCCGCCAGAGCGCAACAGTCTCGTCGAGCCGCCTGGAGCGCCGCCGCCACGATACTTCCGACACCGCGTATTCGGCCTCCGATACCCCCGGAAAGCCGGCACCGACGGCGACGACGAGTCGACCCTGCGCCAATCGATCGAGGGAGGCCAGCGCTTGCGCGGCTTGCACCGGTCGGCGCAACGCAGGAAGAAGCGCAGCGGTGCCAAGGGTGACCCGCTCAGCGACCGCAGCAGCGGCCGCAAGAAATGTCAGTGCTTCGATGCGTGGGCCGATCAATGAGTCGTTGGCCCAGAGCGAGTCGAAGCCGAGATCTTCGACGGTCCGCACCATACGGACGAGTTGGCCAGGTTCGGTACCCGGCCATTGGTCGGCGGCAAGCAACGCCACGACCCCGACCCGCAATTCACGAGCAGTCATGTTCGTTCACACCACGGTGAGAATGATCTTGCCGCTGGTGCGGCCCTGGCTGCTGAGGGTCAGTGCACGCGCCGCGTCCGATAGCGGGAGCCGCTCGGCGATGTGCACCCGCAACGCTCCGCTTTCCACGAGCTGCGCGAGGCCCTGGAGGCCGGCCGCGTCGGGCTCGACCAGGTAGCCGTAGGCGTGCACCCCGAGCTCTTCCGCACGCTCGTAAAGCCCTGGTGTCCAGGCGGCTTGAGCGCTGACCAGGATCCCACCGGGACGAAGACATTCCAATGCCTCGATACCGGCAGCACCACCGAACATCTGGATCACCACGTCTACATCACGGACTGCCTCGTGGACCGGCGTGACCGTGTAATCCACCGCCTGGTCAACACGCAGCTCGGCAAGGAAGCGGTGCTTGGCGGCGCGCGCGGTGCCGATGACGTACGCGCCGCGCGCTTTGGCGATCTGGACCGCCAGATGCCCAACACCCCCAGCGGCACCGGATATCAGTACGCGCTGACCGGGCCCAACGTGGGCGACGTCGACAAGCATCTGCCATGCGGTGAGCCCCGCGAGCGGCAGGGCGGCCGCTTCGGTGAAGTCCAACCCGGCGGGCATAGCCGCGAAGTGCCGTGACGGCCCGGTCACGAACTCGGCGTAACCGCCGGCTTGCCGCGGGAACCACGGCATTCCGAAAACCCGATCGCCGACCTGGAACCGGTTGACGCCGTAGCCGATCTCCTCGATGACCCCTGACACGTCCCAACCATGAATGAACGGCAGATCGAGCACCCGGTTATATGCCCGACCGTGACTGGTGTAGGAGTCCACCGGGTTAACACCAGCGGCGTGAACCCGGACTTTCACCTCGGTCGGAGCCGGCTGCGGTTCAGGGGCCTCCGCTAACCGTACGGAGGTGGGGCCGCCCCACTCATGTTGGATGATTGCGCGCACGAAAGCTGCCTCCTCAGTTATGGTTTGGCCGCCCGGGAAAGGCCAACTTGGCGATGAAGGATCCTGGTGTCGAAGTAGCCACAGTCGCTGGCGAGCTGCCCGTCGCGGAAGGTGCACACGAACGCGACGGGCACATCGATGCGGCTGCCGGGACGAGTAGCCAGGCCAAGGAGGTTGGCCCCCACCGTCCCGGTCATGCGCCCCCACACCACGGCCGTCTCGTCGCCGAATGCCGTCCCCTCGAAGTGGCCCTGGTAATCGGGCACCGACTCGAAGAAGGCCGCATAGAACTTACGCAACTGCGCGCGGCCGGTGACCGGCTGACGAACACCGGAGTCTTGGTAGCTGCCGTCGGGTGCGTAGGCGGCCACGATCGCGTCGACGTCGTGTCGGTTCTTCGCCTCGGCGTAGTTGCGCAGTGCGTCGCGCAGCACAGTCTCAGCGGTCATCGGACGGCGCCGATCGCCGGTGCGGGGGTTGCCGTGATCTGCACCGGGATGCCGTTGAGCACCGCGGTGCCGGACAGCGGATCGAGTTCTATGCCATCCGCCAAAACGTTGCTGTTGACTCCCGGCCGTTGTGCCGCGACAGCGGCAGCGGTTCCGGGTTCGTCATGTCCCCACCCATGCGGCAGTGAGACCACGCCGGGGCCCACCGCGTCGGTCGCCTCCACCGGAACGTCGACGACGCCGGCGCGCGACCTCACCCGGGCGAACTTGCCGAGCTGCAGACGTGCGACGTCGGCGGGGTGAATCTGCAACGTGCACCGGTCTGGTCCTTTGGCCAGCGTGGGCAGGTTGTGCATCCAGGAGTTGTTCGACCGCAGGTGACGCCGCCCGACCAGCACCATGCTGTGTTTGCGGGGCGGCCGCAAGCTGGTGCGCAGCTGGGCAACATCGTCCACCAGCGGGGTCGGGGCGAGCTCGATCTGCCCCGACGGTGTGGTGAGTATCCCGGGGAGTTGCGGGCTCAGTGGCCCGAAATCCATCCCGTCGGGATACTCGCGCACCCGGGCGAGGGTCAGCGGGTGGCCGCCGTCGCGGTAGGGCCCGGCGCGCAACAGCAAGTCGAGCAGACGTTCGGG
>NZ_LZMF01000021.1:0-75377 GCF_001673565.1 Mycolicibacter sinensis
CCGCGAGCGGGGCTGGGTGGTCACCCACGGCGAGATCGAGCCCGGGACCTTCGGACTGGCGGTGCCGGTGCGCCGCCGCCCTCCCGCGCCGCCCACCTGCATCAACCTGATCTCGCATCGCGAGGATGTCGTGCTGGGTGGCCGAGCTGCCGTGCTGGCGGCGCACCGGCACCGCCAGTCCGAAGGTCCCGGGCTCGATCTCGCCGTGGGTGACCACCCAGCCCCGCTCGCGGGTCTGCGGGACGATCTCGCGTTCGTCCGGGCGCCGTGGCATCGCGGCCAACAGCGCGATCCCGGCAGCGCCCAGGCTGAGCGGATGGCGACTGCCCTCGTGGAACGCCAGCTGGTAACCGACCTGGGTGGGCACGATGACGGCGACGGCCACCTGCTGGTCGCCCTCGGCCACCAGCAGCGACACCGTGGTCCCGAGTTCGTCGGCGAGCGCGCGCAGCGTCGGCAGGCTCAGCTGGCGCAGGTTGTTGTCGAACGAGGCGCCGAGGACGGCCAGGGCGGCGGCCGAGCGGAACCGGCCGTCTTCTCCCTTGGCCACCAGCCGGTAGCTGGTCAGAGTGTTCAGCAGGCGGTAGGCAATGGTCCGGTGCACGCCGATCTGGTCGGCGATCTGCTGGATCGTCAATCCCTCGGGCGTGGCGGCCACCGCCTGTAATGCGGCCAGCCCCCGAGCCAGGGTCTGCGACCCGGGAGCGGTGTCGGCGGCCGCGTCGGACTTCAGCGTGGTCATCAGCAGCGGCCTCCTTGACATACCCCCATTCGAGAGTGATGCTCTTCAATATAACGTACGTTCATGTGCGATAAAAGCACGCAAAATATGCCGGAATACGAGAATCGCATTTCCGCGCAGTGCAGGGGAGAGGTGGCCGGTGCCGGAGTTCGAGAGCATCTGGAGCGATCTTCAGGGCGTCGCGTTCGAGCAGGGGTATCTGGACGCGGGCGGCGTTCGCACCCGCTACCTGCGCGCCGGCGATCCCGCCAAACCGGTGCTGATGCTGCTGCACGGCTCCGGCGGGCACGCCGAGGCCTACGTCCGCAATCTGGCCGCCCACGCCGAGCATTTCTGGACCTGGTCCATCGACATGCTCGGCCACGGCTATACCGACAAACCCGGCCATCCGCTGGAGATCCCGCACTACGTCGCACACCTGATCGCGGTGCTGGACGCCATCGGCGCCGATCAGGCCAGCATCAGCGGTGAATCGCTCGGCGGCTGGGTAGCGGCGCGTGCCGCCATCGACCACCCCGACCGGGTCGCCCGCCTGGTGCTCAACACCGCGGGCGGTTCCCAGGCCGACCCCGAGGTGATGAAGCGGATCATCACCCTGTCGATGGCCGCCGTCGAGAACCCCGACTGGGAAACCGTCCAGGCTCGCATCAAGTGGCTGATGGCCGACAAGTCCAAGGACTACGACGACATCGTGGCCAGCCGGCAGCGGATCTACCGGCTGCCCGGATTCGTCGACGCGATGCGCGACATCATGGCGCTGCAGGACCCGGAGATCCGGGCCCGCAACCTGCTGGGGCCCGGCGAGTACGGCAAGATCACCGCGCCCACGCTGGTGGTCTGGACCAGTGACGACCCGACCGCCGACGTCGCGGAGGGCAAGCGGATCGCGTCGATGATTCCGGGCTCCCGCTTCGAGCTGATGCCCGGTTGCGGCCACTGGCCCCAGTACGAGGACGCCGAGACTTTCGACCGCCTTCACCTGGACTTCCTGCTGGGGCGCTGAGGTGACCGCACTCAGTGATGTCGACGTCGTGGTGGTCGGTGCCGGCCCGGTCGGCCTCACCCTGGCCAATATCCTTGGACTGCAAGGGGTTCGCACCCTGGTGGTCGAGGACCGCGACACGCTCATCGACTACCCCCGGGGGGTCGGGCTCGACGACGAGTCCTTGCGCACGTTCCAGGCGATCGGCTTGGTCGATGCCGTTCTGCCGCATACCGTGCCGAACCAGATCCTGCGGTTCTTCGACGGCAGGCGACGGTTGCTGGCCGAAATGGCGCCCGCCGACGCCTGTTTCGGCTGGCCCAAACGCAACGGTTTCGTGCAGCCACTGGTCGACGCCGAGCTGCTGCGCGGCCTGGAGCGCTTCGAGCACGTCCAGGTGCTGTGGGGCCGCCCGATGACCGGCTGCGCTGAGGAGACCGACGGAGTCACGGTGCAGTTGGGCGGTGCGGAGCCGGCCGAGGTGACCGCCCGCTACGTCGTCGGCTGCGACGGCGGCCGCAGCGCCACCCGCCGGCTGATGGGCGTCTCCTTCGACGGCACCACATCTTCCACCCGCTGGCTGGTCGTCGATGTCGCCAACGACCCACTGGGCCATCCCAACAGTGAGGTCGGGGCCGACCCGGCGCGCCCGTACGCCTCGATCTCTATCGCGCACGGCATCCGGCGCTTCGAGTTCATGATCCACGCCGACGAAACCGACGAGCAGGCCGAGGACCCGGAATTCGTCGCGGCGATGCTGGCCCCCTTCCTGCCCCGTCCGCACGACGTCGACGTGATCCGGCACCGGGTGTACACCCACCACTCCCGGATCGCCGGCGCGTTCCGCCGCGGCCGGCTGCTGCTGGCCGGTGACGCCGCCCATCTCATGCCGGTCTGGCAGGGCCAGGGCTACAACAGCGGGATCCGCGATGCGATGAACCTCGGCTGGAAGCTGGCCGCCGTGGTTCGCGGGCAGGCGCAGCCGTGCCTGCTGGACAGCTACGACACCGAACGCCGCAAGCACGCCCGGGCGATGATCGACCTGTCCACGATGGTGGGCAAAGTGATCTCCCCGACCAATCGCCGGGTCGCCGCCGTGCGGGACCGGGTGATTCGCGCCGCCTCGGCGGTGCCAACGCTCAAGCGCTACGTGCTGGAGATGCGGTTCAAACCGATGCCGCGCTACGAACAGGGTGCGGTCGTCCACGACCAGCCCCGCCGTCCCGACTCGCCGGCCGGAACCCTGTTCATTCAGCCCCGCGTCGGCACCCGCACCGCAACGGATCTCCTGCTCGACGACGTGATCGGCACCGGCTTCGCGGTGCTGGCCTGGAACAACAATCCCCGCATCCTGCTCGGAGAAGACGCCTTCGGACGATGGAAAGCCTTGGGGGCCAGCTTCATCGCCGTTCGGCCCTCGACTCAGCTGCACTGGACCCCGCCGGGAGCCGAAGACGACCCGGCGATCACCATCGTCGGTGATCGCAGCGGGGCGTTGAAGTCCTGGTTCGACCGCCACGCCGAGTCGGTGCTGTTCCTGCGCCCGGACCGCTGCATCGCCGCCGCCTGCATCGCCCAGCGCGCACCCGAGGTGAGCGCTCAGCTCTTCGGTGCCTTGGGCCTCGGCCCGGCTCTGCCTGCCGAAGGGGGTGATCGCCCCGATGGCACTGGCCCTGTGCTGCATGTCCCACAGCCCGCTGCTGAATCTGCCGGGACCGCCCCCTGAGCTGATGCACGACATCGAGACCGCGATCGATCAGGCCGCGGCATTCGTCGCCGACTTCGACCCGCAGCTGACGGTGGTGTTCGCGCCGGATCACTACAACGGCTTCTTCCTGCGGCTGATGCCGCCGTTCTGCATCGGCACCTCCGCGCAGGGCATCGGCGACTACGGCACCTACGCCGGCCCCCTGAACGTCGCCGCGGATCTGGCCGCCGACTGCGCCGCGGCGGTGCTGGACCGCGGTGTGGATGTGGCCGTTTCGGCCGGTATGGACGTCGACCACGCCATGGTGCAGCCATTGCAGCGACTGTTCGGTGACGCCACCGCGTGCCCGGTGATCCCGATCTTCATCAACGCCGTCGCCGCCCCGTTGGGGCCGATCCACCGTGCCCGCGCCCTGGGCGCCGCGGTCGGCGACTATCTGGCCACCCTGGATCTGCGGGTGCTGATCCTGGGATCCGGTGGGCTCTCGCATGATCCGCCGATCCCCACTCTGGCGACCGCGCCGCCGGTCACCCGAGACCGGCTACTGCACGGCACCGCGATGAGCGCCGAGCAGCGGCAGGCTCGCCAGGACGCGGTCATCGCGGCGGCGCGCGACTTCGCGGCCGGAACGAACGACCTCGCGCCGCTGAACCCCGACTTCGATCAACGGTTCCTGTCCCTCCTCGACAGCGGGCGGCTCGATGAGCTCGCCGACTGGTCGAACGCGTTCATCACCGAGGCCGGTGGTGGTTCCGCTCACGAGATCCGCACCTGGGCCGCGGCGTTCGCCGCCCTGGCGGCTCAGGGCGGCTACCGCACCGTCGACCGCTACTACCGCCCGGCCCCGGAACTGATCGCCGGGTTCGCCATCCGCACCGCAGAACGCACGGAGGTGAGCGGATGACCGAAACAGAGCATGTCGTCGACGTGCTGGTGATCGGCTCCGGCGGTGGCGGTATGACCGCAGCGCTGGCCGCCGACGCCCGCGGGCTGGAGACCCTGGTGGTGGAGAAGTCGGCGTACTTCGGCGGATCCACCGCCCTGTCCGGCGGCGGCATCTGGGTGCCCGGCGCCCCCGCGCAGCGCCGGGAAGGCTATATCCCCGACCCCGACGACGTCGTCACCTACCTGCGCGCCATCACCGACGGCCTGGTCGACGAGGCGCGTCTGCGGCAATACGTCGATGCCGCCCCGCGGATGATGGAATTTCTGGAGCAGGCCAGCAGCTGGCTCGAATTCGTCTGGAAACCCGGCTACGCCGACTACTACCCGGAACTGCCCGGCGGGTCGGAACTGGGCAGCACCATCAATGTTCCGGCCATCGACCTGCGCACACTCGGCGACGAGGAGCAGCACCTGCTGGCCCCGCTGGCGCTGGCCCCCAAGGGAATCTGGCTGGGGCCCAAAGACCTTCGGCTCTTCTACCAGGTGCGCCAGTCATGGCGCGGCAAAGCCGTGCTGGTCAAACTGCTGTGGCGGATGTTCCGTGCCCGGGTGTTCGGGGACCGGATGGCCGCCATCGGCCAGTCCCTGGCGGCGCGGCTGCGCCTGGCCATGCTCGAACGCGACATCCCGCTCTGGCTCGACACACCGATGACTGATCTCATCAGCGACGGCTCGGGTGCGGTCACTGGGGCCGTGGTGCACCGCGACGGCGCAGCGCAGCGCATCACCGCGCGTCGCGGCGTCATTCTGGCCAGCGGCGGATTCGACCACGACATGGCCTGGCGCAAGCAGTATCAGCCGGTGCTGGAACAGGATTGGAGCTTCGGCAACCCGCTGGCCACCGGTGACGGGATCCGGGCCGGGGAGCGCGTCGGGGCCGCCACCGAACTGCTCGACGAGGCGTGGTGGTTCCCCGCGCTGTGCTGGCCCGACGGCCGCCTGCAGTTCATGCTCAACGAACGCATGATGCCGTCCCAGTTCATCGTCAACGGCAACGGGGAGCGATTCATCAACGAGGCGGCGCCCTACATGGACTTCGCGCACGCCATGATCGCCGGCCAGCAATCCGGCATCACCCACATCCCGTGCTGGCTGATCACCGACCAGCGGTCCTTTCACCGCTATGTGGTGGCCGGGCACCTGCCGATCCCGAAGGTGCCCGGTGCGCCGGTGCCCACCGGGCGCCGGATACCCCAGGCCTGGCTGGACTCCGGGGTGGTCAAGGCGGCCAACTCCTTCGACGAGCTGGCCGCCGCGATCGATGTGCCGCCCGACCGGCTACGGCACACCGCGAACCGGTTCAACAAGCTCGCCACCGCAGGCCACGACGACGACTTCAACCGCGGCGACAGCGTCTACGACAACTACTACGGCGATCCCACCCTGCCCAACCCCAACCTGCACCCGCTGGGCAAGCCGCCCTACTACGCGTTCCAGATCATCCTGGGCGATCTCGGTACCTCCGGTGGCCTGCGCACCGATGAGCACGCCCGGGTGCTGCGGGCGGACGACTCGGTGATCGACGGTCTGTACGCAGTGGGCAACACCGCTTCGCCGGTGATGGGCCGCAGCTACGCCGGGGCCGGAGCAACCATCGGCCCGGCGATGACGTTCGGTTACGTGGCAGCGCAACACCTTTCCAACAGTCGTCGACCCCTCGGCGCGCAGACTCCCAACCAATCAGGAGGTAACCCGTGAAGATCTCACTGTTCTACGAATTCGCGCTGCCGCGTCCGTGGTCGGATGACGACGAGCACAAGCTCTTCCAGGACGGCCTCGACGAGGTGGAGGCGGCCGACAAGGCCGGGTTCTCGACGGTGTGGGTCACCGAGCACCACTTCCTTGAGGAGTACTGCCACGCCACCGCCCCCGAGATGTTCCTGGCCGCGGCCAGTCAGCGGACCAAGGACATCCGGCTCGGCTTCGGGATCATGCACCTGCCGCCGGTGGTGAACCATCCGGCCCGGGTAGCCGAGCGGGTCGCCACCTTGGACCTGCTGTCGGGCGGCCGTGTCGAGTTCGGCACGGGGGAGGGATCCTCGATCGCCGAGCTCGGTGGCTTCGGCATCGACCCGGCCGACAAGCGCGCCCAGTGGGAGGAAGCCCTCGAGGTGTCGATCCGCTGCATGACCGAGGAGCCGTTCACCGGATTCAGCGGCGAGCACGTGCAGATGCCGGCCCGCAACGTCGTCCCCAAGCCGCTGCAACGGCCCCACCCCCCGGTCTGGGTGGCCTGCACTCGACCGGCGTCGATCCAAATGGCGGCCGAGAAGTGCATCGGCGCCCTGAGTTTCGCCTATACCGGACCCGGACCGCTGGCCGAGCGGGTCAACGGCTACTACAAGCAACTCGAAGAAATCGGTGTCCCGGCCACCCCGCAGATGAACCCCAACATCCTGGCGATCGGCGGCGACCTGTCGATGATGGTCGCGCCGACCGAGGAGCAGGCCCTCGACCGCCTCGGGGTGGGCGGCGGCTTCTTCTCCTTCGGGATCATGCACTACTACATGACCGGTCAGCACACGCCGGGCCGGACCGGGGTGTGGGAGCGCTATCTCCAAGAGGTCGAGAAAGACCCGACGCTGGCCTACGGTCCCGGACGCGGCGCGATCGGCACCCCGGCGATGGTGCGGGAATTTCTGCGCGGCTACGAGGAAAGCGGCGTCGACGAGATTATCCTGCTGCTCAACCCGCGCAGTCACGAAGCGACCATGGAGGCGATCGAACTGATGGGGACACAGGTCTTGCCGGAGTTCATCGAACGCGATGAGAAGGCGGTGGCCGACAAGGCCAAAAGACTCGCGCCGATCCTCGAGAAGCTCGAGGCGCGCCGGCCGAAGTCCAGCGCGCCGGAGTTCGATGAGGACTACTCGTTCGGCGGCCTGCCGACCGGGCGGGACAAGTTCACCGCCACCGAGATCCCCGAGGCCATGGCCGAGATCAACGAGGGGCGGGTCCAGGCTGCGCAGCGCGCAAAGGAAGAGCGGGACCGCGGTCAGCAATGACCGCGTCCGGCGGGCTGTGGCGCTATGACGGTCGACGGGCCGTGGTCACCGGCTGCGCGTCGGGAATCGGCGCGGAGCTGGTGGGCCAGCTCGCTGAGCTGGGGGCGACTGTCATCGGCCTGGACCTTGCCGAGCCCGCAGTGCGCGTCGACGAGTTCCACCGGCTGGATCTGGCTGACTCGGGATCGATCGAGGTAGCGGCCGGGGCCATTCGAGCACCCGTGCATGCGCTGTTCAACGTTGCCGGGGTGTCGTCGGGCATCGGGGATCCGGAGCGGGTGGTCGCGATCAACTTCCTGGGCACCCGCCACCTCACCGAGGCACTGGTGCCGGCGATGCCGGCGGGATCGGCGATCGCCAATGTCTCTTCGCTGGCCGCCGCCGGCTACCGGGAGAACGCGCAGACCACCGCCGGCCTGCTGAACTCCACGGACCTGGCCGGCGGGTTGCAGTGGTGCCGAGCGCATCCCGAGGCGCTCGCCGACGGCGGATACCGGCTCGCCAAGGAGGCGATCATCCTGTACAGCATGCTCAATACCGATCGGCTGGCGAGTCGCGGTATCCGGATCAACTGCACCGCACCCGGAGTCACCGAAACCCCGATCCTCGACCAATTGCGCCGCAGCTACGGTCAGAGCTACCTCGACGACATCCCCAAGCCGCTGGGTCGGGTGGCCAGCCCGAGCGAACAGGCCGCTCCGCTGGTGTTCCTCAACAGCCCGGCAGCCGGTTACATCACCGGCCAGGTGCTCTGGGTCGACGGCGGCAACATCGCCGGCCGCACCGCCGCCGTGCTTGCCAACGGAGCGTGCCCGTGGTCGGCCTGAGCGAGTTCCGCCGCGTTGGTGAGGCGGTGCGCAACTGGGGGCGCTGGGGCGACGACGACGAGCTGGGCACGCTGAACCTCATCACGCCTGAAAAAGTCGCCGAAGCCGCCGCCCTGGTGCGCCACGGCAAGGTCTTCCCGCTCGGGGTGGACTTCGGCTCGTCCGGACCGCAGGGCGCATTCGCCTTCCGGCACAACCCGATTCACACCATGACCGTCGACGGCGGCGACGTGAACACGCTGGCGCAGTACGGGCCGGAATGGCAGCGCAACATCGTTGCCCAGCAGTTGAGCAAGTTCTTCGTCGACAACCCGTTCCGGTTCAACGATGACATGATCGTCATGCCGCTGCAGGCCGCGACCCAGTGGGATGCGCTGTCGCACGTCTACTACGACGACCAGCTCTACAACGGCTTTCCGGCGAACTCGGTGACCAGCCTGGGCGCCTATCACTGCGGTATCGACAAAGTCGACGGCAAGGGCATCACCTCCCGCGGGGTGCTGCTTGATGTGGTCGCCCACCGCGGCGCGGACACCTTCCTGCCACTGGGCTCCCCGATCACCCCGGACGAACTCGACGACGTCGCCCGCGCCCAGCAGGTCACGATCGCCCCCGGCGACATCGTGCTGGTCCGAACGGGCTGGTGGACACGGTTTCTGCAAACCGGTGACGGCGCGGCGCCGGGCGCCGGGCTGGACTGGCGGTGTGCGGTGTGGCTGCACGAACACGATGTCGCCGCAGTGGCCGCCGACAACCTGATGGTCGAGGACCCGGTGTCCGGCGTCGAGGGAACCTTCCTGCCCATGCACATGCTGTGCCTGCGCGACATGGGCATGATGCTGGGCGAGTACTGGGATCTCGGCGCGCTGGCCGCCGATTGCGCCGCCGACGGGGTGTACGAATTCCAGTTGGTGGCACCGCCGTTACGGGTGACCGGCGCAGTGGGGTCGCCGGTGAACCCGATCGCGATCAAGTAGCCGGCAGGGGAGTTGTCATGCGATTCGTCTTTGTCCACGGAGGTTTTCACGCCGGCTGGTGCTGGAGCCGCACGGTGGCGGCGTTGGACAAGATCGGCCATACCGGCATCGCGATCGACCTGCCCGGCCATGGCGCCCGGCTGTACGAGGAGTCGACCCTGGCGAACCGGCGGGAAGCCGTCGCGGCGGTGCTGCAGTCCGGCGACGTCCTGGTCGGGCATTCCGGCGGCGGATTCGACGCGACGCTGGGCGCCGACAGCGCACCGGAGCTGGTGCGCCACATCGTCTATCTAGCCGCGGCATTGCCACGGGAGGGACACAGCTACACCGATGCGATGACGATGGGCAGCGAGGGAACCGAGTTCTTCGATACCGCCGCCGCTGACATGCTGTCCCACCTGCACTTCGCCGACGACGGCGCGATGACCTTCGCCGACGTCGACGGCGCGCGGCAGTACTTCTACCACGACTGCGATGACGAAACCGTGCGGTGGGCCTTCGAACGGCTCGGGCCGGAAAGGTTCGGCGAGACCACGGTTGCGCCGGTATCGGTGCCGAACTTCTGGGCGGCCGAGATCGGCCGCAGCTTCATTCGCTGCGAACAGGACCGCGCTTACCCGCGGTGGCTGGCCGACCTGGTCTGCAAGCGACTAGGGGTGGAGCCGCTGACCATCGACGCGTCGCACTCGCCCTTCTTGAGCCGACCCGCCGAACTGGCCGAACTGCTGGTGCACGCCACCACGACGCGCCCGACCGGCCCGCTGATCCCGAACTAAAGGAGCCGACGTTGCTGGTTGCGAGAAAGACCGTCCTGGTGGACGGGCTGAGCACCTCCTACCTTCAAGCCGGTGATCCGGCCCGCCCGGCCGTGGTGCTGCTGCACGGCGGGGAGTTCGGCGCCGGTGCCGAAATCGGTTGGGAACGCACCATCACCGCCCTGGCGCAGCAACACCACGTGCTCGCACCCGACCTGCTCGGCTTCGGGGAGTCGGCCAAGGTCATCGACTTCAACGACGGCCGGGGCATGCGGATCCGCCATGTCGCGCGGTTCTGCGCCGCGCTCGGCGTCGAATCCGCTGATTTCGTTGGCAATTCCATGGGCGCGATCATGCTGCTCGTCGACACCACTTCGGAGGCACCGCTGTTGCCGGTGCGCCGAATGGTCGCCATCTGCGGCGGCGGCGAGATCCAGCAGAACCAGCACATGGCCGCGCTCTACGACTACGACGCCACCCTGCCCGCGATGCGCCGGATCGTCGAGGCGCTGTTTCATGATCCGGCCTATCCCGCCGACGAGGACTACGTGCAGCGCCGCTATGCCTCCAGCACCGCGCCCGGCGCCTGGGAGGCGATCGCGGCCGCCCGGTTTCGCCGGCCCGGCGCCGAGCCGCCCCCACCGGCATCCAGTGATCGCCGCTACGAACGGATCTCGGTGCCGGCGCTGGTGGTCGAGGGGGGCTGCGACAAGCTGCTGCCACCCGGCTGGGCGAAACAGATCGCCGATCAGATCCCGGGTGGCCGGGCGGTCGTCGTCGACGACGCCGGGCACTGCCCGCAGATCGAGCAGGCCGAGCAGGTCAACAGATTACTGCTGGACTTCCTGCGCTGAACCCGGAGGATTGGTGAACCACAGGTTCTCCTCGCGCAGGTTGCGGCTGCGCCAGCCGTCGGCCGCGCGAACCAGCTCGTGGTGGTAGTAGCCGCCGCAGTAGCTCATCTCGGCCATTGCGGGTAGCTGCATCGGGTTGTAGAACATCGCCCGCACCCTGGCGCTGTCACCGGTGTGTTCCAGAATCTCGATGTTGGTGACGTAGTGCATCGACATCGGGATTGCGGTGAAGCCGGCGGCCAGCCAGTCGGCCACCTGCTCGCGGGTGCCGCGGATGGCCCCCGCCGAGGTGTAGTCGATGACGGCGTCGTCGGTGAACACCGACCGGTACAGTGCCCAATCCTTGGTGTCGACGGCGCGGGCGTAGCGATACAGCAGGGCGGAGATCTCCAGCTGGTCTTCGGCCGGCAACGTCATTGCGGCATCCCGATGGTCTTGATGTGCAGGTACTCGGTGAAACCGATTGTGCCATTGCGGTATCCCAGGCCGCTCTGCTTGGTGCCGCCGAACGGGCTGTCGATGCCGAAGTGGCTCTTGGCGTTGATGCTCACGTTGCCGGTGCGCATCCGGGTGGCCACCGCCATCGCCCGGTCCACGTCGGCGCTGCTGACCTCACCGGAGAGTCCATAGATCGAGTTGTTGGCGATCGCGACCGCTTCGTCGTCGGTGTCGTACGGCGTGACGGTGAGGACCGGACCGAAGATCTCCTCCTGCGCGATCCGGCTGTCGGGGTCGACGTCGGCCAGCAGCGTCGGTTGCACGTAGTAGCCGGTGGGCAACTGCTCCGGGATACCGCCGCCGGTGACCAGCCGCGCACCCGAATCCACGCCGGAGGCGATCAGGTCCAACACCTTGCGCCGCTGCGTCTCGCTGATCTGCGGGCCCTGCATATTGCCCGGCATCCACGGGTCACCGATCGGGAAGTTCTCCATCGACGCCTTCAGCACCGCCAGCCCCTCGTCGTAGCGACTGCGGGGCAACAGGATCCGCGACGGCAGCACACAGCTCTGGCCCGACATGACGCAGGCCATCATCGCGGCCATCGGCAGCGCCGAGTTGAAGTCCGCGTCGTCAAGCACGATGTGCGCCGACTTGCCGCCGAGCTCCAGCAATGTCTTCTTCACCGTGGCGGCACCGGCGGCCAGGATGGCCCGTCCGGTCGCGGTGGAACCGGTGAAGGTGATCATGTCGACGCGGGGATCCGCCGAGAGCGCCGCACCGACCTCGTTGGCGTTCGAGGTGACGACGTTGAACACCCCGGCCGGAATATCGGTGTGCTCGGCCACGATCCGGCCGAGCTCGCTGCCGGACCACGGGGTGAGCTGGGCCGGCTTGAGCACGACGGTGTTGCCGGCCATCAACGCCGGGACGGTCTCGGCGATGTTGAGATACAGCGGCACATTCCACGGGGTGATCGCACCGACCACACCGATCGGCTCGTAGTGCAGTTTGCGGCGCGCCGGGCCCAGCGGTGTGTCGTGCAGTCCGGTGTCCACCAGGTAGTCGAAGGCGCGGGCGTGATCGGCCCAATGCTTCACCTCGGCGATCGGACTCTCGATCTGGCTGCCGGTGACGGTGACCGGGCATCCCACCTCAGTAATCAGGATTCGGCGCAGCCGCTCCTTGTCGGCCTCCAGCGCGGCGTGCAGCTGCATCAGGCAGTGGTAGCGGAATTCCACATCGTGGGCCCAGTCGCCGCTGTCGAACGCGCGCCGGGCCGCGCCGACCGCGCGCTGCATGTCCTCGACGGTGCCGTCGGCGGCGGTTCCGGCCACCTGCTCGCTGGCGGGGTGCACGACGTCAAACGTCGCACCACTGCCGGTTCCGGTCAGCTCACCGTCGACCAGCATCCGGGCCTCGCCGGCCAGCACACCCGAATCACCTTGTACCGCAGTCATAGCAGATCCTTCCGTATTGCCCGGTAACGCTACTCTATTAACGTAGAGAGGCGGAAGGGCCGAATCCGGCGACGATGCCCGAGATGAGCCCGTCCAGCTCCTCGGCGCTCCGGATTCTGCGGTCCCCGCTGGCGGAAGCCTGCATCACACCGCTGATGAACATCATCACGACGTAGGCCTGCCGGTCCGCCAGTGCTTGGTCCGGGTCGGCCTCTGCGGGCCGCAACTGCAGCACCACATCGCGGATCAATGCGTGGAACTGATCGCGGTAGCTGCGAAATGCCTCGTCGAGCAGAGGATCTCGGACGGCCTGCAGGGCGAGTTCATAGCGCGCCTTGGTGCGTACCAACCTGGCCCCCCGCGCCGAGCGCATCACCAGGGTCGCCAACGCCGACGGGTGGCTCCCGGTGACCGAGTCGGACGACGACTGGGATCGGGCCGCCGCGGTCAGGTCCTTGAGATCCAGTTCGGAGATCCTGATCGCAACGGCCTGCAGCAGCGCCGATCGGGTGCGGAAATAGAACGAGGCGGTCCCGTCCGGTAAACCGGCCTTGCGGTCCACCTTGAGATGGCTGACCCCTTTCACGCCGTCCTCGGCGAGCAGTCGGATGGCGGTGTCGCAGAGTTCGCGCCGGCGCTGATCTGGGTTGGGCTTACGTCGCATGGTTCGGCCGAGTCTAGTCCGCAGCCATCTCTACTGTTGTAGAGTCGCGCGGATGAAGCTGGTGTTCAGCCTGCCCCACATGCTGCGGCTGCAAGGGATGATGCAGCCGTGGGAGGCGGCTGTCACCGGAGCCGACCAGACCCGGATGGCCAAGCGTGCTGATGAGTTGGGCTACGACATGATCGCCGTGCCGGAGCACATCGTCATCCCGGCCGAGCACGTCGAACTCTCCGGCCCGCACTACTTTCAGTCGACCGCCGCCCAGGCCTACCTCGCCGGGGCGACTGAGCGGATCATGCTCAATTCGTGCGTCACCGTGCTGCCGCTGCACCAGCCGATCGTGCTCGCCAAGGCGCTGGCCACCGCAGACTGGCTCAGTGGCGGCCGGATGATGGTCACCTTCGGCGTGGGCTGGCTGCAGCGCGAGTTCGACGTGCTCGGTGTGCCTTTCGGCGAACGCGGACGGATCGCCGACGAGTATCTGGCGGCGATCATCGAGCTGTGGACCAGCGAGGCGCCGCGGTTCGCGGGTCGCTACGTGTCCTTCGACGAGGTGGCGTTCGAGCCGAAGCCGGTGCAGCGGCCCCATCTTCCGGTCTGGATCGGCGGTGACGCGGATGCGGCGTTGCGCCGGGCCGCGAAGTTCGCCTCGGGGTGGTGGAGCTTCCTGACCCCGCCGGAGAAGATCGGCGAACGGGTGGACTTCATCAAATCCCAGCCGGAGTACGACGGGCGCGCCTTCGACGTGGTGCACGGGATGGCGACCACCCGAGTCGGCGAAGGCCACGTCCGGCGCGACGACCCGAACGCCCGCTCGGGCATGAGCGGCCAGCAGATCATCGACCGGTTGAGCTGGCTGGGCGAACAGGGTGTGACGGTCAGTGCCGTACCGCTGCCGGCCGTGCGCGGCGTCGACGAATACCTCGACTATGCCCAGTGGGTGATGGAGGAGATCAAACCGAACGTGCCGTGACCCCGCCGGTGTTCAGACGCTGCGCGGCTCGGCGCACCGCAGCCTCGCGCTGTGGTGCGCCAAGCCGGTTGTTTGCCCGCGGCCTTCGGAGTCCGTGCGACTTGGCGCAACCGGGCCCACACGGCACATTTCCGGCCGACGGTCATCCGTCCGACGAATTCCACGAGCGGTTTTCCTCTAATAGAGTTTCCCCATGACCTCCCCCATCCTCAAGGTCACACCCGAAGGTCTGCGCACCGCGGCGCAGCGTTGTGAAGCCCTCGCGGCGACGGTCGCACCGGCCTGCCAACCGTGACCACCTCCGGCTGGCAGTCAACCGGCGCAGCCACGAGTGCGGTAAATGCGGGGATGAGCACCCTCGGCACCGCCTGCAAATCCCGGATGACCGCGAACGGGGGCAAGCTCACCAAAGCGGCGAGCATCTACCAGAACCAGGACGACCACGCCGCGCAGCGCCTCACCGCGGTGGGCTCGCACCTGCCCGCCGGATCGGGCGGCGACGGCAGTGCCGGCGGCCTGCCGCCCAGCTTCACTCCGCTCGCCCCGCGCGGGTCGGGCATCGATGGCGGCGCAGCCGGCGGGTTCGGGATAGGCAGGTAGCCCCGATGTCTGGTCTACCCACCCTGTCCGAGGTCCGCGCTGCCAGCTGGGACCACCTGCGGACCAACGCCGCCGCTTGGCGAAACCTCGGGCGCACCTGGGAGGCGGCATTCACCGAAGTGCACCAATCCTCCCTGCGCCCCGGCGGGACCGACTGGACCGGTGCGGGTGCCGAAGCCTTCCAGGACCGCGCCTACCTCGACCTGGTGAAAATCCGCACGCCCGTTGACACTACCGACACCCTCGCGGGGATCGCCGAGCGTGGCGCTGACGCCCAGGACGGCAACAAGAGTTCGGTGCTCGATACCGTCGACGAGATCGAGAGTGACAACTTCGCGGTCGGTGAAGACTGGTCCGTCACCGACAAGATCACCTGGTACAGCTCCGCAGCCGAGCTGGAGCAGCGGGAACTGGAGGCCCAGGGGCGCTCCGACTTCCTCAAATCCAAGGTCATCAAGCTCGCCGGCGACGAGGACGACATCTCCCGCAACCTCACCACCGCCGCCGCCGATCTGCACGGGTTTCGGTTCCCGGATGAGGGGGCCGATGGCGACGGCGGGGGGAGCGGGCCGACGAAGGCACCATCCGATGACTCAGCTGATCCAGGAGCGAAGCCGGGCGAACCAGGCGGACCCGAGTTTGTGATCGGACCCCCGACCAAACCCGTTTTCGAGCATGACGAGGATTTCGAGTACGGCTCGGCGAAACCCACATGGCGTGATTACATTTCGCGCGCCGAATGGGAGGCCAAGCTGGCAGGCGGACGGCTGCTGCGCCCTGACCTGGACGATGCAACGCAGATGTACAAGCACTACTGGGACAACGACGGCAAGCCCATCAAGTTCGATTACGAGGAAGCGTTTCGAGAGGACCCTACTATCAGGACGAATGTCGAAGATCAGATAAGCCGTGCGCAGCGAGGAGCCGAGGACTTGATTCGCGCGGGCAACACATCTTTCTCGATGACCGGTGATGCATCTCCGGCAGCGGCGTACCCGACGACAGAGAACTGGCAGAAAGCAATTGGCGGATACCAACAATGGAGCAGCGCCGATGTGCAGGTAGACGGCAATAAGGCGACGATGACCGTCACCGTGCACGCCGAAGACCACTACAACTTCAATCGTGGCCAGGCCGACATCGCGACCGGAGCCGCCGATAACGTGAACGGTAGGTTCACCGAACTGGGTTGGGGGAAGCCCTTCGATTCACATGGGGAAGTCACCAGAACGGTCACCTGGGATTTGGGAAACGCGCCGGCCACGCAGTCAGGAAACGCGCCAGCATTCAATCCGGGAAGGGAGGATCGGGTGGACGGTTTCGGCAGTTCAGGCGGCATACAGTTGCCCGCCAACGACCGCAGCACTGGATCGGCACGGATGCCATGAGAAGGGTTTCATACCTACAGGGGGTGGGAGCGGCAGCCGTACTGGTCGCGTCTCTGAACGTTGCGGCATGCACGCCGCACACCCATGACGCTCAAGATAGGGAGGCAGCGGTGGGGACCATCGCAACCAAGCACTTACCCAATCCGGTACGTCATGACCCTGAGCCGTTGATAAAGCGGTTCCCCAAACTGGGATCACCGGTTGCGGCGTCGTGGGCGAGCGGGGAGATGGGGGATCCCCGAGTTCCTGGACCGTCAACCTACTGGCTCGACTCCATCGTGGAACTGAACCCTACGACCGTTGCTGATTTGAAGGCGCGCTACAACCCTGTCCCAACAACAGCGCAGCCCGACGTATGGGAAACGCTGGCTGGAGCGTTACCTGCTGGCGGTTACCTCACCAGCAGCGCTCTGGACGAAGCGTTTTCGTCTGCGAAGATCAGATCGAAGGCATTTCTTGCGGAGCGAGCGCCGGTCTTGGTGCTCACCGCCCTTGGGCAGTAGGCGCGCGCTAATGCGAATGTTGGCCATCGCCGCGCCCCTCGGCACCGCGGTGATTGGCGGGGGCTGCGCCCACGCGGAAACGCTAGCCTTCCGTGACATCAGCGGGTACACACCGGTCCGAGTCAGGACGATGGCGGGTCAGAAGCAGTCGAACGATCCAACCCGTGGCAACCCGATCCAGGGGCGGCCGATCAAGACCCTCGCTCCGCAGCACTCCATCACCGTTGACGCAGCGGTCTGCGGTGTCAATGACGACAAAACCACCGTTTGCAAAGATCCGCTGTGCAGTGGGTTTGTGCTTTCTCCGAACGGATCCGGATGGCTTCCACACGTGTGACCGCGGCGCGGGTGATCGCAACAGCTGGATTGATCGCGGCCGTGAAGGAGGGGTGCGGCCACCACAACCCGCTCGGGCCGCCCATTCCCGAAGGCGCGACCATACTCAATGGGCCGGTGTCGCCGGACGCACCGCCACCGCCGGGCTGGAAACAGCATCCGGCATTCCCACCAGGCAGCAGGAGGCACAAGACACCATCCTGGGCTACCTGAAGAAGACCTTGTCGGCGTTGCCGGCCGGAACGACCTTGGACGCGACCCGATACGGCGGTGGAACGACCACGGTCGGGTGCGATGACAACGACAACCGGCCCGCTGCACCAAAGGAATTCAGCACGTGGGGTGATATCACCCTGCCGCCCGGCATTGACACCGCCACTCTCGTTGCTCAAGCGGGGGAAATCTGGAAGAGCTGGGGTTGGTACGTGATCGAACGCGACGGTTTCTACAAGCCGAACCGCTTCGGCTACGCCCCCGATGGCTATAACCTCCAGATCATGGCCCGGTACCGTCCCGACCAGCCGCCAGGTCTCAGCGGTGTGTCGCCGTGCTTCCCCGGCGACGTGCCCGAAGAACGCAGCCCGTTCCCGCGGGTGTTGCGGGCGGACTGATCCGCCCCGCACCGCACCACGCGACCACGGCGACCTTTACCCCGAACACGACATGACTGCGGCTGACGACAACACAGGGCGCGATCGGCTGAGCCCTGCTACTCACCCTGCCACGCGATGCCACGGCATTCAGCCGGATCGTCGCCGCAGTGACGCTCGTTGGTGGGACCGGAGGGAGGGTACCTTGATCGTCGGACTTCTCGGTGCGGTTGCAGGCGGTATTGGCGGGGAGAAGCTCGCGACGTTGGACCTAGGTGGTCAATGATGAGCGATTTGTTTTTCTGGGTAGTTGCCCTGTGTTTCGTTGGGGGATTCCTGCTTTCGTTCCTCAAGATCAGCAGAAGAACGCAACGGCGCCTCTACTGGAGCTGTGCTTGCGCGGCGGGAGTGGCTGGGGCCATGTCGACGTATCCGACGTGGGACGGCGCTGCCACGCTGGGCATTCTGCCGGTGGCGGCGATGGTGGTGATGGCGTATGTGGCCACGCCCTATGTCAAGATCGGCGGAAAAATTTACTCACTGTCCGTCGGCGCGCAGCGCCCCGATGCTGAAGTTGCGCCTCACGCTGAAGACGTTTCCACGGAGCCGGGAACCGATCCGACGCGGGATTCGTACAGCGGGCTACTCACGCCGGCAACGATGTGGTGGATGCTCGTGGTGATAGCGGCAATCGCCGCCGGGAACGTATATGGCTTGGCGGTCGGGGAAGGGGAGGTTTGGGTCGCGATAATGGTGGCCACGCTGCTTGCATTGCTGGCTGCCGGCACCGGATACGGGGACGCGAACTGGCGTTATCCGGTAGCGCGCAGACAGTTCGTACAGTTCGGCGTCGCGTCGGTCATCACGGTTGGCGGCTTCGCTCTGGTGTACCTGACCGCCTATTACCTCGCCCAGTGCCGACCGCTGCAACGTGCGCAGTCGATGGAACGCCGGGCCTCGCGCCACTGAAACGTGATCTTTGGAGCCCCCGTCCCTGCCCGATCGTCCTCGCGGGCGTGATCATTTCAGCCGGTAGGCGCGCGCTGATGCGAGTGTTGGCCATCGCCCCGCCGCTCGGTGCCGAGGTGATCGCAGCCAGCTCGGCCCAAGTCGACACTCAAACCCTTCCTGTCCCCACCAATTACACGCCGGTCAACGCTGAAAGCGCGGTGCGCTGATGCCACCCATACGGCTGATCACCATCACAGTCGCGCTTCTCGTTGCTCATGTGCCGACCGCCTGCGGGTTCAACGACGTCACGAAGGTGTCCACTCAAGACGTTCCCATCGGCGACGCCGTGCGGAAGATCAACGGTGTCCGCGAAGGACTGTCCTCCGCTGCCGAGCGGACAGACTCTGGTAAGGGAACCACCGCCGCCATCGGCCGAGATGTGGTCTGACTCCGGGATTTTCGAACGCTGCGCAGCCGTTGAGCAGTGGCAGATGTACAGCGATGATTGGATTACGCGCGGAACAACCGTCGGGACCCTGTACCGCCAAGCGGGCATTCGCCCAAGCGACACAGGAGCCATCAACGTGCTTTTCACTCTGAGTGGACACAGCCTGTAGCCACGGCTTCCAGCGACGATCCGAGGATTTGATTCGTCCGGGCTACACAGTCTTGCTCGATGACTGGCGCGCCAATCTCCGCTCGCACTAGCTGACAAGACAGATTTAAATCAGTCGCTTGACTGATCGCGGCGAAGCGGGTTGAGTCGAACCGCTGCGGTGTTCTCCGAAACGAAGGGTTGTCGATGGTCAACGAGCTGGCGGGTCGAACGGCGATCATCACCGGGGGAGCATCGGGTCTCGGCCGTGGCATTGCCGAGCGGTTTCTCGCCGAGGGCGCTCGGGTGGTCATCGCCGACCTGGATCCCGAGCGCGGCGAGGCACTGGCGCGCGAGCTCGGCGGCGAGGCGTCGTTCCAGGTCGTCGATGTCGCCGACCCGGCCCAAGTCGGCGCGTTGGTCGAGGCCGCCGTCGAGAAGTTCGGCAGCCTGGACATCATGGTCAACAACGCCGGCGTCTCGGGCACCATGCACAAACGCTTCCTCGACGACGACCTGGCCGACTTTCACCGCATCATGGCGGTCAACGTGCTCGGCGTGATGGCCGGCACCCGCGACGCCGCCCGGCAGATGTCCAAGACCGGCGGCGGGGCGATCATCAACCTGACCTCGATCGGTGGGATTCAGGCCGGTGGCGGGGTGATGACGTATCGCGCGTCCAAGGCCGCGGTCATCCAGTTCACCAAATCCGCCGCAATCGAATTGGCCCACTATGAGATCCGGGTCAATGCCATCGCCCCCGGCAATATTCCGACACCTTTCGTGGCGTCGTCGGCGGCGGCGAATCTGGACGAAGAAGCCATCGTGCGCTACGAAGCGGCGATCCGCGAGACGATGCGCGCCGACCGGCCGCTCAAGCGCGAGGGCAGCGCCGACGATGTCGCGGAGGCCGCGCTCTACCTCGCCGGTGAACGATCCCGGTATGTCACCGGGGTGGTGCTACCGGTCGACGGCGGGACTGTGGCCGGCAAGGCCATCCGCCGGCGCAGCGACCAAGCCCGTTAAATCAAGCGCTTGACTTAATTCGCGGAACGGGGTTGACTGGCGGCCGTGACCACCGCTGATAGGGCAGTGCGGGCCGAGCGGGCGAACTCCACTCGGGAAGCGATTCTGACCGCCGCGGAGCAGTTGTTCGCCGAGCACGGGGTGTTCGCGGTGTCCAACCGCCAGGTCAGTGAGGCCGCCGGCCAGGGCAACAACGCCGCGGTCGGCTACCACTTCGGCACCAAAACCGACCTGGTGCGCGAGATCGAGCGCAGCCACCGGGCGCCCGTCGAGCGGTTGCGCGAGGAGATGGTCGCCACCGCCGCGGGCTCGGCGGAACTGCGGGACTGGGTGTCGTGTCTGGTCCGGCCGCTCACCGATCACCTTGCGGCACTGGGTAATCCGACCTGGTACGCGCGATTCGCCGCACAAGTGATGGCAGATCCCGCCTACCACGACATCGTCGTCAAGGACGCGCTGAGTTCACCGTCACTGGTGGAAGTCATCGAGGGGATCAACCGCTGCCTGCCGGACCTGCCGGCGCCGGTTCGCCAGGCCCGCAACGTGATGGCCCGCAATCTGTTGATGCACACCTGCGCGGACTGGGAACGCGCGCTGGCTGCCGGCAGCAAACCGAAAACCAGCTGGCAAGAGGCAAGCTCCAACCTCATCGACGCGATCGTGGGATTGTGGCGCGCCCCGGTCACGGGAGGAACCGCATGAAAGTCACCGCCGACCAGAACATCTGCGCGTCGTCGGGGCAGTGCGTGGCCCTCGCGCCGCGGGTATTCGACCAGCGCGACGAGGACGGCGTCGTCGTCGTACTCGACGAGAACCCACCCGAAGAACTGGCCGAAGCCCTTCGGCAGGCGGAACGCGTCTGTCCGTCCGGAGCCATCAAGATCGTGGAGGAGTGACAAGCGTGACCGACGCAACCACCATTGCGGCCACCGAAACACCGGAGTACCCGATGAGCCGGGACGGCCGGTGCCCGTTCGCCCCGCCGCCGGAGACCATGGCGCTGGCCGCGCAGACTCCGCTGAGCCGGGTGCGGATCTGGGACGGCAGCACCCCGTGGCTGATCACCGGCTACGAGGCGGTACGCACGCTGTTCTCCGACCCCCGGGTCAGCGTCGACGACCACCAGCCCGGCTTCCCGCACTGGAACGAGATGATGCGCGCCAGCGTCGATCACCGGCCCAAGTCGGTGTTCACGACCGACGGCGCCGAGCACATCCGCTACCGGCGGATCCTGTCCCCGTCATTGACCATGAAGCGGGTCGACGCGCTGACCCCGGTGGCGCAACGGATCACCGACGAGCACCTCGACGCGATCCTGGCCGGCCCGCAACCGGCCGACCTGATCGAGGGATTCGCGCTACCGATTCCCTCCCTGGTGATCAGCGAACTGCTCGGCGTGCCCTACGAGGACCACGAGTTCTTCCAGCAGCACGCCACCATGGGCGTGGATCGCAACGCCACCTCCGACGACCTCGCCGAAGGCGCCACCGAACTGTCCAAGTATCTGGTCCGGCTGCTGGAGTCCCGGATGGCCGAACCGGCCGACGACATGGTCTCCGACTTGGGCAAGCGGGTGAAAAACGGCGAGCTGTCGGTGCGCGAGGCCACCCAGCTGGGCACCGGGATGCTCATCGCCGGCCATGAGACCACCGCCAACATGATCGGCCTGGGCATCGTGGCATTGCTGCACGAGCCCGACAAGATCGCCGAACGTACCGCGGTGTTCCGCGGTGACGACGACGCCGCGATCGCCAACGCGGTCGAGGAACTACTGCGCTACCTGTCGATCATCCACACCGGCCAGCGCCGGGTCGCCCTGGACGACATCGAGATCGGCGGCCAAACGATCCCGGCCGGCGATGGCATCATCATCGATTTGGCCCCGGCCAACTGGGACGGCACCGTCTTCCCCGAGCCCGAGGTCCTCGACTTGGCGCGGCCGGCCCGCCAGCACATGGCGTTCGGGTTCGGCCCGCACCAGTGTGTGGGCCAGCAGCTGGCCCGCGCCGAGATGGTGATCGCCTTCCGCACCCTGTTCCGCCGCATCCCGACGCTGAAGCTCGCGGTGGACGTCGACGAGATCCCGTTCAAGAACGACCGGCTCGCCTACGGCGTCTACGAGCTCCCCGTCACCTGGTAACCCGCCCGATTGGAGTGGATTGAGATGTCAAGTAGCGCAACGCAGACCGCTGAATTCTATCCGCCGGGCGGATACGGGGCACCCAAAGACCGTCGCGGCCAGGCCCGGGGCGTCGCCGGCAAGGTCGGCCTGCCCGCCGGCACCGAGATCTTCTCCGCCGACAACCACATCTCGCTGGCCGACGACATCTTCTACCAGAAGTTCCCCGAGGAACTGCGCGACAAGGCGCCGCGGATCTGGTACGAGGACGGCGCCTACATGGTCGGGCGCAAGGGGCAGACCTTCCTGCCCGGCGACTTCTCCGCGGTGCTGATGCAGTACGACGACCTGGCCGGCGCCGCCAGCACCAACATCGAGGCGCGCATCGCCGAGCTGGCTGAAGACGGCGTCGACAAGGAGCTGGCCTTCCCCAACGCCGTGCTCGCGCTGTTCCACTTCCCCGACAAAGAACTGCGGGAGCGGGTCTTTCGCATCTACAACGAGTACATGGCGGAGTTGCAGGAGCGCTCCGGCGGCCACTTCCACGGGGTCGGCCTGATCAACTGGTGGGACCCCGCCGGCACCCGGCGCACGCTGTCCGAGCTGAAATCTTTGGGGCTCAAAACGTTCCTGCTGCCGCTCAATCCCGGCAAGGACGACGACGGCGGCATCATCGACTACTCCAGCGAGGCGATGCGCCCGGTATGGGACGAGATCGAGGACGCCGGGCTACCGGTGACCCACCACATCGGCGAGACCCCGCCGAAGACTCCGTGTGAGGTCAACAGTGTCGTCGTGGGCATGATGATCAATGTCGACTCGTTCCGGGAGATGTTCTCCAAGTACATCTTCGGGGCCATCCTGGACCGCCACCCGAAGCTGCGGGTCGGTTGGTTCGAGGGCGGAATCGCCTGGGTGCCGTCAGCACTGCAGGACGCCGAGCACCTGCTGGCCTCCTACCAGCACATGTTCAACCACCAGTTGGAACACCCGATCCGGCACTATTGGGACACCCACATGAGTGCGTCGTTCATGGTCGACCCGCTGGGCTTGCGGATGATCGACCAGATCGGGGTCGACCACGTGATGTGGTCGTCGGACTACCCGCACAACGAAAGCACCTTCGGCTATTCGGAGAAGTCGCTGGCCAGCGTGGTGAACGCACTGGGTCCGGAGGCCGCCACGAAAGTGGTGAGCGGCAACGTCAAGGCGTTCTTGGGACTGTGACAGTGGCGTCGGCGACAGCGTCGGCCACCGAGGCCGGCAGCGTCGAGATCTCGGACGTTCCGGACCGAGGCCGGATGCGTCGGGAGACCGGCGCCCGGCTGCGGGCGGCGATGGCCGACCGGGGTGTCGATGCCCTGGTGCTGTTGGGAAACGACGCGGTCACCTACGCCACCGGAACCAGTTGGCGCCTCGGCGACGCCGGACTGTCCCACGTCGAACGACCGGTCGCGGTGGTGCTCGCCGATGACCCGTGGCCGCACGTGTTCCCGCCGTTTCGGGACGGTTGTGATTCGGAACTGCCCGCCGATCATGTGCACGGGCCGCTGTATCTCGAATTCGACGAGGGCGTCGACCATTTCGCGCGGGAGCTCGCCGGTCTGGTTCCGCGCACCGCCGTGGTCGCGATCGACGAGTGCACCGGCGCCATGCGACGTGCCCAGCAGCAGCTGTTTCCGGGCCGGCGGCCCGTCGATGCAGCTCAGTTGGTCAGCGCAGCCAAGCTGATCAAGACTGCCGACGAACTGTCCTACATCCGCGCCGCCTGCCGGATCACCGAGCGGGCGATGGCCGGGGTGCAGGACGTATTGGCACCCGGCGTCCGTCAGATGGAGTTGTCGGCACACTTTCTGCGGGCGGCTTTCGAATCGGGCGCCGACGCCAGCATGGTGGAGCCGATCTGGCAGGTGATGCCCGACAGCAGACACTCCGGTGTGTGGACCACCCACGGCGATCTCGCGTTGCCGCTGCTGGCCACCGGCCGCGAGTTGACCGCGGGTGACGTGTTGTGGACTGACGTCTCGATCAGCCACGGCGGCTACTGCTCGGCCTTCGGCCGGACCTGGATCGTCGGGGCCGCCCCGACGTCTCGTCAGCAGGCGCAGTTCCGCCGATGGCGCGAGATCCTGTCCGCGATGCTCGACCGGACCCGCGCCGGCGCCACCGCCGGTGATCTGGCCCGCGCGGCCACCGCCGCGAACGGGCGGCAGCGGCCCTGGCTGCCGCACGGCTACCTGGGCCACGGCCTGGGCGTAAGTCCCGCCGAGACGCCGATGATCGGCACCGACCTGGGAGCGGAGTTCGACGAGAACTTCGCGTTCGAGCCGGGAATGGTGCTGGTGCTGGAGCCGATGGTGTGGGCCGACGGCACCGGCGGATTCCGCGGTAAAGAGGTCGTGGTGATCACCGAGGACGGGTTCCTCTCGCTGACCGACTACCCGTACGCCCCCTACAGCGAGTGCTGATGACCACCACCACCGAAGTGCTGCCGGACGGTCTCGCGCTGCGCCGAGGACGACGTGAGCGCGCGCTGGCCGAGATGGAAGCCCACGACCTCGACGTACTGGTGCTGGGGCGCCAGGCCAACATCCGCTATGTCACCGGGGCGCCGCAGCGCTGGGCGGCGGGAACCCGCCCGTTCGGTCCCAGCTGCGTGCTGGTGCGGGCGACCGGGGCCGTCCACCTGCTGAGCACCACAGATGACGGTGTGCCGAACGACATTCCGCACGAGAACATCTACGAGAACTCGTGGAATCCAACCAATATCACCGCGGCGCTGGCGCACATCGAGGGAGCGTTCACCGCGCGCCGAGTCGGAACCGACGCGATGTCACCGATGTTCGCGCAGCTGCTGCCGCTGGCCTTCCCCAAGGCCGACCTCATCGACGGCGAACTGGTCATGCGTGCGGCCCGGCGGATCAAGACCCCCGACGAGGTCGCGGCGCTGCGGGGCGCGATTGGAGTGGCCGAGTCGGCGCTGGCGGCGACCGTGGCGGCACTGGAGCCCGGTGTCAGCGAGCAGTCCCTGGCCGGGGTGCTGATGGAGGCGATGATCGCCGCCGGGGTCAGCAGCCCAGCGAACCAGGACATCGCCTGGGTGACCTCGCGGGACCACCCCTGGCGTCGCGCCGCCGGCGATCGCCGGGCACGCCCGGGTGACCTGGTGGGGTTCTCTGCCGGGGTGCTGGCCGGCGGCTATGTCGGCGAAGTGGGGCGCACTCACCAGGTCGGCGAAGCACCGGACCGCAACGCCGCAGCGCTGTACAACCGGTCAGAAGCGCTGTGGCAGCGGCTATCCGGAGCCTGCCGGCCGGGCGCCGCGGGCAGTGACCTGCTGACCGCCTACGCCGAGGCCGGGGAGCCGTTGCCGCCGGTACCGGTGGCCCACGGCCTGGGAATGGGCTTCGACCTGCCGGTTGTATCGGCTCACCTTCCCCAGACCGCCGCAACCGAACGGTTGGAGCCCGGAATGGTGCTGGCCGTCACCGGCTACGTGTTCGAGCCCGGTGTGGGTGCGGTGTTCGGGCGCGAAGCGGTGCTGATCACCGATGAAGGCCACGAAGTGTTGACCACCAGTCCGTCCAAATAAGGAGCAGAATGTCGGGTACGCCAGGCACTTCCGAACGGCCGTCAGCCGAGGAGATCATCCGCTACCACAAGGATCCGGCCACCAAGATCGCCACGATCACCTTCGATCGGCCGGAGTACCTCAACGCACCGACCTCGGCGGCGCGACTGCGCTACGCGGACCTGCTGCGCGGAGCCAGCGTCGACAACGACGTCAAGGTGGTGGTGATCCGCGGTGTCGGGGACAACCTGGGCAGCGGGGCCGATCTGCCGGAATTCATGGAGGGCGTCGAGGCACCCGAAATGCGGCTGGCCGAACTGCGTTTGGAAGGCGATCTGGGTGCTGACGTCACCTATCCGCCCAAGGGCACCTTCCGCAACGGCGCCACCATCAGCGCGTGGTACGCCAACGTGCAGGCCGGCAATCGACCGCTGCAGGAGCTCAAGAAGATCAGCATCGTGGAGGCCAAGGGCTACTGCTACGGCTGGCACTTCTACCAGGCCGCCGATGCCGACCTGGTGATCTCCAGCGACGACGCGCTATTCGGTCACCCGTCGTTCCGCTACTACGGGTGGGGACCGCGGATGTGGACCTGGGTGCAGATGATGGGCCTGCGCAAGTTCTCCGAGATGGTGTTCACCGGGCGGCCCTTCACCGCCGCCGATATGGAGAAGTGCAACTTCCTCAACAAGGTGGTGTCCCGCGATGAGCTCGAAGCCGAAGTCGACAAGTACGCGCTGGCCTGTGCGCGTAACCGTCCAGTCGACACCGTCTTCATGCAGAAGATGTTCTTCGAGGTCTACAAGCAGCACCAGGGCGAGTACATGGGCAGCCTGCTGTCGGCGTTCTTCGAGTCGATGGGCTCGGGGGTGGCGCCGGACGCCGACGACCTGATGCTCGACGATGCCATCGAATCGGGCCTGTCCGGCGCGGTCAAGGACAACGACGCGAGGTTCCCGCCCGACTTCCGGCTGAGCAAGTCCAGCCGCAACAAGGATTCCTGACGTCGTGGCGCCGCTGCACGGCTACACCGTCGTCGATCTGTCCGACGGCATCGCCGGCGCCTACGCCACCAAGATGCTCGCCGACGGCGGAGCGACGGTGATCAACGTCGAGGCGCCCGAAGGCGATTCGTTGCGGAGCTGGTCCGCATCGGGAGCCGAGGTCGACGTCGGCCTCGGGGGTGCGCTGTTCAGCTTCCTGGGTTGCTCCAAGCACAGCGTCATCAGCGACCCAGCCGCGCCCTCCGATATCGAGTTCGTCCACCGGTTGCTGGCCTCGGCCGACGCCGTGGTGTGGTCACCGGAGGGGTGCTTGGGTTCTCACCCGTCCTTGGCACCGGTCGAGATCCACCGCCGCCACCCGCATCTGGTGGTCACCGCGATAACACCGTTCGGATTGGACGGGCCGTGGCGGGATCGCGCGGCCACCGAGTTCACCCTGCAGGCGTGGTCGGGGGGAGCGGTCGGTCTCGGGCGCGGATCGCAGGATCGCGCGCCGGTACACATCGGCGGGCAGGTCGGGGACTGGCTGGCCGGCGCCTATGCGGCGGCGCTGACGCTGGCCGCACGCGCCCGGGCCCAGCGCGACGGCCGCGGCGAACTGATCGACCTGTCCAAGCTGGAAGTCCAGATCCTCGGTCTCACTTACTATCCCGTGACCTACTTCCAGGTGCTCGACCGACCGTGGCGCTCGGAACGCAGGCCCACGGTGCCGGGGGTGGCCCAAGCAGCCGACGGGCTGGTCGCGCTGGGATGCGGCACCGCGCAGCAGTGGTTCGACTTATGCGCCATGACGGGCCATGACGAGTGGATCGACGAGAACTCGCCGCTGTCGATCACCGAGCAGGCCAACCTGCACGCACCGGCCCTGTACGAATGGGTCCGCAATCACAAGGTCGACGATGTCCGTGACCTGGCGTCGGCGTTCCGGATACCCAATTCGCCGGTCGGCAACGGCGAAAACGTGCCGATGCTGGACCACTTCCAGCATCGTCAGGTGTTCACCCGCAACCCGCGGGACGGGTTCATCCAGCCGCTTCCCCCGTACCGGCTCAGCGGGGTCCCGCTGCCGGCGCCGGCGCCGGCGCCACGCCTGGGCGAACACACGCAGCACTACCGGCAGTCACCGCCGCCGCAGCGCGACGCCCCGCAGGTGGCCGCGGCGTCGGAATCGTTGCCGCTCAGCGGCTTACGTGTGCTGGATATGACCACCTTCTGGGCGGGGCCGTCCTGCACCCATCTGCTGGCCATGCTCGGCGCCGAGGTGATCCACCTGGAATCGACTCGCCACCCCGACGGCACCCGGCTGATCGCCGGAGTACCGGCCACCGAGGAGCAGTGGTGGGAGAAGTCACCGATCTTCGCTGCGCTCAACACCAACAAGAAAGGCCTCACCCTGGACTTCCAGACCGAGGCCGGCCGCGACGTCCTGCACCGGCTGATCGCGACCTGCGACGTGGTCGTGGAGAACTTCACCCCGCGAGTGATCGACAACCTCGGCCTGGACTTCGGATCCGTGCAGTCACTGCGCAGCGACGTCATCATGTTGCGGATGCCCGGTTTCGGCCTCGACGGCCCGTGGCGCGACAACCCGGCCTTCGCCTACGTCATCGAGGATGCCTCGGGGCTGGCCTGGCTCACCGGCTTCCCGGACCGCAACCCGTACGAGCCGTACTCGATCGGTGACCCGAACGCCGGCGTGCACGCCCTGACCGGCCTGCTGTTGGCGCTGGAGCATCGCCGGCGTACCGGCGAGGGCGTCCTGGTGGAGGCGCCGATGATCGATGCCGCGCTCAACATCGCCGCCGAGCAGGTGATCGAGTACTCGGCGTACGGTGCACTGCTGCAACGCAACGGCAATCGGGGCCCGGCCGCGGCCCCGCAGAACCTCTACCGCACCGCCGGTATCGACGAGTTCGGCCGCGAGGACTGCTGGGTCGCGGTAGCCGTCGCCACCGATGCGCAGTGGACCAGCCTGTGCACCGCGCTGGGCGAGCCGTCCTGGGCCGCCGACCCGGCACTGTCCACGGTGGCCGGCCGACGCGCCCACCATGACCTCATCGACGAGCAGCTGGCGACCTGGTGTGCGGCCCGCAGCGCAGACGATGTCGTCGAAACGCTTTGGGGCGCCGGGGTTCCGGTGGCCAACGTGATGCAACCGCACCGCCAGACCGAACTGGCGCAGCTGGACGACCGGGAATTCTTCGAGCAGGTACAACACCCGGTCAACGGCCGGGCCGCCTACAGCACGCTGCCGGCCCGGATGTCGCCCGGCCCCGTTCACACCAGCCCCGCGCCGCTGTTGGGCCAGCACAATCACGAACTGCTGCGCGAGTTGGGGCTGCACGACGCCGAGATCGCCGCGTTGGCGGCCGACGGGGTGATCGGCAGCGCACTGGGCTAGCCGAGGCCCGGAGACGAGCCTTAGCTTTCCAGGGTGTCCAGCGCCGCGCGGGTGTCGAGGTCGGTAAACGCCGCGGCGTACCGCTGCGCGAAGGCCAGGCTGATATCGGGCCGCTGCCAGCTGTCGCCGCCGCTGAGCGTGGCGATCCAGATCGCCAGGCCGTGCGCTGCCGAGGCCCGGTAGTGCAACCAGATCTGCTCTGCCGCGGGCAACTCCGTTTCCGGAAGACCCAGGGCGCCACGGTATTCCTCCAGCAGCTCCCGTTCGCCGGCACGTCGGTCGGCGATGCTCAGCGCGCCCTGCAGGAAGTAGCCCAGGTCGAGGGAGAAGTTGCCGTGCCGCACCATCTGCCAGTCCAGGAAACCGACCGCACCATCGGGAAGCACATAGGTGTTGCCGATGTGCGGATCGCCGTGCAGCAGCGTCTGCGGGCCCCGGGTCAGGCTGCGAATGTAGCGGGCCCAGATGTCGCCGAAAAGATCCGCGCCGCTCATCGCGGTGATCTCGGCGGGCACCGAGCTGCCCAGCCGCTGGTGAGCGACCTCCAGCGGCGCAAGCTCTAAGCCGGCGAACGGTACGAACGGCTCCACCCAGCTCAGGGCGGGATTGCCGGTGATGCGCTCGCCCCAGAACGCGCCGTGCAATCGGGCCAGCCCGCGCACCCCCTGCGCCGCTTCGTCGAGGCTGAGCGGCCGGGTCGCGTCGCGCGGGTCGGCCCCGCGCGCCACCACGTCCTCCATCAGCAACAAGAAATCCCGTCGTTCCTCGTCGACGATCGCCCGGTAGACCCTCGGATGATCAAGGGGCAGCGCGACTTCAGACAGGAACAGCCGCGGCTCGTGGTAGAGGCCGCTGGTCAGCTCGACCAGATCGGCGTGTTCGGGGTCGATCGCCTTGACGAAGACGGTGGCCGGTCCGCTTCCGGTCGCGTAGCGCAGCGCCAGCCGCGCACGCCGGTTGGTGCCGTCGTCACGGGAGGCGACCGTAACCGCCTCCACCACCGCACCGGGGTGGTGACCGCTGATCGCCGCGGTCATCCACTCCGGTGAGATCGCCTCCCAGTCATCGGGAATCACCGGCGCGGCTACTTCAGGCAGCTTCCGAGGTCTACCGGCAAGGTGACGCCGGTGACGTACCGGGCTTCGTCAGAGGCCAAGAACAGCACCGCGTTGCTGATGTCCACCGCGTCCACCCACGGAATCGGCATGGTGTGGAAGAGCTGGCAGATCGGGGCCATGTCGTCCGGGCCCGGGTTCTCCAGGTCGGGGCGGAACATCTTCCAGGTGCCCTCGTTCATGATCATTCCGGTGCTGACATGGGTGGGGTGCACCGTGTTGACCCGGATCATGTGCTGGCCCAATTCGACGGCGAACGAGCGCATGATGCCCACCACGCCGTGCTTGGCGGCGACGTAGTTGCCGCAGTGCGGGTAGGCCTTCAACCCGCCGACCGAGCTGGTCAGGATGATCGACCCGCCATTGCCACCGGAGATCAGGTGCGGCACACCGGCCTTGACCGTCTTCCATACGCCCGACAGGTTGATGTCGATCATCTCCTGCCAGTCGTGTTCGCTGCACTGGTCCAAGGTGTCGCCGCCGTTGCCGATGCCGGCGTTGGCAACGATGATGTCCAGCCGGCCCAGCTCCTCCACGCCGGCGTCGACTGCAGCCTTGAGTGCGTCATAGTCGCGCACATCGACTTCCGCGGTGAAGATCCGGCGGTTGCGCGCCTTGACCAGCTCGGCGGTCTCGGCCAGTTCCTCCGGGGTGGCCGGTGGAATGGGCGAGTTCTCGACGATCGGCTTGCAGACGTCGATCGCGATGATGTCGGCGCCCTCCTCGGCCAACCGGACCGCGTGGCTGCGGCCCTGCCCGTGCGCCGCACCGGTGATGAACGCGACCTTGCCTTCAACACGTCCAGTCATGGAAACCTCAATTCTGTCAGTTAGGGGAAAAGCCTGGGGGACAGTGGAATCAGGGGATGATCGCCGGCATGGAGACCCAGCCCCGCACCGTCGATGTCGGGGAGAGCTGCGTCGCGGACAGGTCGACCTCCCACTCGGGGAAGCGCTTGAGGATCTCCTCGATGGCGATCCTCGACTCCAACCGTGCCAGCGCGTTGCCCACGCAGAAATGCGTGCCGTGGCCGAAACCCAGGTGCGGGCGGCGTTCCCGGTGGATGTCGAACACGTCGCCGTCCGGCGGGAACCGGCGGTGATCACGGTTGGCGGCACCCATCAGCAACAGCATCGCCGAGCCTTCGGGCACTTTCTGGCCGTAGTACTCCACATCGCGGGTGACGTAGCGTGCTACGTGCGGCGCCGGCGGCTCGAACCGAACCAGTTCCTCGACCGCCCGTGGGATCAGTGCCGGGTTGGCCGCCATTTCCGCCCGCTGGTCCGGATGCTCGGCCAGCACCTTGCCGCTCCAACCGATCAACCGGGTGGTGGTCTCGCTGCCGGCGGTGGCCAGCACGGTCAGAAACAGGTGCAGTTCTTCGCGTCCCATCCGGCGTCGGGTGCCGGTTTCGTCCTCGAACTCGGCGTTCATCAGCTCGGTGATCAAGTCGTCGGAGGGGTGCTTCGCCCGCCAGTCGATGATGTCGGCGAACACGTCGCCGGTGGCGATCGGCCCGTCCGGGTTGTCGGTCATCTTCTGGCCCGGCTCGGTGCGAATGGTGGCGTCACCGTGTTCGGTGACATGCTCCTGCTGATCTTCTGGGATACCCAGCAGCATCCCGATCACCCGCATCGGCATCTCCGCGCCGAGGTCGTTGACGAAGTCGAACCGCCCGGTGCCCACCAGCGGGTCCAGGCAGCGCGCGCAGTACTCCCGGATCTGCGCTTCCAACGCGTTCATCCGGCGTGGGCTGAACATCCCGGCCATCAGATTGCGGTGGATGTCGTGGATCGGCGGGTCCTCGAAGATCAGGATCCCCGGCGGAATCTCCATGCCGGACTTGATGATCTCGAGAACCGCGCCCTTGGCTGAGCTGAACGTCTGGTAGTCGGCGAACGCGGCGTGCACGTCGTCGAACCGGCTCAGCGCATAGAAGTCGTGCTCTTCGTTGTAGTACAGCGGCGACTCTTCGCGCAGCCGGCGAAACATCGGGTACGGATCGTTGTTGAGTTCGATGTCGTACGGGTCGTAGCGCGCTGCGCTGGTGGTGGTGACCGTCATGGTGTGTGTCCGTCCCTTCGGCAGAGCTGCGATCTACAGGCCGGCGGGGACGGGAGCCGCCACCGGGGTGAATTCCAGGTGCAGCTCGGTCAGGCCGCGCAGGATGAACGTCGGTTCGAAGGTGAACCGTCGCTCGCCTGCTTGGCCATGCTGCGACTCGTCGAGCCGGATGTCGGTCATGCGATCCAGGATGCGTTCCAGCGAGATCCGGCTCTCGGCGCGCGCCAACGGTGAGCCCGGGCAGGTGTGCGTGCCGCGGGCGAAGGCCAGATGCTCGCGCACGTTGGGCCGGTCGATGCGGAACTCGTGCGGGTCGTCGAATTTGCGAGGGTCGCGGTTGACCGCGCCGGGGAACATCACCACCACGGTGCCGGCTTTCAGTTCGACCCCGCCGAGCGTGGTGGTCTTGCGCACCAGCCGTGGGTCGGTCTTCACCGGGCTCTCCATCCGCAGCGTCTCCTCGAGGAAGTTCGGGATCTTGCTGCGGTCCGCGCGCAGCTGCGCGACGAGGCTCGGGTCCTCGGCAAGGAAACGCAGTGCGGCGCTGAGCAGTTTGGTGGTGGTCTCCTGCCCGGCCCCGAACAGGAACGTGGCGCTTTTGACCACGTCGCCGATCTCGGGAATCGACCCGTCCTCGTAGGTGGCGGTGGCCAGGTCGGTCAGCACGTCGGCGCGCGGATTCTCGCGCCGCTCACTGAGGTAGTTGCTGAATTTGCCGTCCAACCAGGCCAGCGGGTCGTGGGCCAGTTCTTCGTGATCGAGCGAGCCGATCCGAGCGCCCGGCTGCGGTGCGCCCAGCACCTCCTGGAACGTCGGGCGGTCCTCCTCAGGTACACCGAGCAGGTCGGCGATCACCAGCAGCGCGAACGGCCGGGCGTACTCGGAGAGGAACTCGCACTTGCCGCTGTCGATGAAGTAGTCCAGCTGCCGGTCGGCCAGCTGCCACATGAAGTCCTGGTTCTCCTTGAGCCGCTTGGGGGTGAGCAGCCGGCTCAGCAGTGACCGCGCCTTGGTGTGCATCGGCGGGTCCATGGTGACCATGTGCTCGGTCATCGGCATCAGGTGGCGGTGCGCCTCGATCTGCTCGCTGATGTCGTCGCCCTCAGGGGTGAACGGCAGCGGCGGGAAGGGCCCACCGACCGCGACCAGATTGGAGTAGGTGTCGGAGTCGCGGTAGATCTCGTTCGCTTCTTCGTGACCCGTCACGGCGAACACGCCGTAGACGTTCAGCGGGGTGACCGGGCCCTGGGCGCGCAAGTAGTCGAAGTACGGGTGCGGGTCGGGTACCAGGGACTGATCGGTGAAGAAGTCGATGGTGTCGAAGTCGGTCAACGTGGACCTCTCTGCAGAATGGGCTGACAGGTGCTGAGCATCTGCTTAGCATGGGTGGCACCGGGGGTCAAGGGTTGAGGCGGCATTACGATGGCCGCCGGACGTGTAAAGGTGGACGACGACGATGCAAAGCGGACGATATGCCCGAACCTAAGGGGCAGCGCAGAATTGGGGCCCCGGACGCCAAGAACCGGACGTTGCTGCTCGATGCCGCCGAACAGCTGCTGCTGACCGCCGGTCACGGTGCGGTGAGCTCGCGCCGGGTAGCCGAGCAGGCCGGCCTCAAGCACCAACTCGTGCACTATTACTTCCGCACCATGGACGAGCTGTTCCTGGCGATGTTCCGCCGGCGCGGGGACCAGGGTTTGGCCGAACAGGCCGAGGTGCTCGCCTCGCCGCAGCCGTTGTGGGCGCTGTGGCGCTTCAACACCGACCCGGCATGGACCGCGCTGACGATGCAGTTCATGGCGCTGGCCAACCAGCGGGAGGCGTTGCGGGCGGAGATCGCGACCTATGCCGAACGGCTTCGCGCCGAACAGATCGAGGCGGTGGCCGGACTGCTGGCGCGCTACGGCATCGACGCGCAAGAGTTTCCGGCGACGGTGTTGATGGTGCTGATGACCAGCGCGTCGCGGATGCTGATCATCGAACAAGAGGCGCTGGGCATGACGCTCGGCCACGCCGAGACCGTCGAGTTCGTCGAGCGCTGGCTGCGCCGACTCGAGGGTGAGCCGGGGGAGCCTGCCCCCGGCGCCGCACTGACCTCGGGGCACGCGGCGCATTAGCGTTGCGCCCGGCCCTGCTGCAAGCGATCCGCTGCCGCCCAATGCTCGTCGGAGACCCACAGCCGAGCGAACGCCGCCACCGCCTCGTCGGCCGACGCGCCGGCGAGCACACGCTTGATCTCGCCGGCTGACGGGTTGGCCAACGACCGTGCCAGGCCACGCCATTCGGCCTCGAACGACTCGCGGGGCACCACCCGGTTGACCAGGCCGATCCGTTCGGCGGCCGGGGCGTCCAGCATGGTTCCGGTGCCGGCCAGCAGCAGCGCCTGACTGTGTCCGACCAGGGCGGCCAGTCGCTCGGCGCCACCCCAGGCCGGCATGATCGCCAGCGACACCTGGTTGAAGGCGATCTTGACGTCGGCGGCGGCGATCCGGATGTCGGCGGCAACGGCCACCTCAGCGCCGCCTCCGAGCGCGTGCCCGTTGAGCGCGGCGATCACCGGCGCCGGAAAGGCGGCGATCCGGTCGCACAACAACCGCATCCGCCACGCCATGGCTTGCGCGTCGGACTCGGTGCGGATGGCGGCGAGTTGCTTGAGATCTCCGCCGGAGACGAAGGCCCGATCGCCACCGCCGGTGATGACCACTGCCCGGGCCGCGGCGACCGCGTCCAGCGCGCGATCGAGCTGATCCATCGTCTCCGGGGCGATCGCGTTGCGCGCTTGGGGACGATCGATCGTGATGACCGCCAATCCTTCATCCAACTCGACATCAACCATGACTCTCCAATGAAGATATTGGCATTCTCGGATTAGGAGAATAACATCACGGGCGTCATGCGAAAGATTCCGGACGACCTGGCGCGGCACTACGAAGCCAACGGGTGGTGGACCCACGAAACCCTCGGTGACCTGCTCACACAGTGCTTGTCCGAGGCGGCGGACTGCCGCTTCGAGGTGCACTCCGAGGTCCGCCCATGGCGGGGCAACTTCGGCGATGTCGAGCAGACCGCGCGCCGGCTCGCGGCCGGGCTCTCCGCCCGCGGTGTCGGCCCCGGCGACGTGGTGGCGTTCCAACTGCCCAACTGGATGGAGGCCGCCGCAACCTTCTGGGCCGCGGCGTTCCTGGGGGCGGTCGTGGTGCCGGTCGTGCACTTCTACGGGGCCAAAGAGCTGGGCTACATCCTGTCCGCCAGCAAGCCGCGAGTATTCATCACCGCTGAGAAGTTCGGGCGGATGACATTTGCACCCGAACTCGTGGCGGATGTCCCGATCGTCGGGGTGGTGGGCGGGAGCGGTGCGAGCGTGGTGGGCGGGAGCGGTGCGAGCGTGGTGGGCGGGAGCGGTGCCGCACAGAACTTCGAGGACCTGCTGGCCGCCGAGCCGATGCCCGGCGTACTTGCCACCGACCCCGGCGCACCCGCGCTGATCGCCTTCACCTCCGGAACCACGCGAAACCCCAAGGGCGTCATCCACAGTCACCAGACGCTGTGCTTCGAGACGCGCCAGCTGCTCGCCAACTACCCCAAGGACCGCGGCCGGCAACTGACCGCAACCCCGGTCGGGCACTTCATCGGGATGATCGGGGCGTTTTTGATCCCGGTGCTGGAGGGCACGCCGATCGACCTCGCCGACGTCTGGGATCCCGCGAAGGCGCTGGCGTTGATGGCCGAGCAGGGCGTGTCGATCGGCGGCGGGCCACCGTATTTCGTCACCAGCCTGCTCGACCATCCGGATTTCGCTCCCGAACACCTACGGCACATCCGCCACGTCGGCCTGGGTGGGTCGACGGTGCCCGCGGCGGTCACCCGCCGGCTCGCGGATCTGGGCATCTTCGTGTACCGGTCTTACGGCAGCACCGAACACCCGTCGATCACCGGCTCCACCCCCAGCGCTGCCGAGGACAAGCGACTGTTCACCGACGGCAATGCGCGGCCCGGCGTGGAGATCCGGCTGGCCCCCGACGGGGAGATCCTGAGCCGCGGGCCCGACCTGTGCCTCGGCTATACCGACGACGCCTTGACCGAAGCGGCCTTCGACGCCGACGGCTGGTACCACACCGGGGACGTCGGGGTGCTCGATGCCGACGGCTATCTGACCATCACCGACCGCAAGGCCGATGTCATCATCCGCGGCGGCGAGAACATCAGCGCCGTCGAGGTCGAAGAGGTTTTGTTGGCGCTGCCCGCCGTCACCGAGGCTGTGGTGGTGGCGGTGCCCGACGCCCGCCTGGGGGAGCGGGCGGCGGCGGTCGTGCGCCTCAAGCCCGGGTGTGCGTTACCGACGATGCCGGAACTGCAGGCCCATTTCGAAGGCCTCGGCGTGGCTCGCCAGAAGTGGCCGGAGCAGCTGCACGAGGTCGACGACTTTCCGCGTACCGCCAGCGGCAAGGTGCAGAAGTACGTGGTGCGCCAGCAGCTCGCCGGCGAGGTTGCACCGACACCATTGTGAGAATATGATTCTCTCGAGCCGAAAAGGAGCATTTCATGGGTCAACTGTCACACCGCGTCGAGATTCCTTTCCCGCTGTTCGACGCCGACAACCACCTCTACGAGCCGCCGGAGGCGATGACCAAGTACTTGCCCAAGGAGTACAAGGACATCGTCCAGTACGTCGAGATCAACGGGCGTACCAAGATCGCCATCCGCGGTCAGATCAGCGAGTACATCCCCAACCCGACGTTCTCCGTGGTGGCCAAGCCGGGCGCCTGGGAGGAGTACTTCAAGTTCGGCAACCCCGACGGCAAGACCAAGCGGGAGCTGTTCGGTGAGCCGATGAAGTCGATTCCGGCGTTCTTCGAGCCGGGGGCGCGTCTGGAGCTGATGGACGAGCTCGGCGTCGACCGCTCGCTGATGTTCCCGACGCTGGCCAGCCTGATCGAGGAGCGGCTGCGCGACGACCCGGTGGCCATCCACGTCATCATCCACTCGCTCAACCAGTGGCTCGACGAGGTGTGGGGCTTCAACTACAAGGGCCGGATCTTCACCACGCCGGTGATCACCCTGCCGATCGTCGAGAAGGCCATCGAAGAACTGGACTGGGCTGTCAAGCGTGGCGCTCGCGCCATCCTGATCCGCCCGGCCCCGGTGCCCGGATTCCGTGGGCCGCGGTCCTTCGCGCTGCCCGAGTTCGACCCGTTCTGGGAGAAGTGCGTCGAATACGACGTCTTCGTCGGGATGCACTCGTCGGACAGCGGCTACTCCCGCTACACCTCCGAGTGGGACGGCGCCGCCCAGGAGATGCTGCCGTTCCAGACCAACGCCATGCAGATCCTCAATGAGTGGCGCCCGATCCAGGATGCGGTGGCGTCCTGGGTGATCCACGGCGCGCTGTTCCGCCACCCGAAGCTCAAGGTGGGCATCGTCGAGGCCGGCTCCAAGTGGATGTTCCCGCTGATGGAGTCCATGGCCGAGGTGTACAAGAAGGCCCCCGAAGCCTTCCTGGGCAACCCGATGGAAGAGATCAAGAACCGCATCTACGTCAGCCCGTTCTACGAAGAGGGCATCGACGACCTGATCAACCTGATCGGCGTGGACCAGGTGCTCTACGGCTCCGACTGGCCGCACCCGGAGGGCTTGGCCGAGCCGACCCACTACGTGACGGCGCTGTCGCACCTTTCCGTCGAGGACCAGGCCAAGATCATGGGCGGTAACCTCGGTCGCCTCGTCACCGTTTAGAGGTGCCCCGCTGGCAGACCATTCCCGAGATGGTCTTGAGCGTCGGCGCCGGGATCGAGAAGGGCGATCGGGCGGCGATCTGGGCGCCCAACTCAGCGGAGTGGATCATCGCCGCTTTCGGGCTGCTGACCGCCGGCGGCGTGCTGGTCCCGGTCAACACCCGGTTCAAGGCGGCCGAAGCCGACGACGTCATCCGCCGCAGCGGCGCCAAGCTGGTACTGATCGAAAAGGGTTTCCTGGGTTTGGATTTCACTGCACCACCCGGCGTCCCGGTGATCGACCTCAAGTCGGACTTCCTGAATGCCGGTTCGCCGACGCAGCGCGCGGTCGACGGTGACGACATCGCCGACATCATCTTCACCTCGGGCACGACCGGCCGGCCCAAGGGCGTGATGATGAGCCATCAGCAGAATCTGCGGCTCTACGCCGAGTGGTGCGACCTGGCCGACCTTCGTCAGGGCGACCGCTATCTGATGGTCAATCCCTTCTTCCACACCTTCGGCTACAAAGCGGGCTGCATCGCTGCCTGCATCCGCGGGGCCACCATGTTCCCGGTCAGGGTATTCGACGTCGATGCCGTGCTGGAACTCATTGAGACCGAACGGATCTCCATGTTGCCGGGGCCGCCGACTCTGTATCAGTCGCTACTGGACGCGGCCTCCGGGCGTGACCTGTCGTCGCTGCGCGCCGCGGTCACCGGCGCCGCCGATATCCCGGTGGATCTGATCCGGCGGATCCGCAGCGAATTGCCGTTCCAGTCCATCATGACCGGATATGGGCTCACCGAAGCCGGTACGGTGACGGCCTCGCGCCGCGGCGACTCATTCGAGGACATCGCGACCACGGCCGGCGTGGCGTGCGAGGACGTCGAGTTGCGGATCGCCGATGACGGCGAGGTTCTGGTCCGGGGTTACAACGTGATGGCCGGCTACCTCGACGACCCGCAGGCGACCGCCGAGGCGATCGACGCGCAGGGCTGGCTGCACACCGGCGACGCCGGGACGATCGACGATGCCGGCCGGTTGCGGATCGTCGGACGCAAGAAGGACATGTTCATCGTCGGCGGCTTCAACGCCTATCCCGCCGAGATCGAGGGCTTCCTGCGGGAGCATCCCGCCGTGGCACAGGTCGCGGTGATCGGCGTGCCCGATGAGCGCCTCGGCCAGGTCGGCAAGGCGTTCGTGGTGAAAGAGGCCTCCCACGGGCAGATTTCGGAATCGGATCTGATCACGTGGAGCCGGGACCGGATGGCCGGCTTCAAGGCCCCACGGTACGTGTCGTTCGTGGACCGCTTGCCGCTGAACGCCACCGGCAAGGTGGACAAGGCGCGACTGGAGACCGAGTCCGGGGCGTGAGGCGTCATGTACGTCTGCCTGTGTGTCGGGGTGACCAGCCAGCAGGTGATCGACGCCGTCGAGGCCGGCGCCTCGACCACCAAGCAGGTCGGTGAGTGCACCGGTGCGGGCACGGTGTGCGGGCGCTGCAAGACCAACATCCGCGCCCTGATCGCCGCGTCTTCGCAGGAGACCGCGACGATGACCTAAGTCATCTAGTGCGGGTGCTGGCGTCGAGGCGATACTGTCTTGGCCGTGGTGGATAAGACGGAGAAGATGTCGGCGCGCGAAACCAAGCGGCTGCAGACGCGGGAGCGACTGCTGGGTGCGGCGACCGCCGAGTTCAAGCGGACCGGGATGGCCCAGGCGGACGTGGGCGCGATCGTGGCCGCCGCCGGTGTCGCGCACGGGACGTTCTTCTTTCATTTCCCCACCAAGGAACACGTGCTGCTGGAACTCGAGAAGCGCGAAGAGGACCGGATGGCAAAGCATTTCGGCCGGTACCTGGACAAGGGACATGACCTGGAATCCGCCCTGACCGAGGCGGTGCGACTGGTGTTGGGGCTGGAACGCCGCCTCGGCGAGCTGCTGTTCAAGGATTTCCTGGCGCTGCACTTCTCCCAGACCCGCCCGGCCGCCGAGGGCGGTAGTGACCACGCCCTGGTGCTGCTGTTGGGCAAGCGCATCGAGCAGGCCCAGGCCGAGGGGGAGGTGGATTCGGAGGTCCGGCCGATCAACAGCGCGGTGTTCTTCTTGCTCGGCATCTACGCACTGGCGATCACCACCAACGATCCGATGCGTCACGAGTTGCTCGAAGATCTGGCGAAACGCACCATGCACAGCATGGCCGTGCTCGCCTGATCAATGCTTGTCGTCGGCGATATTGCATGACTAGAGTCAGTCAGCATGCGCAGTGCACCGCCGGTCGATGAGCATATGGAAGCGTCTCGCCTAGCTCAGCGTCAGGCGGACAAATGGTTGATCAGTGGAAGCATCCTGATAGGCACTGCGGCACTGGGCATTTTCGGCCTGCCGTTGTTCCTCCGGGGCGTGTGGCTACTACGGCAGGCGCAGCGGAACGGCATGTCGGTGCGGCCGATGCTGGTGACCCTGCTGGGATACCTGGTCATTGTCGACGCGGCGATCAACACCGTGGGGTGGGCTCTCGACCTGATCGGTAGTCACACCTTGCTGGCCCGGGTGCTGCTCAGCGGCTGGGGCCACATGTTCGACGCCGGATACTTCTGGCATTTCAATGAACTCTGGGTCGGCGGCGCTGCCGGTCCCGGCGAAAAGGCCATGGAAGCGGGCATGATCCTCACCGTCTTCACCATGCGGATCGCGGCCGGGATCGGGTTCCTGCAGATGAAGCGCTGGGGTCACCAGTGGATGGTCGTCACCTGCTGGATGGGCGTGGTGATCTGGGTGTTGTACGTGTTCAACATGACGATGTTCGCCGACGTGCGGTTCGCCGGGGTGATCCTCCCGGTCGTCGGCTGGTGGCTCTACGACATCTTCTACATCACCCCGTTCCTCGCGATCCCGTATCTGCACACGGTGAACCGCGAGATTTTCACCGATTGAACCCGTCTCGGGCGGTGGATTTTCGAGTCGGGTCGACTTCCACCACAACCGTTCTATTGACTGAAGTCAGTCAATGGGTTAGAAACAGTGCACCATGACCCCACAGGTGCGCCAGGTCCGGTGCGGCACCCGCCGACGCCACACGCGGGCCATCGCGGTCGTCGGGCGGTGTCGCGGTGGCCAACGAAACAGCGTGCGTAACAAGCTGTCCTGCGCCGCAGGGCGTGGCCCGAACCCGTCAACAAGGAGGTCCGACCATGGACTACGTCTGGGAGATTCTGCGTTACGTCGCGGCGTGGGGCGGCACCGGTCTGGTCATCTGGTTCTGGTATTGGATGTTCTCCAACATCGGCACGTTCTGAGGCCGGCGCGCCACTGCCCGGGATTGACGGTTCATGACTGACCTCGACCAGACGGCCGCCATGGCGTTGGAACGCAGCTGCTCGGTCACCGCGGTCGCCCTGAGCGAGGAGAACCGCGCCGGTGTGCGGCTGGTCACCGGCGACCACCGCGGATTCAGCCTCAGCGCGTCGCGCAGTCACGTGCACGTGCCCTACCCGGTATTGCGGGCCGACTGGACCCGGCGATCGTTGACCTGCGGTATCGCCTTGCAATGCGCATCGTCGAAGGACCGGCTGGGTCAGTACCGAATCAACGAACTGTCGACACGCGAACTGCGGGCGCTGACCGTCGTGGAAGCCGGCGTCGCTCTGGGCTGGATCGCGTCGCGGTGGCCGGGCCTGATATCCGAGTTCGGCCGTCTGCTACCCGAACTCGTACCGGCAGACCCGCAGCTCGAGGCGCGGGACATGATCGGTCGGGCCATCGCGATGGCCCGGGGATCGGATCCGGCAGAGCTCGACCCGCTGCTGGGCCAGCTGCCGGCGATCTATACAGCGCCCACCGGGCTGACCGACAGACTGCGGCGGCAGTTCGGCAGGATGCCCTGGACCACGACGCAAACACGGATGCCGCGACCCTATTCGGTGCCCGTCGGCGGTGACGGTGGGGTTCGCAATCCGAACCTGCCTCCCCCGAGCCGGCCGCAGGACAACGACACCGATGTCACCCCTGAGCACCGTCCGGGAATCCCGTATCCGGAGTGGAACTCCTGGACCCAACGCCTGATGCCCGGCCACGTGGCCGTTGTGGAGCTCGCGCGTGACCGACGAGTCGGTGCCCCCACCACGGCCTCGGCTGACCTGCGCAAATGGTTCCAGGAGGACACCCATCGCGCGATGGTGAACCGGCTCGAAGACGGGTCGGATCTCGATATCGACCAGTACGTCCGCCATTACGTCGACCTGCGCACCGGGGAGGCCGGCGAACCTCGATTGTTCCGCGAGCTGTTGCCCTGTAACCGCGATGTCAGCACCGCGCTGCTGCTCGACGGCAGCTCTTCACTGGGGGTACACGGGGGACGGGTGTTCCGGCTCGAGCTGGCCTGCGCAGATGCGTTGTCCCGCGCAATGACCCACGCGCGGGAGCGGCACGGGATCTTCGTGTTCACCGGCAACACCAGGCACCGGGTGGAAGTGCGTTGTCTGAAGGACTTTCCAGAAGCCCGCTTCGTCCCGCCGAGCGGTCTGGGGTTGTGCACTGGTGGTTACACCCGTCTCGGCGCCCCGATCCGGCATCTGACCAGCCGACTGCTGGACCAGCCCTCCGAGCGCCGACTACTCATCATCATCGGCGACGGGATGATCTCCGACGAAGGCTATGAGGGTAGGTACGCCTGGGAGGACGCCGCACATGCGGTGGAGGAGGCCAACGACGCCGGTGTGTCGGTCTACTACGTGGGCGTCGGACCGACACGCGTGGACCCGTTGCCCGAGGTTTTCGGACCCAAACGCTCGCAACGGATCAGCCGGGTGGAAGAACTGCCGCGCGTACTGGCACGCGTGCACCGCGAACTGATCAGTACATAGGGGAGGAGTCACATGAGTAGCGACACATACTATTCGAACGGAAGCGAGGTCCGACTCTTCGAGCTGGCCTTCACTCGGAAGACTCCGGTGATGCTGACCGGTCCTACCGGCTGCGGTAAGACCCGGTTCGTCGAGCATATGGGATCGCTGCTGGGGCGGCCCGTCGTCACCATCAGCTGCCATGATGACCTGACCAGCTCAGATCTCGTCGGACGCTTCATGGTGACCGGCGGTGACGTCACCTGGATCGACGGACCACTGACCAGGGCGGTCAAAACCGGTGCCATCTGCTACCTCGACGAAGTGGTCGAGGCGCGTCATGACTCACTGGCGATTCTGCACTCGCTCACCGATCATCGGCGCACCCTGTATCTGGACCGCGCCGACGAAGTGATCCGGGCGCCAGACGCTTTCATGCTCGTGTGCTCCTACAACCCGGCGTACCGGAGTTCGTTGAAAGAGCTCAAACCGTCATTCCGGCAGCGCTTCGCCACCTTGCCGATGACCTACCTTCCCCCCGAACGGGAGGCGCAGGCCGTGGTCGCGGAGACGGGCATCGAGCTCGCCGCCGCGCAGCGACTCGTGCAGTGCGCTATCGCCATCCGCACCGCCGACGAGGCGTTCCACTTCGAGCCGCCCTCGACCCGGGCCCTGGTCACCGCGGCGCAGCTCATCGCGGCCGGCGCCGGCGAACTGGAGGCGGCCGAAGCATGCATCCTTGCGCCGCTGAGCACCGATGGGGCCATCAGTGAAGGGCTGCGCGAAATCGCGGCCGCAGTTCTGCTCGACGCCGACAAGCTTTAGAAAGGAAATCCGAAATGGCCGACCAGAGAGAGCGGAAACGCAAGCGGGCCCTGATCGTCTTCCAGATCGTCATCTACGGCTACCTGCTCACGATGTTCCTGATCCAGCTGTACATGTCGTTCGAACGGGGTTGGTGGTACTTGTGACCACCGCTAATTCGCCGGTCGGTCTGCACGAGCATCAGGAGCAGTCCCGTCTCGCCCAGTGGCAGGCCGACAAATGGATGATCGTCGGAGCGGCGCTCATGGGTATGTGGGCGCCGGGGTTGATCGGCTTCCCGATCTTCATGCGCGGGGTGTGGTTGCAGCGCGAGGCCCAGCGGGCGGGCCTGTCGGTGCGGCCCATGATCGTCACCCTGATCGGTTACCTGGTACTGATCGACGGCATGCTCAACAGCCTGGGCTGGTCGCTGGATCTGGTCGCCAACCACACCCTGATCAACCGGGTGCTGATGATCGGCTGGGGTCACATGTTCGATGCCGGCTATTTCTGGCACTACAACGAACTGTGGGTCGGCGGTGCTGCCGGGCCCGGGGAGAAATCCATGGTCTTCGGCATGATCCTCACGGTGTTCGCGATGCGCTGCGCCGCGGCGATCGGCTTCTTGCAGATGAAGCGCTGGGGCCACCAATGGATGATCGTCACCTGCTGGATGGGCGTCCTGATCTGGATTCTCTACGTGTTCAACATGACTATGTTCGCCGACGTGCGGTTCGCCGGGGTGATCTTCCCCGTCATCGGCTGGTGGCTCTACGACATCTTCTACATCACCCCCTTCCTCGCCATTCCGTATCTGCACACGGTGAATCGCGAAATTTTCACCGACTGACCAAGGAGCGCCACGATGGAAACCCCTGCCGCCGAAGACCTGCCCCCGGGCACCACGCCCTACTACGCCCGTATGCACACCTGGATCAAGCGCGCCACCTTGGTGTGTCTGGTCGCGCTCGTCATCGAAGGCGCTTTCACCTTGCCGTTCATGGCGGTCTACTACGGTTACCCGACGCTGAGCCTCACCCAGATCTGTAGCGAGTTGCTCAAGGTGCGCTACTCCGACGACACCCTCGAGTGCAAGTACCCTTACCCGCCGCTCGGACCTCCCGAGGGGGCCGAGGGCAAGGACACCGCCAAGGACATCTGGGGGATTCAGCCCGTCCCGCAGTATGACCGGCTCGGCTTCCGGGAACTGGTCGACCGCTACGAGGCCCGGCTGGCCAGACAGCAAGCCGCACAACAGCAGGGTGGTTGAGGTGCCGGACAAGCTACGGGTTATGCAGTGGAGGACTGGCGATGTCGGGCGGGGCGGTATCCGGCATCTCGCCGACAACACCGTTTCTGCGGTCTGCACCGCGCCGCCCGGCCAGGTGCTGCATCTGGACCCGGGATCGGCCCAGCCGTGCAGTCCGGCGCGGTCATGACCGATATGCATGTAGCGCCGGCACTGCCGCACTTCGCCTACGCCGACCTGCCGATGGCCCACGATCGTGGTAAAGGGTGGGCGGCGCTGCATGATCTCGGGCCCGTGGTGTACGGCGAGGGCGCGTACTACCTCACCCGACGCGATGATGTGCTTGCCGCGCTGCGTAACTGGGAGGTCTTCTCCTCGAGGATCCCCTACGACGACATGATCAGCCCGGTTCCGCTGGTGCCATTGGGGTTCGACCCGCCCGACCACACCCGGTACCGGCAGCTGCTGCATCGCTACTTCAGCCCCCAGACCCTGATGGCCCTGCTGCCGTCGCTGCAGTCGCAGGCCGCCGAGATCATCGCCGAGATCGCCGAGCACGATCGGTGTGAGGTGATGGCCGAATTGGCCACCCCCTACCCCTCGCAGGTGTTCCTCACGCTGTTCGGTTTGCCACTGGAGGATCGGGACTGCCTGGTCGCCTGGAAGGACGCGATCATCGCGTTGGGTCTGACCGACGACCCCGCTAGCGTGGATCTGACCCCGACGGTGGAGCTGTTCGGCTACCTCACGGAAGCGGTTGCGCGACAACGCAAGGAACCGCGTCCCGGCATTCTCTCGGAACTATTGCGCGGCGCAGACCCGCTCGACGACGATGAGGCCATCGGACTGTCCCTGGTGTTCGTGCTGGCCGGGCTGGACACCGTCACCGCAATGATCGGTATGACGATGCTGGAACTGGCCCGCCGACCCGGGTTGCGTACGGAATTGCGCGACGATCCCGGCGGTGTCGCGGTCTTCGTGGAGGAGATGATCCGCCTCGAACCTGCGGCACCCGTCGTCGGGAGAGCGACGACACGCGCGGTCACCATCGCCGGCGTTGAGATTCCCGCGGGCGCCCAGGTCCGCCTCTGCCTCGGTGCGATCAATCGAGACGGCAGCGACGAGTTTTCCGGGAATGAACTCATCCTCGATGGAAAGGTGCACAAACACTGGGGATTCGGCGGCGGGCCACACCGCTGTCTGGGCTCACACCTCGCTCGTATGGAGCTTAGGCTCGTGGTCTCGGAATGGCTGGCCCGCATTCCCGATTTCGGGCTCGCGCCGGGTTTCGTACCAGAGATCACCTGGCCGTCGGCGACGTGCGCGCTGCCCGCGCTACCGCTCAGGCTCGGGCCGCACTCATGACCGTCGCGCGTCGAACAGCGCGGCGACATCGGCGGGCCGCACTTTGAGCGCGGCATTGCGCGGCAGTTGTTCGACGACGACGATCGCCACCGGCACATGATGGCTGGGCAGTGCGTCGCGGACCAGCGTCATCAGCTCCTCGGCCGAGGGGGTGGCGCCACCGTGCCGCAGTTCGACTGCAGCCGCTGGAACTTGGCCCAGCCGCCGGTCGGGGATGCCGACCACGCAGGCGTCGCGAACGGCCGGATGTGAGACCAACACCGCGCGCACCGTCTCCGGCAGGATCTTGAAACCACCGCGGTTGATCGCACCGTCGGCTCTGCCGTGCAGCGTGACGAACCCGTCGGAATCCACCGACGCCAGATCGGTGGTGCAGATCCACTCCGGGCCGAGCACCTCCACCCGGGCCTCCAGAACCCCGCGCTCACCGATCGGCAGGGCCGCGCCGGTGACCGCGTCGACGATGCGAACCTGCACGCCCGGCAGCGGCTTTCCGGAACTGGCCGCCTTGGTATCGCGGTAGCGTCGAAACAGCTCCGGGGTCCAGGCGCATACCGATCCCGCGAATTCCGTTGCGCCGTAAGCCCACAACAGTGGTATTCGGTAGCGGCGTTCGAACTCCTCGCGTAGAGCGGGCTCCAGCGGTCCGGAGCCGCCAGGCAGATACTCCAGCGAGGCAAGGTCTGCTTCGGCGACGTCGGCGTCGAGCAGCATTCGCAGCATTGCCGGCTGGACGCCGGTGCGCCTGATCCGGTAGGTCTTCACCGCCCGCACCCACTCGTCGACGGTGAACTTCTCCAGCAGCACCACCCGCTTGCCGAGGTAGGGGCCGACCAGCAGTTGACAGACGCCAATGCTGCCGAACGGCCAATACACCAGTTCGGGCGGATCGTCGGGCGAGGGAGATTGGCCCACGGTCATGGTCAGCACCGTGTGCTGGAGCGCCGACATCGGTATGGCTACCCGCTTGGGCGCTCCGGTGGTGCCGCTGGTCAGGATGTGCAGCCCGGCCGCGAGTGCGGGCTCGGGCCGGATCTCGCTGGCGCGTGGCATGACGGTCTGCACGGCGAGCGGCCGCGGGATCAGGGCCAGTCCCGCGGCCCCGATCTGCTCGGCGGCCCGGCGCACCGGTGCGGTCCAGTCCTGCCGGTCGGCCAGGATCGCCGACAGGCGCAGCGCGGTGATGTCGCGGGCGATGGATTCGGCCGATTGGTAGGAGTAGATCATCGTGACCGGGCGTCCGGCGGCGATGAACCCCAGGATCACCGCGGCGTGCGGAACCCGGTTGCGCACCACGACACCGACCGGCTCGCCGGCAGCGATTCCGGCCTCGGCCAACAGGTTTTCGACCGACGCGAAGTAGCCGGTGATGTCGTTGCCCGAGTACCAGGTTCGCTCGAACTCGATGCACGGTGCTGCGCCGTAGCTGTTCAGGCCCGCGGAGAGGGCTGCGCAGAACCGTTCCATGACTGCCTCAGTACTGGGTGCAGCCCTGGTCCACCGGAACCGCGGCGGCGGTGACATTGCGCGAGTCGTCGCCGGCCAGCCAACACACCGTGCCGGCGATGTCCTCCGGTTCGGCCACCCAGATGGGCAGAAACGGCGTGAGCATGTGCGACAACTGCGGGTTGGTTTCCATGGCCTGACCCAGTGCGCTGACCATGTCGCCGGTGCCCATGTCGGTGTTGACCGGGCCGGGATGCACGCTGTTGACCCGGATCCCGTGCTTACCCAGTTCGGCGGCGAAGGCGCGGGCCATCCCGGTAACAGCATGCTTGCTGGCCGTGTAGTGCACCATGAACGGCTGCATCTTGATCCCGGCCGCCGAGCTGATCAAGACGATCGAGCCGCCGCGGCCCCCGTCGATGATGTGCTGCGCACCGGCCATCACGGTGTTCCAGGTGCCCGTCACATTGATGTCCAGCACATCGCGAAAGTTCTCCGGGGTGATCGCATCCCAGGCCTGCGGGGCCGCGACACCGGCGTTGGCGACGATGACGTCCAGCCGCCCCAGGGTGGCGACCCCGTCGGCGACGGCCTCGCGCAACCCGTCGTAGTCGCGGGTGTCGACCACGGCGGACACGATGCGCCGACCGGTGGCCTGCACCAGGCGCACTGTTTCGGCCAGGTCCTCCGGGCTCGCCGGGTTGTAGGGCACACAGTCCGGGAGCTTGCCGGCCACGTCGATCGCGATGATGTCGGCGCCCTCGGCGGCCATCCGCACCGCATGCGCACGCCCCTGCCCGCGTGCCGCGCCGGTGATGAACGCGACCTTGTCGGCCAATCGTCCCGTCATTGCTGTTCCCTCCGTTGGTGATTCACGCTTGTCGTTGCGCGGCTTTGACCAGACCCGAACCGATGATCAGGCGCTGGATCTCGCTGGTGCCCTCATAGAGCCGCAGCAGCCGGACGTCGCGGTAGATGCGTTCGACCGGTACCCCCCGCATGTAGCCGGAGCCGCCGTGGATCTGCACCGCCAGATCGGCGACCTTGCCGGCCATCTCGGTGCAGAACAGCTTGGCCGCCGACGGGGCGATCCGCCGGTCCTCATCGGCGACCCACATGCGCGCCGCGTCCCGCACCATGGCCCGACCGGCCAGCACACCGGTTTGCTGGTCGGCGAGCATCGCCTGCACGAGTTGGAAATTGCCGATCGGGGTACCGCCCTGGGTGGCCGTGGCGGCGTAGGCCACCGATTCGTCGAGGGCACGCTGGGCGGCACCGACCGCCAGTGCGGCGATGTGCACCCGGCCGCGCGCCAGCGATGTCAGCGCCGCCCGGTAGCCGAGATCTTCGCTGCCGCCGACCAGCGCCGCGTCGGGGACCCGCACGTCGGTGAAGCCGACATCGGCGGTCCAGGCGCCTTCCTGACCCATCTTGGCGTCCTTGGGGCTTACCACGACACCGGGGGCGTCGGCGGGCACCAGAAAGACCGCGATACCGGCGCCCTGGTCGTCGGCCGGACGGGTGCGGGCGAAGACGATGAACAGATCTGCCGTCGGGGCGTTGGTGATGAACCGCTTCTGCCCGGTGATCAGCCAGTCCGAACCGTCGCGGAGCGCCTTGGTCAGCAGTCCGGCCGGGTTGGAGCCGGCGCCGGGCTCGGTGAGGGCGAAAGAGGCGACGACCTCACCGGAGGCGATGGGCGCCAGCCACCGGGATTTCTGTTCCTCGGTGCCGAACCCGACCAGTACCTGACCGGCGATCCCGTTGTTGGTGCCGAACATCGAGCGCACCGCCAGCGACGTGTAGCCCAACTCCATGGCCAGTTCGACGTCCTGGCGCAGGTCCAGGCCCAGCCCGCCCCACTGTTGCGGGATGGCGTAGCCGAACAGGCCCATCGCCTTGGCTTGCTCGCGCAGGTCGTCGGGAACCCGGTCGTCGGCGAGGATCTCGGCCTCGCGCGGGACAACGGAGCTGCGGACGAATCGGCGGGTCTGGGACAGGATCTCGGCGAAATCCTCGTCGCTGACTTCACTCATTGACGCCGCTTCTCCTTACGTCCGACACGGGAACGACCGGCTACCGACGAGAATCATATATGAAATATGATGGCGCAAACATCTCGGAGAAGGCAGGTGATGCAGTGTCCTTGCTGACCGGTCAAACGGCGGTCATCACCGGCGGCGCCCAGGGTCTGGGTCTCGCCATCGCGCAGCGATTCATCGCCGAAGGCGCCCGGGTGGTGATCGGCGATGTGAACCTGGCGGCCACCGAGGAGGCCGCAGCACAGTTGGGCGGATCCGAGGTGGCCCGGGCGGTCCGCTGCGATGTCACCAGTTCCTCCGAAGTCGACGCCTTGGTCGCGGCCGCTGTGGAGACGTTCGGCGCGCTGGACATCATGGTGAACAACGCCGGTATCACCCGCGACGCCACCATGCGCAAGATGACCGAGGAGCAGTTCGACCAGGTCATCTCCGTGCACCTCAAGGGCACTTGGAACGGACTGCGTGCGGCGGCGGCGATCATGCGCGAGCAGAAGCGCGGCGCCATCGTCAACATGTCCTCGATCTCCGGCAAGGTCGGCATGGTCGGGCAGACGAATTACTCGGCGGCCAAGGCCGGCATCGTCGGCATGACCAAGGCCGCCAGCAAGGAACTGGCGTACCTGGGGGTGCGGGTGAACGCGATCCAGCCGGGCCTGATCCGCTCGGCGATGACCGAGGCGATGCCGCAGCGTATTTGGGACTCCAAGGTGGCCGAGGTTCCGTTGGGCCGGGCCGGTGAGCCCGACGAGGTTGCCAGCGTCGCACTGTTCCTGGCTTCCGACCTCTCCTCGTATATGACCGGCACGGTGCTCGAGGTGACCGGCGGCAGGCACCTATGAGCGCACCTGTGACCGGCGCGAGAAGACGCGAAAGCCCCCAAATCGGGTCGAAAATGGGGGCTTTCATGTCTGGTCGGCCGAGGGAGGCGGTGATCTGCGAGCCGGTCCGCACCCCGATCGGCCGCTACGGCGGGATGTTCAAGTCGTTGACCGCCGTCGAGCTCGGCGTCGCCGCGCTGAAAGGCCTGCTGGACCGCACCGGACTGCCCGCCGAGGCCATCGACGACGTGGTGCTGGGGCATTGCTATCCCAGCAGTGAGGCGCCGGCCATCGGGCGGGTGATCGCGTTGGATTCCGGTCTGCCGGTGACGGTTCCGGGTATGCAGGTCGACCGCCGCTGCGGTTCGGGACTGCAAGCGGTGCTGCAGGCCTGCCTGCAGGTCGGCAGCGGCGACTGCGAGGTGGTGATCGCCGGCGGCGCCGAGAGCATGAGCAACGTGGCGTTCTACTCCACCGATATGCGCTGGGGCGGGGCCCGCGGTGGCGTCCGGGTGCACGACGGACTGGCCCGCGGCCGCACGACCGCCGGCGGCCGGCACTACCCGGTACCCGGCGGCATGCTGGAGACCGCCGAGAATTTGCGCCGCGAATACGGCATCTCCCGCGCCGAACAGGACGAGCTGGCCGTGACCTCGCACCGGCGTGCGGTGGCGGCTCAGCAGTCCGGTGTGCTCGCCGAGGAGATCATCGGTGTCACCGTGCGCGCCCGCGCCGGTGAGGAACACATCGACACCGATGAGCACCCGCGGGCCGACACCTCGGTGGAGTCCCTGAGCAAGCTGAAACCCGTTCTGGGCAAAAGTGACCCGGAGGCCACCGTCACCGCGGGCAATTCCAGCGGCCAGAACGACGCCGCGTCGATGTGCGTGGTGACCACGCCGGAGAACGCCGAGCAGCTGGGCTTGACGCCGCTGGTTCGGCTGGTGTCGTGGGGTGTTGCCGGAGTCCCGCCCAACGTCATGGGAATCGGCCCGGTGCCGGCGACCGACGTCGCTCTGCAGAAGGCCGGGCTTCGGCTGGCCGACATCGACCTGATCGAACTCAACGAGGCCTTCGCCGCCCAGGCTCTGGCGGTGATGGCCGAGTGGAAATTCGGTGCCGCGGATCGCGAACGCACCAACGTGCACGGTTCGGGGATCTCGCTGGGGCATCCGGTCGGCGCCACCGGCGGGCGGATGCTGGCCACCCTGGCCCGCGAGCTCAACCGCCGCGGTGCCCGCTACGGGCTGGAGACCATGTGCATCGGCGGCGGCCAGGGATTGGCCGCAATCTTCGAAAGGGTAGGTGCGCGGTGACCAAGCTCGCCCAGACCCTGGGGCTCACCGAGTTCCAGACCGAGATCCTCGACACCGTACGCCGTTTCGTGGACAAGGACGTCATTCCGGCGGCGGCCGAGCTGGAGCGCACCGACAGCTACCCGCAGACCATCGTCGACGCGATGCGCGAAATGGGCCTGTTCGGCCTGATGATCCCCGAGGAGTACGGCGGTCTGGGGGAATCGCTGCTCACCTACGCGCTCTGCGTCGAAGAGCTGGCTCGCGGATGGATGAGTGTCTCCGGCGTGCTGAACACTCATTTCATCGTCGCCTACATGCTGCGCCAACACGGCACCGACGAGCAGAAGCAGCGTTTCCTGCCGCGGATGGCCACCGGTGAGACCCGGGGCGCATTCTCGATGTCCGAGCCCGAATTGGGTTCTGACGTAGCGGCGATCCGCACCCGCGCCACCCGACAGGCAGACGGCGGATACACCATCAGCGGACAGAAGATGTGGCTGACCAACGGCGGCAGTTCCACGCTGATCGCCGTGCTGGTGCGCACCGACGAGGGCGCCGATAAACCGCATCGGAACCTGACCGCGTTCCTGGTGGAAAAGCCGGTCGGCTTCGGCGAAGTCCTACCCGGACTGGTCATCCCAGGCAAGATCGACAAGCTCGGCTACAAGGGCATCGACACCACCGAGCTGATTTTCGACGGGTACGCCGCCGCTGCCGACGACGTACTGGGCGGGGCGCCCGGGCAGGGCTTCTTCCAGATGATGGACGGCATCGAAGTCGGCCGGGTCAACGTGTCGGCCCGGGCGTGCGGGGTGGGAATCCGGGCGTTCGAACTCGCGGTGCGCTACGCCCAGCAGCGCGAAACCTTCGGCAAGCCGATCGCCGAGCACCAGGCGATCGCCTTCGAGCTCGCCGAGATGGCCACCAAAGTCGAAGCGGCACATCTGATGATGGTCAATGCGGCCCGGCTCAAGGACTCGGGGGAGCGCAACGACGTCGCCGCAGGGATGGCCAAGTACCTCGCCAGCGAATTCTGCTCGGAGGTCACCCAGCAGAGTTTCCGGATACACGGCGGCTACGGCTATTCCAAGGAGTACGAGATCGAACGGTTGATGCGTGACGCCCCGTTCCTGCTGATCGGTGAGGGCACCAGCGAGATCCAGAAGCAGATCATCAGCAAGCGGCTGCTCGCCGACTACCGGGTCTGACCGGTGAGCGTCCCGGACTTCCCGGCGCGGTCACAGCTCTCCGAGGATGTGGCCCGCTTCGTGCGCAAGCGGATCTTCAACGGGGACTACGCCGCCGGAGCGTACGTGCGGCTGGACCAACTGGCGGCCGAGCTGGGTGTCAGCGTGACCCCGGTGCGTGAGGCGCTGTTCGGGCTGCGCGCCGAAGGGTTGCTCGACCAGCAGCCGCACCGCGGATTCGTGGTGCTGCCGGTGACCCAGCGTGACATCACTGATGTCTCCGATGTCCAGGCGCATATCGGTGGTGAACTCGCCGCGCGGGCGGCGGCCGGCATCACCGATGACCAGCTGCGTGAGCTCGAAGACATCCAGGACCAACTCGAATCCGCCTATGCCGGCGACGACGAAGAGGCCGCGGTGCGGCTCAACCATGAGTTCCACCGGGCCATCAACGTCGCGGCCGACTCGCCCAAGCTTGCCCAGCTGATGTACCAGATCACCCGCTACGCACCGGAATCGGTGTTTCCTACCGTTTCGGGCTGGCCGGCCAAGTCGACCCGGCACCACCGCGCGGTGTTGGCGGCGCTGGCCAAGCGTGACGAGGAGCTGGCCCGCGCCGCGATGGCCGAGCATCTGGCTGCCGGTGCGGCGCCGATGCTCGAGCACCTCGTCGAGCGCGGCGTGGTGGAGTCGGCGAAGAAGCTCAGCGCTCCTCGGTGAAGAGCTGATCGTATCGGCTCATCAGCTCGGGAATGTCATCGTCGAGGGCGACGTCGAACGACTTGAACATGCGTGCCAGGATGTCGTAACCACCGGCGGTGAAGACCAGATCCAGCAACTGGCGGGTATCGAACTCGGCTTTGAGCGCTGTCACGGTGGTTTCGCGGATCCCGCCGTCCAGGATGATCTCGTCGACCGCGCGCAAGATGTTGGCCTCCAGTGCGCTCCACAGTGGGGCGTCGGGGCCGTAGGCGATGCGTCCGATCTCCTCGTCGGTCAGGCCGACGTCGCGCGAGATGAAAAGGTGTTGGTACCACTCGTAACCGGACTTGCGCAGCGCGGCGACTCGCATGACGACCATCTCGCGTTGCCGCGCAGTCAGCGTCGTACCCAGCAGCAGATGACCGTTGAACGTGAAATAGGCGCGGGCCAGTTCGGGGTGATGGGCGAGCGTCCCGAGGGTGTTGAGTGCCTTCGGCCGGTCCGTCGTGGGCAGTGGCTGATGACGCGGGTTCGGCGGGCGCAACATTGCCAGGGCGGCTCGGAACTCCTCGGAGAAGTCTTTGGGCTTGACTGGAGCGATTCGTGGCATATCAGTTTCTTTCCTTGACTTATAGGTAATTCGCCTCGGCCAACATCTCTCGCAGCCGGCGCTTGTCGATCTTGCCGGTCGGCCCGCGTGGCACGGCGTCGGGACTTGAGACCAGCAGCCACAGTGTCGGCACCTTGAACGGGCTCAGCAGCGCGCGGGCCTGCTCCCGCAACTGCTCGACCCCCAGCGCATCGCCGGTCACCACCGCTCCGACTCGCTCGCGGCCGGCGTCGGGCACGTTGGTCACGAAGACGGCCTCGACACCGTCGATGACTCGCAAAGCCTTCTCCACCTCGCTCGGGTACACGGTGGCGCCGCTGACCTTGAACATGTCGTCGGATCTGCCGTGGTAGAACAGGAACCCGTCGTCGTCGAGGCGGCCCAGATCGCCGGTGGGGTAGAAGCCGTCGACGGTGAACGTCTCTTCGCGGCTGCGCCGGCAGATGCCGAGCAGGATGTGCGGTCCGCGCAGCTGAATCATGCCGATCGTCCCGGAGGAGACCGGTGCATCAGTGTCCAAGTCGACGATCCGAACCTCCATGCCGTCGAACGGTTTTCCGCAGCTTCCCCAGGCCGACCGCGGCATGTCGGTGTCGGCGGCGTAGCCACAGTACGGCCCGAACGACTCGGTCATCCCGAACAGGTTGGCCCGCGCCCCGGGCTGCGAGCGCAACTCCGGAGCAAGCAGCGCCTCCAGGCTGCCGGGCCGCAGCGCCGACAGGTCGGCGGCCCCGCGATGACGGGCCAGGGTTTCGGCCTGATCTGGCCAGCCGCGAAACAGCGTGACCTGTTCGGATTCCAGCAGTTTCAGGGTGGTCGCGGGCTGCGGGATCTCTTCGGTGACCAGGGTTGCCCCGGCCAGCAGCGCCGATAGCACGCCGCCGCCGAAACCGCCGACCCAGAAGAACGGCATCGGCAGATACAGCCGGGTGTCGGTGTCGATGCAGCGGGCCGCCAGACCGGCGCGCACGGCGCCCAGTGCGCTGCCGTGCGAATGCAGCACCCCTTTCGGCGGGCCGCTGCTGCCGGAGGTGAACATGATCACCAGCGGATCGCTGGGCGTGACGCTTGCGGCCAGCGCGTCGACGATTCCGGCGGGCCCGGCCTCGGCGGGGACGGCGGCGGCCAATCGGTCTGTTGTCCAGATCTGTTGCAGCGCAGGTAGGGGCGCATGAGCTGTATCCAGGCCGTCGAGGTAGCGGCGGCCACGGAACTCTTCGACACTGACCAGGAACTGCACCGCGGCGACGCGGAGCTGGGCGGTCAGCTCCGGTGGAGTCAGCAGGGTGCTCAGCGGAACCAGTACCGCGCCGATGCGGGTCAGCGCGATCGCGGTTCGCACCCAGTCGACGCCGTTGGGCATGATCAGCCCGACCCGGGTGCCCTTGCCGACGCCGGCCTGCACGAAGACCGCCGCCAGGTCCCGCGACGACGCGTCGAGCTCGGCGTAGCTGAGCCGGCCGGCCGGATCGATGACCGCGGGCTTGTCCGGTTGTGAGCCGGCCCGGGATCGGACCAGGGCGTCGATGGTCGTGGCGTCAGACATCGAAGACCTCCGCCAACCTGAGGCGGTCGACTTTGCCGCTGGTCAGCAGTGGGATCTCGGCAGCAGGAACCCCCGTGAAGCGGCGCGGGATCTTGTAGGCCGACAGCTCCGGCTTCAGCAGTTCTGGCAGCGACTCCAGATCCGGATGCCCATCCCTCTGCACGACGACGGCGGCCACCAGCTGTCCGCGGTCGGAGTCGGGGACACCGACCACATGGGCGACGGCGCCGCCGGTCACCTTCGCGATGGCGCGTTCTACTTCGGCCGGTGACACATTGGCGCCGGCGGTCTTGATCAGCGCGTCCCGCCGGCCCAGGTAGTAGTAGAACCCGTCGGCATCGGTGCGGACCAGGTCCCCGGTGTGGAACCAGCCGTCGGCGTCGAAGGTTTCCTCCCGGCTGCGCTTGTGGTAACGCTGCATCAGGTACCGTCCGCGTACCAACAACTCACCGGCCTTGACGCGGCACTCGAACCCGGGCGCCGGCCTGCCGAAGCTGCCGCGCCGGTGTTCGGGCTGGTCGGTGTCGTCATCGCTGATCAGCACCACGCCGCCGGTTTCGGTCAGCCCCAGCATGTTGTGCCGCAGCTCCGGGTCGCTGGGACGCGACGCCGGGTTCATGATCGGGTACAGGTTGCCGCGGCGCAGCGTGGACAGGTCCCGGCGGTCCAGGCTGGGATGCTGCGTCAGCGCGGAAATTCCGCTGACAAAACCGTTTGTGACAGTGGGTTTCTCGGCTTCGAGCAGGTCCAGTGTGACCTCCGGGTCGCTGGCATTGGAGCACAGCAGCGTCGACCCGGCCAGCATGCTGGCCAGCAGCGCGAAGGCGAAGCCACCGATCCAGAAGAACGGTGAGTTGCAGAACAGGACATCGGACGCGGTGAGCCCGCGGATCTCGTTGAGATTGCGTTGGTGACCGAGCAGGCCGGCGTGGGTGTGCACCACCCCTTTGGGAGCGCCGGTCGAGCCCGAGGTGTAGATGATGGCCAGCGGATCGCTGCCGTCGACATCACTTTCGAGCGCTTCCAGTGCGACCGGGCCGTCGACACCGGCCGCATCGGCGCCGAACACCACCTGCCGCAGCTGTGGCGCGTGAACGCTGAACAGCGTTGCCTCGTCATCGATATCGGCATCCGGGAGTGCCTCGGCAAGCCGCTGCCGATAGTCGTGGGACCGGTAGGACGCGGCGGCCAGCAGAATCCGCACATCGCTGTGGGCCAATTGGCGGCGCAGCTCCGGCGCGGTGGCGAAGGTGGGGAAGGGCACCACCACCGCTCCGATGCGGGCCGCGGCCAGCATGCCGACCACGAAGGCCGCACCGTTGGGATACAGCAGGCCGATGTGCGTGCCTCTACCGGCCCCGAGTGCAACGAGCCGGCCGGCCAAGCCCGCGGACCTCTGCTCGGCGTCGGCGTAGCTGATCCGCTCCGTGTCGCAGACCAGCAGCGGGTGGGAGCCACGCGAACGAGCTTGAGTGCACAGGATTTCGGGCAGTGTGACTGGCTTTTTAGAGGGCATGCTGTCCCTGCGCGCCGATCAGCGCCCGCACCGCGCCCAGGTCGGCCTTGCCCGAGGGCGTGCGCGGCAGCGCGTCGACGATGGCGATGTCGGTCGGTATCTCGTAGCGCGCCAGTCGGGTGCTCAGAAAGGCGACGAGCGTCTCGGCGTCGGCGGCAGCACCCGCGCGCAGTTCGACCGCGGCGACCGGGGTCTGGCCGAGGCGGTCATCCGCACGTCCTATGACAGCAGCGCCTTTGACCGCCGGGTGGGCCTCCAGTGCGGCGCGGACATCATCGGGCATCACTTTGAATCCACCGCGAATGATGGCCTGATCCGCCCGGCCCAGGATCCACAGGAAGCCGTCGGCGTCGATGCGGGCCAGGTCGGTGGTGCGCATCCAGTCCGCGTCTGGTCCGAGCTGTCCCGGTTTGACCTCGAGCAGTCCGGGCTCATCGGGTCCCAGTGGAGACCCGTCGTCGCCGACCACCCGCAAGTGCGCCCCGAGGCTGGCCCGGCCCACGCTGCCGCGCTTGTCACGCCAGAACCGCTGGTAGTCGGCGAGTGTCCAGCCGGCCACCCCGCCGCCGAACTCCGTTGCCGCATAGGAGGTGAGCACCGGGATGCCGAACTTCTCGGTGAACGCGTCGGCGTCGTCGGCCGACAGCGGCGCGGTACCCGAGGTGACTGCGCGGATGCTGGACAGATCCTCGCGGCTCAGTGTCGAGTGCAGCACCATCCGCAGCGCCGCGGGCACCAGCGACACCGCGCGCGGTCGATACTTGCGCACCGCATCGGCCCAGCGGTCCAGCTCGAAGCGGTCGAGCAGCACAAACGGTCTCGCCTCGGTGACGCACTGCAGGATCCGGAACACCCCGCCGATGTGCACCAGCGGGGCGTTGACGATCGCGACACCGCTCCGCAGCTCCGTCGGTGCCGGACCGAGCACACTGTGCGCCAACATGTCGTAGCTCAGATCGATGCGCTTGGGAGGCCCGGTCGTCCCACTGGTGAGCATCCACACCGCCACGCCGGGACGGCCGGAATCCGGGCCGGCTTCGAGGCCGGGCGTAGCGGCCGCGGTCACCTGCGGCTCGGCATCCAAGTCGGAGAGGGACACCGTCGCGGTGTGCGGTGTCGCCGTGACCAGCGCAGCCAGATCGTCCGGTTCGCCGATGATCAGCGGCAGCTCGAGCGCGGCGATGTCCGCGCGGGTGCGTTCGTCACCGCGCGACGGATTGATCACCACCACGCAGCCCCCGGCCAACAGCACTCCGAGCAGCGCGGCCAGCTGCGGGGGACGGTTGCGCAGCAGGATCCCGACCTTGCCGCCACCGGTCAATTCCGCGATGCGCCGTGCCGAAACGTCCAGCTGCGCCCAGGAGAACCACTGGCCGGCGTGCTCGAAGGCGGGCGCTTCGGGCTGCAGGTCGAGCACCGCGGCGATCCGTTCGCTGAGTGGGTGCGCCATCAGCGGATCCCCGGCGCGGTCGCAGGGCGGGTTGACTGCGCGTCGAGCTCGGCCTTGCCCAGCGGGTTGCCCAGCCGGGTGTAGATCAGCCCCTGGTCCAGGGCGGCGCGGTACGGCTTGTCGAGAGATTCCCAGATCGCCTTGACCGTGCCCTGGGTCGCTGACGGCGGTTTGGCCGCGATGATGGCCGCGATCTCATGTGCTCGCGCCCAGAGTTGTTCGGGCGCTGTCACTTCGGAGACCAGGCCGATGCGCAGTGCGGTCTCGGCGCTGACTCGCTCGTCGTTACCCATCAGCGCGATCCGCAGAGTCTCGCCCAACCCGATGCGGCGCATCAGACCGATCGGTTCGAGTGCACTGACCAGCCCGGCCGAGACGTGCGAGTCGAAGAACGTCGCTTCGGTCGAACAGATCACCACGTCGGATTCGTTGACGAAGTAGAACGCGCCCGCGGTGCAGATGCCCTGCACCGCGCAGACCACCGGCTTGAACATCTTCTGCCACTTGGGGCTCAGCGCCTCGCCGGGATCCTCGTGATTCCAGACATTGTCGGGCTGCCCGTAGGAGGACTTGATGTCCAGTCCGGCGCTGAAGGCGCGGTCGCCGGCGGCTCGCAGCACGACGGCATTGACGTCCGTGTCGAGTTTGACGATGCGCCACGCGGCGGTCATCTCCTCGCACATGGTGCGGTTGAAGGCGTTGAGCCGATCCGGCCGGTTCAGCGTGATGGTGGCGACCCGGTCGGTGCGATCGACGTCGAGGAGGATGGTCTCGAAAGTCATCGGTTTCATCGGCACTGCCATTCCGGTGCCCGCTTCTCGACGAAGGCTTTGGGGCCTTCCAGCGAATCCTCGGTGTGCAGGTTGCGCTCCCGGAACGCTTCGGCGAGCATCTCGGCCTCGTGCAGCGGCAGGTCGAGGCCCTTGAGGATCGCCAGCCGGGTTCCGCGCACCGCCAGCGGCGCATTGGAGTTGAGGATGGCGGCGATCTCGTGCGCACGCTCCAATAGACGGTCGTGCTCCACCACCTCGCTGATCATCCCGAGGTCGTAGGCCCGCTGGGCGTCCATCCGTTCGTGGCGGCCCATCATCGCCATGCGCAGCGCGACCGAGCGGGGCAGTACCCGGGCCAACCGCACCACCTCGCGGCCGGCGACCAGCCCGATCGAGACGTGCGGGTCGAAGAAGGTGGCACGCTCGGAGGCGATCACGATGTCGCCGGTGGTCACCCAGTCCAGGCCGGCGCCGCAACATATTCCGTTGATCGCGGCCAGGACCGGCTTGGCCATCGTCCGGAACGGCGGCGTGCCCTCCTGCGGGGCCTCCCACTGCTCGTAGGTGGACAGGTACGGCCGCTCGTTGATCACCTTGCCATCGCCGGGAATCGCCTTGACGTCTGCGCCGGTGCAGAACGCCCGCCCGGTACCGGTCACGATGAGCAGCCACACCCGGTCGTCGTTCTCGGCCTCGGCGTAGGCGGCCCGCAGCTCGGTGACCATGTGCGGGCTCAGCGCGTTGAGCGCCTCGGGGCGGTTCAACGTGATCGTCGCGGTGTGCCCGTCGAGTTCATAGGTGATGGTGTCGAACGTCGGCATAGCCGGATCCCTTCTGATCAGCGGCCGGTGAAGCCCGGCGGACGCCGCTGGGTGAACGCTGCTAATCCCTCTTTGAAATCTGCAGTGCGGCAGCTGAGTTCGAGGTTGAACAACTCCTGCGTCATGGCTTGCGGCAGCGTCGCGTGCTGCCCGTAATGCAGTCCCTGCTTGGTCAGGCCGATCGCGACCGTGGGTCCGTCGACCAAACGTCCCAGCAATTCTTCGGTGACAGAGTCGACCGCTGTCGGCTCCACCGCCTGATGTATCAATCCCCAGTCCTGCGCCGAAGCTCCGCTGACCTGCTCGCCGAGCAGCAACATGCGTTTGGCTCGGGCCACTCCGACCAGGCGCGGCAGCAACCAGGTGGCGCCCGAGTCGGGGCTGAATCCGCGCGCCAGGAACGGCTCCCAGAAGACGGCGTCGGTCGCGGCGACGGTGAAGTCGGCGGCCAGCGCCAGATTGCAGCCCAACCCGACCGCCCACCCGCGGACGCTGCACACCACCGGCAGCTGGATGGTGTGCAGCAGTTCGATCACCCGATGCGCGGCGTGCGGGATGCGCCGAACCAGATCACCGGTGCGGGGTCGCCGGCCGGTCGAGTTGGTGGCGACCCAGTCCGCTCCCGCGCAGAAGTCCGCACCGGAGCCGGTCAGGTGGATGACGCGCAGGCCATCGTCACTGGCGGCCTCGATCAGGGCGCTGACCAGCGCCTCGGTCATCGGCGGGCTGAGCGAATTGCGGCGGTCCGGGCGAACCAGGGTGAGCCGGAGCAGCGCACCGTCGCGCAGCACCGCCACCGAGCCGCCGGTCGCGGAGCCGGACCCGGGATCGGGGGAATCGGCCACTGTGGTGTCCATCCTTCAACGGTATATCGTGAGGGCTACAGTAGGCGATACGATTGGCGCGATTCGACCGGGATTCGACGGGGAAGTGCTCATGGCGGACGGTTCAGGCATCTCGGCGGTTTCGGCTGGCAGCGACCGCTTCGGCGAGCAGCCGCTGGAGCAGACCGTTGCGGCGGCCGGCGCCCTGCGGCGGGTGGCGGGCATGCTGCTCGCACTGGAGCACCCGCACCCGGTGGTGGACGACATGCTGGAACGATTCGCCGACTGGGAACGGCAGCTGGCTGCCCACGCGCCGGCATCGCCGACACCGCGGCTCGAGCAGGACGAGCGTGGGCGGGTCTATCTCAACCACGCCTTCGACGTCGGCGCGTTCAACCCCTGCTTTCCGGAGTACCGGTTCGACCAGCTGGATGCCGAAACCGCTTCCGGGCGCGTCACTTTCCCGCTGGTGTACGAAGGTCCGCCCGGACTGGTGCACGGCGGGTTCCTCGGCGTGTTCTTCGATTGCGTGACCCAGCATCACAGCTGCGCGGCGGGTCTGGCCGGCCGTACCCGCTCGCTGTTGGTCACCTACCGTCGCCCGACGCCCATCCTCACCGAATTGGACTTCGACATCGTGCGGAATGAGGTCGAGCGCGGGATCGCGTTGACCGCGCGGCTTCTGCATCGCGGTGAGGTGCTGTGCACCGGCGAAGTCAGCACCGCCGCGATGGCGCCGGAGCAGGTGAGCCCCAACCGATTCGGCCGCAGACGGCCCAGTGAGGAGTCCAAGCGATGAGCGATGCCACCGACGGCCGCGTGCTCTTCGAGGTCGATCCCGACGGGCGGATCGCCACCATCACCTTGAACAACCCCGGTCGCCGCAATTCCTACGACGCTGCGATGCGCGACGCGATCGCTCGTTATCTGGACCGCGTCGCCGAGGACGATGACGTCGTGGTGGTGCTGCTTCGGGGTGCCGAGGGCGTGTTCAGCACCGGCGCCGACATGAACAACGCCTACGGCTGGTACGGCGAGCGTGCCGAAGCGCCCGGTTCGGCGGCCAAGGGCCGGCCGAGCCAGCGCCGGCGGCTCACCGTCGACCGCAAGTCGTTCGGTTTCTACCACAACCTGATGGGCTTTCCGAAGGTCACCGTGGGTGAGATCAGCGGCTACGCCCTGGGTGGCGGTTTCGAGATGGCACTCATGACCGACATCTCGGTGATCGCGCGCGACACCAGGATCGGCATGCCGGCCACCCGCTTTCTGGGCCCGGCCCTGGGCAGTCTGCACATGTTCTTCCATCGCCTCGGCCCGGTGCTGGCGCGGCGACTGCTGTTGACCGGCGACATCATCGAGGCCGGCGCGGTCGAACATCTGGGCGTGTTCACCGAGACGTGCGATCCGGCGGAGGTGACGGCGCGGGCGCGGTACTGGGCGTGCAAGGCGGCCAAGATGCCTGCCGACGGGGTGGTCATCGCCAAGGAGGCGTTCCGGCTCGTCGAGCAGAGCCAGGCGTATCAGGGCGAAGAGGTGGCCAGCTATCTGTTTCACGCCTACGGCACCAACCTGCAGTTCGCGCCGGGCGAATTCAACTTCGTCAAGACGCGTGCTCAGCACGGCACCAAGGAGGCGTTTCGGCTGCGTGATGAGCACTTTCACGTGCCGGAGCCCTGAGCCGGTCCGGCGGGGCCACCTGCCGCGCACCGGCACCTTTACAAAAACAACGGATAATGTAAGGTCAAAGAATGCCTACGCCTGTCATCGTCGGTGCCGTCCGCACGGCCATCGGACGCTCATTCAAAGGAACGCTGGCCAACACCTCCGCGGAGACGCTGATCACCACGGTGGTACCGGAGGTGATTCGCCGGGCCGGCATCGCACCCGCCGATATCGACGACATGATCTTCGCCGAATCCCACTACGGCGGTGGCGATATGGCCCGCTTCGCCGCAGCTGCCTGCGGGATGGAGTCGGTTCCCGGCCAGGCGGTCAACCGGCACTGCGCCGGCAGTCTGACCGCGATCGGCAACGCCGCCGCCCAGATCGGTTCCGGAATGGAGCGGGTGTTGGTTGCCGGTGGTGTGCAGACCCTGTCGATGCTGCCGGTGATGAAGATGCGCATCCCGGGCCCGGAGCTCAGCTTCGCCGAGCCGTGGATGCCGCCGACCCACCCCGAGACGGTGGATGCGCCGACCCGTGACATGTCGATCACCGTGGGGTGGAACACCGCTCAGGCGGCCGGCATCAGCCGCGAGGAGATGGACGCCTGGGCGGCCCGGTCGCACCAGCGTGCGATCGCCGCGATCGACGCGGGCAAGTTCATCGACGAGATCGTGCCGCTGAAGGTCCAACTGCCCGACGGCACGGTGACCGAGTTCAGCGTGGACGAGCACCCGCGCCGCGACACCACACCGGAGAAGCTGGCGGGCCTGAAGGTGCTGCACCCAGAGATCGAAGGATTCTCGATCACCGCCGGCAACAGCAGTGGCACCAACGACGCGGCGGCCGCGGTCGCACTCGTCGACGCCGACTACGCGCAAGCCCAGGGGCTCAACGTCATGGGCACGGTGAAGGCCTGGGCGTCCGCCGGCGTCGCCCCCCGCGACACCGGCCTGGGAGCGGTCAAGGTGATCGGCAAGGTCTTGCAGCGGGCGGGTCTGGCCCCCGGCGACGTCGCGTTGTGGGAGATCAACGAGGCGTTCGCCTCGGTGCCGATCGCGGCGTGCCGCGAGTACGGCCTCGACGAGGAGCTGGTGAACTTCTCCGGAAGCGGCTGCAGCCTCGGGCACCCGATCGCTGCCTCCGGAGCGCGGATGGTGACCACCTTGGCCTACGAACTGCAGCGGCGCGGTGGCGGTATCGGCGTGGCCGCGATGTGTGCCGGCGGTGGCCAGGGCGGCGCGGTGGTGATCGAGGTCTAGCGGGCCTTCGGGGTGCTGGCCGAGGTGCCGGAGCGACGCCGCGCCGGCTTGTTGTTCTCCTCGATCAGTCGCTCGGCGTGGTCGAGGATGCAGTTGAGCCCGTACTCGAAGTTGGCGTCGTCGGCCGCCCCGATCCGATGACCCTGCTGGGTGGTCTGCGCCAGCAGCGGTGTCACCTCGGGGTCGATGACGAGCGCCTCCTCGAAGTCCGACGGTCCCTCGGCGTCCGATGCGCGGTTCTTCTCGTAGAGGCGACGCAGCACCACCGATCCGCGGATATGAACCGAGATCGTCGAGTAGGTGTCGAAGGCGTCCTGCGGCGACAGTCCCGCTTCCACCAGGCTGGCGATCGCGCGCTCCACCTCCTGGACGCCCAGCTGCGCGGCGCGGGGACTCAGCGCGGCCCGAATCAGGATGAGGTCGCACAGGATCGGGTTGCCCAAGAACGTCGTCCGCATGCTGTGGGCGTGGTTGCGCAACGTCTGGCGCCAGTCCTTGGCCTGCACGTACGGGGTGGCGAACACGTACTGGCGCAGCGCCCGGCTGGTCATGGCGTTGAGAAGGTCGTCCTTCTTGCGGAAGTACCAGTAGATGCTCGTGACACCGACGCCGAGGTGTTTGCCGAGCAACGGCATGCTCAGATTGTCGACCCCGATCTGTTCGGCGAGCTCGAACGCGCCGTCGATGATGTCGTCGGGATTGATGGATCCGCGCTCGCGCCGCTGACGCTTCTCGGCGACAGGCTGCTTTGCCACTGCGGGTACCTCCAGTTCTGGCCGCGCGGCCGGTTTGTTGCCGTCAAACCTACCTGTGCCCGTCGTCGTCCCCGGGAAGTGAGCTTCTCTTACCGTAAAGCATATGGTAAGCATTTTGGTATAACTTGTCACAACGCTCGAGGGGTTGCCCGTGTCAGATGAAGTGCTCACCGAACGTCGTGGACGAACCCTCATCATCACGATCAACCGTCCGGAGGCCCGCAACGCGGCCAACAAGGCGGTCGCCGAAGGCTTGGCCGCGGCCTGCGACGAGCTCGATGACACCCCGGAGCTGTCGGCCGCGGTGCTGACCGGTGCCGGCGGCAATTTCTGTGCCGGAATGGATCTCAAGGCGTTCGCGGCCGGCGAGCTGGCCTATGTCCCGGGACGGGGGCTGGGCTTCACCGAGCGCCCGCCGCGCAAGCCGCTCATCTCCGCCGTCGAGGGTCACGCGGTGGCTGGCGGCACCGAGCTGGTGCTGGCCACCGACCTGGTGGTGGCCGCCAAAGACGCGAAGTTCGGCATTCCGGAGGTCAAGCGGGGGCTGGTGGCCGCCGGCGGTGGCCTGTTGCGGCTGCCGCACCGCATCCCCTATCAGAAGGCGCTCGAATTGGCTTTGACCGGTGAGAGTTTCACCGCCGAACAGGGCGCTCAGTGGGGCTTCGTCAATGTCCTGACCGAACCGGGTGACGCACTGGCCGGGGCGATTGAGCTGGCCGAGCGGATCACCGCCAACGGGCCGCTCGCGGTGGCGGTGACCAAGGACATCATGGTCCAGTCCGCGGACTGGTCCTCCGACGAGATGTGGCAGAAGCAGGGCGAGCTGATCTCGCCGGTGTTCGCGTCCAACGACGCGAAGGAAGGCGCCATCGCCTTCGCGCAGAAGCGGGCACCCAACTGGACCGGGACCTGACCCCGGCGCACAGCCCTTTTGAACTCGTAGGTCGAAACGTGAGGAGCAGTCATGTCTTTCGCAGGTGAAGTGGTCCTGGTTACCGGAGGCGCCGGCGGCCTGGGTGAGGCCACGGTCCGCCGGTTGCACGAAGCCGGTGCGGCGGTCGTCATCGCCGACGTCGCCGACGAGAAGGCCACCAAGCTGGCGAACGAGCTGGGCAACAAGGCCGTCTACGCGCGCACCGATGTCCTCAACGACGACGACGTGCAGGCGGCGCTGGCCAAGGCCGACGAACTCGGCACGCTGCGTTACGCGGTGATCGCCCACGGGGGCTTCGGCGTGGCGGACAAGATCGTCGCCCGCGACGGCAGCCCCGCCCCGATGGAAGGTTTCACCAAGACCATCGCGCTGTATCTGACCGGCACCTATAACGTGCTGCGGCTGGCGGCGGCCAAGATCGCCACCACCGAGCCCGGCTCCGGCGGCGAGCGGGGCGCGATCGTGATGACGTCGTCGATCGCCGGCATCGAGGGGCAGATCGGCCAATCCACATACGCGGCCGCCAAAGGCGGGGTGATCGGGTTGACGCTGTGCGGGGCCCGGGATCTCAGCTCGGTCGGGATCCGGTTGAACAGCATTGCGCCGGGCACCATCCGGACGCCGGCGATGGAACGCGCCACCGATGCGATGCTGGCGAAATTCTCCGAAACGGTGCCGTTCCCCAAGCGGCTGGGCACCCCCGATGAGTACGCCAACCTGGCGCAGCACCTGTTGGAAAACACCTACATCAACGGCGAAGTCGTGCGCATCGACGGCGCGCAACGCTTCCAGCCGCGCTGACGCGTGGACCTGGGCCTGCAAGACGCGCGCGCTGTCGTCGTCGGCGGCGGCCGTGGCATGGGGTTGGCCACCGCGCGCTGCCTGGCCGACGACGGCGCCCGGGTCGCCGTCGTCGCGCGCTCGGCCGCCGACCTCGACCGGGCAACCGACGACCTGACCCGGCGCGGTAGCCCCGACGCGGTCGGCTTGGTCGCCGACGCCACCGACGAGCAGCGGGTAGGGGAGGTCTTCGCCGAGTTGGGGAGGCGCTGGGGCGGCGAACTCAACATCCTCATCAACGCGGCCGGACCCGACGTGCAGGGCACCTTCGACGATCTCACCGACGAGCAGTGGCGCCGGGCCATCGACCAGGGTGCGATGGGCATGGTGCACACCGTGCGAGCCGCACTTCCCTTGCTGCGCAAAGCCGAATGGGCCCGGATCGTCAACTTCTCGGCGCATTCGACGCAGCGGCAAAGCACCGTGCTGGCCGCCTACACCGCCGCCAAGGCGATGGTCAACAGCGTCTCGAAGAACTTGTCGCTGCTGCTGGCTCCCGATGAGATCCTGGTCAACGTGGTCTCTCCCGGCAGCGTGGCTTCCGAGGCACTGGTCGGCTGGGCACGCTCCGTCGGGCTGGACGGTGAGGACCCGTACCGATTGATGGAAGCCATCACCGAGCACTTCGGCCATCCGGCGCACCTGCCGCGGGCCGGACTGCCGGATGAAGTCGGGTCCGTTGCCGCCTTTCTGGCCTCGCGGCGCAACTCCTACATGACCGGCGCCAACGTCAACGTCGACGGTGGCTCCGATTTCGTCTGATGCGCCGCCCGGCGACCCGCCTCTGACCTGCTGACATAGCGATTTTCGGGCGGAGGACGAGGGTTGCGGAATGCGCTACCGAAAGGTATACAGTAAGAGTTATTCCAGTCGGACTCCGAGGGGCGCTCAGGGCGAGGAGGTGCGGGTCGATGACCGCTGCCGACGACGGCGCGCTCGTTGCCACGAGTGCCTCGGACGACCCTGCGGTGCTCTACGAGGTGCGGGGCGGCGTCGCGGTGATTACCTTCAACCGTCCGCAGCGGCTCAACTCCTGGGGGCCCGACATCGCGGCTGGTTTCTACGCGGCGATCGATCGCGCCGAGGCCGCCCCCGCGGTACGGGCGATCGTGGTGACCGGCAGTGGTCGCGGATTCTGCGCCGGCGCGAATCTGGGTCCGGCCACCAACTCCGAGGCATCGGAGCCCGACGTATCCACCACCGATGTGGCCCAATTGGTCGGGGAGCGTCATCCACATTTCCTGACCGAATTGCGTAAACCCGTCATCGCCGCGATCAACGGCGCCTGTGTCGGCATCGGGCTGACCCACGCGCTGATGTGCGACATCCGCTTCGCGGCGGCCGGAGCCAAGTTCGCCACCGCGTTCACCCGCCGCGGATTGATCGCCGAATACGGGATCACCTGGATCCTGCCGCGGCTGGCCGGCTGGGGTGCGGCGATGGATCTGCTGCTGAGCGGGCGGACCTTCCTGGCAGAGGAGGCCCGCGAACTCGGCCTGGTCAACCACGTCGTGCCGCCCGACCGACTGTTGGAGCGGGCCATGCAATACGCCGAAGACATCGCCACCAACTGCTCGCCGGCGTCCCTGGCGGTGATCAAGGCGCAGGCCTACCGCGACGCCCTCGATGATGTCGCCGCGGTGAGCGCACGTGCCGAGAAGTTGATGTACGAATCGCTGGCGCGGCCCGACCTCATCGAGGGCATCACGAGTTTTCTCCAGAAGCGGCCGCCACAATTCCCGCCGCTGAGTGAATGACTAACGCAGGGAGAGGATTACCGATATGGCGCTGGATTACAAAGCGATCGACGTCGACAACCACTACTACGAGCCGGTGGACTCGTTCACCCGGTACCTGGACAAGAAGTTCAAGCGTCGCGGTGTGCAGATGCTCAACGACGGCAAGCGCACGCAGGCGGTGATCGGCGACCGGGTCAACCACTTCATCCCCAACCCGACGTTCGACCCGATCATCGTGCCGGGCTGCCTGGATCTGCTGTTCCGCGGCGAGATCCCCGAGGGCGTCGACCCCGCGTCACTGATGAAGGTCGAGCGGCTGGCCGAACACCCGGAATACCAGAACCGTGACGCCCGGGTGACGGTGATGGACAGCCAGGGCATCGAAACCGTGTTCATGCTGCCGACTTTCGCCTGCGGCGTCGAAGAGGCCCTCAAACACGACATCGAAGCGACGATGGCCTCGGTGCACGCCTTCAACCGGTGGCTCGACGAGGACTGGGGTTTCGACCGGCCCGATCACCGGATCATCGCGGCGCCGATCATCTCCCTGGCCGATCCAGTCGCCGCGGTGGCCGAAGTCGAGGAGGTGCTGGCCAAGGGCGCCAAGATGGTGCTGGTGCGGCCCGCGCCGGTACCCGGTGCGGTCAAGCCGCGTTCGCTCGGCGATCCCAGCCATGACCCGGTCTGGGCTCGGCTCGCCGAAGCCGGGGTGCCGGTCGGATTTCACCTGTCCGACAGCGGTTATCTGGCGATCGCCGCCCTGTGGGGCGGCCAGTCGACCTTCGAGGGATTCGGCGCCAAGGATCCGCTGGACACGGTGCTGCTCGACGACCGGGCGATTCACGACACGATGGCTGCGATGATCGTGCACCAGGTGTTCAGCCGGCACCCGAACCTGAAGGTGGCCAGCATCGAGAACGGCTCGTACTTCGTGCACCGGTTGATCAAACGGCTCAAGAAGGCCGCCAACAGCCAGCCGCGGTACTTCGCCGAGGATCCGGTCGAACAGCTGCGCAACAACGTCTGGATCGCTCCCTACTACGAGGACGACCTTCCGCTGCTGGCCGAGACCATCGGCGTCGACAAGATCCTGTTCGGCTCGGACTGGCCGCACGGTGAGGGACTGGAAGATCCGGTGGCGTTCACCGAGGAGCTGTCCGCTTTCAGCGCCGGTGACATCCGGAAGATCATGCGCGACAACGCCTTGGACCTGCTCGGCGTGAACGTGCGGGCATAGGTCGCCGCCTCCATGAGCGAATGGACCATCGGCGCGGTCCTCGACGAGATCGCCGTGGCCGTTCCCGACCGGACCATGACAATCTGCGCGCACCGGCGCAGCACGTTCGCCGAATCGGCGGAGCGCACCCGCCGGCTGGGCAATTTCCTGGCCGGCCGGGGCCTTGGCGCCCATCGTGAGCGCGCGGAGCTGAGCGACTGGGAATGCGGCCAGGACCGGGTTGCTCTGCTCATGCACAACGACCTCTACCCGGACATGGTGATCGGCTGCCTCAAGGCGCGGACGGTGCCGGTCAACGTCAACCACTACTACGCGCCGGCCGAGATCGCCGACCTGCTCCGCTATCTCGGGCCCCGCGGCATCATCTATCACCGGGCGCTGGGGGCGAAGTTCGCCGACATGATCGCTGCGGCCGGCATTGACCTGCTGATCTCGATCGATGACGGCAGTGACGCCCCCGAGTCGGCGGGTGCGATCCGGCTCGATGATGCGCTGGCGCAAGGCGGCACCGATCACACGACAGCGGGTTCGCCCGACGATCTGATGATGATCTGCACCGGCGGCACCACCGGACGCCCCAAAGGCGTGCTGTGGCGGCAGAGCGACATCTACGTCTCCTCGATGGTCGGGGACGACCACGCCTCCGCGGCGGAGATTCACCAGAAGGTGAGCAACGCCGGTTCGCCCTGGTTCGCGCTGTCACCGCTGATGCACGCGGCGGGCATGTGGACCGCGTTCTCGGCGTTCCTGAGCGGTCAGACGGTGATCCTCAACGACACCCGCACCAAATTCGACCCGCGCGCGGTGCTGAAAACGGTTGAGCGCGAGCGCGTGGGGTTGATGACGATGGTGGGTGACGCCTACGCGGCACCGTTGGTGGAGGAACTGGGTAGGGGAAGCTATGACCTGTCCTCGCTGTACGCGATCGGCACCGGCGGTGCCGCGACCAACCCGAAGTATCAGGCGGCGCTGCTGGAATACCTTCCGCAGATCACCCTGATCAACGGGTACGGCTCCTCGGAGACCGGAAACATGGGGTTCGGCCGCAGCCAGCACGAGTCGCGGCGCGACACGTTCGACCTGCGCACCGGCGGAGCCGTGGTCTCCGAGGATCGCACCAGATTCCTGAAACCCGGTGAACCCGAGGTCGGTTGGGTGGTGCGGACCGGCCGTATCCCACTCGGCTACTTCGAGGATGCCGACGCCACCGAGCGCACCTTCTGTCAGATCGACGGCCGGCGGGTGGTGATCTCCGGCGACCGGGCCTCGATCGAGGAGGACGGCACGCTGCGGTTGTTCGGCCGCGACGCCCTGGTGGTCAACACCGGCGGGGAGAAGGTTTTCGTCGAGGAGGTCGAGGAAGTGCTGCGTGCCCACCGCGCGGTGGCGGACGCTCTGGTGGTGGGTCGGCCCAGTGCTCGGTGGGGCGAGGAGCTGGCCGCGCTGGTGGCGCTGCGTCCGGACGCCGACGCCACCGGGGAGCTGCTCGCGGCGCACTGCAGAGCGTCACTGGCGGGATTCAAGGTGCCCAAGGAGTTCCTCGTCGTGCCCGAGGTCCGTCGGCTGGGCAACGGCAAGGCCGATTACCGATGGGCGAAAAGCCAAGTGAACGAAGAGGTGGCCACAGGGTCATGAGTGCAATTGATTGTCTGGTCAACGTTCACTTCGGCGAACGTGAACAGCCCGCCTGGATGGCCAAGACGCGGGACGACTACTTCAAGGGCCCGAAGTCGATGTTCGAGCCGGCCGACATGTCGGCGCTGCTCGACGAGATGGACGCCAACGGTGTGACCAAGGCCGTGCTGATGGACAACCTGGCCACACCGTCGGTGACTGCGCGAAAGTTCGTGCAGGCCAGGCCGGACCGGTTCGTGCTGGCGATGGGCGGGCTGAATCTGCTGCGCCCGGTTCCGGCGCTTCGCGACCTCAGCGCCGTCGTCAAGGACCTGCCGGTGGTCTACGCCGTGGTGGGACCGAGTTTCTGGGGCGACGGCCAGTACCCGCCGAGTGACGCGGTCTATTACCCGCTCTACGCCAAGTGCGCCGAGTTGGATCTGCCGCTGTGCATCAACACCGGCATCCCGGGACCGCCGATCCCCGGTGAGGTGCAGAACCCGATCCACCTGGACCGGGTCTGCGTGCGCTTCCCCGAACTACGGCTGTGCATGATCCACGGCGCCGACCCGTGGTGGGACGTCGCGATCCGGATGCTGATCAAATACCGCAACCTGCGGCTGATGACCTCGGCTTGGTCGCCGAAACGGTTGCCGGAAAGCCTTGTGCACTTCATGCGAACTCGCGGCGCCGACAAGATCATCTTCGCCTCGGACTGGCCGGTGCTGCGGATGAACCGCGTGGTGCCCGAGGCGCTGGGGCTGGATCTGCCGCCCGAGGTGATGGACAAATACCTGTACCGCAATGCACACGAGTTTTTCTTCGGCGACTACGAGGAGCACTGATCAATGGACCGATACGAGCTGCGCCGGCTGGACTACAGCCTGACCGAGGACCATCAGGCGCTGCAAGCCGCCTACAAGCAGTTCTTCACCACGCACTGCGATATCGAAACCGTCCGTGCCGCCGAGGAATCCGGGTTCGACAAGAACCTGTGGGAGCGGCTCTGCGCGATGGGCGCGACCACGATGGCGCTGCCGGAATCGGCTGGCGGCGACGGCGCCACCCTGGTGGACCTCACCCTGGTCGCCGAGGAGATCGGTCGGTCGCTGGCCCCGGTGCCCTGGATCGACCATGTCTGCGCCGCACGGCTGTTGGCGCGGCTTGGCGCGGTGGACGCCGAGGTCGTGCGCGGTAGCCAACTGGCCGCATTCGACCCGCATCAGGACACCGTTGTCGGGCCACGGCTGCTCCCCGCCGGTTCGATCGCCGATGCGATCGTCATCCGCGACGGCGATGAGATCGTCAGCCTGACGTTCGACACCCGGGCGACGACGGTCGAGAACATCGGCCGGCTGCCGATGGCCTGGATCGACCCGGCGGCGGCCGACAGCCGGACGGTGCTGGCGAGCGGGGCCGACGCGCTGGCGGAATACCAGCGGGCACTGGATGAATGGCGGCTGCTGACCGCCGCTGCCTTGGTGGGCATGGTGGAGCAGACCATGACCATCGCCGCGGAATTCGCCAAGACCCGCTACACCCTCGGGGTGCCGATCGGGACCTTGCAGGCCATCTCCCACCCGCTGGCGAACATGGCGATCACCGTCGCGAGCGGGCGCAACCTGGCCTATCGAGCCGGCTGGTTCATGGACAACGAACCCGACGAGCGGCCGGAGCTGGCCGCGTCGGCGTTTGTGTTCATGGCCGAGGAAGCCGCCAAGGCCGCCACCATGGCGGTGCACATCCAAGGCGGCCTCGGGGTCTCGGCGGAAGCCGCCGCCACGGCATATCTGGTGCGGGCCCGTGGCTGGCCGCTGGCCGGTGGCGACCCCGGCGTCAGCGCCTGCCGCATAGCGGAGCTCATCGCCGTTCGTGAAACAGCCGTTCGTGAAACAGCCGTTCGCGAAAACGCCGACCGCGCAGCCCTTTAAGACTGGAGCATCATGGACTTCTCCCGACCGCAACTGACCGACGACGACCAGGCCTTCCTCGATGAGGCCCGCACCTTCCTCGCCACCCACGTGACCGAGGAGGTCAAGCGCCGCGACCGCGAGACCGGCGACAACTTCGACGAAGGCGTGCACCTGGCGCTGGGTACCGCCGGCTATCTGGAGGCCGAGTGGAAGACCGAAGCCGACGGCGGCTTCTCCCGGGTGCGCCGGCGCATCTGGGAACTGGAGAAGCGTCGCGCCCACGTACCGTGGGTGACCTGGGGAACCACCGCCATGGTGGCCCGCTCGGTCGACAAGTTCGGTTCGTCCGAGCTGCGTGACGAGGTGCTTCCGGGCGTCTTCAGCGGCCACGTCCGGCTCTGCCTGGGCTACACCGAACCCGAAGGCGGCTCCGACGTCGCGACCTGCAAGACCCGCGCGGTCCGCGACGGGGACAGCTGGATTATCAACGGCTCCAAGATGTTCACCACCGGCGCGCACAACTGCCAGTACGTCTTCTTGATCACCAACACCGACCCGGATGCGCGAAAGCACAAGAGCCTGACCATGTTCCTGGTTCCGCTGAATACGCCGGGCATCGAGATCCAGGGGCTGCGCACTGTCGACGGTGATCGCACGAACATCGTCTACTACAGCGATGTCCGGATTGATGACAAATACCGGCTGGGTGAGGTCAACGGCGGCTGGACCGTGCTTCGCGAACCGCTCAACGTCGAGCACGGCGCCGTCGACGCTGATCCCGACGGGCTGCAGGATGTCTCGATCATGATGCACCAGGCGAATTTCATGGCCGAGGCCGTCGACAAAGCGGGTGCGGTCGTCGGACGGTCGGGGCGCATCGACGACGGCTCGGTCGCCTACCGGCTGGGCCGGGCCGCGGCGCGGGTGGAGGCGTCACTGTCGGCGCCGTCCATCTTCGGGCGGGTGGCGCTCGCCCAGACGATGCGCGACATCTCACCGGATCTGATGGACCTGCTGGGAAGCGCGTCGGCGCTGCCGATCGGCACCGACGGCTCCATCGATGAGGGGGCTTCGGACTACATCTACCGGTTCGCCCCGCTGGTCGGCATCTACGGCGGCACGCTGGAGGTGTTCCGCAACATGATCGCCCAGTACGTGCTCGGCCTGGGCAAGCCGAATTACTCGCCGCCGGTGGCCAAGACGTCGTAGCTCAAGACGTCGTGATGCGGCGGTGATAGCTCGACGGTGACTCGCCGGCGAATTTGGTGAACGCGCGGGTGAAGGCGCTCAGGCTGTCGAAGCCGACGGCCGTCGCGGTCTGCTGGACACCCTGATCGGGGGCGGCCAGCAACGCCATCGCCTGCAGCATCCGGGCATGCAGCAGATAGGTCCGCCACGAGATGCCGATCACCGCTTCGAACTGGCGGCGCAGGGTGCGCTCGGAGACCGCGACGGCGTGGCTGACCTGCGCCGCGGTCACCGACGACAGATGCGCCTTGGTGTAGTCCATCGCGGCGCCCACGATCGGGTGATCGGAGGTGGGCAGGCTCAGCGGCGCCTCGTGGTCGAGCGCCTCGGAAACCAGGTGGCCCAGGGTGGAAAAGAAGTCGTCGGAGACGGTGTCTCCGTCGGCCCGCTCGATCGGCCAGCGCAGCGAGTGCAGCATCATCTCCCGGATCAGCGGCGAGACGGTCAGGATGCGCGCCCGGTCACCGCCGTGCCGCACCAGCTCGGGGTCGAACATCACCGCCACGGTGCGCACCTCGGGCCGCATGGTGGCCTGATGCTCCAGGCCGGCCGGAATCCAGGCCGCCTGCTG
>NZ_LZMF01000022.1:0-1419 GCF_001673565.1 Mycolicibacter sinensis
GGGCGTGTCATTCCATCTGTGTAAGTCCGAGGTGGTCCATCATCGGACCGCCGTTGGGGCGGACAGAAGGAGTGTTTTGTGACCAAGACCACGAAGGCGCCGGCTGAGGACAAGACGGCGGCCCGACGGTTGGCGGAGGCGTTCAGCGCCGACACACTGGATTCGCTGATCGCCGATGCAGTGAAATCGGGGACCCCGATCGACGGCGCGGACGGTTTGCTCAACGAGCTGACCAAGGCCGTGCTCGAGCGTGCCCTGAATTCGGAGTTGACCCATCACCTGGGTTACGAGGCCGGCGATCCGGCCGGGCGCGGATCGGGCAATTCCCGCAACGGCACCACACCGAAAACGGTAGCCACCGTCAACGGCCCGGTGCGTATCGAGGCGCCGCGCGATCGCAACGGCTCGTTCGAGCCGGCGATCGTGCCGAAGAAAACCCGGCGACTCAACAACATTAATTCGGTGGTGCTGTCGCTGTATTCACGCGGCATGACCACCCGCGATATCGAAGCCCATCTGGCCGAGGTGTACGGGGCATCGGTGTCGCGGGAGCTGATCTCGAATATCACCGAGGTGGTTGTCGATGAGATCAAGGCCTGGCAGTCTCGGCCCCTGGATGAGGTCTATCCGATCCTCTACATCGACGGTCTGCGGCTGCGGATCGGCGACAACGGGGTCATCACCACCAAGGTGGCCTATCTGGCCATTGGCGTGGATCTCGACGGTCGCAAACACGCCCTGGGCTGCTGGATCCAAGACAGCGAGGGCGCGAAGTTCTGGCAGAAGGTCGTCATCGACCTACGCAACCGCGGCGTGCGCGACATCCTCATCGCCTGCTGCGACGGCCTGACCGGTCTGCCCGATGCGATCCGCTCGATCTACCCCGATACGGTCGTGCAGACGTGCGTGGTGCACGTCATCCGCAACGCGATGCGGTTCGTGTCTTACAAGGACCGCAAAAAGGTCGCCACCGCGATGCGGACGATCTACACCGCGCCCACCGTCGATGGCGCTGAATTGGCACTCAAGGAGTTCGATCAGCAATTCGGCACCCAGTACCCGGGCGCGATCGACGTGTGGCGGGGCGCCTGGCCAGAATTCGTGCCGTTCCTGGACTATCCGGTGGAGCTACGCAAGATCGTCTACACCACTAACGCCATCGAGTCGATCAACTTCCAGCTGCGCAAAATCACCAAGAACCGGGGCCATTTCCCGGACAAGGACGCCGCGATGAAGTTGCTGTACCTCGGGCTGCGCAACATCTCCAGCGAGAGAGGAGGCTATTCCGGGACCGGAACCCACAACTGGACCGTGGCACTCAACACACTCGCCAGGCTGTTCCCCGGTCGAATCCCGTTGTGCTAGACTACAACTCGTAGTCAAATCATCTCTGACTTACACAGAATTCGTGACAGGCTC
>NZ_LZMF01000023.1:0-40858 GCF_001673565.1 Mycolicibacter sinensis
CGGCATGGCCACCATCGAAGAGTTCACCGACGGCTTCCCCAACTGCAGCGGACGTATCCCGTTCGAAACCGCGCTGCTCAGTGAGGTTCTCGCCGAGCGGGGCTGGAACACCTTCTGTGTCGGCAAATGGCATCTGACGCCATTGGAGGAGTCCAACATGGCCGCCACCAGGCGGCACTGGCCTACGCAGCGCGGTTTCGAACGGGATACGTCCGCTGCAGTTGGGGAAGCCGTCGGTGAACTCTTCGATGGTGGCCATGCCGACGCTGGTGGCGTTGCGCCCGGTGAGCAGGGCCGCCCGGGTCGGGGAACACAGCGCGGTGGTGTGGAATTGAGACAGCCGGATGCCGCGCTGAGCGATCCTGTTCATCGCCGGCATCTCGACCAGTCCGCCGAAGCAGTCCCAGGTGGCGATACCGGTGTCGTCCCACACCAGGTAGAGCACGTTGGGGGCACCGTCGGGAGCGGTCGGCGCCGCGAACGGCCCCCAGTCGGGTTCGGAATCCCGGATATCGAGATTGATCTTGCCTGTGAAACTGGTCGAACTCGCCATCGCTCACTCCGCTGTCGGCCCCCGGATCGGGTGCGAGACTACCGCGTCCGTCGACGGCGCCGGGGTCTTTCAGACCGCGGGTTGCTGCCACTGCCCGGTTGCCGGGTTCTCCGGCGCGCCGGCCGAGAGCAGCTCACCGAGGAATGCCGCGGCCGCCGGTGAGGGTGCACGCTCGCTGGGGGTGATAAGCGCCAGCTCACGGGGGATCCCGGGATCGGTCGCCACCCCGACGATGTGCTCTGACTTCGCCACCAGCGCCGGCGGAAGGAAGGCGATGCCCAGGCCGGCGGCGACCAGATCGACCAGATCTCCCGGCGTGTTGGTCTCGGCGCAGATGCTCCGTTGGAAGCCGAGGTCGGCACAGATGCTGTCGATGTGCAGGCGGGTTCGCAGGTCCGCCCGGCGCTCGACGAATTCGCGCTGCTGCAGATCGCTCAGCGCGACGGTCTCGTTGCGGGCGAGCGGGTCATCGCGGCGTACCGCCAACACCAGAAACTCGGTACCGAGCGAGAGTTCCTTCACCCGATTCGCGTCATAGGGGCGGCTGACGAAGGCGAGATCCAAGCTCCCGTCGGCGGTCGCGTTCACCAGCGCGTCGATGGCGTCCTGCCGCAACGTGATCTCGATGCGCGGGAAGCTTCGGTGATAACGCGCCAGCAGGGCGGGCAGGTCGATGGTCCCCAGTCCCTGGATCACCCCAACCGTCAGCTTTCCGGACAACAGCCCCCGGACGGCGTCGACGGCGGCTCGCGCACGTTCTGCTGCGGCCAGGGCATTCTGGGCGTCCGGCAGCAACGCCTGCCCCGCGGTGGTGAGGTCGACACGACGATTGTTGCGGACCAGCAGCGCGGTGCCGAGTTCGGACTCCAGACCGCTGATCGAGGCGGACAAAGTGGACTGCACCACGTGCACTTTCGCCGCCGCCCGGGTGAAGTGCAGTTCTTCGGCCACCGCGACGAAATGTTTCAGCTGGCGTAGTTCCATAGCGATCAGTGTGCAGCTCAGACGTGAATGGTCAAACCGAAAATTCCATTCCGGCAATACGATTGCTTTGACTCGGCTGAGACGAAACTTGGTCAAACGCTGATCTTAGCCACAAGGTAACTGCCCCAAGGACTTACATCGTGGCCTTTACGTGCGTCGATCGACGGAAGCGATTCTCTACATTGAGATTAACTGTTGAAATATCCGCCCACAGGGGTGGTGGCGGCAGCGTCGACCCGTTAGCGTCTGACGAGGACGCCGAGAGGATTGAGTCAATGTCCCGGGCGTCCGGACATACGTTGTTGCCCAACGCTATTGACGCGCCGTGTCGGCATCGCGGTGCGCGATGCCCGTAGCGGCGGGCGCTTTGACGATGTTCAACTACGCCCGGGCGAGTTCAAAGGTGAGCTCATTGGCCGGGAACAGCGAAGAACGGAAGGAACGCACCGAAATGAATCGTCGGATCATATTGTCGGTCGGTGGTGCCACCGCAGGTCTACTCGCGACCACATTCGTGCCCACGGGAGTCGCTTTCGCCGACAATGGTGTCGACACCGTGGGCAATGTCGGCAGCACCGCCCTGACGAGCGGACTGGGAAGCAACCTGAGCGGTGATGCCCTGCTGGGCAACGTCGGCGCCCTCGGCCTGGACGTCAACGCCCCGAGCCCCACTGCCTCGCTAGGCGACACCGGCGCCGTCACCCCTGATACCAGCACGACGCCCGATACCAGCACCACCCCTGACACCAGCACGCCGGGCTCGTCGCCGCTGGGCGACACGGGCGGCATCGCACCGATCGTCGGCACACCGGATGCCACGCCCGGCACGCCGGCCGGCAGCGACGGCTTCACCATCGGCCAGGACACCTTTACCCCGGTCCAGGCCGACGGATCGGAGGGCTTCACCCCGCTCAGTCCGTTGTTCGGCGCGCCGCCGTTCTTCCAGGTCGGCGAGGGCGATCAGACTTTCGACGTCAGCAGCGGGACCGGGTCCGGTGCCACCGACCTGGGCAGCGTGACCGCCAGCGAGAACGTCACGAATCTCTTTGGCGGCATCCACAACACGGAGTTCACCATCACCGACGTGGATCCGGCCTCCGGAGCGACGGAGTCTGACCTGCCCGCGGTGGGAACGGTGTACGACGTGATGAACTTTGGGAACGGGTTCGAGAACATCTACACCGCCATCCCGGGGGCGGACGGTGCCGCCAGCACCATCACCGACACGCTGTCGACTCCGTTCGGTGACTTCAACATTCCGACCGACTTCGACGCGGCCGCACTGCTCGATCCGGGTGACGCGTTCAGCGGCCTATCCACGCTGGGCGCCGATGCTGCCGGCGGCGCAGCCGACGCCGCCGGAACCGCAGCCGACGCGGCCGCCGGAAGCGCAGCCGACGCCGCAGGAACCGCCGCTGACGCCGCCTCCGGAGGCGCCGCGGACATCGCCGGCAGCATCGACCCTTCGGACTTCCTCGGCATTTGATGCTCTTCAGACCCCGGGCCGTCGTCGACGGCCCGGCCCAACATCCCAGGTCTCCCGATTAGGAGGCCTGGGATGTTTGGCGTGCAACCAAACCGGGAAGCCCGGTCACCGCATCAACCACCACAAACTCCCCGGGGGACCATGAGGCAGGCGCAAGGATGAAGGCACAGCATAGTTTTGGGCTGAATCTGTCCTGGCTGCGGGTGACAACGGTATTTCTCATCGACATCGCGATCTTGCGGATTGCCGGCCATTGGCCCGATCAGCTCGGGTCGGCGGCCCGCGCCTGGTGGCCGGGCGTCGGAGTCGCCGCCGTGGTGACGATGGCCGCGTTGATCACCCACCGCCGGGTCCCGCTGACGGCAATCGTGCTGGCGCGGGTGTTGGATCGATTCGCCAATCCGGCGCCGTTCCTCACCGAAGGCTGTACGCCCGGTTTCGATCACCAGCGCCGCTATGGTCCGGATGTCGTCGGCGTGCGCGAATACCGGGGCCAGTTGGTCACAGTGATCGCCGTCCAGCCGCCCGGGCCGGAGCCCGCCGCCCGCCGCGGGCGCGCCCCCCAGCCGCCGACCGCACTGCCGGCCGGCATCGTCGCCGCCGCGCTGCGGCAGTTCGACGTGCGACTCGACGGGATCGACATCGTCTCGGTGCGAACATGCGACGCTGCAGCCGACGGCGACCCCGCCGATGACGCGCACAGCCCGGTTGACTGTGGGCCTCGAGACACCTGGTTGATCCTTCGGATGGACCCGATGCACAACGCCGATGCGGTGGCCGTGCGCGATTCGGTGGCCGCAACCCTGGCGGCAGCCACCGAGCGGCTCGCCCACGAGCTGCAGGAGCGGCACCTGGTCGCGCGCGTGCTCCCGGCCGAAGAGTTCGCCGACGTCGATGCCGCGGTGCTGGCCGGTCTCCAGCCGACCCGGATCCGGCGGCGGGGTCGCCGGCTCAAGCAGAAAGAGCGCAAGGGCCCCAAGCAGTTTGCGGCCACGTTCTGGATGTCGCCGCGCGACATCTGCACGGCGAACCTGGAACAGCTCTGGCTCCCTGCGGCCGAGACCACGGCGGTCACCGTCCGGCTGACCGCACGCAACCACCACACCGACGTTTCGGTGTTGGTGCGCTACCACAGCGCGCAGCGACTGCGTAGGAACATCACGGCCGGCTTGAACCGCCTCAACGGACGGCAATTGACCGCGCTGCGCACCAGCCTGCCGACGCCGATGCGGCGCACCCTGGCGGTGCCCGCCCAGCAGTTGAACGAACTGGAGACCTTGCAGGTGCCGCTCGGCCCGCCCGCGCAGCAACCGCCGGCAGGGCCCGCGCAGCAACCGCCGGCGCGGGTCAGGCTGCCGGCGTAGCCGGCGTTACTTCGCCTTCTCGAGGATCTCCACCAGGCGCCAGCGCTTCGTCGCCGAGAGCGGCCGGGTCTCCATCAGCGACACGCGGTCGCCGATACCGGCCGTGTTGTTCTCGTCGTGCGCCTTGACCTTCTTGGTGGTCCGGATGATCTTGCCGTAGAGCGGGTGCCTCGCCCGGTCCTCCAGCTCGACGACGATGGTCTTCTCCATCTTGTCGCTGACCACGTAGCCGATCTGGGTCTTGCGGCGGCCCCGCGGCTTCTCCGTGCGCGGAGTGTGCTTGGGCCCCTTGGTCTTTGCAGCCTCTGCCATTACGATGCCTCGCCTTCAGAACCATCGGGACCGGACGCCAGGCCCAGTTCCCGTTCGCGCAACACGGTGTAGATGCGCGCAATCTGGTGGCGCACCGTGCGGAGCCGACGGTTGTTGCTGAGCTGCCCGGTCGCCATCTGGAAACGCAGGTTGAACAGCTCCTCTTTGGACTCGCGTAGCCGCTCGACGAGCTCGTCGGCGTTCAGCTCGCGCAGTTCGCCAGCGGAAACTCCCACTGCCATCAGAACTGCTCCTCTCGGGTGACAATGCGCGCCTTGATCGGCAGCTTGTGGATCGCCCGGGTCAGTGCGGCGCGGGCGATGGCCTCGTTGGGGTAGCTGAGCTCGAACAGCACCCGGCCCGGCTTGACGTTGGCGACCCACCACTCCGGCGAACCCTTACCCGAACCCATCCGGGTCTCGGCGGGCTTCTTGGTCAGCGGACGGTCCGGGAAGATGTTGATCCACACCTTGCCGCCACGCTTGATGTGCCGGTTGATGGCGATACGCGCCGACTCGATCTGCCGGTTGGTGACGTAGGCGTGCTCCAGGGCCTGGATGCCGTAGTCACCGAACGTCACTGCGGTGCCGCCGCTGGCGAGGCCGCGTTGCTTCGGGTGGTGCTGCTTGCGGTGCTTGACCTTGCGGGGAATCAACATGATTTAGCTCTCCGTGCTCTGCGTCGCTTGTGCCTCCGGGGTCGCTGCACCCTCGGTAACCGGTTCCGCAGCAGCGGTGGTCTCGGTGCTCTCAGCGGCCCGACCGGCGTCGGTGCTGGTCGCGGTGGTACCCGAGGCGCCGCTGCGACGCGGGCGGGTGCCCGACGGCCGCTCCCGGCGGGGACGGTCGGCCGACGGTGCGGCGGCAGCCAGCTCGCGCTTGCCACCGACGATGTCGCCCTTGTAGATCCAGACCTTCACGCCGATCCGGCCGAAGGTGGTCTTGGCCTCGTACAGCCCGTAGTCGATGTCGGCGCGCAGCGTGTGCAGCGGCACCCGGCCCTCGCGGTAGAACTCCGAGCGGCTCATCTCGGCGCCACCGAGACGGCCCGAGCACTGCACCCGGATGCCCTTGACGTTGGGCTGACGCATGGCCGACTGGATCGCCTTGCGCATCGCGCGACGGAACGCCACACGGTTGCTCAGCTGCTCGGCGACGCCCTGGGCCACCAGCTGCGCCTGCGACTCGGGGTTCTTGACCTCGAGGATGTTCAGCTGCACCTGCTTGCCGGTCAGCTTCTCCAGGTCGGCACGGATCCGGTCGGCCTCGGTGCCGCGACGGCCGATGACGATGCCGGGCCGGGCGGTGTGGATGTCGACGCGAACCCGGTCACGGGTGCGCTCGATCTCGACGTCGGCGATGCCGGCGCGCTCCAGCCCGCTCGACAGCAGCCGGCGGATCGCCACGTCTTCCTTGACGTAGTCCGCGTACTGCTTGTCGGCGTACCACCGCGACTTCCAGTCGGTGGTGATCCCGAGCCGGAAGCCGTGCGGGTTGATCTTCTGGCCCATTACTCCGAGCCCTCCTTCGCGTCGGACGTCTCAGGCGCCTTCTTGGTTGCCGCCTTCTTGGCGGGCGCCTTCTTGGCCGCCGCTTTTTCGGTTGCCTTCTCGGTCGCCTTGGCCGCCGGCGCCTTCTTGGCCGGAGCCTTCTCGGTCGCCTTCGCACCCGCCTTCTCGGAGGCGGCCTTGCTGGCCTGCGCACGACGCGCCCGGGTGGCACCGGCAGACTGCGCCGAACCGCCGCCCTTCACCGGCCGGCTCTCCACCACCACGGTGATGTGGCTGGTGCGCCGGCGGATCCGGTAGGCGCGCCCCTGCGCGCGCGGCTTGATCCGCTTGGCGGTCGGGCCCTCGTCGGCGTAGACGGTGGCCACCACCAGGGTGGACGGGTCCAGGCCGTTGTTGTTCTCGGCGTTGGCCGCCGCGCTGGCGATGACCTTGGCCACCGGCAGGCTGGCCTGCTGCGGCGCCCAGCGCAGGATGTCCAGCGCTTCGGTCACGGACTTGCCGCGCACCAGGTCGATCACCCGGCGCGCCTTGCTGGCCGACACCCGCACGAAGCGGGCCTTGGCGACAGCAGACGGGAATTCAGTCGTTACGCTCACCGGCGCTTAGCCTTCCGGTCGTCCTTGATGTGTCCCTTGAAGGTGCGCGTCGGGGCGAATTCGCCGAGCTTGTGCCCGACCATCGACTCGGTGACGAATACCGGGACGTGCTTGCGGCCGTCGTGGACGGCGAACGTGTGCCCGATGAAATCCGGGATGATCGTCGACCGACGCGACCAGGTCTTGATGACCTGCTTGGTGTTCTTCTCGTTCTGAACGTCGACCTTCTTGAGCAGATGGTCGTCGACGAACGGACCCTTCTTGAGGCTGCGTGGCATCGCTTTCTCTCCGCTTCCTAGCGCTTCTTGCCGGTGCGCCGGCGTCGGACGATGAGCTTGTCGCTGGGCTTGTTCGGCCGGCGGGTGCGACCCTCCGGCTTACCCCACGGGCTGACCGGGTGCCGGCCGCCGGAGGTCTTGCCCTCACCACCACCGTGCGGGTGGTCCACCGGGTTCATCACCACACCACGGACGGAGGGGCGCTTGCCCTTCCACCGCATCCGGCCGGCCTTACCCCAGTTGATGTTGGCCTGCTCGGCGTTGCCCACCTCGCCGACGGTGGCGCGGCAGCGCACGTCGACCCGGCGGATCTCACCGGAGGGCATCCGCAACGAGGCGTAGCTGCCTTCCTTACCCAGCAGCTGGATGCTGGAGCCGGCCGAACGGGCCAGCTTGGCGCCGCCGCCCGGCCGCAGCTCGACGGCGTGCACCAGCGTGCCCGCCGGGATGTTGCGCAACGGCAGGTTGTTACCGGGCTTGATGTCGGCGTTGGCGCCCGACTCCACCACGTCGCCCTGCGAAAGACCCTGCGGGGCGATGATGTAGCGCTTCTCGCCGTCCAGGTAGTGCAGCAGCGCGATGCGCGCGGTGCGGTTCGGGTCGTACTCGATGTGGGCGACCTTGGCGTTGACGCCGTCCTTGTCGTGGCGACGGAAGTCGATCACCCGGTAGGCGCGCTTGTGGCCACCGCCCTTGTGCCGGGTGGTGATCCGGCCGTGGGCGTTACGCCCGCCGCGGCCGTGCAGCGGCCGAACCAGCGACTTCTCCGGGTGAGAGCGGGTGAGCTCGGCGAAATCGGAGACGCTGGCACCGCGACGACCGGGGGTCGTCGGCTTGTACTTGCGGATTCCCATGTCAGTTAGGTCTCTCTCTCACTCCGGTCAGGCCGGTGCGGCGAACAGGTCGATCGGCTTGCTGCCGGGCGCCAGGGTCACGATGGCGCGCTTGGTGTCCTTGCGCTTGCCGTAGCCGGCCCGGGACCGCTTGCGCTTACCCGGCCGATTCGCGGTGTTCACCGATGCGACCTTGACGGCGAAGATCTTCTCGATCGCGATCTTGATCTGCGTCTTGTTCGAGTCGGGGTGCACCACGAACGTGTACACGTTGTCCTCGATCAGCCCGTAGGACTTCTCGGAGATGACCGGCGCGAGGATGATGTCGCGGGGGTCGGTGATGGTCGCCATCAGGCCGAAACCTCCTCGGTTTTGGCGGTGTGTGCCTCGATGTAGGCGTTCAGGGCCTCGACGCTGAACACCACGTCGTCGGCACGCAGCACATCGTGGGTGTTGAGCTGGTCCGGCGAGAGGATGTGCACCCCCGGCAGGTTGCGCACGCTCTTGGCACCCGTCTCGTCGGCCCGGCCGATGACCACCAGCACCTGCTTGCGGTCGGTGATCGAACCCAGGAACGCCTTGGCGCTCTTGGTCGACGGGGTCTGTCCGCTCACCAGCTCGGTGATCGCGTGGATCCGGCCGTTGCGCGCCCGGTCCGACAGTGCGCCGCGCAGCGCGGCGGCGATCATCTTCTTCGGGGTGCGCTGGCTGTAGTCGCGCGGCTTCGGGCCGTGCACCACGCCACCACCGGTGAACTGCGGCGCCCGGGTCGAACCCTGACGGGCGCGACCGGTTCCCTTCTGCCGGTAAGGCTTACGGCCACCGCCGCGGACCTCGCCGCGGGTCTTGGTGGAGTGCGTGCCCTGCCGGGCCGCGGCCAACTGAGCGATGACCACCTGGTGCATCAGCGCAATGTTGGCGGGAGCGTCGAACAGCTCGGCGGGCAGCTCGACAGAGCCGCTCTTCTTGCCGTCCGGTGTCTTGACGTCAATTGTGATGCCGGCCATTACTTCTCACCCTTTTTGATCGCGCTGCGGACCAGAACCAGCCCGCCGTTGCGTCCCGGAATGGCGCCCTTGATCAACAGCACGCCGTTCTCGGCGTCCACCTTGTGCACCACCAGGTTCTGGGTGGTGACGCGGTCGTTGCCCATCCGGCCTGACATCCGGGTGCCCTTGAACACCCGGCCCGGGGTCGAGCAGCCGCCGATTGAACCCGGCCGGCGGTGCACTGCCTGCGCGCCGTGACCGGCGCCCTGGCCGCGGAAGCCGTGCCGCTTCATGGTGCCGGCGTAGCCCTTGCCCTTGGAGGTGCCGGTCACGTCGACGTAGGCGCCGTCGGCGAAGATCTCGGCGGTCAGCTCCTGGCCGACCTCGTACTCGGCGGCAGCGGCCTCGTCGTCAAGGCGCAGCTCGGTCAGGTGCCGGCGCGGATTGACCCCGGCGGCCGCGTACTGACCGGTCAGCGGCTTGTTGACCTTGCGAGGGCTGATCTCGCCGTAAGCGAGCTGCACGGCGGAGTAGCCGTCGCGCTCGGGGGTGCGGATGCGGGTCACCACGTTGGGCCCGGCCTTGACGACCGTGACCGGCACGACCTTGTTGTTCTCGTCGAACACCTGCGTCATGCCCAGTTTGGTACCCAAAATACCTTTGCGTGCCATGGTTTTTCGGTGCTCCTACTGGATGTTGACGTCGACGCTGGCCGGCAGATCGATGCGCATCAGGGCGTCAACGGTCTTCGGCGTGGGATCGAGGATGTCGATCAGCCTTTTGTGGGTGCGCATCTCGAAGTGCTCCCGCGAGTCCTTGTACTTGTGCGGGGACCGGATGACGCAATACACGTTCTTCTCGGTCGGCAGCGGCACCGGGCCCACCACGCTGGCACCGGTGCGAGTGACCGTTTCGACGATTTTGCGCGCCGAGGCGTCAATGGCCTCATGGTCGTAGGCCTTGAGCCTGATGCGGATCTTTTGTCCCGCCACGCTTCTACTACCTCACTCCTGCAAAGGGGTTCGTCTTTCGAACCCGTGTGCCCCGCGCGTCTTTGTCAATGCCAGGCCCGCTTAGGGCCCGTATCGACATTGCGCTGGGCGCTGCCGCCGCTGTTTACCTGTCCTGGTCCACCGGTCCCCGCGGTCGGGCGTGTCGCCCGCACACGGCCTCGTTCACGGTGAAAAAACCCCGTACTGCGAGAGTGGGACCGGACGCGCCCGGGTGGACGCTGGTCGTATGCCCAGCCAGGGGCAACCCCGGCGCAGGCGAACCTGAACAGTATGCCCCAGATCGGGTCAGCGGCCAAATCCCCGGTCGTCTCACCGCCCACCCCCCGGGCCGGTCGCCGCGAAGCCGGTCTCCAGGCGATCTTACTTGCCGGTAAGATAGCTCGGCGTGACCGGAACTACCAGTACTTATCAGGCATGGCGGCGTCTGGCGGGGATCCCGGGCGGCACCCGGCTGTTCTCCGCCGCGACCATGGCGCGGGTCCCTTACTTCGCGTCGGTGCTGCCGCACGTGGTCCGGATGGAGCCCGGGCTGGCCGAGGTGCTGGTGCCCAAGTGGCCGTTCGTCTACAACCACCTGCACACGGTGCACGCGATCGCCTCCTGCAACGCTGCCGAGGTCGCGATGGGGATGTTGATGGAGGCCACCGTCCCGCGCAGCCACCGCTGGATCCCCAAGGCGATGAACGTGGCCTACCTGGCCAAGGCGACGACGTCGCTGCGGGCCACCGCCCGCCTGGATGCGCCGCCGGACTTCGCCGCGATCACCGAAGGTGCCGAGGTGGTCGTGCCGGTCAGCATCACCGATAAGACGGGCGCCGAGGTCGTGCACGCCGACATCACCACCTGGGTCACGCCGGCCTAGTCTCTTTCCCGCTCGAACGTGAAGCCAGTGTCACGTTCGGCGAACGGGTCTAACGAATAGTCGCCCAGAACTCACACTGGTGCTCGGCGCCATAGTCGGTGATCAACCGGCTGCCATCGGGCCGCAGCGACATCCACCGCCGGTCGGACCCGCTCGCGATCTCGGGCCAGTCGGGCTGGCCGACACCGATCGGTGCGCCGCTGACCACGAAACCGGTCCAGTACTCGATCATCTGGTCCGACAGCCGGCGCTGCGCGGGGTTCAAGGGCGGCGCGCCGCCGATGTCGAACAGGTAGCGCAGCTCCAGCGAGTGGGTGGCGCCGATTGCAAACGGCAGGTTGTCGAACAACTCGGGCGCCGGGGCGTGCGGGTCGTCGAACTCGTAGCCGTACACCGGCGCGCCGCCGGCCAGCCCGTGGGCCATCCGGTCGGCCAGGCAGGCGAAGATGTCGTCGGTCGCCGCCGCCGCATAGGCCAGGGAGATGCTGTCGCCGAAGCGTGCCGGCGGGTAGTGGTCGGCCACGGCGGCGCCTTCGCCGGAGCCGAAGGTGTCCTTCAGCTCGTCGAGGTACTCCGCGGCGGCGATCTCCCGGCCCACCCGCAGGTAGCGCAGCGCGACGAACATGGTGAACTCGTCGCGGTTGACGCCCAATAGCACCGGCACCCGGGCCGCCTGGCCATCGCGGAACACCCGCACCGGGTCCTCCGGCAGCAGCGGGGTTCCCACCGCCGGGCCGCTGAGCTGGTCCGTGCCGAATCGGGCGTACCACAGCGGTCTGGTCAGCCGGTCGGCCGGCAGACCGCGCAGACAGGAAGCGACCTGCTCGTCCGGCTTGCCCCGGTCGGCGCAGCCCAGGGCTTCGGCGTAGTCGCGGCTGACCCGCCGGGCTTCGGGGACCTCGACCTGCGCCTGGCACGGCCCGCTCTGGATGATCGCGGCCCGGAACAGACCGGCCGACTCCGGTGCGACCAGGTGATCGCAGACCGACATGCCCCCGGCCGATTCTCCGGCGATGGTCACCTTGGCCGGGTCGCCGCCGAACGCGCCGATGTTGTCGCGCACCCAGCGCAGCGCCGCCTGCTGATCGGCCAGCCCGTAGTTACCGGCCTCCCCCAGTGCGGGGTCGGCCAGGAATCCCAAGGCGCCCAGTCGGTAGTTGATGGTGACGACGACGATCCGGCCGCGTACCGACAGCCGCTGTGCGTGGTAGATGTCGCCGGCGCCCCGCATGAAACTGCCGCCGTGGATCCAGACCATGACCGGCAACGGCTCGGCGGCCGAACCGGTCGGCGTCCACACGTTGAGCGACAGGCAGTCCTCGCTGATCGGGTCCACCTCGGCCGCGTCCGGCTGAATGCACCACGGGCCGCGTTTGACGGCGTCGCGCACGCCCTGCCACGCCGGCATCGGCGCCGGTGGCTGCCAGCGCAGCGGCCCGACCGGCGCCGCGGCGTACGGGACGCCTTGGAACAGGCGATGATCCGGCGCGACCGTCCCCCGCAGCAGCCCGGCGGCGGTACGCACCACGTCGGCGTTGAGCGCAACCGCACGCGGCCCGATGCCCGATTGGGTCGCGGCGCCGTCGGAGCGCGCGCACCCGCCGGCCAGCACCACGAGCAGCGCCAGGGCGATCGCGCCGGCCCGCAGGCCGCGACGGCGACGAGATCCGGTCGACATGACCGATGAGCCTAATCCGGCGGTTAGCAAGGATCGACGGAGGAGAGGCGAAGCTGGACCGCCGAATCAAACCCGGCCGATCGTCGCAAAGCGGCGCCACGACGGGCCAATATCGCCGACACTGGAGTAAAGCTGACACGTGTCAAGAAAATGGGCTAAGGAGCCGCCGTGAGTGCACCGATCATCGACCAGGCCGCCCGGGTGTTCGCCGACCCCAGTGCCTACACCGACGAACCGCGTCTGCACGCGGCCCTGACCCACCTGCGGGCCAACGCGCCGGTGTCGTTGGTGGACGTTCGGCCCTACCGGCCGTTCTGGGCGATCACCCGGCACGCCGACATCATGGACATCGAGCGCGACAACCTGCTGTGGGTCAACGAGCCGCGTCCGGTGCTGGCCCCCGCCGACGCCGACGATCTGCAGCGCTCGCTGCTGGAGTCCGGGATGGGGCTGCGCACCCTGATCCACATGGACGACCCGCACCACCACAAGATGCGCGCGATCGTCTCGGACTGGTTCCGGCCCAAGGCGATGCGCGCGATGAAGGCCCGCATCGACGAGCTCGCCAAACGCTACGTCGACGAGATGCTGCGGATCGGCCCGGAGTGCGACTTCGTGCAGGACATCGCGCTGAATTACCCGCTGTACGTGATCATGTCGCTGTTGGGCCTGCCGGAATCGGACTTTCCGCGGATGCTGCGACTGACCCAGGAACTGTTCGGTGGCGACGACGACGAGTACCGGCGCGGCATCACCCCGGAAGAACAGCTGCCGGTGCTGCTGGACTTCTTCGCCTACTTCAACGCCCTTACCGCAGACCGGCGCGCCCACCCCACCGAAGACCTCGCCTCGACCATCGCCAACGCCCGCATCGACGGCGAGCCGCTGTCGGACCTCGACACCGTCTCCTACTACGTCATCATCGCCACCGCCGGTCACGACACCACCAGCGCGGCGATCGGCGGCGGGTTGCAAGCGCTCATCGAGCACCCCGACCAACGCGAACGACTGCGCGCCGACCCTTCGCTGATGCCCACCGCGGTCGAGGAGATCATCCGGTGGGTGACTCCGGTCAAGGAGTTCATGCGCACCGCCACCGCCGACACCCAGGTGCGCGGGGTGCCGATCGCCAAAGGTGAATCGGTCTATCTGTCTTACGTTTCGGCCAACCGTGACGAGGAGGTCTTCGACGACCCGTTCCGCTTCGACGTCGGCCGCGACCCGAACAAGCACCTGTCGTTCGGCTACGGCGTGCATTTCTGCGTGGCCTCCGCGCTGGCCCGAATGGAGATCGACAGCTTCTTCCGCGAACTTCTCCCCCGGCTGGATGCCATCGAGATGGCCGGTGAGCCGCAACTGATTTCGACGACGTTCGTCGGCGGCGTCAAGCACCTGCCGGTGCGCTACCGGCTGCACCCCTGACCACGTACGAACTCCACCGCCCGGTGCGCCAGCATCGCGATCGTCGCGTGTGGGCCGCGGCTCGGGACCCGGGGCAGCGCCGAGCCGTCGATCACCCATAGCCCCTCGATGCCGCGCACCCGGCACTGGTTATCGAGCACCGCCGTGTCGTCGTCGTACGAGCCCATCGGCGCACTGCTGCAAAAGTGTTGGGACGTCGACCAGCGCGGTTCAGCGGCGCCGGGCCGCATGCCCCGCAGCTGGGCGACCAGGTCGACGCCGCGGCGCAGTGCGGCCACGTCGTCGGGTTCGGTGTCGTAGCGGTGCTCGATACGCGGAGGCACCCGCGGGTCGTCCGACACCAGCGTCAGCCGGCCACGTGCCCGCGGTGTCATCAGCGCCACTCCGATCTCGGGTGGCCGAGCCGGCCAGCCGTCGTCGATCATCGCGGCAAATCCCGCTGTGTAGGGCCGGATTTCGAGATCGTCGTCGCACAGCACGGCCTCCAGCGGGGGGCGGTCGGGCGTCCCCGGCCAGTCGGCCGCGACCAGCCATTCCGGATGGTCTGCGCAGTGCCGGCCGACCGGGAGCGCTGCCCGTACCGCGACGCCCGCCTGGCGCAGCATCGCCTCCTCTCCGATCCCGGACAGCATCAGCAGATGCGCCGACTCGATCGCCCCGGCACACAACACGATTCGGTTTGCTGTCAGCCGAATCGGCCCGGCCGGTCCGATCGCGTGCACCGCTCGGGCTCGGTCCCGCTCGATCTCCACCCGGACGGCCTGGGTTTCGGTGAGCACCGCCAGATTCGGCCGGTCGAGCGCGGGCAGCAGATACGCCGCGCCCGGCCCGTTGCGCACGCCGTCGACGATGTTGAGTGGCACGGCACCCACGCCGGGCGACGACGTCATCGTCGCGTCGTTCAGGTCGGAGATCCACCCGAAGCCGCGCCGCTGCACGGATTCGACAAATGCCTTTGTGCCATCGCACATCTCGGTCGTGCGCTGGACCGGTATCGGTCCGCGGCCACCGTGCTGGTCACCGCTGAAGTCGAGGTCCGTTTCGATCGCCCGGAACGATGTCAGCACCTCGGGCCACGACCAGCCGGGCGGCCAAGTGTCGAAGTCGGCGGGCATCCCCCGGCAGAAATAGCCGCCGTTGACGGCTCCGGAGCCACCGAGGGTCGAGCCGCGCATGATCGCCGCCGGCCGGGGGTCCCGGGCGGTCAGCGCCGCCTCATAGCGGCGCACCAGTCGGCTGCCGGGACCGATCGGCAAGCGCCTACCGTTCGCCGCCTGCATCGCCAGGTCCGGATCGACTAGCCCGACCCCGGCTTCCAGCACCGTCACGATGCAGGACGGATCCGACGACAGCCGTTCCGCCACAATCGCTCCCGCGCTGCCCGCCCCCACCACCAGGGCATCGCTGTGTACCACCGGAGCCGTCAAAGCGGCCTAACTACGGATCTGCGGCTTGAGTGCGGCAAGGTTGCGCTCGCGCAGCACCCCACCCCACAGACCCGCCCCGTAGGCCAGGTCGTCGACCCGTTTGAGCAGCAGGTAGGCGGGCAGTCCGAGCGGCCGGGAGTCGTCGCCATCGCTGCGCGCATGCCGCAGCCAGTCCACTATTCCGTCGCTGATTGCCGCTATCAGCACCACCCGGCGGCAGCGCTGCGACACGCACGCGGCAAGCAGTGCGATCGGCCAGTAGTGCCGGCACAGCGCTGAGGCGATCTGCAGTCCGGCAGCCGCCAGACCGCGCAGGGTCACCGCGATCACGTCGGCGGGTGCGGTGTCCGGCCCGCGCATGGACCGGGCGACCCGGTGGCCGGTCAGCGCGGTGATCGCCAAGGACGCGAGATGGCCCAGCGCCGAGCCGAGCGCCATCAGCGCCCAGCCCGCCAGCGCCCAGCCGGAGATCACCATCGGCGCGGCCTTGTCCGGGTGCCGGGCCGACAGCGGTGCGGCTGACCCGCCGTAAAACGCTTTGCGCGCCACCCAATCCCGCAGTGCGATCCGGTGATCGTGGGCGACCAGCGCGATCGGTTCGTAACGCAACCGGTTACCGGCGTCGACCAGCCGCCAGCACAGGTCGACGTCCTCACCGGAGCGCAGCGCCTCGTCGAACCCGCCCAGGTCGCGCAGTGCCGAACAACGGCAGATGATCGCCGCGCTCGGGACGTAGGCGACCTTGCCGTAGGGGACCACGGGTGCCTCGCACCCACCGAGGTCCAGCGATGAACGGATGGCCTCGTACCGCGCGACCAGGTGGTCGTGAGCGACCATACCGACGATGCGGGGGGCGACCAGCGCAACGGTGGGATCGCAGAAGTGGCCCAGCAGCGCTTCGAGCCAACCCCGGCGCGGCACCACGTCGGAGTCCAGGAATGCGACGAAGTCCGTGGTGCACGCGCCCAGCCCGGTGTTGCGCGCGGCCGCCGGTCCCCTGCTCTCCGGATGGCGCAGTACCTCGATATCGCAGCAGTGCGCCGCGGTCAGATCCTCGGGGCGGACCGGGACTTGCGACCCGTCGTCCACCACTACGACGCGCAGTCCCCGTAGTGAGGCGATCAACCGATTGAGCCCGACGACGTTGTCCCGCACTGGAATAACGACGGTCACATCGCGATGCGACGGTCCACCGGCGGGACGGGGGTGAGCGACCGTGGCATCGAGCAGGGTGCGGGCCAGCTGGGCGCTGACGGCGTCGCGTACTTCCAGGCGCCCGTCGGACAGCATGCCCTGGGCCGCCGGCGCCAGCCGCAGCAACCGGGTGGGTGACCCGCCCAGCAGCGTCGACCCGCTGCCCAGCACCCGAACCTTGCGGTCGACCTGTACGGCGAAACCGTCAGGCAGGCGAGACGGGGTCATCGCAGCATTCCGTCCGGCCCGGGTGCCCAGGCCTCGACCGCCGCGGCGCTGTTGTCGACCATCTCGGCGAACAGCCGGCGCCCCTCGTCGGCGGTGGCGGTGGTCGGGTCGCCGAGCACACCAACCGCGCTCACTGCGGCGACGCCACCGCGGCGCATCGCCGGCAGCAGCTGCGCCAGGGGCGCGCTGTTACCCGGCTGCGCCCGGTTAAATCGGACCTCGTCGGGCGAAAGATAAAGCAGCAGAGAAGTTTCCGCGTGCCCGGCATGGGCATCGGCCTCCGCGGCGGCGCACGGCAGCCAGGCGACATCACGCGCCTCGGAGCGCAGCCGGCGCACCGCCTCGGCCAGCGCTTGCATGTTGCCGCCGTGGCCGTTGACGAACACCACCCGCTGCGCCCAGCAGCAGGCCGATCGGCCGTACTCCAGCAGCACCCGGCTCAACGCGTCGGTCCCGATCGAGATCGTCCCGGCGAAGCTCTGGTGCTCACCGCTGGCGCCGTATGCCACCGCCGGCGCCACCGGCCAGGCGTGCCCCGTCGGGGACCCGGCCAGCCGCTCCGAGAGCGCTCGGGCGAGCGCCTGCGCGATCCGGGTGTCGGTGTCCAACGGCAAGTGCGGCCCGTGCTGTTCCGTCGACCCGACCGGTACCAGCAGCGTCACCGATTGCCCCGGCAGCTGGCTGTGGACCTGGCTCGAAGTAGAGCTGCCGAGGTCGCCGCGAACCGCCATCGGACGATGGTAAGCGAATTCATCTGCCGTACACCAGTTGTTGGCGACGACAGCAGAGAAATTTCCGGCCGCCGGATCCCCCGGTGCGTCCTGGGTCATCACGTGTGTCCCGTCCGCCACGGGCGTATCACGGGCGGACCCGCGGGTTCGCGGATGGACGCGGCCTGACCGGGCTAGCGGCGGGCCGCCGCCGTTTGCCCTAGCCTCCGTCGGAGGGCACGCCGAGCGCGCGGGTGAAGCCGGCCGGAATCAGCACGTCCTCAGCCGACAGGTCGTGCACCGAGGCCCGCCCGAGGCCCATCAGTGCCGAGTCGACGCCGCTGCGGAGGATGTCGAGGACGTTCTCCACCCCGGGCTGCCCGGCCGCGGCCAGACCCCACAGATAGGCGCGGCCGATCATCACCGCCCGGGCGCCCAGCGCCAGCGCCTTGACCACGTCGCTGCCCCGCCGGATGCCGCCGTCGAGCAGCACCTCGACCTGGTCGCCGACCGCCTCGGCGACGGCCGGCAGGGCCCGGATCGCCGCGGGCGTACCGTCCAGGTTGTTGCCGCCGTGGTTCGACACGGAGATCGCCGAAACCCCGGCGTCGACAGCCTTTTTCGCGTCGTCGACGCGCATCACTCCCTTGAGCATGAACGGCCCGCCCCAGAGTTCCCGCAGCCAGGCGATGTCCTCCCAGGTCGGCGGGGGGGTTCCCATCCACTCGCCGTAGGCCTGGAAGAACGGCGGTCCCGGTTCACCGCGCCGGCCCTGGTTGGGCACCCGCAGGCTCGGCGGGCGCATGGTCTTGGCCCACTGCAGGAACCACCGCGGTCGGGTCAGCGCCTCCGGCATCATCTTGACCATGGTCTTGAGGTCCATTTTCTCGGGGATCTTGGGGCTGCCCCAGTCCCGGCCGTGCGAGAACGACCAGTCGGTGGTGGCGATGAGGCCGACCGCACCGGCGGCTCGAGCGCGCTCGACGCGTTCGGCTATCGCGTCGCGCCCCCCCAGCCAGTAGATCTGGAAGAACGTCTTGGGGTTGGCCGCGATGACTTCTTCCATCGGCTTGCTGGCGAACGACGACAGTCCCATCGCGGTGCCGCGCGCGGCGGCCGCCCGCGCGACAGCCACCTCGCCGTCCGGGTCGACGGCTTGCACGCCCGTGGGCGAGATCATCACCGGAAATGAAATCTCCTGGCCCATAACGGTGGTCGTCAGATCACGCTTCTCGCACGCACCGACCACGTGCGGTGCGAAACCCAGCTCGCTGAACGACTCGACGTTGTCCGAGACGGTGACGCCTTTCTCGCTGGCCGAGATCAGCGACGAGTACGCGGACTTAGGGAGGCGCTTGCGCGCCCGCTCCTGAGCGATCGCGACGGTTTCGAACCAGATATCACGGGCCATGGGTCAGATGGGGCTTTCATCGCAGAGCCGCTTAGGCGGCTTCGGGGGGGCGATCAGGGTCAACGACCGCGGCGCGCTGCTGCGCTTTCCGCGGGAGTGGTCGCTGCTCGGGCGCGGCTTCTGCCGCTCGCCGGCCAGCGCCTCCTCGCCGAACCCGCGGACGCATTCCGGGTCGGGCCCGTCCATCGGCAGGCCGGTGAAGAACTTGGCCGCCATGCAGCCGCCCCGGCAGGTGTCATACAGGGGACAGCTGGCGCAGGCGCCGCCCGCCTTGGGGCTGCGCAGGTCGTTGAACAGCTTGGAATGCTTCCAGACCTGATCGAATCCGCCGTCGGCCAACACGTTTCCGGCCAGGAACTCGTCGTGGATGGCGAACGGGCAGGCGTAGACGTCGCCGATCGGGTCGATCAGGCAGACCACCCGGCCGGCCCCGCACATGTTCAGCCCGGCCAGCGCGCCGGACTGGCCCAGCGGCGCCAGGTGGAAGAACGAGTCTCCGGTCAGCACGCCCTCGCCCTTGGCGACCAGCCAGTTGTACAGCTGCTTCTGTTGGTCGGCGGTGGGGTGCAGGTCGTCCCAGACGTCGACCCCCCGGCCGGACGGACGCAGCCGGGTGATCCGCAGCGTGGCCCCATATCGCGCTGCCAGCTCGGCGAAGTCGTCGAGCTGGTCGATGTTGTGGCGGGTCGCCACGACCGAGATCTTGGCGTCGGTGAAACCGGCCGCGGACAGGTTCTCCAGGGCACGGATCGCCATGTCGAACGAGCCTTTGCCGCGGATCGGGTCGTTGACCTCGGCGGTGGCTCCGTCGAGGGAGATCTGGACGTCGACGTAGTCGCTGGCCGCCAGCTTGGCCGCCACCTCCGGGGTGATCCGCAGCCCGTTGGTGGAGAACTTCACCCCGACGTGGTGGGCGGTGGCGTAGTCCACCAACTCCCAGAAGTCGTCTCGCACAGTGGGTTCGCCGCCACCGATGTTGACGTAGAACACCTGCATGCGTTCCAGCTCGTCGATGATGTCCTTGCACGCCCTCGTGGACAGCTCACGCGGGTCCCGCCGGCCCGACGCGGACAGGCAGTGCACACAGGCCAGGTTGCAGGCGTAGGTGAGCTCCCAGGTCAAGCAGATCGGGGCCTCCAGGCCGTGCTCGAAGTGCTCGACCAGGCTCGGGGCTGCGGCGGGTGCGGTCACGGTGTCTCCTTGGGGTCCGCGGCGATCAGGATGTCGGACGCCGCTAGGACGCCCAGGGCACGCAGGTAGGCCGGCTCGGCGGCGTCGTCGATCCCCGCGGCACGGCAGGCCGACCTGGCGTCGGGGTGCTCGGCCAGCGAGTTGACCAGCGTGACCATGGTGAGGTTCTTCAGGAACGACAGCTTGCGCGTCCCGAAGTGATACAGCAGCGCGCCGAAGTTCTCCGGCCGCACCGCGACCTGCGGATGCAGACGCCAGCCCACGTCCGGGTTGAAGCTTTCGGTGACGCGCGCCGCCCCGGCGGCGACGGACACGGTCAGTAGACCCCGCACATCCCGTCGATGGACACTTCTTCGACCAGGTTCTCGACGACGAGCTCGGTCTGGGTGCTGGCTTCGGTCTGCTGGTTGTCCATCGGTCCGGGCCTTTCTTCGCGGGTGGGTCGACAGCGCGCTGTCAGATCGGTCACAATCCCGGTAAGGATATGGCATCGAGTGCCGATATGGAAGATGGGTCGGGAGAAAAGTGGCCGGGACCGGATCGCACGTGCAGGCGAAGGTAGGCCGTCGCCGCTCGACCACGCGGGAGGACATCGCCGACGTGGCCATCGATCTGTTCGCCACTCGCGGGTTCGCCGACGTCAGCGTCGATGACGTCGCACACGCCGCCGGCATCGCGCGCCGCACGCTGTTTCGGTACTACGCCTCCAAGAACGCCATCCCCTGGGGCGACTTCGACGCACACCTGCGGCAGCTGCGCGAGCTGCTGGACGGCATCGATCCCGACGCACCGCTCGGGGACGCCCTGCGCGGGGCGCTGTTGGCGTTCAACACCTTCGACGAGGGCGAGACGGCCCGGCATCGCCGGCGAATGCGAGTAATCCTGCAAACCGACGAACTGCAGGCCTACTCGATGACGATGTACGCGGGCTGGCGCGGCGTCATCGCCGAATTCGTGGCGCGCCGGGTCGAGGCGGCCGCGACCGACCTGCGACCGCAGACGGTGGCGTGGACGATGCTCGGCGTTGCGCTGAGCGCCTACGAACACTGGCTGGGCGACGCATCGCTGGCGCTGCCCCAGGCCCTCGGTGACGCGTTCGACACCATCCGCGGCGGCCTGGACTGACCCGGTTCCCGCGCGAACGTGAAGCCGACTTCACGCTCGGCGGTCGATGATGTCGCGGTAGGCGCTGACCACCGGCTCCAATTCGTCGGGAGTGGCGCCGTGCATGATCACCGCGTCGGCGCCGTAGCCGAACTCGGCCCGGATGCGCTCCGCGCAGCGGCGAGCCGGCCCGGTCGCCGACGGCTCCAGCCATTCGTCGGGGATCAACGTCGCGATGTGCTCGATCTGAGCGGCGGTGGCCTTGTGATCGATACCGCCGGGGATCGAGGTCACCACCGGGTCCTCCCGGAAGCGTTGCAGCACAGCGGGATCCCAGTCGTTGGTGCGCACCAGCAGATCGCCGTAACCCTGCAGGTAGGTGGCCAGCCGGCCGACGGTCTTCTTCATCCGCAGCTCCTCGGGCAGGTGATCGCCGACGGTCGCGAAACACGACCACACCCGGACCGTGTCCGGGTCACGGCCGGCCCGCTCGGCGGCCTGCTTGACCGTTGTCACGCTGCGCTGCAAGGTCTCCGGAGTGAAATAGGTGTGCAGAATGACGTCGTCGAAGAGCCGGCCGCCCAGCGCCAGCGTGTCGGGGCCGAACGCCACCAATGCCAGCCGGACGTCTTCGTCGAAGTCGGGATCCAAGAACAGCACCTGGTAGCGCCCGATCGGCCCGTCGTGGTTGAGGATCACCTCACCGCGCCACAGCCGGCGCATCACCTGCGCGAAGTCCTCCAGCTGCGCGGTGGTGACCGCCGGGATGCCGAACGCGGCGTACATGGCGGCCACGCCGCGACCGAGCCCGAGGGTGAACCGCCCGCCGGACAACCGGTGCAGGGTGGTCGCCCACGACCCGGTGATCAACGGGTGGCGGGTGTTGTGATTGGTGGCGGCGGTCGCGATCTGCATCCGGCGGGTGACCGCGCAGGCCGCACCGGCCAGCGATGAGGCTTCCTTGACGTTCCACCGCTCGGAGAGGAACGCGGTGCCGAACCCGAGCTCCTCGCCACGGCGGGCCTCGTCGATCAGCGTGGCCGGGCCCTCGCCGCCGGCGCCGGCCAGCAGGTAGTAGCCGAGCTCGTCGAGCACGCGTTGCGTCACCTGATCGCCTCCTGAAGAAATCGCTCCGTCTGCACCTGCACCCGCCGCGAGAGGAGGTGCCCGGCGTGGCCGCCGTCGTGCCAGAACAGCTGCCCGCCCCACCGATGATGCAGGGCCACCGCAGGTTCCGGGTAGGCCATCCGGTCGTGTCGCGCCGCCACGATCAGCCGGCGCTCCGCGGGCGGCGTCGGGTCGGTCTGCAGCAGGTCGACCACCGACATCAATGCGGCGGCGACCTCGGAGTGCAACGCGTCGGACACCGACACCCCGGCCGGGCCCCACCGCCACAGGTGGTGGGCGATCATCGAGTTGAGCCCGGCGATCGGGGTATATACCGCGACGGCGTCGACGTCGGTCTCCAGGTGCGACACCAGCGCGGCGACCGGGCTACCCAACGAGACACCGGCCACCGTCACCGCGGTCGCCTGCGGCGCCACCCAGCGCACCACCGCACGGACTTCGGAGATCGCGCGCATCATGCCGGCGATATTGGCCAGCGGATCGTGTCCGGGGTAGGGCGGCCAGGCGCGGCGGCGCACTCCGTGGCCGGGCTGCACCGGCAGCGCGATGTTGAAACCCAGGCGGTGCAGTCGCGCCACCCGCGCCACCAGCAGGTCCGGCCAGCTGCCCTGACCGGCCCCGTGCACCCAGACCAGCCAGGGCCGCGGAGCACCGTGGTGCCGGCACACCTGTACGGCGGCGGTCGCCGGGCCGGCGAACTCGGCCAACGACGGCGGCAATTGGGGATCGTGCCGGAAGCTCAACTGCTCGACGGTGAGCCCCGCCAGCCGGCGCCGGCGAACTGCGGCCACCTGCAACGGGTTCGGCGCGGCGTGGGCGGCCTCGATACTCAAGCCGGACAGCTCCTCGGCGGCCGACGCACACTCCGACATCGGCCGGGCCAGCACCGGGGCGGGAGCAAACAGCGTCATACCGGTCAGCGTCAGCTCGTCGAGCAACACCTCGCCCAGCTGACGCATCCCGCGGGGCGAGGCCAGCGCCCAGTCCGGTGAAACGCTCAGCGCCTGAACCGACCGGGGCAGCACCCCGCCGAGTCCCCTGATGATCTGCGGTACGCGTTGCGCCGATCCCATCGTCATCCCAGGGTGAAACCGGTGTAGCCACCGGCAGCGATCTCGTCGCAGCGGCGGCGATACTCCGGAATCCCGCCGGTATAGCCCATATACATTCGCTTCTTGCCGGGGACGTTTCCGCCGTTGTACCAGGAATTGCACGACGGGTGAACCAGCACCGTCGGCGCGACCAGGGACGTGGTGTGTTCGATCCACTCGGCTTGCGCCGCCGGCAGCGCCTCGATCATGCGGTGGCCATTGGCCCGCAGGTAGGCGATGCAGTCGGCGATCCACTCCACGTGCTGCTCCAGTGCGGCAACGAAATTGGTTGCCGCACTGGGGCTGCCGGGGCCTTGGACGGTGAACAGATTCGGGAATCCGGCGACTTGCAGCCCCAGGTAGGACACCGGCCCCTCGTTCGCCCAGACGTCGCGAAGCAACGCCCCGTCGCGGCCGCGGACGTCGATGCGGCTCAGCGCGCCGGTCATGGCGTCGAAGCCGGTGGCGTAGACGATCACGTCGAGGTCGTAGTGCGCGTGTGTGGTCTGCACACCGGTCGCCGTTACCGTGCTGATCGGCTCCGCGCGCAGGTCGACCAGTGTCACGTTGTCGCGGTTGAACGTCTCGTAATAGCCCTGATCGATGATCGGGCGCTTGCAGGCGAACGGGTGGGCCGGTACCAGCGCGGCCGCCGTCCGCGGGTCGCGCACAATGCGGGCCACCGCCTCGCCGTACAGTTGGGCGGCCATCCGATTGGCCTCGACGTCGAAGAAGATGTCGCCCCAATTCAGCGCGCCCATCACCCCGTGCTCCTCGATCGCACGTAGCTGTTCGTCCCGCGACGCCGACTTGACCGGCGGCCGGCCCAGCATGTCGAGCAGCACCGAGAAGGCGGACAGCCGCGCGGCGCCGACCGGGTGCTCTCGCTGGGCGGCACGGATCCGGCCGTAGTCGGCCTTCAGTGCCTCCAGTTCGCCAGGGGCGAAGGGGCGCACCTGCCACGGCAGCGTGTAGGCCGCCGATCGCTGAAACACGTAGAGCTGCGCGGCTTCTCGAGCGACGACCGGGATCAGCTGGACGCCGGTGGACCCGGTGCCGACGACGCCCACCCGCTTGCCGGACAAGTCGACACCCGATTTGGGCCACCGGCTGGTGTACAGCGAGGTCCCCTGGAAGCCGCTCATGCCGGCGATATCGGGTTCCAGTGGCACCGACAGGATTCCCGATGCGGCCACCACGAACGGCGCCAGGAAACACTCTCCGGTGTCGGTCGCTACCGACCACATCGCGGTATCGTCGTCGTAGCTCATCGCGACGACCTCGGTATGCAGCGCGATATCGCGGCGCAGGTCGAGCCGGTCGGCGACGAAGTTCAGGTATGCCTCGATCTCCGGCTGGGCCGGCATGGTTTCGGTCCAGACCCAGTCCTGCTGGATCTCCTCGGAGAAGCTGTAGGAGTACTCGATGCTCTCGATGTCGCAGCGTGCTCCCGGGTACCGGTTGAGCAGCCACGTGCCTCCGACCCCCTCGGCCATCTCCAGCACTCGGGTGCGCAGTCCGAATTCGCGCAGCTTGTGCAGGGCGTACAAACCGGAGAAACCGGCCCCGATGACCAATGCGTCGAAACGTTCCGCCTCGCCGGAGTGCGACATCTCGGCGGCCTCCCGTCAGCTCTTTCGCTACTGAATGCCCTACGGTACGGTATTCAGTTAGCTCACGTGAGAGGAAACGCGATGAAAGTTCCGTTCACCTGGAAGGTCACCGGCTGGTTCATGATCGGCTGGTCACCCGAGTTCGAGGCCGGCAAGACCCGCGCCCTGCACTACTTCGGCGAGGACATGGTCGCCTACCGCGGCGAGTCCGGTGAGCTGCACGTGATGGAGGCACACTGCAAACACCTCGGCGCCCACCTCGGCCACGGCGGAAAGGTGGTCGAGGAGCGCGTCGAGTGCCCGTTCCACGGGTGGCAGTGGGGGCCCGACGGTTGCAACAAATTCATCCCCTACCAACCGGACCGGCCGAACAAGGCGCTGCGCCTTCGCGTCTACCCGGTCATGGAGCAGCACGGCTGCGTTTTCCTCTGGCATCATCCCGACGGCGGAGAACCCCAGTGGGAGATGCCGGACATCTTCGGCAAGTTCCCCCAGTTCACCGCCGGCCCGAAGGACTACTACCGGGCCTATCCGGAGTTCTCCCGACGCCTGGAAGGCGAACCGGTCCATCCGCAGATCGTCGCCGAAAACGCCGCCGACAGCGCGCATTTCCAGTACGTGCACCACGCCACGGTGACACCCCGGGTGCTGGACTGGAAGATGGCCGACCGGGAATGGCACTTCATCGCCGGTTTTCCGGACGTGAACAGCGATGACCCCGAGGCGATGGCATTGCGGTTCCACTCGCACCTGTTCGGCCTCGGCGGGGCGATCAGCATCTTCGAAGGCGTGCAGCAGCACCGGCTGATATTCACCTGCACACCGGTCGATGAGGGTCGCTCGGATCTGTTCTATTCGATCTGGTGGCCGCGAATCCCCGGCGACGAGTCCCCGACGGCCCCGGATGAGATCCGCGAACGCGTCGAGAAGCAGTTTCTGACCACGGTGGAAGACGACCTGGGCATCTGGCGCTACCAGCGCTACATCGAGCACCCGGCGCTGGCCAAGACCGACGCGAAACCCTTTATGACCCTGCGGAAATGGGCGACGCAGTTCTACGACGTACCGGCGGACGAAACCGTCCTCGCATGACGTTGGGGGACCTGGTAGCCCCTGAGCGCACCGCGATCGTCACCCAGGAGCTTCAGGGCGCGGTCGTCGGACCTGACGCCGGCCTGCCGGTGCTCGCCGACGAGGCGCGCCGCGAGGCACTGCCCAACATCGGTCGGCTGCTGCCGGCGGCGCGGGCCGCCGGCGTGCAGGTGGTGCACTGCCTGGTGCACCGGCGCCCGGACGGGCGGGGCTCCAACCATAACGCGCGCCTTTTCGCCGCCGGCCGGCGCGCGGTCAGTATCGCTGCGGGCAGCCCCGGCGCCAGCCTGCTGTCCGAATTCGGTCCCGATCCCTCGGATCTGGTTCTGAGCCGCTGCCACGGGGTGGGACCGATGGGCGGAACCGAGCTGGACGCGGTGCTGCGCAACCTCGGCGTGTCGACGGTTGTCGTCGTGGGGGTCTCGCTGAATGTGGCCATCCCGAACCTGGTGATGGACGCGGTCAACGCCTCCTACCGGGTGGTTCTGCCCCGCGATGCGGTGGCCGGTGTGCCGACCGAGTACGGGGCTGCGATGATCGAGAACACCCTGTCCCTGTTGGCGACGATCACCACCACCGAGGAGCTGATGCAAACGTGGCGAGCCAATTCACCGTCCCGGTCGTCACCGAGGCGGTAGCCGCGGCAATTCCCGATCGCGACCTGGTGGTCCAGGGCGACCGGCGTTACACCTACGCGCAGATCCTCGATCGGTCCAACCGCCTGGCGTCCTACCTGCATTCGCAAGGCCTGGGCTGTCACACGCCGCGATCGGAGCTGGCCGCACACGAGACCGGCCAAGACCTGCTGGGCATTTACGCCTACAACGGCAACGAATTCATCGAGACCCTGCTGGGCAGCTTCCGGGCCAGGGTGGCCCCGTTCAATGTCAACTACCGCTACGTCCGCAACGAATTGGCGTACCTACTGGCCGATTCCGGCGCCACCGCACTGGTGTATCACGCCGCGTTCGCCCCGACCCTGGCCGAGGTGCTCCCCGATCTGCCGCAACTGCGGGTGCTGATTCAAATCGCCGACGACTCCGGCAACGCCCTGCTCGAGGGCGCGGTGGACTACGAGACGGTACTGGCCGACAGTTCACCGCAGCCGCCGCCGGTGCAGCCCGACCCCGACGACCTCTATGTGCTCTACACCGGCGGCACCACCGGCATGCCCAAGGGCGTGCTCTGGCGTCAGCACGACATCTTCATGGGCTCCTTCGGCGGCCGCAACCTGATGACCTCCGAAGAGGTCAGCTCCATCGACGACATCGTGGGGCCGGCCCGGGAGAACCCCGGCATCAAGCTGATGATCCTGCCACCACTGATCCACGGCGCCGCGCAGTGGGCGGTGATGACCGCGATCAACACCGGCCAAACCCTGGTTTTCCCTTCGGTTGTCGACCATTTCGACGCCGACGATGTGGTGCGTGCCATCGAGCGGGAGAAGGTGCTGTCGGTGACCGTTGTCGGCGACGCCATGGCCCGGCCACTGCTCGACGCGATCCGCAAGGGAACCGCTGACGTGTCGTCGCTGATGGTGGTGGCCAACGGCGGCGCGTTGCTGACGCCCTACGTCAAGCAGCAGGTGATCGAGACCCTGCCCGGTGCCATGGTGATCGACGGGGTCGGATCCTCCGAGACCGGCGCCCAGATGCGTCACATGTCGACCTCGGGTGCGGTTTCCACCGGGACCTTCGCCGGCGGACCGGATACCTGCGTGGTGGCCGAGGATCTCGCGGCGGTGCTGGAGCCCGGACACGACGGTCTCGGTTGGCTCGGTCAGCGCGGCTATGTCCCACTGGGTTACAAGGGCGATGCCGCCAAGACGGCGGCGACGTTCCCGGTGATCGGCGGCATGCGCTTCGCCGTACCCGGCGACCGGGCCCGACACCTGGAAGACGGATCGATCGAGTTGCTCGGCCGGGATTCGGTGACGATCAACTCCGGCGGGGAGAAGATCTTCGCCGAAGAGGTCGAGACGGCGATCGCCTCACATCCGGCCGTGGTCGACGTGGTGGTCGCCGGCCGGCCCAGCGAACGCTGGGGGCAGGAGGTGGTGGCCGTGGTGGCCCTCGCCGAAGGGGTGGCCGCCACAGCCGCCGACCTCGTCGAGCACGCCGGTGGATCGCTGGCTCGCTACAAGCTGCCCAAGGCGATCGTCTTCCGGCCGACGATCGTGCGGAGCCCGGCCGGCAAGGCCGACTACCGATGGGCGCGCGAGCAGGCCGAACAGGGTTAGCCGCGCTTCGCCAGCCTACGGTGCGTCCGATTGCGCGCCCTGCGCAACATCGTGTCGGCATACAGGCGCATCCCGGGCTTGAACGGCGGCGCGGCGGACCCGGTGAGGCTGAACGGCAGATCGGAACCGACCACCGTCCGGTAGTGGCTGAACGCGTCGAAGCCCGCCTTGCCGTGGTAGGCGCCCATGCCGCTGCGCCCCACGCCACCGAACGGCGCGCCGGACGGGATCATCTGCGCGGCGAAGTCGTTGCGGGCCACTCCGCCACTTCTGGTGCGCCGCACGAAGTCACGGAAGTCCTTGTCGCCGGGGCCGAACCAATAGGCGACCAGCGGCGCGGGACGCGCGTTGATCTCATCGATCGCCTCGTCGAGACTGCGGTATCCCTGCACCATCAGCACCGGACCGAAGATCTCCTCCTCGGCGATCTGCATCGTCGCGTCGACGTCGCGCACGATCGTCGGAGCGATCTTGCGGGAGCCGCGATCGGGCAGCACCTCACCATCCGGGGCGACGGCCTCCACGGTGGCACCCCGCGAGCGGGCATCCTCGATCAGGCCCACGACGCGATCGAAGTTGGCCTCATTGACGCTGGAGCAGTAGTCGCCGTTGGCCACGATGGTCGGGAACATCTCCCGCAGCGTCGCACGGGCGACCTCGATGAACGAGTCGATCTCGCGTTCGGGCACCAGAACGTAATCGGGGCACACGCAGACCTGCCCGCCGTTGACCATCCGGGCCGAGGCGATCCGTTTCGCCGATCGCGCGATGTCGGCGCCGGGCGCAACGACGACGGGGTTCTTTCCGCCCAGCTCCAATGTCACCGGGACCAGGTTCTCGGCTGCGGCGCGCTGCACCAGTGCGCCCACCGACGGGGAGCCGGTGAAGAACAGGTGGTCGAACGGCAGTCCCGCGAACGCGGCAGCCACGTCGGCACCGCCGGTGACGACGGCGAGTTCGTCTTCGCTGAAGTACTTCGGCGCGGTCTGCTGCATCAATTCGGCGGTGTGCGCAGTGATCTCGGACATCTTGATCATCACCCGGTTGCCGGCTGCGAACGCCGCGGCCGCGGGCAGCACCACCAGTTGCAGTGGGAAGTTCCACGGCCCGATGATCCCCACCACGCCCAGCGGGCTCGGCTGCACCTCGGCGCGCAGTCCCGCCAGGCGCGCCGCGCGCATCAGCTTGCCGGTCCGCATCCACCGCTTGACGTGGGATCGGGTGTGTTCGATCACCGGGATCATGCCGACCAGTTCAGTTGCTAGCGACGCCGACCGGGACCGGGTGCCGAAATCAGCGGCCATCGCGTCGACGAAGGCGTCGGTGTTATCCAGCACCATCGCCAACAACCGGTCGATGCGATTGCGCCGCACCGCCGCGGCGGGCGGGCCGTCGGCGACGAACGACTGCCGTTGTTTCTCCAGCAGGTTCAGCAGGTCGGTCACGACAGGTCCAATGGTCCGGACTCGGCCACCGTGCGCAGCTGCCCCAACTCGACGCCACGGTCGGCGGCCGCCTCGATACAGGCCGCGACGTCTTTGCGCATGAAGGGCGCAACGACTTTGGCGAAGCTCTCCACTCCCCCGGCCGACTGCACATACCCTGCGGCCCGGCTGCCGCCGCTGCACTGCTCCAAGGCCGCGAACAGACTGGCGTCGGGCACTCCGAGGTTCTTTCCCAGTTCGACGGCGGCAGCGACGAGTTGCGCATTGGCGGCGAACAGCACGTTGTTGATCAGCTTGAGGTTGAGCGCGGTGCCCAGGCCTCCGGTGGTGATGACCGGATCGGCGTAGGCGGCCAGCACCGGCTGCGCGCGAGCCACCGCATCGTCGGGACCGCCGAGCAGGACAGTCAGCTTGCCGGCGGCGATGTCGTGGGCGCCGCCGCTGACCGGCGCATCCACCAGCACCGGGCCGTCCGGGAATTCCGCCATCAGGTTCGTCAGTGTGCTCACCGTTCCGGTGGTGTGCGAGACCACGACCGTGTCGGGGCCGGCATTGGCCAGCAGCCCGTCGGCACCGGTGGCGACCTCGCTCAACTGGGCGTCGGAGAACAGGCAGCTGATCACGACGCCGGCATCGCGTGCGACGGCGCCGACCGACTCCACCGGCACTGCGCCGGCGGCCGCCAGCCGCTCGCGCACCTCCGGACGGCGCGCGTAGACCTGCACGGAAAAGCCCGCACCGATAAGGCGCAGCACCATCGGCTCGCCCATTTTGCCGGCTCCGACGAACCCGATGGTCTCGGCCATTCTCGGCTCCTGTTCGCATCTTTCGCCGCCCCGGTCGGATGTTCAGTGGGGCTGTCGGTAGGGCCAACCGTAGCATTGTCCGCCGGCGCCGAATTCGTTACAGTCGTGCTTACTGTCGACTTTTCGGGTACTCCAGAAGGCTGGCGAGGATGAACAACCCGCAGCGCAAGGTGGTGGTCGTCGGCGCCGGGTCGGGGATCGGCGCTGCCACCGCCGCGCACTTCCACGAACGCGGCGATTTCGTTCTGGCCGTCGACGTGCGCCCCCAGTCGACACCGGCTTCGCAGCATGTTTGCTGCGACCTGCGAGATGCCGCCGCCATTGCCGAGTTCACCGGCCGGATCGGCGACGGTTGGGATCTGCTGGCCCACGTCGCCGGCGTACCCGGAACCGCACCGGCCGCCGACGTGCTGACGGTCAACTACCTCGGTATGCGCCTGATGACCGAGGGCATGCTGCCCCGGCTGCGCACCGGCGGCGCGGTGGTCGCGGTCGCCTCGACGGCCGCGCTGGGCTGGGAGCAGCGCATCGAAGTGCTCGACGGACTGCTCAAGGCCACCGACGCGGAGTCGGTTCTGCGCTGGCAGGCCGGCCAGGACCCCGCGTTCCCGGTGTACACCACCTCCAAGCAGGCGATGATCCTCTACGCCAAACGGCTGGCCGCGACCGCACGCGCCAAGTACGGGGTGCGGATCAACACCGTCAGCCCCGGCCCGGTTGAAACACCGATCCTGCCCGACTTCGAGCAGTCGATGGGCAAGCAAACACTCGACATCGTGTGCGCCATGGTCGGCCGGCACGCCGTCGTCGACGACATCGTGCCGCTGATCGACTTCCTCGGCTCATCCGACGCCGGGTGGATCACCGGGCAGGACATTCTCGTCGACGGCGGTTTCATCACCTCGATCACCGCCGGCGCCCCCATCACCGTCTGAGACCTTCGAGAGGACACCATGACCCTGAGTTCATCAGCCAGCACACCGACGTCTCCCTATCCTCACCACCGACTCGACATCTCGGATCCCGACTTCTGGGGCAAGGACTTTCGCACCCGCGACGAGACCTTCGCAACCCTGCGCGGCGAGCAGGGCCTGACCTGGCACCGGCCGATGCCGGCCGTCTTCCCCCACCAGGAGACCGGATACTGGGCGGCGACGCGGCACAGCGACATCAAGTTCATCAGCCAGCACGAAGAGCTGTTCTGCTCGCGCGAAGGGGTCAGCGTCGATCCGATGCCGGCCGAAATCCAGCGCAACATGACGTTCTTCCTGGCGATGGACCCGCCCGACCACACCCGGTATCGCAAGCTCATCAGCTCGGGGTTCACCCCGCGACAGGTCCGCCGGATCGAGGAGCAGATCAAGACCAACGCTCGCAGCATCGTCGACGACCTACTGGCGCAACTGCGTACCGGCGACCAGATCGACTTCGTCGCAAGCTGTTCCGGGCAGCTGCCGATGCGCACGATCTCCGACATGATCGGCATCGATCCCGCCGACCAGGAGAAGGTCGCCTACGCGGCCGAATGCCTGTTCAGCGGTAGCGACGACGAGTATGCCTCGCTGGAGGAGCGGGCCGTACACGTCATGACACAGTTGGGCGTGTTGGCCGGATCCGGTATCGAGCTGGCGCAGCGCCGCCGCGCCGAGCCGCACGACGATCTGATGACCGAGCTGGTCAATGCCGAGGTCGACGGCCACCGCCTCACCGACGATGAACTGGGCTCCTTCATGGTGCTGCTCGGTTCGGCAGGCAACGACACCACCAAGCAGACCACCACGCACGCGTTCAAGGCCCTCGTCGATCACCCCGAGCAGCGCGCGTGGCTGCTGGCCGACTTCGACAACCGGATCGACGCCGCGGTCGAGGAATTCGTGCGGTGGGCCACACCGGTGATCGCTTTCGCACGCCACGCGGTGGTGGACACCGAGGTGGCCGGGACCGAGATCAAGGCCGGCGAGAAGGTCGCGTTGTTCTACTGCTCGGCCAACCGCGACGAGACGGTGTTCGACCGGCCGCACGAATTCGACATCACCCGTGCCGCCAACCCGCACCTGGGCTTCGGCGGCGGCGGAGCGCACTACTGCCTGGGCACCCACGTCGCCCGGATGGAGCTGCGGCACCTGTTCTATGAGCTGCTCACCCGGCTGCCGGAGGTCACGCTCGGCGAACCGGAGTACCTGCACAGCACCTTTGTGCACGGCATCAAACGAATGCCGATCAGCCTCCCCTGACGCTGGCGCAACACCGGCCCGATCGTTTACTGTAATGCTTACAGTAAATTACTTCACTTGAGACGGGAGACCAGCCGTGGAGAGCCAGGTCGACGACGTCGCCGCCGCACTCGACAAGCCGGCCGGCTACCTTACGAACCCCTATCCGTACTTCGAAAGCAAGCGCGCACACGCCGGGGTCTTCCCCGGAACGGTCATGGACTACTCCAAGACCCCGGCGTCGCTGCGACCCGAAACACAGTTCGCCGCCGTCTCTTTCGACGCCGTGAACCAGGTGTTCCGGGAAGCGGATTCCTTCAACTCACACATCTACGACGTCACCATCGGGTTGTTCCTGGGACCGACCATCCTGGCGATGGAGGGCGAGCCGCACCGCAAGCATCGCAATCTGGTGTCGTCGGCCTTCAAGCGGAAATCGTTGGTGCACTGGGAGCCCGACGTGGTGCAGCCGATCTGCAACAGGCTGATCGACGAGTTCATCGACGCGGGTTCTGCCGACCTGGTGGCCGGTTTCACCTTCGAGTTCCCCACCCGGGTCATCTCGAAGCTGTTGGGCCTGCCCGAAGAGGACCTGCCGTGGTTCCGTCAGCGCGCGATCGAGCTGATCAGCTACACCGTCAACTACGAGCGCGCCTTCTCCGCCTCGGCGGCGTTAAAGGAGTATTTCCTGGCGCAGATGGACAAGCGCAAGTCCCATCCGACCGAGGACATCATCGGTGATCTGGTCACCGCAGAGGTCGACGGCGAGAAACTCAGCGACGAGGCGATCTATTCGTTCCTTCGCCTGCTGCTGCCGGCCGGGCTGGAGACCACCTACCGGGCCACCAGCAACCTGCTTTACCTGTTGCTGACTCATCCCGAACAGTTCGCCGCGGTGCAAGCCGACCGCGACCTGATCGGCCCCGCCATCGAGGAGGGGCTGCGCTACGAGACGCCGCTGACTACCGTGCAGCGCACCGCAATCCGGGACACCGAGGTGGCCGGCGTCGCAATTCCGGCCGGCGCCGTCGTCGATGTCTGCATCGGGTCGGCCAACCGCGACGAGGCGCGGTGGGAGCGCTCCGAGGAGTTCGACATCTTCCGCAAGTGGATTCCGCACATCACGTTCGCCGCCGGCGAGCACACCTGCATGGGGTTGCATCTCGCCCGGATGGAGATGCGGGTCGCGATGGAGTGCCTCCTGGACCGCCTCAGCGATATCACGCTGGTGACCGACGATAATCCACACATCTACGGTCAGCCTTTCCGGTCGCCGCGCTCGCTGCCGGTGACGTTCACCTAGATCTCGCCGACTGTGCGGTTTCGTACGCGACCCACCGATGAGGGCGTACCAAACCGCACAGTCGATGACCGAACCGCGCGGGCTGCCTTACGCCCCCCGCGGTTTCCGATAACCGATGGTCTTGGTCTCCAGGTACTGCGAGAACCCCTCGATCCCGCACTGCCTGCCCCAGCCGCTGTTCTTGTAGCCCCCGAACGGCGCGTCGGCGCCGTAGTACATGCCTCCGTTGACGCCGATCGCCCCGGTGCGCACCCGCCGGGCCACGGCCATGGCCCGCTCCGATGACGCCGAGACCACCGCACCGGCCAGCCCGAATGCACTGTCGTTGGCGATCCGCACCGCTTCGTCGTCGTCGCCGAACGGCAGGATCACCAGCACCGGCCCGAACACCTCCTGCTGCGCGATGGCCGCGCTGTTATCGACGCCGACGATCACCGTCGGTTGCACGTAGTGCCCACCGGCGAGGTGAGCCGGCAGGTCTTCGTATCCCCCTCCACCGGTGGTGATTTCGGCCCCGTCGAGCCGAGCCTGCGCAATCGCGTCGAGCACCCGCTGCTTCTGCTGCGCGCTGATCAGCGGGCCCACCAGGGTCTGCGGTAGCGCGGGGTCGCCCACCGTGACCGCCGCGAACGCCGCGGTCACCGCGGCCACCACCTCGTCGAACAGGGAGCGGTGCACCAGCATCCGGGTGGTAGCCGCGCAGGCCTGCCCGGCGTGCACGCACACGCCGACCGCACCGGGGATGACCTTGGCCGGGTCGGCGTCGTCGAGCACGATCAGCGCCGACTTGCCGCCCAACTCCAGGAACGTCCGCTTCATGGTGTCGGCGCTGTTGCGGGCCAGCAGCTTGCCGACCACGGTGGATCCGGTGAACGAGACCATGTCGACCCGGGGGTCGGTGCCGAGCAGTCCGGCGACCTCGTTCGACGGCGTGGGCACCACGTTGACCACCCCGGCGGGTATGTCGGTGTGCTCAGCGACCAGACGCCCCAACCGAGTGGCGTTCCACGGGGTGTTCGGGTCGGGCTTGAGCACGACGGTGTTGCCGGCCGCCAGCGCCGGCCCCAGCTTGTTCAGGATCACCTCGACCGGAAAGTTGGACGGGGTTATCGCCGCGACCACACCGACCGGCTCCTTGACGACGGTGCGGACGTTGCGGTCGCCGAACAGCCCGCCGCCCTCGATCAGCCGCTCCCACTCGAACTCGTCGATCAGCCGGCCCGGGTAGCGCAGCGCGTCCGCCAACGGCCAATCCAGCTGTGCCAGTTGGGTCGTCATCACCGGGCAGCCCACCTCGGCGATCAGCTCGGTGCGCAGCTCTTCCTTCTCCGCCTCCAGCGCCGACTGCAACTGCCCCAGGCACCGCTTACGCAGCTCGCGGTCAGTCGACCAATCCGAGTCGTCGAAGGCGCGCCGGGCCGCACCGATCGCCTGGTGCATGTCGCTCTGGTCGGCGGCCGCGGTGGCCCCCAACAACCGCCCGGTGGCCGGGCTGCGATTGTCGAACTCCGCACCCGACGTCGCCGCCACCAACTTGCCGTCGATCAGCATGCGCGACTCCGCCGCCGCAGCAGCCCGTTCGCCAATCTCAACACTGTTGGCCCGCTGTCCGACGTCGCTCACCTCGCCCCTTTCGGATGCCCAACCGTAACCATTACAGTAGATTACTTCAATTGGTCTCATGTCAGGAGCGCACTGAGTTGATCAAGGTGATGGATGGGTTCCGGGTGCTGGAGGTCGCGCAGTTCACATTCGTCCCCGCCGCCGGGGCGATCCTGGCCGACTGGGGCGCCGACGTCATCAAGGTGGAGCACCCGGTGCGCGGCGACACCCAGCGCGGGTTCATCCGGATGGGTGGCTTCGAACTCGACCCCGACCGGCATCCGCTGATCGAACACCCCAACCGCGGTAAGCGCAGCGTCGGCATCGACGTTTCCACATCCGAAGGGCAGCAGGTGCTCTACGAGTTGGCCGCCACCGCCGACGTGTTCTTGACCAACTACCTTCCGCGGGCCCGGAAGAAGAACAAGTTCGACGTCGAGCACATCCGCGCAGCGAATCCGAACATCGTCTACGCCCGCGGCAGCGCCTACGGCGACAAGGGCCCCGAACGCGACGTCGGCGGTTTCGACGGCACGGCGTTCTGGACGCGCAGCGGCGTCGGCCATGCCCTGAGCCCGGAGGAGCTGGGTGCGCCACTGTCCCAGGGAATTCCCGCGTTCGGCGATTCGGTCGGGGGCATGAACATCGCCGGCGGTATCGCCGCGGCGCTGCTGCATCGTGAGCGCACCGGGGAGGCGCTCGAGGTCGACGTTTCGCTGCTATCCACCGCGTGGTGGGCGGCCGGCGCCAGCGTGACCCAGGGCATGGAGACCGGCGAAGCGATGCGTGCGCTGATGCCGCAATCCGGTGGCTCACCGGCGAATCCATTCCTGGGCAACTACACCACCTCCGATGGCGGCACCATCAACCTGTGCATCGTCAGCCCGACCGGATACATCCGGGACACCTTCGAGCACTTGGGTATTCCCGAAGCCGCCGATGACCCGCGCTTCTCCGACGTGCTGCCGCTGATGGAGAACGCCGACGCGGCCAGCGAGCTGATCGTCGCGGCGATCGGCGCCAAGCCCTTCGAATACTGGCGACAGCACCTCAAGACGATGAAGGGCCAGTGGGCGCCGTTCCAGAGTCTGGTCGACCTGGGGTCCGACGAGCAGGCGATCGCCAACGACATGGTCGTCGAGGTCGAGGCCGGCGACGGCGGTCCGGCGTTCAAGGTGGTCCGCGGACCGGTGCAGTTCAACCACGAGCCGCTGGAGACGACCCGCGCCCCGCAGGCATCCGAGCATACCGAGGCCGTGCTGATGGAGCTCGGAATGGACTGGGCCCGTATCGAAAAACTCAAGGAGTCCGGCGCTATCGCCTAGCCGGGCGTGGGGTCTTCCCGCCGGTGTCCGGGGTCGAAGTTGAAATTCGCGATCGCGGTGGACACCCCGCTGCCGATCGGGCCGCGGGTGTCGAACAGGCTCGCGCATCCGGTCGCCACGCCGGCGTCGCTGTAGTGGGTCAGTGCCGCCAACCCGATGTAGGGGCCGACCGGTAGCCGGCTCAGGGTCAGGGTGTAGTCGGCGTTGATGAAGGCCAAACCAGTGGTGCTGAAATTGGTCAACGAGGCGGTGACGTCAACGGCCATCGCCGCCCGGACGAACGGTGTGAGCTCCTCGCCGTCGACCAGATCGCGGATCTCCCGCAGCCAGGCGTAGCGCGGTCCCGAGTGTTGCCACGGAAAGCGCTCGCCGTCGTCGCTGCCGTAGGCCCGGATGAACATCGGCACCGATTCGTCGAAGCGTGCCGGCTCCTCCGGGAGCGGCGGCAGCGTCACCGCGGTGGTGAAGAACTCACCGTCGGGCTGGACGCCGCGACGCAGATACAGCGCCGAGCCGCGGGCCACCAACTCGCCGTCCTGCGTCATCGCGGCGTCAATGGCCCGCATCCGCGACCCCGCGCGGACCACCGACGCCGTGACCCGCAGCGGTGCGCTGGCCACCCGGCGCAGGATCTCGACGGTCAGCCGCGCCGGCTGCAGGTCGCCGTCGCAGACGTGGTGCTCGATGGCGCGGGCCAGCAGTCCGCCGACCACCTGGCCTCCCAGCGTCGGCCCCCACCCGCCGTGAGCGATGGCGTTCGGCACCAGGTCGTTGTCACGACGAACTACGAACGGGATCATGTCTTGCTGCGCTCCAGGTAGAACTTCGCGGCGCGCCGGATCGCGTCTTCGGTCGGTTCCGGGTGCCAGCCCAGTTCCCGGGTGGCCTTGCTGTGATCGGCAGGAGACGTCAACGCCATCAATCGCGCCCCGGTCGCGGTGAACGGGAAGTCACGCCCCAGCACGGCACCCGCGGCGCCGACAAGGTGGCCCAGGACATGCAGAACCGCCATCGGTATGCCGAAGCGCGGCGGTTTGGCTCCGACCGCTTCGGCGGCGATGGCGAGCATTTCACGCTGGCTCATGTACCGCTCGGAGATGATGTAGCGCTCGCCGATGCGCCCCCGCTCCGCGGCCAGCAACATTCCCCGGGCGGCGTCATCGATCCCGACCACCTCAGAGCCCACGCCCCGCGCGTACGCCGGCATCCTGCCCATCGCGGCGAACTGAACGAGCATGCCTTGCCGCGGCTGCCAGTCGGGCGGGCCGTAGGGGTTCGACACGTTCGTGACGACGGCCGGCAGGCCGCGGTCGGCCACGTAGGACAGCACCAGGCGCTCGGCCTCACGACGGGAGGCGATGTATCCACCGCCCTGGGCGGCCCAGTTGAACGGCGTTCGCTCATCCACGGTTTCGCCGTTGCGGCCTACCGCGATGGTCCCGATGGTGCTCAAGAACACGAACCTGTCGAGGTCGGCCTGCGCCGCGACGTCCAAGACGTTGCGTAAACCTTCGACATTGGTTTTGAACAGCGGCGCGGGGTCACGAAGCTCAGCGCGGGTGTCGACGACGCAGTAGTACACGACGTCGCGGTCGGCCATCGCGGCGGTGACCGCTTCGGTGTCGAAGATGTCTCCGTAGCACCGCTCCACGTCAAGCCCGTCGATCCCCCTGGTGGAGCTCGAACGACGCAACAACACCCGCACGTCATCCCCGCGGGCGACCAGTTGACGCGTGACGCAGGCACCGACGTTGCCACTGGCGCCCATGACGAGGGCGCGCCGCCTCGTCGCCGCGGGTCCGTCGTTCTCTGTCATCCCTGGAGCCTTTGCCGTGATCGCGCAAGCGGTGTCGGAAGCCCGCTGGCCAACTCAGGCGATCATACTTTACTGTAAGTATTACAGTTAGTAGACCCGTTAGGCGGAGGCCCCATGCAGAAGGCGCTAGCACCCGACATCTCGACGTGGCCGGATGAGGCCCCCCAGCTGGTCGGCAGCCGCTGCGCGGCCTGCGACGCCACCGTCTTCCCGGCCCAGCCACGGTGCCCGAAGTGCAGCGGCGACCAGATGGCGCGAGAGTTGCTCCCCCGCACGGGGACCCTGGTGGCCTGGACCACGCAGGGCTTCCCTCCCGGCCCACCGTATCTGGGTCCCACCGGTAAGGACTTCGTGCCATTCGGCGTCGGCCTGGTGCAGCTCGGCGATGTCGTCCGGGTGGAAGGCCGGCTCACCGAGAACGATCCCGACAAGCTGCAGTTCGGGATGCCGGTGCAGCTGACCATGGTGCCGTTCGCCGCCGACTCCGACGGCAACGAGATCGTCACGTTCGCCTTCCAGCCGACGGGGCAGCGCTGATGAACGACGTCGCCATCATCGGGGTCGGCCTGCACCCGTTCGGGCGCTTCGAAGGCAAGTCGGCGATGGAAATGGGCGTCGATGCCATCTTCGCCGCGGTCGCCGATGCCGGAGTGGCCTGGGCGGACATCGGCGCCGCCACCGGCGGCAGCTGGACAGTGGCGAACCCGGACGCGATCGTCGGGATGGTTGGGTTGTCGGGCATTCCGTTCACCAACGTGTTCAACGCCTGTGCCACCGCGGCCAGCGCCGCCAAGGTGTGCGCGGACGGTATCCGGTTGGGCGACTACGATATCGGCGTCGCCGTCGGCCTGGACAAGCACCCGCGCGGTGCGTTCACCGAGGACCCGGCGCTGGTCGGCATGCCGCGCTGGTACGCCGAGAACGGCCAGTACCTGACCACCCAGTTCTTCGGCATGAAAGCCAACCGGTATCTGCATGATCACGGCATCTCGCAAGCGACGCTGGCCAAGGTCGCGGCCAAAAACTTCCGCAACGGAGCCCTGAACCCGAATGCGTTCCGGCGCAAGCCGATGTCCGAAGAGGAGATCCTGGGTTCGACGATGCTGAACTATCCGCTGACGCAGTACATGTTCTGCGCGCCGGATGAGGGTGCGGCCGCCGTGGTGATGTGCCGGGCCGACATCGCGCACCGCTACACCGACAAGCCGGTGTATCTGCGTGCGGTGGAGGTGCGCACCCGTCGCTACGGGGCCTACGAGGTCAACACCACCTTCGCCCCCGTTACCGAGGATGTCGCGCCGACGGTGTACGCCGCGCGGGCCGCATTCGAAAAGGCCGGGGTGGCACCCGAAGACGTCGACGTGATCCAGCTGCAGGACACCGATGCCGGCGCGGAGATCATCCACATGGCCGAGTGCGGTTTCTGCGCCGACGGCGACCAGGAGAAGCTGCTCGCCGAGGGTGCGACCGAGATCTCCGGATCGATGCCGGTCAACACCGACGGCGGGCTGATCGCCAACGGCGAGCCGATCGGCGCCTCCGGGCTGCGCCAGATCCACGAGCTGGTGCGCCAGTTGCGTGGCGAAGCCGGCGACCGGCAGGTTCCCGGCGAACCCAAGGTCGGGTTCGCCCAACTCTACGGCGCACCGGGCACCGCGGCGGCGACCATCCTGACGACTTAATTACCGCGAGCAGACGTGAAAGCCCCCAATTCGCTGTGATTTTGGGGGCTTTCATGTCTGCTCGCGGAGAGAAAGGAACCAGCCATGAGCCAGTTTCGTGACGCACCGATCTTCGATGCCGACCAGCACATGTATGAGACCCCTGACTCGTTGACGAAGTACCTCCCGGAAAAGTATTCGCGGGCAGTCCAATTCGCCCAGATCGGCCGCCAGACCCGGATCATCATCAACAATCGCGTCAGTGACTTCATCCCTAATCCGACCTTCGAGCGGGTCGCCGCGCCCGGTGCGCACGAGAAGTTCTTCGCCGGCGAGAACACCGAGGGCCTGACCCTGCGCGAGATGCAGGGGGCTGCCA
>NZ_LZMF01000024.1:0-37842 GCF_001673565.1 Mycolicibacter sinensis
TGGCCCACGGGTGATCAGGCGCGCACTGCAGCGCCAGGTCCAGAGCGACCTCGAGGTCCAGCTGGCGGGCGGCGGCGACGAAAGCGTCGAAGTCGTCGATGGTGCCCAGATCTGGGTGCACCGCATCGTGGCCGCCCTCGGCGCTACCGATGGCCCACGGCGAACCGACGTCACCGGGCTCTGCGGTCGCGGAGTTGTTGCGGCCCTTGCGGTGCACCTGGCCGATCGGGTGGATCGGCGGCAGATACACCACGTCGAAGCCCATCTCGGCGATCCGCGGCAGCGCCGCCGCCGCGGTGGCGAATGTTCCGTGCACCGGGCGGCCGTCGGGATCCCATCCGCCGGTCGAGCGCGGGAACATCTCGTACCAGGCGCCGCGGCGGGCCAGCGGCCGATCCACCCACATCTGGTGGTCCTTGCCGTGGGTCACCAGCTCCCGCAAGGGGTGGCGGTTCAGCAAATCCTCGACCTCCGTCGAGAGAGCGGGGGCCGCCCGGTGCATCGGATCGCCGGGGGTGCGCAGTGCGGCAGCGGCCGCTTGCACCGGCCGGCGCTGGTCGGGCGGTATGCCAGTCGCGGCGCGCTCGAACAACTCGGCGCCGACCAGCAGGTCGTTGGAGAGCTCCGCTTCGCTCTGGCCGGCGTCGAGCTTGGCGGTGACCGCGCTTCGCCAGCTCTGCACCGGGTCGCCCCAGCCCTCGACGCGGAAGGTCCACAACCCGACGGCGTCGGGACTGAAGTGGGCGTGGAACACATAGGCGTCGAAGCCGGTCGCCATCGGGATGTGTACCGGCGCGGCGCCGCACGCGGGCGAACTCATCGGCGGTTCCCCGGGCTGTGGATAGCGTTGTCCGAGGTGGCGCACCACCAGGGTCGCGGCGACCGCGTCGTGACCTTCCCGCCACACGGTGGCCTTCACCGGCACTGTCTCGCCGACCACGGCCTTGGCCGGGTAGCGGCCGCACGAGACGACCGGTTCGACGTCGTCGACCACGACACGACCAGGCACGCACACTCCGTTCGTCGTGGGGGCTTGTCTGTGCCCACGGTAGTGGGCTGCCTTCGCCGACCTGCACGAAGCGGCCGGTTCGCAACCGAATCGTCAGGTCCTCTGCGGCGGTCCCAGCTTCGCCTCGCCTCCGCCGACCCTTCGGGCCAACTCCGGCGAGCCTCGCTGAACCGCCGTAAGGTTGTGACGTGTGAAAGCACTCCGCCGGTTCACCGTTCGTGCGCACCTTCCCGACCGACTGCGAGCACTTGGGCAACTGTCGATGAACCTGCGCTGGTCGTGGGATCAGTCGACGCAGGAGTTGTTCGCCGCCATCGACCCGGCACTGTGGGCCCGATGCGGCCGGGACCCGGTGGCGCTGCTGGGCGCAGTGAGTCCGAATCGGCTGGACGAGCTCGCCGCCGACGAGGCTTTCACCGGCCGTCTCGACGCCCTGTCGGCCGACCTCACCGAGTACCTGACGCAGCCCCGGTGGTATCAGCACCAGCAGGACAGCGGCGCGCCGTTACCCGCCGCCATCGCGTACTTCTCGATGGAGTTCGGCGTCGCCGAAGCCCTGCCCAACTACTCCGGAGGCCTGGGGATCCTGGCCGGGGATCACCTGAAATCGGCGTCCGATCTGGGCGTGCCGTTGATCGCGGTCGGGCTCTACTACCGCTCGGGATATTTCCGCCAATCACTGACCGCCGACGGCTGGCAACGTGAGACCTATCCGTCGCTGGACCCGCAGGGGCTGCCGTTGCGGCTGCTGGCAGATGCGGCGGGCAACCCGGCGCTGATCGAGGTCGCGCTGCCCGGGGTAGGCCGGTTGCGTGCGCGGATCTGGGTCGCACAGGTCGGCCGGGTACCGCTGTTGCTGCTGGACTCCGACATCGGCGAGAACGAGCACCAGCTGCGCGGGGTCACCGACCGGTTGTACGGCGGCGACCAGGAGCACCGGATCCATCAGGAGATCCTGGCCGGGATCGGCGGAATGCGGGCGATCCGGGCGTTCACCGCGCTCGACGGCATGCCCGCACCCGAGGTGTTCCACATGAACGAGGGCCACGCCGGATTCCTCGGGATCGAACGCATCCGTGAGCTGATCGCCGAACAACGCCTCGATTTCGACACCGCGCTGGCAGTGGTGCGTTCGTCGACAGTGTTCACCACCCACACCCCGGTGCCGGCCGGAATCGACCGGTTTCCGGTCGACATGGTGCGGCGCTACTTCGACGGCGACGCGCTGGCGGCCGGGGTGCCGGTCGAGCGGATCATCGAGCTGGGCGCTGAAGACGATTCCGGCACGTTCAACATGGCCCACATGGGTCTGCGGCTGGCCCAGCGGGCCAACGGCGTCTCGCGTCTGCACGGCCGGGTCAGCCGGGCGATGTTCAATGGGCTGTGGCCCGGTTTCGACGCCGGCGAGGTGCCGATCGGCTCGATCACCAACGGGGTGCACGCGCCCAGTTGGGCGGCTCCGCCCTGGTTGCAGCTCAGCCGCGGCCTGGCCGCGACGGATTCGTTCAGCGAGCCGGCGGCCTGGCAGCGTCTTCAAGAAGTCGATCCCGTTGAGCTGTGGTCGATTCGCTCCCAGCTGCGGTCGTTGCTCGTCGATGAGGTCAGGCTGCGGTTGCTGCGGTCCGGCCTGGAACGCGGCGCCTCGGAAGCCGAATTGGGCTGGATTGCAACGGCGTTCGACCCCGGGGTATTGACCATCGGATTCGCCCGCCGGGTGCCGACCTACAAGCGGTTGACGTTGATGCTGCGCGACCCCGACCGATTGGAGCGGCTACTGCTCGACGAGCAGCGGCCGGTCCAGCTGATCGTCGCCGGCAAGTCCCACCCGGCCGACGATGAGGGCAAGGCGCTGATTCAGCAGGTGGTGCGCTTCGCCGACCGCCCCGAAGTACGCCATCGCGTCGCATTCCTGCCCGACTACGACATGTCGATGGCGCGACGGCTCTACGCCGGATGCGATGTGTGGCTGAACAACCCGCTGCGGCCGCTGGAGGCCTGCGGCACGTCGGGGATGAAGAGTGCGCTCAATGGCGGGCTGAACCTGTCCATCCGTGACGGCTGGTGGGACGAGTGGTTCGACGGGGAGAACGGCTGGGCGATACCGACCGCCGACGGGGTGGCCGATGAGAACCGCCGCGATGATTTGGAGGCCGCGGCGCTCTATGACCTGCTGGCGCAGTCGGTGGTGCCGAGGTTCTACGACCGCGACGAACGTGGCGTGCCGCCGCGCTGGATCGAGATGGTGCACCACACGCTGCAGACGCTCGGGCCGAATGTACTGGCCTCGCGGATGGTGCGCGACTACGTCGAGCAGTGCTACGCCCCCGCGGCCCGGTCGATGCGGCGTACCTGCGAACCGATCGACGGCGTGCCGTACGGCGCGGCTCGACGGCTGGCCGACTACCGCAGACGCGTGGAGCGCGCCTGGCCGCGGATCGCGATCACCGACGTCGACAGCACCGGGCTGCCCGACACCCCGCTGCTGGGTTCGGAGCTGACGCTGACCGCCACGGTTCGGTTGGCCGGTCTGGCACCTGACGAGGTGACGGTGCAGGCCGTGCTGGGCCGGTTGGATTCTGGTGACAGCCTGCTCGAACCGGCCACCGTGGTCATGGCGCACGAGCGCAGCGGCGGCGATGGCACCGAAGTGTTCTCGACGACGACGCCGCTACCGGTTGCCGGCGCGGTGGGCTACACCGTGCGAGTGCTGCCGAGCCATCCGTTGCTGTCCGGCGACGCCGAGCTGGGTCTGGTCACGCTGGCCACCTAGCCGCGAGCAGACACGAAAGTCCCCAAAAACGCCACTTTTTGGGGGCTTTCGTGTCTGTTCGCCGTTGGGGATTTACGGGAAGCGCTGCAGGCAGCGGTCGAAGTCGCCGAGCACCCCGGTCCGGTAGGCGTCGATGCGAGAGAAGCCGGCGGGCACCGATTCACCGTTGACGTCGCCCGCGGCCAGACCGTTGGTGAGCAGGCCGGCGACGGCTTCGTCGAGATCGCCCGCGGTCAGTGCGATGGTGGCGCCGTTGGAGGTGGTGATCCCCTGCGAGAGTCTGGTGGTGGCCACCCCGGTCAGGCATGCGGTGCGCAGCGCGGCGGCGGCGTTGTCGAGTACCAGGCCGCCGTGCTCGACCTGAACCGCCTGCAGGTACCGCGACATCAGCACCGAATAGGCGGTGTTGTCGCCGGACAGCGTCGCCAATTTCTGGTCCTTGCTGGGGGTGCCCATGGCCTGGAGGGCCGGCAAGTCGACGGCGATGGTGTTGGTCGCCGGGCAGTACGACGCCGGCCGGCTCGGGCGGGCATCGGCGCACGAGGACGCGGTGGCGGCGTCGAACGCGAGTTGCGGCGGCTCGGCCGGGGTGAACGCGATGTTCATCGCATCGACGATGAGCCGCACCGAATCCTCGCTGACCGGCACCTCACCGGTCTCGTTCTGCTGCAGCTGAATGGGCAGATCGCCGCGGCGCTGCTCGATCTCCCTTTCGTCGATGGCCTTGCACGACCCGGCGCCATCGGTGAACCCGAACTGGAACGCCGAGATCCGTTCGAAAGCCGAGCCGTGCTCGTTGCTGCCGACGGTCTCGCCGGGATTCAGCAGCGGGTCGCGCAGCGCCAGCATCGCGGCCAGGACACCGTTCAGCCCGTCCCCGGTGCTGAGCGTGAAGCGGGGCGAGTCGCCTTGGGCCACCCAGCGCAGGTAGACCCCGGCCAGACAGTCGGCCTGCTGCTCTGCCACCAGCGTCGGTGTCTGGCGCCGCTTGGTGATTCCGGCCGCCCGGGCGATCGCGTGACCGTACTCGTGGGCGAGCACCATGGTGATCGCCATGTCGCCGTAGGCGCTGCGCAGCGCGGGCAACAGCAGCCGGCGATCCCACCCGATGGTGTCGTCCAGATAGCAGTAGGCGGCGTTGACCAGCAGGAAAGTCCTACTCTTGCAGAACGTTCCGCGGAGCTGCCCGGGATCCCAGGAGAGCAGGGATTTCACCGGTTTGAAGTCGCCGTCGAAGGTGTTGGGATAACTGATCGCCCAGAACGCCTCGAGATCGCTGACCGACTGAGTGGCGAGCTGGTCGATGCGGCCGCCGTCGGTGCCCGCGACCTCGCGGCTCGGCGGCGGGGCATCGGGCCGCAGCCCGGTGGGCCCGTCGACCGCCTGCAGGCCGCCCACCCGGAACGGGTCGGCGAAGATCGACACCGGCTTGCCGTCCACCAGATGGGCGCAGCCGCTCACCAAAAGCATCAGCGTGCAGGCGGTGGCGAGAGCACGGTGCCATTGGCGGGCGGGTCGCATGCGCTAACACGATAGTGCGCTCAACCGTCCCGAAGGCGCTGCAGCGCCAGCCGGACTTTGCCGGTGTCGGTCGTCGCCCAGAACGGCGGCAGCGATGCCCGCAGGTAACCGGCGTAGCGCGCCGTCGCCATCCGCGAGTCCAGCACCGCCACCACGCCCCGGTCATCGACGCTGCGCAGCAACCGGCCGGCACCCTGGGCCAGCAACAGCGCGGCGTGGTTGGCGGCGACCGCCATGAAACCGTTGCCGCCGCGGGCACTGATCGCGCGCTGCCGGGCGGTCAGCAGCGGGTCATCGGGCCGCGGGAACGGGATGCGGTCGATGAGCACCAAAGACAGTGACGGTCCGGGTACGTCGACGCCCTGCCACAGCGACAACGTGCCGAAGAGCGACGTCTCGGCGTCGGCGGCGAATTGCTCGACCAGCGCGCCGGTGGTGTCGTCGCCCTGGCACAGCACCGGGGTGTCCAGCCGCCCGCGCATCGCCTCGGCCGCGGCCCGCGCCGCCCGCATCGAGGAGAACAGCCCCAGGGTGCGCCCACCGGCCGCGGCGATCAGCTCGGCGACCTCGTCGAGCTGCGCATCGGTACCAGTGCCGTCGCGTCCGGGCGGCGGCAGGTGCGCGGCCACGTAGAGGATGCCGGCCTTGGCGTGCGCAAACGGCGAGCCGACATCCAGCCCCTGCCAGCGAGTCTCGGGGCCCGAGCCGAGGGTCAAACCCCAGGCGCCGGCCATCGCATCGAAGGTGCCGCCGACGGTCAACGTCGCCGAGGTCAGCACCGTCGTTGCCCGGGCGAACAGCCGATCGCGCAACAGCCCGGCCACCGACAGCGGCGCCACCCGCAGCGCCGGACGCACCGATCCCCGGTTGTCTTCGTGGCTGAGCCACACTACGTCGGTGCGCTCGGGGATGGCCGGTTCGAAGGAAGTCAGAATCCGTGCGGCAGTGTCGGCGATCTCAGACAGCGCGGCGACCGCCTCCTTGCGGGCAGACGCCGCTTTGGGATCCGACGGGGCGGTATCAATCGCCGAGCGCACCGCGCCGGCGGCATCGCGCAGCGCGGCCAGATAGGTCGCGAGCTCGTCGTCGAGGTGATCCATCCGCCCCGGCGTGCCGTCGTGAATCGCCGAGCCGAACGTCAGGGCTGCGGCATCGAGGCGCTGCACCAGTTCCGGGGAGACCAGCCGGGTGATTCGGCGCACCGCGACACTGAGCGTGGCCGCGGTCAGCTCACCGGTAGCCACCGACGTCACCCGGTCCACCAGTTCGTGTGCCTCGTCGACCACCAGCAGGTCGTGCTCGGGCAGCACGTTGGTCTCCGAGATCGCGTCGATCGCCAGCAGGGCGTGATTGGTGACGACGACATCGGCCTCGGCGGCGACGGCGCGGGCCCGCTCGGCGAAGCAGTCGATGCCGAACTGGCAGCGGGCGGCGCCGACGCACTCGCGCGCCGACACGCTGACCTGAGACCAGGACCGCTCGGGCACACCGGGTTTGAGGTCATCGCGGTCGCCGGAGTCGGTGGTCTGCGCCCAGGCGGTGAGGCGCTGGACGTCGCGGCCCAACGCACCGGCCGCGAACGGTTCGAACAGTTCCTCCTGCGGGGCATCGTCGGATTCTTCGGTCCCGGCATGGATCTTGTTCAGGCACAGGTAATTCCGTCGTCCCTTCAGCAGCGCGAAGGTCGGTCGGCGGGAGAGCACACCTTCCAGGGCGTCGGCCAGGCGCGGCAGGTCGCGGTCGACGAGCTGGCGCTGCAGCGCGATCGTCGCGGTCGACACCACCACCGGGTGGTCGTCGGTCACGGCGCGGGCGATCGCCGGAACCAGATAGGCCAGCGACTTGCCGGTGCCGGTGCCGGCCTGCACCGCCAGGTGTTCGCCGCTGTCGAAGGCCCGGGCGACCGCCTCGGCCATGCGTACCTGACCGTCGCGTTCACTGCCGCCCAGGGCGGCTACCGCGGCGGCGAGCAGCTCGGGTACGGAGGGGTCAGCCATGGTGTGCACACGGTAGCCCGTCAGGCCACGTCGCCCGGCTCGGTGACGAGATACGTTCCGTGGCCTTCGATGACCCGGCCGTCCCCGTCGAAGCGCAACACCTCGTTGACGAGGCCGTCGTTCTGGTTGCGGTAGGTGATGACGATGGTGTCGATGCCCCGAGAGACGGCTTCGACGACGAAATGCAGATTCGTCAGTCGCTCCAAGGCCTGGGTCCAGTAGCGGCGCAGTGCGGGCTTGCCGCGGATCACGCCCGCCGTCTCGGGAAACATCTGGGCGGCCACCGGCGAGGTGAACAGCACATCCTCGTGGAAGTGCGCGAGCACCGCCTCCACGTCGTGGGCGTTCCAGGCGCGCACCCACTGGCGGCTGAACGCCGCGGCATCGAGCTTCATCCCGCGAACTGTAGCGACACGACCGCGCGCAGCCCCACCAATTTTCCGTCCGGTTCGCATTACCCTGAGGCGATGACCAGCCAGCGTTTGCCAGGCGGAGCGGTACACGAGTTGCCGGCGGACTTGCGCGAGGGGCTGCTCGTCAGTCCGACTGCGTTGGCGGCCTGGCAGGACATTACGCCCTTGGCGCGCAACGAGTTCATCTGCTGGGTCGAGGACGCCAAGCAGGCCAAAACCCGCGAGCGCCGGATCCGCCGGACCCGCGAGGAGCTGGAGGAGGGCATGCGGCGTCCCTGTTGCTGGCCCGGGTGCAAGCACCGCGAACGCAACGGCAAGTAGCCGAAAACCTCACCGGAGAATCAGCCGGGTCGGGATCGCCGGCTCGCCGTGCGCCAGCTTCAGTCCCTCCCACGGCAGGCTGCGCAGCCCGGAAGCCACCCGCTCCCGCGCCGCGGCCAGCGCTGTCGCTCCGGTATCGGCCACCACGTCGCCGCCGCGGACCAGCGGAACGGTCAGTACCCGGCCGGAATCCGCCGGTGGGTGGTCGGCCGGGTGGACCACCTCCTCGACCAGGGTGCCGCTGGGACGGGACACCCGCAGGGCCTGTTTGCGCCCGCCTGCCGAGGTCTTGTCGGCGCTGCGCTTGTGCACCGCGACACCATCGACCTCGACCAGCTTGTAGACGAATCCCGCCGCCGGCGCACCCGATCCGGTCACCAGCGCGGTGCCGACGCCGTAACTGTCCACCGGAGCGGCCCGCAACGCCGCGATGGCGAACTCGTCGAGATCACCGGAGACCACGATCTTGGTGGCGGTGGCGCCCAACCGGTCCAGCTGGTCGCGGACCTGATGAGCTAACACCGCCAGCTCACCGGAGTCGATCCGGACCGCACCGAGCCGCGGGCCGGCCGCCTCCACGGCATTGGCCACCCCGGTGCTGACGTCGTAGGTGTCCACCAACAGCGTGGTGTCGACCCCCTGCGCGGCGACCTGGGAGCGGAACGCCGCCAATTCGCCCTCAGCACCGGAGTGCAGCAGGGTGAACGCGTGCGCGCTGGTGCCCAGCACCGGCACACCGAAGCTGCGGTGCGCCTCCAGATTCGACGTGCCGGCGAACCCCGCCAGGTAGGCGGCCCGCGCCGCGGCGACGGCGGCGTGCTCGTGCGTGCGCCGTGAGCCCATCTCGATCAGCGGCCGGTCATCGGCCGCGCTGACCATTCGGGCGGCCGCCGAGGCGATCGCGGTGTCGTGGTTCAGAATCGACAGCAGCAGCGTCTCCAGGACGATGCACTCGGCGAAGCTGCCGTGCACGGTGAGCACCGGCGACCCGGCGAAGTACAACTCGCCTTCGGGGTAGCCGTCGACGTCGCCGCGGAAGCGGAAATCGGCCAGGCAGTTCAAGGTCTTCGGGTCCAGGAACGCCGAGAGCAGGTGCAGCGCGGTGTCGTCGAAGCCGAACGCGGTCAGCGCCGCCAGGAACCGGTCGGTGCCGGCCACCACCCCGTAGCGGCGGCCCTCGGGGAGCCGGCGGGCGAACAACTCGAAGCTGGTCCGCCGCCCAGCAGTGCCGTCGCGCAGCGCCGCGGCCAGCATGGTCAGCTCGTACTTGTCGGTGAGCAGCCCGCCGCGTCGGGCCGAGGAGTCCACCCGCCAACCGTATCGGCTGTACTCGATCCCACCTCGGCTCGGTATCCTGAGCGCTATGGCCACGTCAGCAGCGACGTCCACCCCGGTGAAACCGCAGGGCACCGGCCAGCGGCACGCTGACCCGGTCGAGGAGACCGCCTCGCCCTGGGTGACCATCGTCTGGGACGACCCGGTCAACCTGATGACCTACGTGACCTACATCTTTCAGAAGCTGTTCGGTTACAGCGAGCCGCACGCGACCAAGCTGATGCTGCAGGTGCACCACGAGGGCAAGGCCGTGGTGTCGGCGGGAAGCCGCGAGTCGATGGAGATCGACGTGTCCAAACTGCATGCCGCCGGATTATGGGCGACCATGCAGCAGGACCGCTGAGACGTCAACCGAAGGGAAACGGGCCTCACCGTGCACAAGTGGAAGCGGGTTGACACCGACGACGGCCCCCGCTTCCGGTCCGCGCTGGCGCTGCATGAGGCTGCGCTGCTGCGGAACCTGGTCGGTTCGATCGTCGGCATGCTCGAGGAGCGTGAATCCGCTTCTCCAATCGACGAACTCGAACAGATAACCGGGATGAGGACGGGCAACACCAAGCCGCCCGAGGACGCCACCACCCGACGGCTGCTGCCGGACTTCTACCGTTCCGGCGGCTCGGGTGAAGTCGCCTCGGCCGACGACGCCGCAGTCGACGCGGAAGGCTTGAACGCGGCGTTGCGCAGCCTGCACGAGCCGGAGATCATCGACGCGAAACGTAATGCCGCACAACAGCTCCTGGACTCGCTCCCGCAGAAGGCCGGACGCTTCGAGCTGACCGAGGAACAGGCCAACGCCTGGATCGCGGCGGTCAACGACATCCGGCTGGCGCTGGGCACCATGCTGCAGATCGGCCCCGACGGGCCCCCGGACCGGCTGGCACCGGGTGATCCGATGGCGGGCCAGCTCAGCGTCTATCAATGGCTCACGGTGCTGCAGGAATACCTGGTGGTCGCATTGATGGGACGGTCCGGCCGATGACGAATTTGGGTTCGCTCACCGATGTTCCCGGCATCCGGGTGGGCCACCACCAGCGGCTCGATCCAGATGCGACGCTCGGGTCGGGCTGGGCCAGTGGGGTCACCGTCGTGCTGGCGCCGCCCGGGACCGTCGGTGCCGTCGACTGTCGCGGTGGGGCGCCCGGAAGCCGGGAGACCGATCTGCTGGACCCGGCCAACAGCGTGCGCTGGGTGGATGCGGTCGTGCTCTCCGGCGGGAGTGCCTACGGGCTGGCGACCGCCGACGGCGTGATGACCTGGCTGGAGGAGCAGGGCCGCGGGGTGGCGCTGGACGGCGGCGTGGTGCCGATCGTGCCGGCCGCCGTCATCTTCGACCTGCCGGTCGGCGGCTGGGACCGGCGACCCACCGCCGAGTTCGGCTATGCCGCCGCGGCGGCAGCAGCCGGTCCCGCCGGCGACAGCCCGGCCGTCGGCAGTGTGGGCGCGGGAGTCGGGGCACGGGCCGGGGTGTTCAAAGGCGGGGTGGGCACCGCGTCGGCGACGCTGGAACTCGAGGACCACACCGTCACGGTCGGCGCGCTGGTCGTGGTGAACCCCACCGGCGAGGTCATCGACGCCACCACCGGGTTGCCCTGGTCGGCGCCCCTCGTCGAGGAATTCGGCCTGACCGCCCCGCCGTCCGAACAGCTGGCGGTGCTCGCCGGGCTGGAGCCCAAATCCCTCGCGCTCAACACCACCCTCGCGGTGGTGGCCACCGACGCCGCGCTCAGCCCGGCCGGCTGCCGGCGGGTGGCGATCGCCGCCCAGGACGGGCTGGCTCGCACCATCCGGCCCTCCCATACTCCGGTGGACGGCGACACGGTGTTCGCGTTGGCGACCGGGGCCGTCGAGGTTCCGCCGTTGCCAGGAACTCCGGCCGCGATGTCGCAGGAGACCGGGCTGGTCACGGCGGTCGGCGCCGCTGCGGCGGACTGCCTGGCGCGTGCGGTGCTGGTCGGGTTGCTGGCCGCCGATCCGGTGGCCGGAATACCGACCTACCGGGGCACGTTGCCGGGGGCATTCGCCAACAAGCCCACCGGAAGGTTGTGACGTGGTGACTTCGCGAGCCGGCGCCACGCCTGCGCCGCGGCCCGACAAGAAGTTCGCTTGGCGCACCGGCGGGGCCACCGTCGTGGGATTCGTCGCGCTGCTCTACCTCATCGAGGCCGTTGATCAGGTCGGCGGCCACCGGCTGGACCGCAACGGCATCCGGCCCTTGGAGACCGACGGCCTGTGGGGGGTGCTGTTCGCACCGTTGCTGCACGCCAACTGGGGCCATCTGCTGGCCAACACCGGTCCGGCGCTGGTGCTGGGCTTCCTGGTGACGTTGGCCGGGCAGTCCCGGTTTCTGCTCGCTACCGCCATCGTGTGGGTGTTCGGCGGGTTGGGCACCTGGCTGATCGGCAACGTCGGGTCGTCGTGCGGGCCCACTGACCACATCGGCGCCTCCGGCCTGATCTTCGGCTGGCTGGCCTTCCTGGTGGTGTTCGGGCTGTTCACGCGCAGAATCTGGCAGATTCTGGTCGGGCTGGTGGTGCTGGTGCTCTACGGCGGGATTCTGTGGGGGGCGGTGCCGGTGCTGAATGTCTGCGGCGGCGTGTCCTGGCAGGGGCACCTATGCGGGGCGATCGCCGGGGTGGCGGCCGCGTATCTGCTTTCGGGCCCCGAGCGCAAAGCCCGTGAACGCCGGCGGGCGGTTTCGGCGTGATCGGGATCTTCGACTCCGGGGTCGGCGGCCTGACCGTCGCCCGCTCGATCATCGACCAGCTGCCCGACGAGGACTTCGTCTACGTTGGCGACACCGGCAACGGACCCTACGGCCCGTTGACCATCCCTGAGGTGCGCGCACACGCCCTGGCCATCGGCGACGATCTGGTCGAGCGCGGGGTCAAGGCATTGGTGATCGCCTGCAACACCGCCTCGGCGGCGTGCCTGCGCGATGCCCGGGAACGCTACGACGTGCCGGTCGTGGAGGTGATCCTGCCGGCGGTGCGCCGGGCGGTGGCCACCACCCGCAACGGCCGGATCGGCGTGATCGGCACCAGCGCGACCATCACCAGCCACGCCTACCAGGACGCGTTCGCCGCCGCGCGCGACACTGAGATCACCGCGGTGGCCTGCCCGCGCTTCGTCGACTTCGTCGAGCGTGGCATCACCAGCGGCCGGCAGGTGCTCGGGCTGGCCGAGGGATACCTGGAGCCGCTGCAGCGCGCCGGGGTCGACACCCTGGTGCTGGGCTGCACCCACTACCCGCTGCTGTCGGGGTTGATCCAGCTGGCGATGGGCGAGCAGGTGACGTTGGTGTCCAGCGCCGAGGAGACCGCCAAGGAGCTGCTGCGGGTGCTCACCGAACTCGATCTGCTGCGCCCGCACGGGGAGGCCCCTGCCACCAGGGTGTTCGAGGCGACCGGTGACCCGGCGGCGTTCGCCGCACTGGCCACCCGATTTCTGGGCCCGGCGATCACCGGCGTCGGCGCCGTCCGTCGTCACGCTCCGCTGAGTTAGCCAGACCGTGATTTCGATGACGAATAGCGGGCAAAGCGCTCGTGTCTTGGTCATCGCTGCGGCGAACATGGCACAGTAGGGAACGTGCGACTCACCGTGCTCGGCTGCTCCGGCAGTGTGGTGGGTCCGGACTCGCCGGCATCGGGTTACCTGTTGCAGGCTCCGGACACCCCGCCGCTGGTCATCGACTTCGGGGGCGGGGTACTCGGCGCGCTCCAGCGGCATGTCGATCCCGGTGCGGTGTGCGTACTGCTGTCGCATCTGCACGCCGACCACTGCCTGGACCTGCCGGGACTGTTCGTCTGGCGCCGCTACCACCCGTCGGTGGCAACCCAGCCGTTCGCCAAGGGCTTCATCTACGGGCCCAGCGACACCTGGTCGCGGATGGGGGCCGCGTCGTCGCCGTACGGCGGCGAGATCGACGACATCACCGACATCTTCGATGTCCACACCTGGGTGGACGACGAGCCGGTCGAGTTGGGATCGGTCACGGTGAAGCCCCGGCTGGTGTGTCACCCGACCGAGTCGTTCGGCATGCGGATCAGCGACGCTTCCGGCGCGACCCTGGTCTACAGCGGCGACACCGGCTACTGCGACGGAGTGATCGAGTTGGCCCGCGGAGCCGATGTGTTCTTGTGTGAGGCGTCCTGGACCCATGAGGCCAACCGCCCGCCGAACCTGCATCTGTCCGGCACCGAGGCCGGCCGCATTGCCGCCTCCGCCGGCGTCGGCCAGCTGCTGCTGACCCATATCCCGCCCTGGACCTCCCGCGAGGACGTGATCGGCGAGGCCAAGGCCGAGTTCGACGGGCCGGTGCACGCGGTGGTGTGCGACGAGAGTTTCGACATCCAGCGGGGTTGACCCGCGCGATCACCACTAGGGTGGTCGGGTGTCCAAACGAGAAGACGGTCGCCTCGACGATGAGCTGCGCCCGGTCGTCATCACCCGCGGGTTCACCTCGAACCCGGCCGGGTCGGTGCTGGTCGAATTCGGCAACACCCGGGTCATGTGCACGGCCAGTGCCACCGAAGGCGTGCCGCGCTGGCGGAAAGGCTCCGGGCGGGGTTGGCTGACCGCCGAGTACGCCATGCTGCCCGCCGCCACGCATACCCGCTCCGACCGCGAATCGGTCAAGGGCCGCCTCGGTGGGCGCACCCAGGAGATCAGCCGGCTGGTCGGCCGCTCGCTGCGCGCCTGTATCGACCTGGCGGCGCTGGGGGAGAACACCATCGCGATCGACTGCGATGTGCTGCAGGCCGACGGCGGCACCCGCACCGCGGCGATCACCGGCGCCTATGTGGCGCTCGCCGACGCGGTCACCTACCTGTCGGCCGCCGGCAAGCTGTCGGATCCGCGCCCGCTGTCGTGCGCCATCTCGGCGGTCAGCGTCGGGGTCGTCGACGGCCGGGTCCGCGTCGATCTCCCGTATGAAGAGGACGCCCGCGCCGAGGTCGACATGAACGTCGTCGCCACCGACACCGGAACCCTGGTGGAGATCCAGGGCACCGGGGAGGGAGCGACGTTCCCGCGTTCGACGCTGGACAAGATGCTCGACGCGGCACTGGCCGCCTGCGAGAAGTTGTTCGTGGTGCAGCGCGAAGCGTTGACGTTGCCATATCCGGGGGTGCTGCCGGAGGGGCCGGCGAAGAAGAAGGCTTTCGGCGCTGACTGACATTCTGGTCGCCAGCCGCAACCGCAAGAAGCTGGCTGAACTGAGCCGGGTGCTCGAACGCGCCGGTGTGTCGGGCCTGCACCCGATCTCGCTGGACGAGGTGGCGCCGTACCCCGAAGCGCCCGAAACCGCGGTGACCTTCGAGGGCAACGCCCTGGCCAAGGCGCGAGACGGCTATAAGGCGACCGGGTTGCCCTGTCTAGCAGACGATTCGGGCCTCAGCGTCGATGCGCTCAACGGCATGCCGGGGGTGCTGTCGGCGCGCTGGTCGGGTGAGCACGGCAATGACGGCGCCAACACCGCCTTGCTGCTGGCCCACCTGCGTGACGTTCCCGACGGCCGGCGCGGCGCGGCGTTCGTATCGGCGTGCGCACTGGTCTGGGGTAGCGGCCCTGACCACGAGGTGGTGGTGCGTGGCGAATGGCCGGGCAGCATCGCCGAAGAACCGAGCGGCGACGGGGGATTCGGCTACGACCCGGTGTTCGTGCCCGCCGGTGATGTTCGCACTGCGGCGCAACTGAGCCCGGCGGAGAAAGACGCCGCGTCGCACCGCGGCCGTGCATTGGCGCTGCTGCTACCGGCGTTGCGGCAGCTTGTGAGCTGAGCCGTGCCGGTCTCCCCGCCGAAGTACGTGCGCGCCTCAGAGGTTGAACTGGCTCTTGATGTTTCGGCTCTGGAAGTGCTCGACGATGATGCCCAGCAGCGGAATGGTGCCGGCCAACAGGATCCCGATGGTCTTGGGCAGCGGCCAGCGCACCTTGACCGCCAGATTGAACGTGGCCAGCAGATAGACGAAGTACACCCAGCCGTGCACCACGCCGATCCAAGTGGGTGGGTTGTCCACCTTGACCACGTAGCGCACGAACACCTCGTAGCAGAGCGCGATCAGCCAGACACCGGTCGCCCACGCCATGACCCGGTAGGGCAGCAGTGCGCTGCGGACCTTCTCCGCGGGAGCGGCCTGGGCGGGTGTCTCGGTCATGCGGGATTCCTGTTCTTTCGTTCGTTCTCGGTGAGCTCGGCCAGGTAGGCGTTGTACTCCCGGAGTGCGGGGTCGTCGCTGGGTGCGGCGGCGGGCGCGGGCCGCTCGGGCAGCAGCTCGGCCGGTATCTCGGTCACCGTGTCGGCCGGGTGCGGCTCGGGCGGTGCTTCTTCATAGCGGACGAATTTGCGGTAGGCGTAGACGCAGAACCAGGCGAACAGCGGCCACTGCAGGGCGTAGCCGAGGTTCTGGAAGGTGCCGTTGACCTCCTGGAACCGGGTCCATTGCCACCAGCCCAGCGCCAGGCAGGCGCAGGCGGCGACGATCACCAGCACGATCAGTGCCGGTCTCCGACGCCGTGTAGTGGACACCCCTTGACGGTACCGTGCGCTGGCCGAGGCGCCGTCAGGACTTGTCGCCGCACAACATCTCGTGGGTGCGTCGCTATCAGTTCTGCCCTCCAGTGCAGTCTGATGGGCATGGGCAAACTCATCTATGGCTTCAACGTGTCGGTGGACGGGTACATCGCGGACGCCCACGGCAGCATCGACTGGTCCCGTCCAAGCGACGAACTGCACCAGTACTGGAACGACTTCGAGCGCGAGACCGCGCTGTCGTTCTACGGCCGCCGCCTCTACGAGCTGATGTCCGCGTATTGGCCGACCGCCGACAAGGCCCCGGATGCCACCCCGCTGATCGCCGACTTCGCTCGCATCTGGCGCGGCATGCCCAAGGTGGTGTTCTCGCGCACCTTGGAGTCCGTCGACTGGAACGCCCAGCTGGAACGTGGCGACCCGGTCGAGGTGGTGAGGAAGCTGAAGGCCGAAACCGACGGGAACCTGGAGGTGGCCGGCGCGACGCTGGCCGCCCCGATCGTGCAGGCCGGACTGGTCGACGAATACCGCATCGTGGTCGCACCCACCGCCGTCGGCGGTGGCACCCCGTTCTTCCCGACCCTGCCGTCATGGATCTCGCTGCGACTGTTGGAGAACCGCACCTTCCCCGGCGGCACCGTCCTACTGCGCTATGAGGCGCAACACGGCTGATCGGTCCTCCGCTGACCGGCGCGTGCCGCCGAACTTTCCGGGGGCCGTCAGGGCGGTAATATGGGCGCGCTTGCGGGCGTGGTGAAACTGGCATACACGATGGCTTTAGGTGCCATTGCTCGAAAGAGCGTGAGGGTTCGAGTCCCTCCGCCCGCACAAATGTGATGAGTCGCGGCATAAGCGACAGATCGCCCCGGCTTTAGGGTCGCGGTTTTCCAAGCCAGCCCGCGAGAGTGTAAACACGCAGGGAAAACACGAATTTTTCCTGCGTGTACGCAATCTCGACGCGGGCTTACCCGCTTACAGTCCGAAGCCGTCCCAGATGCTCGAGAGCGAAGCCCAGAAATCGGAGAGGTCATTGGACAGGCTCCCCGTAGGGTCGACGACACCGAGCAGGTCGGGCCAGATCTGCGTCTGGTCCAATCCGCCCAGGTCGCTCGGCACCGTGGGAACATCGACGCCGCTGTCCGGGCCTCCGGTTCCGGCCCACGGCCCCAGGTAAGCCGGGTCGGTCATCAGTCCCGAGTTGACCAGGAGCTTTGCCAAGTTGGGGTTGATGTCGTCGAGGTAATCAACGATCTGATTTTCGGTGTCCGGGCTCAAGGTGAACCACCCGGTCTGTAGACCGGCCACGGTGGCGTCGATCTGCTCCGGTGTCGGCGCGTTCGCCAGGCCTGAGCTGTTGAGGCTCAGCCACTCGCTGATGAGCGGATTGGGCGGCCCGATGTTCTGGATCGACTGAACCAGGTCCGCCGTGGTCACGCCGAAGGGCGGCGCGAACGGGGACTGGTCGCAAAGCTCCGGGCACAGCGGACTGCCCGGGGTGAACGGGTTGAAGTCCACGACCATTCCGGCGGCCAGGGCCTTCAGCGCCTGACCCACGTCGTCCGGGCCGACGAGCTGGAAGCCGTTCAGGTCGACCGGTGCCTCCAGGCTCTGGAACCACTGCTCGAACGGCCCGAGCGGATTGAGTTGGACATCGGTTCCCGCCCAGGGCATCAAGTTCGCACCGTCAGGTCCGGTTGTAGTGCCCGGGAAACCGAAGCCGGGCTGAGCCTCGCTGCCGGGTACCGCATCCAGTGGGGCGCCCGGAACCGAACCGCCCGGGCCGACACCCGCCGAGGGGTCCGCGATTCCGGCTGCCGTCGGGTTGGCGGTGTCGGCGGGGGTGGACGGGAACTGGTATCCGGTGAGCAGCTGCTGCAACGGCACCTTCAACCAGTGGCTGAAAAGTCCTAATTGGTTGTCGGCGTTGGGAAAGTTCGTGAACACCTTCTCGAAGTCGATCAGCCTGTCCAGCGCGGTAAGACCGGTGATCGGGTCCGTCGGCACCAGCGGCGCGCATTGCACCGCGTCGCACGATGCGCTGACCGGAAGTTCGGCCGCCGCCAGCATGGCGAACTGCTGCCCCAGGCCCGCGGTCCCGTTCGCCAGCAAGGTCGGATCGATTTCGGGCTGGTCCAGACCGGAGACCTGCGGGGCGAACGGAAACAGGAAGTCGAAGATGGCCATGAAATGCCCCGGGTCGCCGGGGTCCTCGCCCCACAGGTTCGTGGCGCTCGGCGTCCACCAGGTGCCGGTGAAGAAGAAGGAATCCGCCAGCACATTAGTGGCGGCGACTTCGTTGGCCGGAATGTTGAAGAGGTCTTGGAACAAGTTGAAGGGCACGTTGAGGATGGAGTCGCCGGCTACCAGGCGCACGGCTCGGTCGATAATCGACGTTCCCGCTGGCAACGGCTGGACCGCTGCGGCCTGAGCGACGACCACGGCGCTTGCCGCAACGACTATCAAGCCGGTCTGCGGATACCGGCGACGGTGTACTGCAATTGCCATGTCTTCCCCCCGTTGGCACACCACGCCCGGTGGCGTGGCCGCATCGTCGAGGATCCACCGAGCTGAATAGCGCGAAACGGACGATAGCCGGGGTTGCTGATAGGGCAATGCCAGCTAGCTAATAAATATGGAGGCTTGATATTTACCTCCGCGTCAAGTTTTGGCACCGCTTTCGACCTGGGGTTTTGTTCGTTCGCCGAGGGCGCGCGAGGAGGCACTTTCGACGCCTTGCCAGCTAACCCGCCGCTGCCCGCCAGATCGGGCGTCGATAACCGGCGGCCGACTGCTCGACTTCGCCCTCCCGAACGTCCGCCGGTGCCAGAATGGGTGTATTAGTCCTTCTCGGATTGGTGCGGTGTGATGAAAAAACAACTCTTCGCAACGGCGCTCGGTGCGGTACTGGCCGGCTTTGCCACAGCACCTGTTCCCGCGGCATTCGCCGACCCACTCAGCAATGACGACCAGGTGTTCTTCACCGACCTGGAGCAAGAGGGGCTGCACCCTGACTACGACAAGCAGGTCTGTGGCAGCATCAAATGCTCCTCGCTGCGGGATCTGCTGGTGCAGGAGGGCCATGCGGTCTGTTCGGCGCTGGGCAGTTCCCCGCGGCTGGTGCCGATCTCGGTGATCGCGAATCTGGAAGTGTCGCCTGATAAGGCGCACGCCATCATCACGGCGGCTCGGCAGGCCTACTGTCCGCAGTCTCCGGACCCGTATCGATCGACCGTCTGAACGGTCAGCGCTCGGCAGCGACGACCGGGGTGGGCGCCTCACCCAGCGTGTCGGAGTGCTGTGCCTTGCGCGCGTTGACTACCACGCCCACGGCGGCGACCGCCCAGATCACGTATTGGACGGTCCAGGCCAGCCGGAAGGCCGAGAACGAAAAACCGCCGGCCATCGCGATGACGATCCCCATCGCCTGCATGATCAGCAGCGTGGCGATGAAACCGCCGGTGTTGACCATGCCCTGCGCGGTGCCCAACGCGGCGGGCGGGTTGTAGGTGCGGGCGAAGTCGAAGGCCAAGATCGACACCGGCTGGCCCGCCGAGATCACCACGATCAGCACCACCAGCAGCCAGTGCGGTGCGGGGGAGGGCAGCGTCAGCAGCACCGCCCAGATCGCGGCGGTCAGCGCGATCATCGCCAGCACCAGCCCCGTCCGGTGTTGAGGCCGGCGCGCCGACAGGGTTCCGGTCAGCAGCCCCACCACGACGAAGGTTGCCACCGACAGCGTCAGCAACGCACCGGCCACGCCGCGCGAAAGCCCCTGGGCGGTGGTCAGGTAGGGCACGCCCCACATCAGCGCGAAGACGTTCGCCGAGAACGGTGTGCCCAGGTGGGTGAAGAACCCCAGTTTGGTGCCGGGCCGGGACCAGACCGTCTTGACGTCACCGAATACCGCACGAAACGTCCTCGGTTGTACGGCGACCGGCGTCCCGGCCGGGGCGTCCCGGCACAAGGCGAGGGTCAGTGCGACGGCCAGCACACCCAGGGCGGCTGCCGAGAGGTAAGCCGCCGTCCAGCCGCCGTGCAGCAGAATCGCCAGGAATGGCACCGCCGAAAGCAGCTGCCCGAACTGGCCGCAGATCCCGGTCAGTTGGGTCAGCAACGGAACACGCTCGGGTGCAAACCAATTGGGCAGCAGCCGGATGACCGAGATGAACACGAACGCGTCGCCCAGGCCGACGACGCCGTATGCGCCGACCGCGACGGGCAGCGAATGGGTCAGCGACAGCGTCAACTGTGCGGCGGAGAGCACCGCGACGCCGCTGGCGATCATCGCCTTGGGGCCGAAGCGGTCCAGCAGCACTCCGGCCGGAATCTGCATGGAGGCGTAAACGATGAGCTGCAGGATCACGAACGACGACAGCGCGCCCGGACCGGTGCTGAACCGGTCGGCAGCGTCCAACCCGGACACCCCAAAGGTGGTGCGGTCCAGCACCGCAACCACGTAGGACAACAGGCCGGTGCCCCACACGATCCAGGGACGCATCCAGCGACTCGACCTCCGCACCTGTGCCACCCGCCCATCCTGCCCTGCGGTGCTCAGCCTCCCGTGAGCGGCGGGTGTCTCCCGTATCCTTTGGCGCGTGTTGATTTCCCGGCGCGACGTGCTCAAACTTGCCGCAACCGCCCCGGCTGCGGTCGCTCTCGGCGCCGCGGCGTCGGCGCTGGTGGCCGCGACCGCTAAGGCGGCTCCGCTGGGCATCCTGCTGGACTACGCGGCCGGGGTGCTGTCCGCCGAGGAGATCCGGGCGGCCGGTGCGCTCGGCGCCATCCGCTACGTCTCCGACCGCCGCCCCGGCGCCGACTGGATGCTCGGCAAGCCGATGCAGCCGGCCGAAGCGCATGACCTGAACCAGAACGGCCTCAAGATCGTCTCCTGCTACCAGTACGGCAAGCAGGCGACCGCCGACTGGCTAGGCGGCCAGGCGGCCGGCGTCGAGCACGCCCGGCGGGGATTGCAACTGCATGCCGCGGCGGGCGGCCCGGACAGCGCTCCGATCTACGCCTCGATCGACGACAACCCCTCCTACGAGCAGTACCAGGCGCAGGTGGCCCCTTACCTGCGCGGCTGGGAGTCGGTGATCGGGCCTGAACGCATGGGTGTGTACGCCAACTCCACGACGATCGAGTGGGCGGTGCAAGACGGCCTGGGTTCATGCTTCTGGCAGCACAACTGGGGCTCGCCCGGCGGTGTCGCGCACCCGGCGGCCAACCTGCATCAGGTCGAGATCGACAAGCGCAAGGTCGGCAACGTCGGGGTGGATGTCAACGAGATCCGCACGCCCCAGTTCGGCCAGTGGGCCTGACCCGCGGGTGGCGGGGATCACGGCGCCCGGTGGACACTGCGACATCGGCTGTCCACGGCGACATTGTTTCGCCAGACGCGAACATAACGATTAGATAACAATGCGGCTTTGATCAGCGCTGTTGTGGCTACTCGACCGTAACCCCACGCACGCAGGACGTTTGGTCCCGATGATCCGAGGCGCCGTCGGAGCGCGTGATATTCGCAGGTGGGTTACCCGGGCGTAGAACTCACGAGTAACCCATTAGCTGCAGAAACGGCACAGGTTCTTATGACACTCTTACTGCTGTAGCGCGGCCGCGACGACGCGAGAGCCCGCTGCCCGCCCAGGGGACCAGCCGGTGATGCCGGCCGACGACGAATCAAGACGCGATATGCCAGAGCAGGGGAGATATTTAACGTGACGATCCACGAACACGACCGGGTGTCCGCCGACGGCGCCGGCTCGGGGCCGCTCGCCAACGCCTCGTCCGCTCTGGTGGATCGTCTGACGGCCGGCGAGCCGTACGCGGTCGCCTTCGGCGGTCAGGGCAGCGCCTGGCTGGAGTCGCTCGAGGAGCTGGTGTCCTCGGCCGGGATCGAAACCGAGCTGGCCACGCTGGCCGGTGAGGCCGACCTGCTGCTGGAGCCGGTCGCCAAAGAACTCGTCGTGGTGCGGCCCATCGGCTTCGAGCCGCTGCAGTGGGTGCGCGCGCTGGCCGCCGAGGACCCGGTTCCCTCGGCCAAGCAGCTGACCTCGGCCGCGGTGTCGGTCCCGGGCGTCCTGTTGACCCAGATCGCCGCGGTACGGGCGCTGCAACGTCAGGGCCTGGACCTGTCGGCCACCCCACCGGTCGCCGTCGCGGGGCACTCGCAGGGCGTCCTGGCCGTCGAGTCGCTGAAAGCCGGTGGTGCCACCGACGTGCAGCTGCTCGCGATCGCCCAGCTGGTCGGCGCCGCCGGAACTCTGGTGGCCCGCCGCCGCGGCATCTCGATCCTGGGCGACCGCCCGCCGATGGTGTCGGTCGCAGGCGCCGACCCGGAGCGTATCCAGCAACTGCTGGAGGAGTTCGCCACCGACGTGCGCACCGTGCTGCCGCCGGTGCTGTCCATCCGCAACGGCCGGCGTGCGGTCGTTATCACCGGTACCCCCGAGCAGCTGTCCCGCTTCGAGCTCTACTGCGAGCAGATCGCCGACAAGGAGGCCGCCGAGCGCAAGAACAAGCTGCGCGGCGGTGCGGTCTTCGCTCCGGTCTTCGAGCCGGTGCAGGTCGAGGTGGGATTCCACTCGCCGCGGCTGTCCGATGGCATCGAGATCGTCGGCCAGTGGGCGGCCACGGTCGGCCTCGACGTCGCTTTGGCCCGCGCGATGGCCGAGTCGATCCTGGTGGACCAAGTCGACTGGGTCGACGAGATCACCGCTTTGCATGACGCGGGCGCCCGCTGGATTCTGGACCTGGGTCCCGGAGACATCCTGACCCGGCTGACCGCACCGGTGATCCGCGGCCTGGGCATCGGGATCGTGCCGGTGGCCACCCGCGGCGGGCAGCGCAACCTGTTCACCATCGGCGCGGTGCCGGAGGTGGCCCGGCCGTGGACGAGCTACGCCCCGTCGGTGGTGCAGCTGCCCGACGGCCGGATCAAGCTCGACACCAAGTTCACCCGCCTGACCGGCCGGTCGCCGATCCTGCTGGCCGGCATGACGCCGACCACGGTCGACGCCAAGATCGTCGCCGCGGCCGCCAACGCCGGACACTGGTCCGAGCTGGCCGGTGGCGGGCAGGTCACCGAGGAGATCTTCAACGACCGGGTCGCCGAGCTGACCACCCTGCTGGAGCCGGGTCGCACGGTCCAGTTCAACTCCTTGTTCCTGGACCCCTACCTGTGGAAGCTGCAGGTGGGCGGAAAGCGCTTGGTGCAGAAGGCCCGTCAGTCCGGTGCCCCGTTCGACGGACTGGTGATCAGCGCCGGCATCCCCGAGCTCGAGGAAGCCGTCGAGCTGATCGCCGAGCTCAACGAGGCCGGCATCAGCCACGTCGTGTTCAAGCCCGGCACCGTCGAGCAGATCCGGTCGGTGATCCGCATCGCCGCCGAGGTGCCCACCACCCCGGTGATCGCGCACGTAGAGGGCGGCCGCGCCGGCGGTCACCACTCCTGGGAAGACCTGGACGACCTGCTGCTGGCGACCTACTCGGAGCTGCGCTCGCAGCCCAACATCACCCTGTGTGTCGGCGGCGGCATCGGCACCCCCGAGCGGGCCGCCGAATACCTGTCGGGGCAGTGGTCGCAGGAACACGGCTTCCCGTTGATGCCCGTCGACGGCATCCTCGTTGGCACCGCGGCGATGGCCACCAAGGAGGCCACCACTTCGCCGGCAGTGAAGCAGATGCTGGTCGACACCAAGGGGACCGACCACTGGATCGGCGCCGGAAAAGCCCAGGGCGGCATGGCTTCTTCGCGCAGCCAGCTCGGCGCCGACATCCACGAGATCGACAACACCGCGTCGCGGTGCGGACGGCTGCTCGACGAGGTCGCCGGCGACGGCGACGCGGTCGCGGCCCGCCGCGAGGAGATCATCGCCGCACTGGCCGACACCGCCAAGCCGTACTTCGGCGACGTCACCGAGATGACCTACGCGCAGTGGCTGCGCCGGTACGTGGAGTTGGCCATCGGCGACGGCGACTCGACCGCCGACACCGCCTCACCGGACAGCCCCTGGCTGGCCGACACCTGGCGGCAGCGGTTCGGCTCGATGCTGCAGCGCGCCGAAGCCCGGCTCAACGAGGTCGAGTCCGGCCCCATCGAGACGCTGTTCGCCGATTCTGAAGAGGGACAGGCGATTCTGGAGCGCCCGGCGGACGCCATCGCCGCGCTGGTGGCGCGTTACCCCGACGCCGAGACCGTCGTGCTGCACCCGGCCGATGCACCGTTCTTCACCCAGCTGTGCAAGACGCCGGGCAAGCCGGTCAACTTCGTGCCGGTGATCGACAAGGACGTGCGTCGCTGGTGGCGCAGTGACTCGCTGTGGCAGGCGCACGACGCCCGCTACGCCGCCGACCAGGTCTGCATCATTCCCGGCATCACCGCCGTCGCGGGTATCACCCGGGTTGACGAGCCGGTCGGCGAGCTGCTGGACCGCTTCGAGCAGGCGGCGATCGACCAGGTGCTGGCCAACTCCCAGAATGACGGGGCGCGGCCGCGCCTGGTGACGGCGCGCCGCCAGGGCCGCAGCGACGTGACCGGCCCGCTGGCCGTACTGCTCGACGCCCCAGATGTGCTGTGGGCCGCTCGCACCGCCACCAACCCGGTGCACCGGATCGCCGGTGCCGACGAGTGGCAGGTGCACGAGAACCGCACCGCCACCCACCCGACGACCGGGGCGCGCCTGGAGGTCGTTTCGGAGTCGGCCGTCGTGCTCAGCGTGCCGCTGTCCGGCGTCTGGATCGACATTCGCTTCACTGTGCCGGCATCCGTCGTCGATGGCGCCACCCCGCTGGTCTCCACCGAGGACGCCGCCGCCGCGATGCGTTCGGTGCTGGCCATCGCCGCCGGCGTCGACGGCCCGGAGGCACTTCCTCCGGTGCGCGACGGCGCGGCCACCGTGACGGTGGCGTGGAACCCCGAGCAGGTCGCCGACCACACCGGGGTGACCGCCACGTTCGGCGCGCCACTGGCGCCGGGACTCTCGACGGTGCCCGACGCGCTGGTCGGTCGTTGCTGGCCCGCGGTGTTCGCCGCGATCGGCTCGGCTACCACCGACGCCGGGTTCCCGGTCGTCGAAGGCCTGCTGTCGCTGGTGCACCTGGACCACGCGGCGCGCCTGCATGCCGCGCTGCCGGCCGACCCGGCCGAATTGACCGTCACCGCAACGGCTTCGGCGGCCACCGACACCGAAGTCGGCCGCGTCGTCCCGGTCTCGGTCACGGTCTCCGCGGCCGATGGAACGGTGCTGGCCACCTTGGAGGAGCGCTTCGCGATCCGCGGGCGCACCGGCGCAGCGGAACTTACCGACCCGGTCCGGGCGGGTGGCGCGGTCTCCGACAATGCCACCGACACCCCGCGCCGCCGCCGGCGCGACGTCACCGTCACCGCACCGGTCGACATGCGGCCGTTCGCGGTGGTCTCCGGAGACCACAACCCCATCCACACCGACCGGGCCGCGGCCCTGCTGGCCGGCCTGGAATCACCCATCGTGCACGGCATGTGGCTCTCGGCTGCGGCCCAGCACGTGGTGACCGCCACCGACGGCCAAGCCCGGCCGCCCGCGCGGCTGCTCGGCTGGACCGCGCGCTTCCTGGGCATGGTCAAGCCGGGCGACGACGTCGACTTCCGGGTAGACCGCGTCGGAATCGACCTGGGCGCAGAGGTTTTGGAGGTGTCCGCCCGGATCGGGTCGGACCTGGTGATGTCGGCGACCGCCCGACTGACCGCGCCGAAGACCGTCTACGCGTTCCCGGGCCAGGGTGTCCAGCACAAGGGTATGGGCATGGACGTCCGCGCCCGCTCCAAAGCGGCACGCAAGGTCTGGGACTCCGCGGACAAATTCACCCGCGACACCCTGGGCTTCTCGGTGCTGAACGTGGTGCGTGACAACCCGACTTCGCTGATCGCCGCCGGCGTGCATTACCACCACCCCGAGGGGGTGCTGTACCTGACGCAGTTCACCCAGGTCGCCATGGCGACAACAGCTGCCGCGCAGGTCGCCGAGATGCGCGAGCAAGGTGCCTTCGTGGAGGGCGCTATCACCTGCGGGCACTCGGTCGGTGAGTACACCGCACTGGCGTGCGTCAGCGGTGTCTTCGAACTGGAAGCGTTGCTGGAGGCCGTATTCCAGCGCGGATCGAACATGCACGACATCGTGCCGCGAGACGCCATGGGGCGGTCCAACTACCGGCTGGCCGCCATCCGGCCCTCGCAGATCGACCTCGACGACGCCGACGTCACCGCGTTCGTCGCCGACATCTCCGAGCGCACCGGCGAGTTCCTGGAGATCGTCAACTTCAACCTGCGCGGTTCGCAGTACGCGATCGCCGGCACGGTGGCCGGCTTGGAGGCACTGGAGGCCGAGGTCGAGCGGCGCCGGGAGATCTCCGGCGGTAAGCGGTCCTTCATCCTGGTTCCCGGGATCGACGTGCCGTTCCACTCGAGTGTGCTGCGCATCGGCGTCGACGACTTCCGGCGTTCGTTGGAGCGGGTGATGCCGCACGGCAAAGACCCGGCTCTCATTGTCGGGCGCTACATCCCCAACCTGGTGCCCAAGCCGTTCACGCTGGACCGAGAGTTCATCCAGGAGATCCGCGACCTGGTGCCGGCCACCGCACTCGACGAGATCCTGGCCGACTACGACACCTGGCGTAACGAGAAGCCGTCCGAGCTGTGCCGCAAGGTCGTCATCGAGCTGCTGGCCTGGCAGTTCGCCAGCCCGGTGCGCTGGATCGAGACCCAGGACCTGCTGTTCATCGAGGACGCCGCCGGCGGTCTGGGTGTCGAGCGGTTCGTCGAGATCGGGGTGAAGACCGCGCCGACGGTCGCCGGACTGGCCACCAACACACTCAAGTTGCCCGAGTACGCCCACAGCACAGTGGAAGTGCTCAACGCCGAGCGGGACGCGGCAGTGCTGTTCGCCACCGACACCGACCCCGAGCCGGAGCCCGAAGAGGAAGAGCCGGTTGCGGATTCCGGCGCTGACGCGCCTGCCGAGGTTGCTGTGGCGGCCGCACCGGCGCCCGCCGCTCCGTCGGGGGGCCCGCGCCCCGACGACATCGGGTTCGACGCCGCTGATGCCACCCTGGCGCTCATCGCGTTGAGCGCCAAGATGCGCATCGACCAGATCGAGGCGCTGGACTCCATCGAGTCCATCACCGACGGTGCGTCGTCGCGGCGCAACCAGCTGCTGGTCGATCTGGGTTCGGAGCTGAACCTCGGCGCCATCGACGGCGCCGCCGAAGCCGACCTGTCCGGACTGAAGTCGCAGGTCACCAAGCTGGCGCGCACCTACAAGCCGTACGGCCCGGTGCTGACCGACGCGATCAACGATCAGCTGCGCACCGTCTTGGGGCCGTCGGGCAAGCGGCCCGCCGCCATCGCCGAACGGGTGAAGAAGACCTGGGAGCTCGGCGACGGCTGGGCCAAGCACGTCACCGTCGAGGTGGCGCTGGGCACCCGCGAGGGCACCAGCGTCCGGGGCGGCGCCCTGGGTGGCCTGCACGAGGGCGCGCTGGCCGACGCCGCCGCGGTCGACAAGGTGATTGATGCGGCCGTTGCGGCCGTCGCGGCCCGCCGCGGCGTGGCCGTCAGCCTGCCGTCGGCCGGCGGGGGCGGCGGTGCGACCGTGGATGCCGCCGCACTCGGGGAGTTCACCGAGCAGATCACCGGGCGCGACGGCGTGCTCGCCTCGGCGGCCCGACTGGTGCTGGGCCAGCTCGGGTTCGACGAGCCGGCGACCGTTCCGGCCGGCGCCACCGACAGCGAGCTCATCGACCTGGTGACCGCCGAGCTGGGGTCGGACTGGCCGCGGCTGGTGGCGCCGGCGTTCGACGGGCGCAAGGCGGTGCTGTTCGACGACCGCTGGGCCAGCGCCCGCGAAGACCTGGTCAAGCTGTGGCTGACCGACGAAGGCGACATCGACGCCGACTGGCCGCGGCTGGCCGAGCGCTTCGAGGGCGCCGGCCATGTGGTCGCCACCCAGGCGACCTGGTGGCAGGGCCGCGCCCTGGCGGTCGGCCAGCAGATCCATGCGTCGCTGTTCGCCCGGATCGCCGCAGGCGCGGAGAACCCGGGCCGGGGCCGCTACTGCGACGAGATCGCAGTGGTGACCGGCGCCTCGAAGGGCTCGATCGCCGCGTCGGTGGTCGGCCAGCTGCTCGACGGCGGTGCGACCGTCATCGCGACCACATCCAAGCTCGACGAGGAGCGCCTGGGCTTCTACCGCAACCTCTACCGTGACCACGCCCGCTTCGGCGCCGCGCTGTGGGTGGTTCCGGCCAACATGGCCTCCTACGCCGACATCGACGCGCTCGTCGAGTGGGTGGGCAACGAGCAGTCCGAAAACCTGGGGCCGCAGTCGATCCACCTCAAGGACGCGCAGACGCCGACGCTGCTGTTCCCGTTCGCGGCACCCCGCGTGGCCGGCGACCTCTCGGAGGCCGGCTCGCGCGCCGAGATGGAGATGAAGGTGCTGCTGTGGGCGGCGCAGCGACTGATCGGTGGCCTGTCGAAGATCGGCGCCGAACGCGACATCGCCTCCCGGCTGCACGTGGTGCTGCCCGGATCGCCCAACCGCGGCATGTTCGGCGGTGACGGCGCCTACGGCGAGGCCAAGGCCGCACTGGATGCCGTGGTGTCGCGCTGGAAGGCCGAGTCGTCCTGGGCGTCTCGGGTCAGCCTTGCGCACGCCCTGATCGGCTGGACCCGCGGCACTGGCCTGATGGGCCACAACGACGTCATCGTCGACGCTGTCGAGGAAGCCGGCGTCACCACCTACTCGACCGAGCAGATGGCGGCCATGCTGCTGGGCCTGTGCGACATCGAGTCCAAGGTGGCCGCGGCCAACGCGCCGATCGAGGCCGACCTGACCGGTGGCCTGGCCGAGGCGAACCTGGACATGGCCGAGCTGGCCGCCAAGGCCCGCGAGGAGATGACTTCGGAGGCCGCGCAAGACGACGAGCCGGCGCAGGGGACCATCGCCGCCCTCCCGTCACCGCCGCGGGGCCACAACCCGGCGCCCCCGCCGGTCTGGGAGGACCTCGACGTCGACCCGGCCGACCTGGTGGTCATCGTCGGCGGCGCCGAACTGGGCCCGCTGGGCTCGTCGCGCACCCGCTTCGAGATGGAGGTCTCCGGCGAGCTGTCGGCCGCCGGGGTGCTCGAGCTGGCCTGGACCACCGGACTGGTCAAGTGGGAAGACGACCCGACGCCGGGCTGGTATGACACCGAAACCGGTGAGCTCATCGACGAGTCCGAGCTGGTCGAGCGTTACCACGACGCGGTCGTGGAGCGGGTCGGCGTCCGCGAGTTCGTCGACGACGGCGCGATCGACCCCGACCACGCCTCGCCGCTGCTGGTCAGTGTGTTCCTGGACAAGGACTTCTCGTTCGTGGTGTCCAGCGAGGCCGACGCGCGGGCGTTCGTCGAATTCGACCCCGAGCACACCGTGGTGCGCCCGGTGCCGGACTCGTCGGACTGGCAGGTGATCCGCAAGGCGGGCACCGAGATTCGGGTGCCGCGCAAGAGCAAGCTGTCGCGCACGGTGGGCGCTCAGATCCCGACCGGGTTCGACCCGACGGTGTGGGGGATCAGCCAGGACATGGCCACCTCCATCGACCGGGTGGCGCTGTGGAACATCGTCGCGACCGTGGACGCGTTCCTGTCGGCGGGCTTCACCCCGACCGAGCTGATGCGCTGGGTGCACCCGTCGCTGGTGGCCAGTACCCAAGGCACCGGCATGGGTGGCATGACCTCGATGCAGACCATGTACCACGGCAACCTGCTGGGCCGGTCCAAGCCGAACGACATCCTGCAGGAGGTCCTGCCGAATGTGGTTGCTGCGCACGTGGTTCAGAGCTACGTCGGGTCCTACGGAGCGATGATCCACCCGGTGGCCGCATGTGCCACCGCGGCGGTGTCGGTCGAAGAGGGTGTCGACAAGATCCGGTTGGGCAAGGCCGAGCTGGTGGTCACCGGCGGCTACGACGACCTGACCCTGGAAGCGATCATCGGCTTCGGTGACATGGCGGCCACCGCCGACACCGAGATGATGCGGGCCAAGGGCATCAGCGATTCGAAGTTCTCCCGTGCCAACGACCGGCGCCGGCTGGGCTTCGTCGAGGCCCAGGGTGGTGGCACCATCTTGCTGGCCCGCGGCGACCTGGCGGCCAAGATGGGCCTGCCGGTGCAGGCGGTGGTGGCCTACGCGCAGAGCTTCGCCGACGGTGTGCACACCTCCATCCCGGCCCCCGGCCTGGGTGCACTGGGTGCCGGCCGGGGCGGCAAGGACTCGATGCTGGCCCGCTCGCTGGCCAAGCTGGGCGTCGGTGCCGACGACATCGCGGTGATCTCCAAGCACGACACCTCGACGCTGGCCAACGACCCCAACGAGACCGAGCTGCACGAGCGGCTGGCCGACTCGCTGGGCCGCGCGCCAGGCGCACCGCTGTTCGTGATCAGCCAGAAGAGCCTCACCGGGCACGCCAAGGGCGGTGCGGCGGTCTTCCAGCTGATGGGGTTGTGCCAGGTGCTGCGCGACGGGGTCATCCCGCCCAACCGCAGCCTGGACTGCGTCGACGACGAGCTGGCCACCGCCGGGCACTTCGTCTGGGTGCGCGAGCCGCTGCACCTCGGGGAGAAGTTCCCGCTCAAGGCCGGGCTGGTCACCAGCCTCGGGTTCGGCCACGTGTCCGGTCTGGTCGCGCTGGTGCACCCGCAGGCGTTCCTGGCGGCACTGGACCCGGGCCAGCGCGAGGCCTACCTGGAGCAGGCCTCCGCCCGTGTGCTGGCCGGCCAGCGCCGGCTCGCCTCGGCGATCGCCGGCGGTACGCCGATGTACGAGCGGCCCGCGGACCGGCGGTTCGACCACGACCACCCGGAGAAGCGCCAAGAGTCGGCGATGCTGCTCAACCCGGCGGCCCGGCTCGGCGACGGCGACGTCTACATCGGCTAGCGTTAGCTGCCGTGGGAATCGTTGGTGTCGGGATCGACCTCGTGTCGATCCCCGACTTCGCCGAGCAGGTCGACCAGCCGGGGACGGTGTTCGCCGAGACGTTCACGCCCGGTGAGCGCCGCGACGCCTCCGATAAGAGCTCATCGGCGGCGCGGCACCTGGCGGCCCGCTGGGCGGCCAAGGAGGCGGTGATCAAGGCCTGGTCGGGGTCGCGGTTCGCCCAGAAACCGGTGCTGCCGGAGGCGATTCACCGCGACATCGAGGTGATCACCGACATGTGGGGGCGTCCGAAGGTGCGGCTCTCCGGGGAGATCGCCAGCCACCTGGCCGACGTGACGATCCACGTGTCGCTCACTCACGAAGCCGACACCGCTGCCGCCGTCGCCATCCTGGAGGCCACTTGACGCCGAGCAGGCGTGAATGCCCCCAATGTGGTGCGTCGTAGGGTGCTTTCATGTCTGCTCGTCGTAGTGAACTGATCCAGCGAGTCCGCGACGTCCTGCCGTCGGTGCGGGCCGACTTGGAGGATCTGGTCCGCATCGAATCGGTGTGGGCCGATCCGGCTCGCCGGCCCGAGGTGCAGCGCAGCGCGCAACTGACCGCAGACCTGCTGAGCCAAGCGGGATTTCCCGACGTGCAGATCGTCGCCGAGGGCGGAGCGCCGGCGGTCATCGCCCGTTATCCGGCACCCGACGGCGCACCGACCGTGCTGCTCTACGCCCATCACGATGTGCAGCCCGAGGGCGACGCGAACCAGTGGGCATCGCCGCCGTTCGAGCCGACCGAACGCGGCGGGCGGCTGTATGGCCGAGGCAGCGCCGACGACAAGGCGGGCATCGCAACGCATTTGGCGGCATTCCGGGCGCACGGCGGCCGTCCGCCGGTCGGCGTGACGGTCTTCGTCGAAGGCGAGGAGGAGTCCGGCTCACCGTCGCTGGGGGCGCTGCTGTCCGCGCACCGCGAAGCCCTGAGCGCCGACGTGATCATCATCGCCGATTCCGACAACTGGAGCACCGATGTGCCGGCGCTGACGGTGTCGCTGCGTGGGCTGGCCGACTGCGTGGTCGAAGTCGCCACCCTCGACCACGGCCTGCACTCCGGGCTGTGGGGCGGGGTGGTGCCCGACGCGCTGACGGTCTTGGTGCGGCTGCTGGCCGGCCTGCACGACGACCACGGCAACGTCGCCGTTGCCGGTCTGCATGAAAGCACCGCGGCGCCAGTCGATTACCCGCCGGAGCGGGTGCGTGCCGACACCGGCCTGCTGGACGGGGTGACCGAGATCGGCTCCGGTTCCGTGCCGCAGCGGTTGTGGGCCAAGCCGGCGATCACTGTCATCGGCATCGACACCACCAGCGTTGCGGCGTCCTCGAACACGCTGATCCCGCGCGCACGCGCCAAGATCAGCATGCGGGTGGCCCCCGGCGGTGACGCCGCGGCCCACCTGGACAGCCTGACCGAGCATCTGCAGCAGCACGCCCCCTGGGGCGCGCAGGTGAGCGTCACCCGCGGCGACATCGGCCAGCCCTACGCGATCGACGCCACCGGCCCGGTGTATGAGGCGGCCAGGGCCGCGTTCGCGCAGGCCTGGGGCGTCGAGCCGGTCAATATGGGGATGGGTGGCTCAATCCCGTTCATCGCCGAATTCGCCGCCGCCTACCCGCAGGCGACCATCCTGGTGACCGGAGTCGAAGATCCGGCCACCCAGGCGCACAGCATCAACGAGAGCCTGCACCTGGGCGTGCTGGAACGCGCTGCCACCGCCGAGACGCTGCTGTTGGCCAAGCTCGGTGAGCAGGCCAGCGGGTAGATCAAGGACCGTCGGCTGCCGCCTCCAGGGCGGCAATGTCGAGTTTGACCATCGTGTACATCGCCTGCTTCACCCGATACACCCGGTCGGGATCGGGATCGGTCATCAACTGCGACATCCGTTGCGGAATGACCTGCCAGGACAGGCCGTAACGGTCGGCGAGCCAACCGCACTGGACTTCTCTGCCGCCCTCGCCCAGCGCATTCCAGTAGTAATCGACCTCGGCCTGGTCGGCGCAGTAGATCTGGATCGACATGGCCTCGTTCAACGTGAAATCCGGGCCGCCGTTGATAGCGGAGAACTGCCGGCCGTCCAGCTCGAACAGCACCTCCAGCGGACTGCCATCGCGCTCGGGATTTTCTGCGCCCCAACGGGAGACCTCGGTGATCCTGGAATTGGGAAAGATCGACACGTAATACTCGGCGGCGTCCAGTGCCTGGGTGTCGAACCACAGACTTGTCCGGATGACCGGCACGGCTGCTCCTTAACGGTTGGCGGCTAGACCGACAGATCGCGTCGCAGTTTCGCCACATGCCCGGTGGCGCGCACGTTGTACTGGGCCTCGGCGATCTTGCCGTTCTCGTCGACGACGAACGTCGAGCGGATGACGCCCTGCACCGTCTTGCCGTACATCTTCTTCTCCCCGAACGCGCCCCAGGCCGCCAGCACGCTGCGGTCCGGGTCGGACAGCAGCGGGAACGTCAGCCCTTCGGCGTCGCGGAACTTGGCCAGCTTGGCCGGCTTGTCGGGGGAGATGCCGACGACGTCGAGCCCGGCGTCGTTGAATTCAGCCAGGTTGTCCCGGAAGTCGCAGGCCTGTTTGGTGCAGCCGGGCGTCGATGCTGCCGGGTAGAAGTAGACGACCACCCGTCGTCCCCAGTAGTCGGCCAGTGACACGGTGTTGCCGTCGGCGTCGGGAAGGCTGAACGCCGGGGCTTCATCGCCAGGCGCCAGGCGTGCGGTGTCGGTCAACAACTACCCCTTTCTGCTCGCCGGAGCGTGAGACCAGGCCCGGCTGCTCTAGGGTAGTTCGGCAGGGGCAGCATCGGGCGGACAGGGAGGACGAGACGTGGCGGAGCGCGATCCCGAGCGGATCAAGAAGGACATCGACCAGGCACGCGAGCAGCTGGCGTCGACGGTGGACATTCTCGCGGACCGGGCCAACCCCCGTCACCTCGCCGAGCGAGCCAAAACGCGGGCTGTCAGCTTCGTCACCCAGCCGGCGGTGATGGTCTCGCTGGCGGGGGTCGGCGGCCTGCTCGTCGTCCTGGCGATCCGGCGAATCCGCAACCGCTGAGGCATCTACGCAATAGCGCGAAATCTGGTTCTAAGCGTTTGAAGCCGTCGGTGTTGAGGAATACAGTCGCAGTGAAATTTCGCTCGCAGTCGCGGCCCCGACATCACCCCTGGTGACCGGCGCGTACCCGACAGCGCGGCGACGAGCAGTGTGTATGTCCGGTCCTGGCTGCCAGATCGTCAAAGCGACGGAAGAACCGAGACTGTCGCAATAATCGGGGTCACTTCAAGGAAAGCCGTCCAGCCAGACTGCGACGCCACCGTGACCCGCGCACGAACCGCGCCGATGATTCGAGAATGAATACGTGCCATCTCGGCACTTCGCGGTCGCTCCGCCGGGTGACGAATCGGATGTGGCCGGTTTGGGTACGCATGTGCCATTCGCGTCCCGGTAGCACCTGGAAGCCGGCTGCGATGTCGTCTGAAGGCTGCTCGTCGGCCGCCAATCGCGTGGGTCCGGTTTCATATCTTCGCCCCACGACCGGACCAGTGCCGCAAGGACCGCGACGACGAGAACGATGGCTGCCAGGACCAGAAGCCACTTCCACAAAGAGGTGCTAGTCGTTGTGGCCGCTGCTCCAGTTGTGTCCGTTCCAGCAGTGGCTTCCGACGACCTGGCGGCTTGGTCAGCTCCAGGCGGCAAGCTTCGGGAAGTCGCAAACCAGCGCTCGGAGATGCTCTTGAACCGCGTCACCTGTTCATCGGGAAGCCCGTACTCCTCCGCTCGGCGGTGGACGCGTCGCCAGACGAACCCGTATTCCTTGGCGACATCAGCGCTCGGCACGGTGCCTGTGGCGGGCGGTATCGGCGAGTAGGGGTACTCGTCCGGCGGGGCGGGATAGCCGGGGGCAGGGAATCCTGCAGCGCGTTGAGCGACCCACAGCCATGCGACCGTGTCGGCATCAGTTCTCCGCTGTGTCTCTGCGACGACTTCGTCGGGCGCCAAGCTCGTAATGGTTTCGATCGGATCACCGTGGGCATCCCCCTTATCACCGAATCCGGTGACGATGGCGTAGTTCGCGGGACCCTGGGAACAAGGGACAATCACCCACTGTCCGGGAGCCGGGGGTTCGCGAAAGGGCCAGTAGTAGACGCATCCGCCGCCAGATCCATCGTCGGGCACCGGCTTGGCCAGGGAGCGGTACGCGACCCGGACTATCGTCGCCCCCACGCCGATGCCGGTGTTGCTGTCGTCCGAGTCGCGCATCAGCAGGCACTGAGTACTCGGGCGAGGGCGTCGTGCTCTGGTGGGGTTATCCACAGTTCGTATCGGGTCTTCACGTCGACGATTCGTGTTGCATAGGTACAGCGGTAAGAGGTCCGCGGCGGGAGCCACGAGGCGGCGTCGCTTGACCCCTTTTGGTCGTTGACTGCCGCAGTTGTCGTTTGGAGGTTGATCGGGTCGTTGGCGAAGTTCCTGCGGGTCATGTAGTTCCAGTCCTGGGCGCCTTTCTGCCAGGCGTCGAGGATAGGCACGATGTGGTCGATCTGGATTCGGCTCGACGACCCGGGTCCGCGCTGATAGAGCAGCGTTTCGCCGCTGTAGGGATCGTTGAGTATGCCGGACAGGACGATGCAGGATTTGCGGCCCGGCTTGAAACCGGCTCCGGTGAGGTCGCGTCGGAGGATGTCGTTGCGGGTGTCGCAGCCGTTGTGGCCGCCTTCCACGGTGACGTCGTCACTCCATGGGCTGCCGAACAGGGCGCGGTCGTAATTGGTTTTTGGTGCACGGCCTTTGATGGGGAGCGCGGCAAGCTTCGCCAGAGCTGGGCTGTCCGTTGCGGTTACGGCGCGCGATGTAGTGGTGACGTAGGTCGGCGTGACGGCCGTTGGTGTGTTCGACGATCCCGAGTCGACCGCCAAGATGGCTGCGATGTAGACAATCGCGCAGGCGGCAGCGGTGAGAAACGCCATCCGAGCTGGTCTACTGAGGGACATCGGTTTACCAAGTGGACGATCCGCTCATGCCGACGAGAAGTGCGGCGAACTGGCCCGGGACGCGCAGCATGGGCGTGAGTTTAGGCGTGTCCCCAATTTCTCTAAGGTCGTTTTAGAAAAATTTCCCGACGTCGGGGGAAGCCCGCAAAGCTGCGGGTTGCAGTGGTGTCGGGTGCGGATGGAGTGTCTGGAGTGCAGAACGGACCCGCGCTGCGAGCCGTGACAATCGACAACTCTCTGAGCTGTGCGCCGTCAGGGTTTCGAACCCCGGACCCGCTGATTAAGAGTCAGCTGCTCTACCAACTGAGCTAACGGCGCTGGGCGGTCAATACCGCGAGGAAGACAATAACAGGCGGGGCACCGCCAGGCGAAATCCGCTGGTGCCGGGCGGCGATCGCACAGATCGGCAGTACCCCCGATTAACCACTAGACTGCGTGCGAGCAGTTTGAGCTGGGTCAGGTGGGAAAGAGTTATGGGGCAGGTTGGTTCGACGCGCCACTGCCGGGGGTATCGGTCCCGGCTGGCGGCATTGCTGATGGTGCCGGTCGCGGTATTGGGCCTGAGCGCCTGCGGCGGCAATGCCGACGCCGAGGCGACGAAGATCATCACCGACAAGGGCACCCCGTTTGCCGACCTGCTGGTGCCCAAGCTCACCGCGTCGGTCACCGACAAGGCCGTCGGCGTCGCGGTGGATGTGCCGGTGACGGTGACCGCCGAGGACGGCGTGCTCGACTCGGTCACCATGGTCAACGAATACGGTTCGGTGGTCGACGGTCGACTCAGCCCCGACGGGCTGACCTGGTCGACGACCGAGCCGCTCGGCTACAACAAGCGCTACACGGTGAACGCGAAGTCCCTCGGGCTGGGCGGGGTTACCAGCCGGCAGATGACGTTTCAGACTCACTCGCCGCAGAACCTGACCATGCCCTACGTCATGCCCCGCGACGGCGAGGTCGTCGGCGTCGGCCAGCCGGTGGCGATCCGGTTCGACGAGAACATCGCTGATCGTGCGGCGGCCGAGAACGCGATCAAGATCACTGCCGACCCGCCGGTGACGGGCGCGTTCTACTGGTTAAACAATCGCGAAGTGCGGTGGCGCCCACAGTCGTTCTGGAAGTCCGGCACCAAGATCGACGTAGCGGTCAACACCTATGGCGTGGATCTGGGCAACGGCGTGTTCGGCCAGGACGACGCATCGAGTCACTTCGTCATCGGCGATGAGGTCATCGCGTCGATCGATGACGACACCAAGTCGATGGTGGTGCGGATCAATGGCGAAGTGGTCAAGACCATGCCGGTGTCGATGGGCAAGGACAGCACGCCGACCAACAACGGCACCTACATCGTCGGCGAACGTTTCCCGCACATCGTGATGGATTCCTCGACCTACGGGGTGCCGGTCAACTCACCCAACGGGTATCGCACCGACGTGGACTGGGCCACCCAGATCTCCTATAGCGGGATCTTCGTGCACTCGGCGCCGTGGTCGGTGGGCGCGCAGGGATACTCCAACGCCAGCCACGGCTGCATCAACGTCAGCCCGAGTAACGCGCTGTGGTTCTACGACCACGTCAAGCGGGGCGACGTGGTGCAGATCCGCAACACCATCGGGCCGCTGCTGCCCGGCACCGAGGGCCTCGGCGACTGGAACGTGCCGTGGTCGGAGTGGGAAGCCGGCAACGCCGCCGGACCGACGCGGTAGCGCCGAGCGGGTGTTCGCGGCTCAGACGGGGGCCGGCTCGCTCTCTTCGTGCAGGTACTCTTCGCCGCCATTGGGATACCCACCGCCGAACGTGGTGATGTGCACGTGGTCGTAGTGGCCATTACCGCGGCCGCTGGGCCCAGCCGGCGTGTAGTAGGTGCCGCGCCAGATCGCGTCCTGTAGGGCGAACCGGCCGGCGTTGCGCAGGGCGTACGCCACGATCTGGTCACCGAGCGCGATGCCCTCGGG
>NZ_LZMF01000025.1:0-625 GCF_001673565.1 Mycolicibacter sinensis
ATCACGCACACCGTCGGATCGTCACCGGCGTCGAAGCCCAGCGGGTTGAGGAACAGGTCGGCCGCGGTCTGGGCGAACGCCGCCGAGGGCGTGGGCAACATGGTCCCGCCGACGAAGATCGCGGTGTCAGCGAGCAGGTTGACGGCGGCGTAGGTGGCGTGGACCGGCGCGGCGGCAAGCACACCGCCTGCCACGGTGCCGGCAATCGCGATCGGCGCGAAGGCCTTGGTGAGCATCACGGGACGTCCCTTCACCGCAGAAGCTAAAGATTGCCTGAGGGCGATCATGGCAGGGCCGCTTGGCGGAAGTCAACGCCGCCCAGGGTCCTGGAGCGGGCTGGCCAGGCACAGCCCGCGCGTCCATTGACTCTCGTCGCGCGAGAATGCCACTATCAGCGCGTCACCCGTCCTGTCTGCGAGCTCTTACATAAGTTCAAGGTGTGTCGCAATGAACGTAACCAAAGTTTTCGCTCCGGTCGCGGTCGCGGGCGTCATCGCTGCCGGCGTCGCCGGAACTCCGGTCGTCCAGACGACGCTCGCGCAGGTGGCCCTGCTGGCCGACACCGCGATCTTCGTCGGCGGGACCATGTTGCCCACGCCCTCGGCGGCGTTCGCCCAGACCGCGG
>NZ_LZMF01000026.1:0-74544 GCF_001673565.1 Mycolicibacter sinensis
CGGTGCCGACGGCACCGCCGACAGCGTCGACGGCCAGGCCGGTGGCCTGTGGTTCGGCGATGGTGGCGATGGCTGGACCTCGAACCTCGAGGGTGTGGCCGGCGGTAACGGCGGCCATGCCGGGGGTATCGGTGACGGCGGTGACGGTGGCGCCGGCGGCCTAGGCGCTGATGGTGGCAATGGTGGCCACGGCGGGGAGATGTGGGGCAACGGCGGCGACGGTGGAGCCGGCGGTGCCGGTACGGCGTTGTTGGCGGCCGGTAACGGCGGCAACGGTGGCAGCTCGGGTCAGGCCCAGGACTTCTTCGGCATGGGTGCGCTGGGCAACGGCGGCGACGGCGGCGTCGGTGGTGCGGGCTGGAACGGGACGACCGGCTCGTTCGCCAATGGCGGTGATGGCGCCGGTGCCAACGGCACCAACGGTGGCAACGGCGGCAACGGTGGTGCCGGTTCGTCGATCCTGGGGATCGGCGGCAACGGTGGCACCGGTGGTGCGGCCGGCAACGGTGGAGACGGTGCGACCGGCACCGCTGCGCACATCACCGGCGGCAACGGTGGCGACGGTGCCGCCCCGGGCACCGGCGGCAAGGGCGGTGTCGGTGGCAGCGCGGCGGGCGTGGACGGCACCTCACCGACCAGCGGCGGCAATGGCGGTAACGGCGGCCGTGGCTACGACGCATCCACCGACGCCAACGCGGTCGCCGGCGCCTCAGGTGGCGATGGTGGTCTAGGGGGCAACGGCGGTGCCTACGGCAACGGCGGCACCGGCGGAGCCGGCGGCAACGCCGCAACCGGGACGAACGGCCAGGACGGTGTGCTGACCGGTCGTTCGGTGACGCAGGTTCCGAGTGCTGGGCAAGCTGGCGGCAATGGTGGCAGTGGTGGTGCCGGCGGTAACAGCGGCACCAAGGGCGGCAACGCCGGCAACGGTGGTGATGCCGGCAACGGTGCTGACGGCGGCACCGGCGGTCATGGGGTTCAGATTCCGGCTGACCAGAACACCGGTGCTGTGAGCGCAGCCAATTCCAATGGCGCGGTCGGTGGGGCCGGCGGTCATGGCGGCAGCGGTGGTGCCGGTGGCCAGGCGCTGTGGGACGGCGGCAACGGCGGCAACGGCGGTAATGCCGGGACCGGCGGCAATGGCGGTACCGGTGGGCAGGCCGGTGAGCACGACAACAACGCCGCGACCATCGACGGCACGGGCAACGGTGGTGCCGGTGGGGCCGGTGGCGACGGCGGCAACGGTGGCGCGGCCGGTGCTGGCGGGGCCAACGGGCAAACCGGGACCTTGGGTAACGGCGGTAGTGGCGGTAACGGCGGCGACGGTGGGCGGCTCTTCGACGGCGCAACTACCGGACAAGATGCCAACCCGGCCAAGCCTCCGGCGCACGGCATCGGCGGTGACGGTGGTGTCGGGGGTAACGGCGGCACCGGCTACCACGCGGGTGCCGGCGGCAACGGTGGCAATGGTGGTGGCGGCGGTGCCGTCCCGGTCGACGGCGACGGCAACCCGATCGGCGGTGTCAACGGGGACGCTGGCGGCAACGGTGGCGCTGGTGGCGCCGGCGGTGACGGCATCTCGGTGGCCAACGGCGGTGACGGCAACGGCGGCGCGGGCGGTAACGGCGGTAACGGCGGACACGGCCAAGACGGCGCCTCCTATGCAGCGATCAATGGCCTCAACAATGCCTATGTCGCCCCCTACGGCCCGCGTGACGCCAACCCCGGCGGTGCCGGCGGCAACGGCGGCGACGGTGGTGCCGGTGGTGCGGCCGCCGGTGGTGTGGCCGGGCAGCAGGGCAACGGCGGCGACGGTGGTGGCGGCGGCAACGGTGGTGCCGGTGGTGACGGCGGCGTGACATTCGAGAACGGCCGGGTGGTGATCGACGGCACCGCCGGCGGTGCGGGCGGCGCCGGTGGTACCGGTGGCTCCGGTTTCAACGCCGGCAACGGCGGCAGCGCCGGAACTGGTGGTACAGGGGGTAACGGCGCAGACGGCTCCAACGAGGCCGGTGGTATCGCCGATGGTGGCCACGGCGGCAAGGGCGGCGACGGCGGCGATGCCGGTGTGGCCGGTACGGCTAACGGAGGCAGCGCCGGCAGTGACGGTGCGGTGGCCGACGGTGGAGCCGGCGGTAACGGCGGCGCCGGTGCCGGCAATGTCACCGGTGTGACCGGCGGCGGAGCCGGCGGCAACGGCGGTGCCGGCGGTGCCGGCGGCGGTGGCACACACACTGCCGGCAACGGTGGTGCCGGTGGCAGCGGTGGTGACGGCGGTTCCGGGCAGATCGGTGCCGACCCGAGCACTGGCTTGAGCACCAACGGCAATGGCGGTGGCTACGGCGGCATCGGCGGGGCCGGTGGCGCCGGCGGTACCGCGACCGCCGCAGACGGTATCGGCGGCAACGGCGGCCAGGGCGGCGCCGGTGGCAACGGCGGTGCGGCCGGTGCGGCACAGCACACCGACGCCGGCCACGCGTGGTCGCAGCATGCTCAGTTCGGCGGCAACGGTGGTGCCGGCGGCGCGGGCGGGGCCGGCGGCGCCGGGGGCGTGAACGGTCACGTGGGCAACGGCGCTGATGGTGGTGCCGGAGGCAACGGCGGTGACGGCTTCACGGCGACGCCCACCGACTACAACGGCGGACGGGTCGATGTCGCCGGTGGGGCCGGCAATGGTGGCACCGGTGGCGCAGGTGGGGCCGGTTTCAACCCGGGTGACGGTGGTGCTGGCGGTAACGGTGGTAACGGCAACACGGTGACGGTCAACGGGCCTGGCGGCACCGGACCGACGGGGGCTACGGGCAGTGGCGCCACCCCCGGTGCCGGCGGCGATGGTGGTGCCGGTGGTGACGCGATCGGCGGCGGCACCGGTGGCGCCGGTGGCGCGGGTGGCGACGGCGGCATCGCCGGCGGTGACAATGCCAACGTGGTGGCCGCGACCGGTGGCGCCGGCGGTGCTGGAGGCGCTGGAGGCGCGAGTGACACCGGAAGCGGTGGCACCGGCGGTACCGGCGGCGACGGCGGCAACAGCGAGACCACGGGCGGCGGCGTCGGCGGCACTGGCGGCGGTGGCGGCCAGGGCGGTGCGTCCGGGGCCACGGCCGGTGACGCCGGTGGACCCGCGGATGCCGTCACTGGCGCTACCGGCGGCGCCGGCGGCACGGGTGGTGCCGGCGCCCAGCCCACCCCGTAGCAGACGGTCAACATGAGCGATCGGCGAAGCTCCGGACGCCTCGGCGTCCGGAGCTCTGCCGTCATCGCTGTCTCAGGTGACGTCAGGTCTCCGGCTGTGAGGATACTCAGCGCCACTCGCACCGATCTCAGCCGATCGGTGCTGTCGTCTGAAGGGGCGCCTCCTAACCGTGACCGGGCGATGGAACCCGCGGAGTTGCGCCCACCGGAACCCCACTACGGGAATCGGTACCAAATGAATGAGTCGGCTAGTAATCAATAACTAGAAGTAGAGATTATTCGCCCTAATCTCTACTATGGTGAACATAAGCGATTTTCAGCGTATCGACAGTAGGTGTTGCGTGTCGGAGGGGGCCAAGCAGTGATCGATCGCGGAGTGGACAACGAGCAGCGGGTAGGCGAACCGGTCCGGCGGCGGGGACGCGGGATCGTGGGGGCGGTGTCGGTGGTCGGCGCTTTCCTGGCGTTCGGGATGGCGCCGATGGCGGCGGCCCCAGCGGCCAATGCCGATTTCGATGACTTCTTGACTGATCTCTTCGATCCGAGTGCCTGGGGCAACTTGTCCGGTGATTTCGACAGCCTGTTCACCTCGTCCGGCTGGGATCTGTCGGGTTCGGCGGCTGCGGATGCGGATTTCGCCCAGATGTGGGACACCATGTTCTACACGCCGTTGCACGCGGCCTTGCAGGACTGGATCAATTCTGACTTCGGGTCGCAGGTCAACGGTGTGGTGAACCAGATGTTCGCGCCGTTCACCGAGGGCTTTTGCGGGATGATCTGCAACGGCGCTGACGGCACCGCCGACAGCGTCGACGGCCAGGCCGGTGGGCTGTGGTTCGGCGATGGTGGCGATGGCTGGTCGTCGAACCTCGAGGGGGTGGCCGGGGGTAACGGTGGTCATGCCGGTGGTATCGGTGACGGTGGTGACGGTGGCGCCGGCGGCTTCGGTGCCGACGGTGGCAATGGTGGCCACGGCGGGGAGATGTGGGGCAACGGCGGCGATGGCGGGGCCGGCGGTAATGCGACCGCGACCCTGGCGGCCGGTAACGGCGGCAATGGCGGGTCCTCGGGTCAAGCGCAGGACTTCTTCGGCATGGGCGCGCTGGGCAACGGCGGTGACGGCGGCGTCGGCGGCGCCGGCTGGAACGGGGCGACCGGATCGTTTGCCAACAACGGTGATGGCGCCGGTGGTAACGGCAGCAACGGTGGAAATGGCGGCAATGGTGGTGCCGGTTCGTCGATCCTGGGCATCGGCGGCAACGGTGGCACCGGTGGTGCGGCCGGCAACGGTGGCAACGGCGCGACCGGCACCTTGGCGCATCACAACGGTGGCAACGGTGGCGACGGTGCCGCCCCGGGCACCGGCGGCAAGGGCGGTGTCGGTGGCAGCGCGGCGGGCGTGGATGGCACGTCACCGACCAGCGGCGGCAATGGCGGTAACGGCGGCGCCGGCTTTGATGCCGGCGCGGCTAACTCGGGTGCCGCAACCGGCACCGACGGCGGTAATGGCGGGGTCGGCGGCAACGGCGGGGCCTACGGCAGCGGCGGCACCGGTGGCGCCGGCGGCAATGGCGCGCTCGGCGCCGGCGGCACGAACGGCACGCCCAGCAGCACCGGCAACGCCGCGACCGCGGGTCAGGCCGGCGGTAACGGCGGCAACGGCGGTGCCGGCGGGAACGGTGGCGCCAAGGCTGGTAACGCCGGGGACGGCGGTGCCGGTGGTAACGGCGCCACCGGTGGTACCGGCGGTAACGGCGCGGTGAGCACCGACGACGCCGATGTCACACCCGCTGCGAACGCACTCGGCCAGGACGGTGGCGCCGGTGGCCACGGTGGTGACGGCGGTGCCGGCGGCCAGGCACTCAGCGACACCGGCAACGGCGGCAACGGCGGGGCGGCCGGTACCGGCGCCAACGGAGGCACCGGTGGTGTGGGCGGTACCAGCAATGACGGCGTCACCAACACCAACAGCTATCGCCCCGGCGGCAATGGTGGTGCCGGTGGAGACGGCGGCAACGCCGGTGTCGGCGGCGCAGGCGGTGCCCAGGGCGCCGACGGTCAGCTCGGTGAGGGCGCTGACGGCGGCGACGGTGGCGATGGCGGCGCGGCCGCACCGTGGGTCCATGACATCTGGCCCGGCGGCCAAAGCGGCCCGACGGGTGCAGTGGCCGGTAACGGCGGAACGGGTGGTGCCGGTGGCACCGGTCTGCACGCCGGTAACGGCGGTCACGGCGGTAACGGCGGCTTTGGCGGCGGCACCGCGGGTACCACCCCGGGCAGCGGTGGCAATGGCGGTGCCGGTGGCGTCGGCGGCAAGGCCGTTGCAGGCACCGTCGACGGGCTCGGCGGCAATGGCGGTGTTGGCGGGGCCGGCGGCGCCGGTGGCAACGGCAACATCATCGAGTCCGGTCCCCTCGCAACGAACGCCCCGCGGATTCTGCCTGCCGGTGATGGCGGCAACGGTGGCGACGGCGGTGCCGGCGGTGCCGGATTCGGCAATGGCCACCAAGGTGACGGCGGCAATGCCGGTGCCGGCGGAAATGGCGGCAATGGCATGTCGGCTCCGCAGACGGTGGTGCGCAATACGGCCGGGGACACCATGACGCTGTTCAACGGCGGCGACGCCGGCAACGGCGGCAACGGCGGCGTCGGCGGCGACGGCTACAACTCGGGTGACGGCGGTGACGCCGGGGCTGGAGGCACCGGCGGAAACGGTGCCGACGGCACCGTTGACAACCCCAACGGGGGCAACGGCGGTAACGGAGGCAACGGCGGCGACGTCGGTGTGGCCGGCACCGCCAACGGCGGTACCACCGGGACCGATGGCGCGACCGCCGACGGCGGCGCGGGCGGCTCCGGCGGCAACGGACAGGGCAACGTGACCGGCGTGACCGGCGGCGGGACCGGCGGCAATGGCGGCGCTGGCGGCGCCGGCGGCGGCGGCACCCACACCGCGGGCAACGGCGGCGCCGGTGGTGCGGCCGGTAACGGCGGCTCGGGGCAGATGGGTGCTGTGCCGTCCACCGGGTTGAGCCTCACCGGCGGCCCGGGCGGCGTTGGCGGCTCCGGTGGCGCCGGAGGCGCCGGTGGTACCGCGGCCGCCGCTGACGGTATCGGCGGCAACGGCGGCCAGGGTGGTGCGGGCGGGAACGGTGGCGTGTCCGGTGCGGCCCAGCACAACGACGCCGGTCATGCCTTCGGGCAGCACGGTGCCGTCGGCGGCACCGGCGGCGTCGGTGGCGCCGGCGGTGCCGGCGGCGCAGGTGGCGTGAACGGCCACGTCGGCAACGGCGCTGATGGTGGCGCCGGCGGTAATGGCGGCGACACCTTCACCCCGACGCCCAACGACTACAACAACGGCAATGTCGATGTAACCGGTTCGGCCGGTAGCGGAGGCGACGGCGGGGCCGGTGGTGCTGGCTTCAACCCCGGCAACGGTGGCGATGGCGGCGACGGCGGCAACGGCAACACCGCCACCGTCAATGCTCCTGGCGGTACCGGTCCGACCGGAGTCACTGGCAGCGGCGGCCTGGCGGGCGCCGGCGGCGATGGCGGCGCCGGTGGTGACGCCATCGGCGGCACGACCGGTGGTGCCGGTGGTGCTGGTGGCTCTGGCGGTATCGCCGGTGGCACCAACCCCAACGTGGTGGCCGCGACCGGTGGTGCCGGTGGTGCTGGTGGCGCTGGCGGCGCGAGTGACACCGGAAGCGGTGGCGCCGGTGGCACCGGAGGCGACGGCGGTAACAGCGAGACCACGGGCGGCGGCGTCGGCGGCACCGGCGGGGGTGGCGGCCAGGGCGGTGCGTCCGGCGCCACGGCCGGTGACACCGGGGCGGCGGGCGACGCGGGCTCGGGCACGACCGGTGGCTCCGGCGGCACGGGTGGTGCCGGAGCCCAGCCCACCCCCTAGCAGACGGTCAGCACGACCGGCACGACACCGGGAATGCCCCGCACACCTCCCCGTGCGGGGCATTCCCTTTGGTCCTGTGACGATCCCTAGGATGCGGGCGGTGTCCTCAGTTCGGGAGGACTGTCATCAAGACCGCCGTTTTCGGCCTTGAGCCGTCGAGCCTGGACGTTTCTCCCAATCCAAGGGACATTCGTACACTTTCCGACACTTCGTTCGGACATGACGAAGCTAAACCATACCAAGTGAATGGATTGACGCGAATTCCTAGACTTCCGTAGACAATTGACGTTCGCGTAACTATGGTGTGGTTTCTGAGGCCAACGTTAGCAAGAGGCCTTACTCCATTTAGGGCTTTGAGAAGGGTCGGTTCACATGGCTAGTCGGCGCGGCGTCACCGGTAGCGGATTGTCGGGTAGGGGCGGTTCGGGGCGGCGCGCTCGGCGGGCGGTGGGTGCGTCCTCGGCGGTCGCGGCGTTCTTGGCGTTGGGGTTGTCGCCGTTGGCGGCGGCGCCCGCGGCCAATGCCGACTTCGATGACTTCTTGAGTGATCTGTTCGATCCGAGTGCCTGGGGCAACCTCTCGACGGACTTCAACAGCCTGTTCACCTCGGACTGGAACATCGGTGCGGCCGATGACAGCGGAACCGAGTGGGCTCAGATGTGGGACACCTACTTCTACGCGCCGTTGCATGACGGTCTGCAGGACTGGATCAACTCTGACTTCGGTGCGCAGGTCAACGGTGTGATCAACCAGATGTTCGCCCCGTTCACCGAGGGCTTCTGCGGGATGATCTGCAACGGCCTTGATGGCACCGCCGAAAGCGTCGATGGTCAGGCCGGTGGGTTGTGGTTCGGCGATGGCGGCGACGGCTGGTCCTCGAACCTCGAGGGGGTGGCCGGGGGCAACGGTGGCCATGCCGGTGGTATCGGTGACGGCGGTGACGGTGGCGCCGGCGGTTTTGGTGCTGACGGCGGTAACGGTGGCCACGGCGGGGAGATGTGGGGCAACGGCGGCGACGGTGGCGCCGGCGGCGCCGGTACGGCGACCTTGGCGGCCGGTAACGGTGGAATTGGCGGCTCCTCGGGTCAGGCCCAGGACTTCTTCGGCATGGGCGCCATCGGCAACGGCGGCGACGGCGGCGTCGGCGGCGCCGGCTGGACCGGCACCAACGGCACCACCGGCGCGACGGCCGGCGCCAACGGTGGCAACGGGCTGGCCGGCACCAACGGCGGCAACGGTGGGGCCGGCGGTGCGGGTTCATCGATCCTGGGCCTCGGCGGCAACGGCGGTGCCGGTGGGGCCGGCGGTAACGGCGGCGCCGGCGGGTCCGGGGCGACCGGGGCGGCCGGCACGTTCGACGACGGTGGCGATGGCAACGGCGGCAACGGCGGCAGCGGTGGTGACGGCGCGAACGGCGGTAACGGCGGCACCGGCGGTGCGGCCGGCGCCGGCGCCACGTTGTTCGGTGGCAGCGGTACCCAGGGGGTCGGCGGCAACGCCGGCAACGGCGGCGATGCGGGCCTGGCCGGTGACGGCGGGGCCGGTGCGGCCGGGACCGCTGCGCATCCCGACGGCGGTAACGGCGGCAATGGTGGTGACCCGGGCGCGACTGCCGGGCAGGCCGGCAGCGCCGGTACCGGTTCGGCTGCCGGGCAGGCTGGCACCGACGGCGTGGTGTCGACGGCCGCGCAGGGCAATGGCGGCGTCGGCGGCAACGGCTACGACCCGTCGACCGACGCCAACGCGCTGGCCGGCGCCTCCGGCGGCAACGCCGGCAACGGCGGTAATGGCGGAAGCTACGGCAACGGCGGCGACGGCGGCGTCGGCGGCACCGGTGTCGACGGCGGTGCCGGCCAGGCCGGCGGCAACGGCGGCAACGGCGGTGCCGGCGGCTTAGGCGGTGCGCTCGCGGGCAACGGCGGCAACGGCGGTAACGCCGGTCAAGCCGGCAACGGCGGCAACGGGGTGATCGGCCTTCCTCCGGCAGACGGCGATACCGCCGGCACGGACGGCGGGGACGGCGGCACGGGCGGCAACGGCGGTGCCGGCGGTAACGCGCAGGCCGCCAGCGGCAACGGCGGCAACGCCGGGCAGGCCGGCAACGGCGGCAACGGCGGGGCAGCCGGCGCTGCTCAGCACACCGACGCCGGCCACGCCTACTCGCAGCACGGTCTGATCGGCGGCGACGGCGGCAACGGCGGCAACGGCGGTTCCGGCGGCCTCGGCGGCACCGACGGAACCGACGGCGCCGGCACTGACGGCGGCAGCGGCGGCAATGGCGGTGACACCTTCACCCCCACGCCCAACGACTACAACGGCGGCCGTGCCGATGTGGCGGGCTCCGCCGGCAACGGCGGCAACGGTGGCGCCGGCGGTTCGGGCACTAACGCCGGTGCCGGCGGTTCAGGCGGTAACGGCGGCAACGGCAACACCGTCACGGTCAACGGTCCCGGCGGCACCGGGCCGACCGGCGGGGCAGGCAGCGGTGGTATCGCCGGTAGCGGTGGTAGCGGCGGTGCTGGCGGCGACGCGACCGGCGGCAACACCGGCGGCGCGGGCGGTAACGGCGGCAACGGCGGCATCGCCGGCGGCAACAGCGCGGCCAACGCCACCGGCGGGCACGGCGGTAACGGCGGCAACGGCGGTGGCAGCGACTCCGGCACCGGCGGCACCGGCGGAAACGGCGGCAACGGCGGATCAAGCCAGAACGCCAGCGCCAATGCGATCGGCGGCGACGGCGGCACCGGCGGCACCGGCGGCGCCAGCGCGACCGGAACCGGCGGAGACGGCGGCACCGGCGGCAACGGTGGTGCGGGTGTTGACGGCGGCACCACACGTCCGGACGGCACCACCCTGGTCAACGGAACCAGCGGCGGCAACGGCGGCGACGGTGGCACCGGTGGCGATGGAGTGAGCTCCGGCAACGGCGGCGACGCCGGGCAGGCCGGTGTCGGCGGCAACGGCGCGAACGGCACCATCGTCAACCCCGGCGACCTGGGCAACGGTGGCGTGGGCGGCAACGGCGGCAACGGCGGCAATGGCGGTGCGGCGGGTACCGCCAACGGCGGCAGCACCGGTGTCCGCGGAGCCGGCGCCGACGGCGGCGCCGGCGGCCAGGGTGGCGACGCCGCCAAGGACGAGGACGGCAACTACATCCATATGCCGACGTTGTCCGGCGGGTACGGCGGCGCCGGCGGCAACGGCGGCAACGGCGGAACCGGCCTGAGTGCCGGAGCCGGCGGTGCCGGCGGTTACGGCGGCGGCGGCGGCGTGAACGTGCCCGGCGTCACCACCCCGCAGTCCGGCGGGGGCGGGAACGGCGGTAACGGCGGTGACGGTGGCGCGGCGACCACCACCGCCGACGGCGGCGACGGGCTCGCCGGTAACGGCGGTGACGGCGGCCTCGGCGGCAGCGGCGACGGCGTATCTGGCGGTGCCGGCGGTAACGGCGGTGCCGGTGGTGCGGCCACAGGCGATTCCACCGCCGGTAACGGTGGCTCCGGAGGTGACGGCGGAGACAGCCACAACAATGGCGGCAAGGGTGGTGCCGGCGGTGCCGGCGGCGACAGTGTGGCCGGGAAAGCCGGTACCGGTGGTGCCGGCGGTAACGGCGGGGTGACCGATACTCGGGGCGGTGCGGGTGGCGCCGGCGGCGCCGGCGGCTACAGCGCCGAAGCTGACGGTGGCGACGGCGGTGCCGGCGGTAACGGCGGCAGCCCCAGCGGGTCGCCCGCAGGATCGTTGATTGCCGTGAATCCCGGTGCCGGCGGCGCCGGCGGCGCCGGGGGCGCCAGCGGCGGTGCCGGTACCGGCGGCAACGGCGGTGATGGCGGCAACGGCGGTGACAACAACGTTTCCGGCGCCGGCACTGTCGCCGGTCATGGTGCCACCGGTGGTGCCGGCGGTGCCGGGGGCGACAGCGCAACCGGTACCGGCGGGAACGGCGGCAACGGCGGTGACGGCGGCGACAACAACGCCAGCGGCACCAACGTCGCGGGCCACGGCGGCACCGGCGGTGGCGGCGGCAACGGCGGCGCATCCGGGACCACGGCCGGTGAGGCCGGTACACCGGGTGACCCGTACACCGGCCTGGCCGGTGGTGCCGGCGGCGACGGTGGCGCCGGCGCCCAGCCCGCGCCGTAAGGAATCGCAGCAATGCAGCAGCCCCGCACGGCATGGCCGCGCGGGGCTGCTGCATTCCGGGGAGGTACACCGGCCGTGGTCTGGCCGTGCCTGGCGCGAACCGCAACACGTACCCACTAACGTGGACCCGTGGATTACCAGAAGAAACTGATGCCCGTTCTCGGTGCCGTGCTACTCGGTGCGCTGTTCACCGGCGGTTGCGGCAGCAGCACACCGCGCAACGCCGAGCAGGTCCCGGATGCCGCCGCGGCCGCCGAGTTCGCCAAGACGCTGAGCGACAAGGTGACCATCGACGCGATGATGGGCCACTTGGAGAAGCTGCAGGACATCGCCAACGCCAACAATGACACCCGCTTTGTCGGCACCCCGGGATATGACGCCAGCGTCGACTACGTGGCCGACACGTTGCGCGAGCACGGTTTCGACGTCCAGACTCCGGAGTTCATCGCCCGGGTGTTCAAAGCAGAGAAGGGCTCGGTACACCTTGGCGACAAGACCGTCGAGGCCCGCGCGCTGCAGTACAGCCTCGGGACCCCGCCCGACGGTGTCACCGGCCCGCTGGTGGCCGCGCCGGCCGATGACAGCCCGGGCTGCAGCCCAGAGGATTACGACGGGCTGACCGTCAAGGATGCCGTCGTGCTGGTCGACCGCGGAACCTGCCCGTTCAAGGAAAAGATGGCCGTCGTCGTCGAGAAGGGCGCGGTTGCGATGGTGGTCGCCGACAGCATCGACGAGGAGAAGATGGGTGGCACGCTGGGGGAGGCCACCGAGGTCAAGATCCCGGTGGTGAGTGTGACCAAGGCCGACGGCGCGATGCTGCGCGGCGGGCACGGCGCCATGACCGTCAAACTCGATGCGCACACCGACGAGATCCCGGCGCGCAACGTGATCGCCCAGACCAAGACCGGATCGACCGAGAACGTGGTGATGCTCGGCGCCCACCTGGACAGCGTCCCGGAGGGGCCCGGTATCAACGACAACGGCTCCGGGGTGGCCGCGGTGCTGGAAACCGCGCTGCAGCTTGGTGATTCGCCGCAGGTGCAGAACGCGGTGCGGTTCGGGTTCTGGGGCGCCGAAGAGCTCGGCCTGATCGGCTCGAGGAAGTACGTCGAGTCGCTCGACGCCGAGCAGCTCAAGAACGTCGCGCTGTATCTGAACTTCGACATGCTCGGCTCGCCGAACCCGGGCTATTTCACCTACGACGGCGACCAGTCGCTGGCGCCCGATAAGCGCGGTCAGCCGGTGGTGCCCGAAGGCTCGGCCGGCATCGAGCGCACCCTGGTCGACTACCTCAAGTCGGTCGGCAAGGAACCGCGCGACACCTCGTTCGACGGTCGCTCCGACTACGACGGGTTCACCCAGGCCGGCATCCCTTCCGGCGGCCTGTTCTCCGGTGCTGAAGTGAAGAAGTCGCCCGAAGAGGCCAAGCTGTGGGGAGGTGCCGCCGATGAGCCGTTCGACCCGAATTACCACCAAAAGGGCGACACCATCGACAACATCGACCGCGACGAGTTGGCCGTCAATGGCCGGGGCGTCCCCTACGCCGTCGGGCTCTACGCGCAGGATCTCAGCGGCCGCAACGGAGTTCCGGTACGCGACGATCGCACCCGCCACGTCGTCAGCACGCCGTGATCCGTTCGGCGGGCGCCCTGCTGGTGGCAACCGCCGTGCTGGCGGGCTGCTCGCCGGAGCCCGCCGGGCCGCCGCTGCCGGACCGGCTGGCCGGTCAGGTCACGCTCGAGGCGATGCTGTCGCACCTGCAGCGATTCCAGGAGATCGCCGACGCACACCGACATAACCGGGCTGACGGCACGCCAGGCTTCGACGCCAGCGCGGACTATGTGGTCAACGCCTTGCGGGACAAGGGCTTCGACGTGCAGACGCCGGAGCTCACCCGGCTGGACACCACCTCGCCGGGCAAGCCGACCTTGACCGTGGGCGCAACCGGCTACGCCGTCGACCAGGCCTCGCTGCTGGTGCGCACCCCGCCCGGCGGCGTGCGCGGCCCGGTAATCCGCCCGACCCAATCGACCGGGTGTGCGGCGGCCGACTATCCGGCCGGGGTGCCGCGCGGGGGCATCGCCGTGGTCAGCGACGCCGGTTGTTCGGTGGTGGCCAAGCAGGACGCTGCGCTGCAGCGCGGTGCCGCCGCACTGATCGTGGTCAGCCCGCCCAGCCGCAACGGCGCGCCTGCCGGGCTGTTTCCACCGGACTACTACGAGCAGCTCACGATGCCGGTCGCGGTGACCGGTCGCGACGGGGAGCACGCGCTACGCCGCGCCACCGGCGCGGTGCGGCTCGTGCTCGACGCCACCACCGTCAAGATCACCTCACGCAACATCTTGGCGCAGACCAAAACCGGCTCCGCGGATGACGTCGTGATGGTCGGTGCGCACCTGGACAGCGCACCGGGCGGGTCGGGAATCAACGACAACGGCTCCGGAGTGGCCGCGGTGCTGGAGACCGCCCTGCAGCTGGGACCGTCGCCCGCGGTGACCAACGCGGTGCGGTTCGCGTTCTGGGGCGCCTTCTGGGCCGGAGAAGAACCACAGCTCGGCGGGTCCACCGACTACGTTTTCGGACTCGACCGCGAGGCGCTCAACGACATCGCGGTCTACCTCGACGTCGACATGCTCGCCTCGCCGAATGCCGGTTACTTCACCTACGACGGCGACCAGTCGGCGCTGCCGAGCCGCGATTTCGCCGCCGGCGACGTCCCCGATGGCTCCGCCGGGGTGGAACGCACCCTGGCCGGCTACCTCAATCTGGCGGGTGTGCGGCCCGCCGACATGCCGCTGAGCAGCGACCACGATTACAGCCCGTTCGTGATGGCCGGCGTTCCGATCGGCGGGATCACCACCGGGGCATCGCAGCCCAAGACCACCGCGCAGGCCCGGCTGTGGGGCGGGGAACCCGGGACCGCGTTCGACCCGAACTATCGCGGTCCCCGTGACACCTTCGACAAAATCGACCGGCAGGCCCTGGCGCTCACCGGTCCCGCGGTCGCGTTTGCGGTGGCCAACTACGCGCAGTCCCTCGGAGGCCCGAACGGCGTTCCGCTTCGCGACGCCCGCCACCGGGTGCCGCTGGTCCCCTAGCGGTTGCGACCCGACGGGCCCCAAGCGGAGCACCTTGCGCTCACTGTTCACCCAGATGTGTTAAGAATGGCGCTTTAGATAACGGAAGTTATGAGGTGATTATCACGCTTGGTGCCACGAACGACCCGGCCGAACGCCCGGGCGCGCGCATCCGACGGCGCCCCAAGGACCGCAAAGCACAGATCACCCGTGCGGCGGCGGAAGCGTTCAGTGCGCAGGGCTATCACGCGACCAGCATGGAGGCGATCGCCACCAGAGTTGGGATTTCCGCGCCTGCTCTGTACCGGCACTACCCCAGCAAATACCAGATGTTCGCCGTCGTCGTCGGTACGCTCGGCCAGCAGCTGGTTGACTGCACCGCCTTCCTCGACGACGTCCCCGACGCCGAGCTGGAGCGCGACGCCGCGGCGGTACTTGACCAGGCCTTCGACGCGCTGATCACCTCGGGGATCGGTGACCGCGAGATCGGCGGGTTGTACCGGTGGCAGGGCCGCTATCTGCAGCCCGACGATCAGGCCAAGTTGATGGCGCAGATGCGCACGGTCCATCGGCGCATTCAACGTCCACTCGTCGCGCTGCGCCCGGAGCTGACCTCCCCCGAATGCTGGACCTTGTCATCGAGCCTGCTCAGCCTCTCCGGAAGCATCCTCGGCCACCGGCTGCGGCTCCCCGACGAAGAGGTCCGGCCACTGCTCAGCGAGGCTGCGCGCGCGGTGGCGGCCGCCCAACTGCCCAAGCCCGAAGACGTCGGAGTCAACCGGCCGGCGGTATGGCGCATCTTCACGCCGGACGCCGGACCGTATGAGGCCCTGCTGCACGCGGCGATCCTGCTGTTCGGCAAACAGGGCTACGCCGAGACCAGTGTCACCGAGGTCGCCGACGCCGTTGGCGTCCCGGCATCCGGGGTATACCGCTACTTCTCCAGCAAAGCCGACATCTTGACGACCGGTCTGCAGCGCGCCATGGACCGGATCGCCGGGGAGATGTCGGCCGTCGCCAGTGTGTTCGCCGACCCGCGCGAGGCCCTGGCCCGTCTGGTCGAGGCGTGGGTGGCCACCGTGTTCGCCAATCCCGAGCTGGCCGCCGTCTACGACACCGAGCGGGTCAACCTGGCATCGGCCGAGCGGGAACTGCTCCGGGATTCCGAGCGCGGGTTCATGGACACCTGGGCCAAGCCGCTGATCATGGTGCGGCCCGGACTGGACAGCGACCACGCCAGGTTCCTGGTGCACGCGTTGTCGGTACTGCTCGACGACATGGCCCGGGTGGCTCGGGAGCGCGCGGCCAAGCTCGGCGAGGACGCCGACCCCGGCGGGCCGGGTTACGCGCAGGCCTGCCTGCGCGTCCTGATGGAGTCCATTCTGCTGGGCCCGGCGGACGCCTGACGATTTCTCTGGCTCAGGCGAGCTGGTAGTCCTCCAGCGGGAACCGCGAGCCGTCGCGCACCGCGTTGCGCACCGAGGTGGGCCGCAGCAGCGACGCTTCGCCGCTGGGGTTGAAGTAGTAGGACCGTGAGGTGGCACAGTCGCCCGCGTAGAACACCGAGCGGTCCAGCCGCTTGGTCATCTCGTCGAGGAAGCGGGTGTTGGCGGCCTCGGTGACCTCGAAGGTCGTCGCGCCGCGGCGCTGCAGTTCGCCGAACAACCGGCCCATGTGGCGCATCTGGTATTCCATCGTGTTGAAGAACGACAGGCCGCAGAACGCATAGGGGCTCGCCAGGCTCAGGAAGTTCGGGAAGGCCGGGATCGAGACCCCCTGGTAGGCCTGGAACCGGTTTTCCCGCCACCATTTACCCAGATTGCGCCCGTCGCGTCCGACGATCTCGATCGCCGGGAAGTTGGCCTCCCACATGTCGAAACCGGTGGCCAGCACCAGCGTGTCGATCTCGCTCTTGCGTCCGTCGAGGGTCACGATGCCGTCCGGCTCGATGTGATCGATCCCGGCCGTCTCCAGGTGCACGTGCGCCTGGTTGAAGGTGCGGTAGTAGTCGTTGGACCAGCTGGGCCGTTTGCAGCCGATGTCGTAGTTCGGGGTGAGCTTGGCCCGCAGCTCCTTGTCCCGGATCGAGATGAACCGGTGGATCTTGCACAGGTCCATCGCGCCGATCGACAGCCGGCGGAAATAGGGGAAGTTGAGGATCCCGACGAACGTCATGAACCCCAGCAGCCCATCGGTCACAAACCGCACCGCCCGCTGCGTGAGCGGCACCCGGGCGAACAGGCGCCGCACGGCCGGCGAGATCCCGAAGTCCAGCTTGGGCGCCACCCAGATCGGCGTGCGCTGGTACACCGTCAGGTCGGCGACGGTCTTGGCCAGCTCCGGGATCAGCTGCACCGCGGTGGCGCCGGTGCCGATCAGGCCAACCCGTCGGCCGGTGAAGTCGTGCTGAGCATCCCAGGCGGTGGTGTGCACCACCTTGCCGGCGAATTCGGCGATGCCGGGGATGTCCGGGGTGTGCGGCTGCGACAGGAACCCGGTCGCGGTGATCAGGTAGCGGGCGCTCAGGGTGGTGCCATCGGCCAGGTTCACCTGCCAGTGCTGGGCCTCCTCATCCCAGCGGGCGCCGTCCACGCATGTGTTGAACCGCATGTGCCGGCGCACGTCGTACTTATCGGCGACGTGCTCGGCGTAGCGCTTGAGTTCCGACCCGGTGGCGAACAGCCGCGTCCAGTGCGGATTGGGCTCGAACCAGTAGGAGTAGGTGGTCGAGGGGATGTCGACGGCCAGTCCGGGGTAGCGGTTGACGTGCCACGTCCCGCCCAGCTCGTCCTCGCGTTCGAGCAGGACGATGTTGTCGTAGCCGAGCTTCTTGAGCTCGATCGCCGCGCCCATCCCGCCGAAACCCGCACCCACGATGACGACGTCGAAGCGCTCCGTACTCATGAAAATCACGGTACCTGACTCGCCAGTAACCAGCGAAGCTCACCGGGCAGGCACGCGGGCGGGCACACTGGCGGAGTATCCGCAGCTCGTGACCGCAAGGACGGAAGGCAGTCATGACCGATCCGATGGCCGATCCGGCCACGGTGTTCACCGCGTTGGCGAACATCGTGTACCAGTCTTCCAGCCTCGACGAGGTGTACGCGGCGATCTGCGCGGCGGCGACGCTGATGGTGCCCGGATGCGACCACGCGAGCGTGATGGTGCGCCGCGGCGACGGCTACGGCAACGCCGCGGCGAGCGACGCGGTGGCGGCCACGATCGACAAACTGGAGATAGCCGTCGGTGAGGGGCCCTGCCTGGATGCCATCGAGGACGAAGCAGCCCAGATCGACCCCGACCTGACTGCCGACAGCCAGTGGCCGGCGCTGGCCGCCCGGATCGTCGGCGAGACACCGGTGCGCGGCGCGATGGGATTCCGGCTGCTGGTTGAAGGCCGCAAGGCAGGTGCGCTGAACCTGTTCTCCGACACACCTGGCGCGTTCGACACCGCGGCCGCCGAAAGTGCGGTCGTCCTGGCCGCTTTCGCCACGATCGCGATCGGCGCGGCGGTCCGCGGCGAAGAGGTGGACACCCTGCAACGCGGGCTGGCCAGCAACCGGGAGATCGGCAAGGCGATCGGCATGCTGATGGTGCTCAACGACCTCTCCGAGCCAGAAGCCTTCAACCTGCTGCGCCGCATCTCCCAGGACACCAACATCAGGATCGCCGACATCGCCGCGGAAGTCGTCAAGCGGCGCGGCCGAGGGGAGTCAGCCCAATAGCCGCAGCGCGGCGTCGACGGCCAGCGCCGGCACATCGAGTGTCTTCGACGCCAGGTCGTGCCGGGCGCCGGTGATCTCGACGACCTGGTGCGGCGCCGGGACCAGCGCGGCGGCCGCCTGGATCTCGGCGGGCGTTCCGAAGGGATCCGAGGTGCCGTGGGTGAACACCGTGGGCACGCCGATATCGGGCAGATGTTCGGTGCGGGGGCGTTCGGGCTTGCCGGGCGGGTGCAGCGGGTAGGAGAACAACGCCAACAGGTCCACCGGGGCGCCCCCGGCCGCCACCACCATCGAGGTCTGCCGGCCGCCGTAGGAGTGCCCGCCGGCAATCAGCGGACCGCCGGCCAGACCGCGGGCATACCCGATCGCCGCGGTGATGCCGTCGCGGTCGCCGGCACCCGACCCCGACGGCGGGCCCTTGGGCCGGCGCCGCCGAAACGGCAGGTCGTAGCGGATCGCCAGGAAGCCGCGCCGCGCCCACTCGTCGCATAACCGTTGCAGCATGGGCGAATCCCGGTTGCCGCCGGCGCCGTGGGCCAGCAGCACCACCCCGTGCGGGGTGCCGCCGGGTTCGTGAGCGACGCCGGCGATCTCGTCGAGGATCACCGCGACAACCGGAACAGCGGAGAGACCGGACCGTGCCCGTGGCCCAGCGGGTAGGCGGCGCGCAGGCACTCGGTCACCCAGCGCTTGGCGAACGCCACCGCGTCGGGAACCGAAAACCCGTGGGCCAGAGCGCACGCGGTCGCCGCGGCGAGCGTGTCGCCGGCCCCGTGGTCGTCGCCAGTGGCCACCCGGGGGCCGGGGAGCTCCTGAAAGTGGTTGCCGTCGTACAACAGATCGGGGCTGTGCTGCGCCGACGGCAAGTGCCCGCCTTTGACCAGCACCCACCGCGGTCCCAGAGCGTGCAGCGCCCGGGCCGCCGCCCGCTGGGATTCGGCGTCGACCACCTCGATGCCGACCAGCAGCCGAACCTCGTGCAGGTTCGGTGTCACCAGGGTGGCCAGCGGAAACAGTGTGTCGCGCAGCGCATCCAGGGCCGATGTCGCCAGCAGTGCATCACCGTGCATGGACGCCGAAACCGGATCGACCACCAGCGGCACCGTCAGCCTGAGATCACGCCAGGTCGCGGCCACGCGTCCGATGATCTGCGCCGACGCCAGCATCCCGGTCTTGGCGGCCTGGATCCCGATGTCGGGCGCCACCGCTTCGATCTGGGCGGCGACGGTGGCGGTAGGCACCTCGTGAAAGCTCTTGACGCCCACCGTGTTCTGCACCGTCACCGCTGTGACCGCGACGCAGGCATGCACACCGAGCAGTGCGCAGGTGCGCATGTCGGCCTGAATGCCCGCGCCGCCACCGGAATCCGACCCGGCGATGGTGAGCACCCGCGCCGGGGTCGATCCGGGCGGGGCCAGCGGCAGGAACTCCACTAGGAGGAGATGGGCAGATACACCCGGTTGCCGTGGTCGGCGAACTCGGCGGACTTCTCGTCCATGCCCTTCTGGATCGCGGCGTCGATGTCCTCCTGGGTGTGCAACCCGTGTTCGTCCGCGTAGTCGCGCACGTCCTGGCTGATCCGCATCGAGCAGAACTTCGGCCCGCACATCGAGCAGAAGTGTGCGGACTTGGCCGGCTCGGCGGGCAGCGTCTCGTCGTGGTATTCGCGTGCGGTGTCCGGGTCCAGGGACAGGGCGAACTGGTCATACCAGCGGAACTCGAAGCGCGCCTTGGACAATGCGTTGTCGCGGTCCTGCGCGTGCGGGTGCCCCTTCGCCAGGTCGGCGGCGTGTGCGGCGATCTTGTAGGCGATCACGCCGTCCTTGACGTCCTTGCGGTCCGGCAGGCCCAGGTGCTCCTTGGGCGTCACGTAGCACAGCATCGCGGTGCCGGCCTGGGCGATGATCGCCGCCCCGATCGCCGAGGTGATGTGGTCGTAGGCCGGTGCGATGTCGGTGGCCAGCGGCCCGAGGGTGTAGAACGGCGCCTCGTCGCACCACTCCTCCTCCAAGCGCACGTTCTCGACGATCTTGTGCATCGGAACGTGGCCCGGGCCCTCGATCATCACTTGGGCGCCACGGGATTTGGCGATCTTGGTCAGCTCGCCCAGAGTGCGCAACTCGGCGAACTGGGCCTCGTCATTGGCGTCCGCGATCGAACCGGGCCGCAGCCCGTCGCCGAGCGAGAAGGTGACGTCATAGCTGGCCAGGATGTCGGCGAGCTCTTCGAAGTTGGTGTAGAGGAACGATTCCTGGTGCCGCGACAGGCACCACGACGCCATGATCGAGCCGCCGCGCGACACGATGCCGGTGACCCGCTTGGCGGTCAGCGGCACATAGCGCAACAGCACCCCGGCGTGCACGGTCATGTAGTCCACGCCCTGCTCGCACTGCTCGATCACGGTGTCGCGGTACAGCTCCCAGGTCAGCTTCGTCGGGTCGCCGTTGACCTTCTCCAGCGCCTGGTAGATCGGCACCGTGCCGACCGGCACCGGGGAGTTGCGCAGGATCCACTCCCGGGTCTCGTGGATGTCCTTGCCGGTCGACAGGTCCATGATGTTGTCGGCGCCCCAACGGGTCGCCCACACCATCTTGTCGACCTCTTCGCCGATCGAGCTGGTCACCGCGGAGTTGCCGATATTGGCGTTGATCTTCACCTTGAACGCCTTGCCGATGATCATCGGCTCCAGCTCGGGGTGGTTGTGGTTCGCGGGGATCACCGCGCGGCCCCGGGCCACTTCGTCGCGCACCAGCTCGGCGGGGAAACCCTCGCGGGCGGCGATGAACGCCATCTCGGCGGTGATCTCACCGGCCTGTGCGCGCTGAAGCTGGGTGCCGCGGTCGCGCACCACGCCGGGGCGGGCCGGCAGGCCGCGGTGCAGGTCGATCACCGCGTCGCTGTCGGTGTAGGGGCCGGACGTGTCGTAGAGGTCGAAGTGCTCGCCGTTGGTCAGATTCACCCGGCGGAACGGCACCTTCATCGCCACGCCACCGGGGGCTTCGATCTCGCGGTAGACCTTCTCGCTGTAGGGGATGGGCCCGGTGGTCACCTGCGGCTCGACGGCTACATCGGTCATGTTTGTTCCTCTCCCTTGCCGGCATTACCCGGTCAGGTTCGTACGGTCGACGGCCCCGGCCGTCCTCTCAGCGCACTGGTTGCGCTCCCGCGGTGTGGATTTCTGCACTGCCATTACTGCACTGCCACGCTATCGCAGCGCGGCAGCTGGCGTAAGGCGCTGACCAGGGTCCGTCAGACGCAGATTAGGCATCCGATCCTTTGCATAGCTAATATATGTGCCTTGGCTTAACGAAAGACGTGGTGACTTAGATGACGGCGCAGATCGAGAGGGCAGATCTCGATCCCGGCGCGGTCGCCACCGCCCGTCGCCGGCGGCGCTACGACCGCGACCACCCGCGCTACAAGTGGATCGCGCTGTCCAACACCACGCTGGGCGTGCTGCTGGCCACCATCAACGGCTCGATCGTGCTGATCTCGCTGCCGGCGATCTTCCGCGGCATCGGCCTGAACCCGCTGGACCCGGCGAACGTCAGCTACCTGCTGTGGATGCTGATGGGCTACCTGCTGGTCGGGGCGGTGCTGGTGGTCTTCTTCGGCCGGCTCGGCGACATGTTCGGCCGAGTTCGCATTTACAACGCCGGCTTCGTGGTGTTCACGGTCGCGGCGATCGCGCTGTCGATCGACCCGTTCGACCTGGGCCCCGGCGCGCAGTGGCTGATCGGCTGGCGCGTGGTGCAAGGAGTCGGCGGGGCGATGCTGTTCGCGTCGTCGTCGGCGATCCTCACCGATGCCTTCCCGGCCAATCAACGCGGCATGGCGCTGGGCGTCAACCAGGTGGCGGCGGTCGCCGGGTCCTTCGTCGGCCTGCTGCTCGGCGGGCTGCTCTCGGAATGGGATTGGCGGGCGGTGTTCTGGGCCGGCGTGCCGATCGGGGTGCTGGGCACCATCTGGTCGGTGCGCTCACTGCACGAACTCGGTGAGCGGGCACCGGCCAAGCTGGACTGGGCCGGCACCGTGACGCTGGGCCTGGGCCTGACCGTGCTGCTGACCGCGATCACCTACAGCATTCAGCCGCACGGGAATTCGCCCACCAGCTGGACCAGCCCCGCGGTGCTGGGCGCACTGGCGCTGGGGGTGGCGCTACTGGTGCTGTTCTGCGTCATCGAACTGCGGGTGGCCGCCCCGCTGCTCGATGTGCGGCTGTTTTTGATCCCGGCCTTCGGCATGGCCAACGTGGCGGGCCTGATGTCGGCGATCGGGCGCGGCGGGCTGCAGTTCATGCTGATCATCTGGCTGCAGGGCATCTGGTTGCCGTTGCACGGCTACAGCTTCGAATCCACCCCGCTGTGGTCGGGGATCTATCTGCTGCCGATGACGGCCGGGTTCCTGCTGGCCGGACCGGTGGCCGGGTCGCTGTCGGACCGGCACGGTGCCCGGCCGTTCGCGGTCGGCGGCATGGTGCTGATGGCGGCGACCTTCGTGGCACTGATGATGCTGCCGGTCGACTTCGACTATCGGATGTTCGCGGCGCTGGTGTTCCTCAACGGGCTGGGCGGCGGGATCTTCACCGCACCCAACAGCGCCGTGGTCATGTCCAGCGTCCCAGCCGATCAGCGCGGGGCGGCGTCGGGCGTGCGGGCCACGTTCTTCAACGCCGGCACGTCGCTGTCGATCGGCGTCTTCTTCTCGCTGATGGTGATCGGGCTGGCCAACACGCTGCCCGCGGCGATGGGCGCCGGGCTGCAGCAGCAGGGCGTGTCGGCCGCGGTGGCCGACCAGGTGGCCAACACGCCGCCGGTGGGCAGCCTGTTCGCGGCGTTTCTGGGCTACAACCCGATCGCCGAGTTGCTGGGACCCTCCGGCGCCCTGGACCATCCCGGCGTCGATGCCCAGGCGCTGACCGGACACAGCTTCTTCCCCCAGCTCATCTCCGGGCCGTTCCACACCGGGCTGGAGGTGGTGTTCGCCGCCGCCGCGGTGATGATGGTGCTCGGCGCGCTGACCTCCTGGCTGGCACCGGGGCGGTATGCGGTCGAGCCGGTGAACGTGTCGGACCGCACGGCGGCGTGAATGCTCGCCGTACAAGCGCATTCGGGCAGGTCAGGGGCGTCCGACACGCCCGACATTCAGGGAGTTGACCCGGGCTCGCGCGTGATGCACTATGGACCACGCAAGCACCTCGTTAGGTGAGGCGTCTGCACGGACACAGGCCACTGACCCCGAACGTCGAAAGACGCCCCGGGTCAGGACAGCTCCTCCCGGCTTAAGGGTTGAGCCCAAGTGGCTTCCAGAAATGGACACGCCGTGTAGTGCCGAAGCTCTGACGAGAGGGGTGCGGTCGTCCGACAATCGTCGGAGCTGCCTCCATGAGCATACGGTGAAACCGGCACGCCAGCGCGTGCCCGCGACCGAGAGGAGGTGAGGGACGAATGAGTTCCGGTGATAGTCCGAGCCGATATCTGACGTCTGTTCCGTCCCCATCCGAACGGTCGCATACCGCCTCCAGCTGAGCAAAAATCCTGAGCTCCTCGCTGGGCGCGTAGCACCGTTACGCGACTAGGAGGCCATCATCATGGTTGCAATCGCTTACACCGACATCACGGCTCCGGCCCCGCGCGCCATCAGCACGCCGACCAAGCTGGACGCCCGCCGGAGCGCGCCCGCCGCGCCTGCCTCAGACCCGGTGGTCGACATGGCCACCCGGTTGCTCAGCGGTCCGCTGAACCAGATGTACGCACTCCTGTGGCGCGTCGGTGTGCTGACCGTCAACAACTGAGGTCGCTCTAGACGTCCTCGAGGGCCTCGCCGAGTTGCTCGAGTACCTCGCTGCGGTGGTTGCTGGCCAGAATGTGGCCGGCAGCCACCGCAACGGCAACCGGCCAGTCGATGATCTCGAAGGCGGCCAGCAGCGCCAGCCCCCCGTAGTAGGCCAGCTGCTCGGGACGCGGCACCGTCACCTTTCCGACCAGCGGCAACTCGACCGCGAAACCCTCCGCCTCGCGGATATGGGCCACCGCTTCTTTTTGAGAAGTGCTGCGCCGCGGCTTGTCCGCCATCATGAGCCTCCTGGTGGCGACGGGTCGCCGGATGATCGGGCCGCGGCCGTTCCGCGACGAGAGCCGGTGTCCCCATTGTGCACAAGCCGCAGGTGCGGCGCGGGGCGGCCGTTGGACACCGCGGTGCCGTCGGGCCGGCGCGGCCCCGGAACGATGAACTCGGTGGGCTTGTCCGCGATGTCCTGCCACCCGGACACCAGCTTGGGCACCACGGCCGCGCCGACGGTGGCGACCGTCGCCGTACCCAACGCCTGGGCCCAACCCAGCGGGCCCAGCGGGGTGCAGCCCAGCAGCTGACTGACACCGGGAATGGTGATCAACGTTCCCATCGCGCCGAGCGATCCGACCGCGGTGAGCACCACCAGCGGGTCGTGGGAGTCCAGCAGCGTCTGGCCGAGCTGGGCGGCCACCAGCGACACCAGGGCGACGGTCGACGCCCGCTGCTGACGCCCGGTGACCGACGCCAGTGCCCAGGCGCCGACCGCCGACGACGCCGTGGTCACGCCGCGCACGGCGACCGCGCGCCACAGCGCGTCGGGATCCGGCCCACGAGCCGCCGACGCGGCGGAGTCACTGAGCTCGCTGACCGCCAGCGCGGTGGCCGGCAGCGCATCGGTGAGCATGTTCACCAGCAGCAGCTGGCGGGCATTCAGCGGCGAGCGGCCGGTGATCGCACTGCCGATGATCGCGAACGCCACCTCGCCGGCGTTGCCGCCCAACAGCACCGCCACCGCTGCCTGCACCCGCTGCCACAGTTCGCGGCCCTCGTCCAGGGCGTCCACCAGCGCATGCACCCGACCGCCGACCAGCACCACGTCCGCCGCGGTGCTCGCCGATTCGCTGCCGTGCGCGACGACGGCGAGGCCCACGGTGGCCGCCCGGATCGCGGCCGCGTCATTGGCGCCGTCGCCGACCATCGCCGACACCTTGCCGGTGCGCTCCAGGGTCTGGACCACCTGAACCTTGTTCTCCGGCGACATTCGGGCGAATACCACCTTCTCGGTCACCGCATGCTCTTGGCCCTTGCGCGACAACCCATCCCAGTCGGCGCCGCTGATCACCTGGTCGGCGCTGACGGCCAGGCCCATCTCCCGGGCGATCGCGGTCGCGGTGACCGGGTGGTCGCCGGTGATCAGCCGCACCGGGATCCCGCGGCGGTCCAGCTCGGCCAACAGCTCGGCGGCTTCCGGGCGCGGGGTGTCGGCGATACCCAGCAGGCCGACGAACGTCAGTCCGGCACCACAGTATTCGGCGATGTCCTCCGGATCCGGGTCCTCGCCGAGGGCCGCCACCTGTTCGGGGCCGAGGCGCCGGCGGGCGACCGCGATCACCCGCAGGCCTTCGCCGGCCATCTCCAGCACCGTTCGGCGGATCGCCGGGTCCCCGCCGCAGGCGGGGCCGACCACCTCGGGGGCACCCTTGACCGACAGCTCGGCGCCGTCGACCGACGCCGAGTAACTGCGGCCGGACCGGAACGGCAGGTGGGCGACTTCCCCGCGATCGGTATCGACCACTTCGGCGGCCACCGCGGCCTCGACGATGGCGGCGTCGGTGGCGTGCACCTGCCGGCCGTTGGTCGCCGGCGCGGCCTGCGCGGCGAACGTCAACACCTGGTCGGGCGAGTAACCCGGCGCGGGTTTCACCTCGGTCACCCGCAGCCGGTTCTGGCTCAGTGTCCCGGTCTTGTCGAAGCACACCACGTCGACGCGGCCGAGCGCCTCCACCGAACGCGGAACCCGCACCAGGACACCGGATTTGGTCAATCGGCGAGCCGACGCCTGCTGCGCCAGGGTCGCCACCAGGGGCAGTCCTTCCGGGATCGCCGCGACGGCGATCGCGATGCCGGAGGCCACCGACTGGCGCAGCCCGGTGCGCCGGAGCATGCCCAGCCCGGTCACCAGCGCACCGCCGGCCAGGCTGATCCGCCACGCCCTGCTGGTCAGCAGGCTCAACTGGTGCTGCAGGCCGACCGCCGACTGCTCACCGGCGACCAGGTCGGCGGCCCGGCGACTGTAGGTGTCAGCGCCGGCCGCGGTCACCAGCGCCAGCGCCGTGCCGGTGATGACGGTGGTGCCGGCGTAGACCATGCACTCGCGTTCCGCCAGATCCGCGCCCGGAGTCGCCTCGACCTGCTTGACCACCGACAGGGATTCGCCGGTCAGCGAGGACTCGTCGACTTCCAGGTCGTCCGCGTCGATCAGCCGCCCGTCGGCGGGCACCACCTCGTGGGACCGCACCTCGATCAGCTCACCGGGACGCAGATCTTCGGCGACCACGTCGCAGTAGGTCCGGTCGTCGGCCGTGGCGCCCAGGATCACCTTGCGGGCCGGTGCCACCTGCTCATTGAGCAGGACATTGAGTCGGCGTTCGGCCACCAGTCGCTGCGCGGCGGCCAGCACCGCGTTGCCGCTGACCACCGAGCCGACCAGGATCGCGTCGACCGGTGAGCCCAGCACCGCGCTGGCCGCGGCCCCCAGCGCCAGCACCGGGGTGATCGGGTCGGACAGTTCACTGCGGACCGCCTGGGCGAACTGCCAGAACAGTTTCGGCGGCGCGGTGCGCTGGGCGCCGCGGCGGGCCAGATCGACGGCCGCCAGTGCGGCCGCGGCGGCGGGTGCGTGGTGGGTCTCGGCCGGCATCTCCTGGTCCGGCGGCGGGAGCACCGCCCGCACCTGTTCGATCGACATGGCGTGCCACTCGTGCACCGCAGCCGGACGCGGCATCGCGGCGTCCACCGCGCGCCGGGCCAGCCAGTAACCCGAAAGCGCGCCGGCCGCCGCACCGGTGGTCACCGGACCGGGACCGCGGCCACGCACCCCGGGAAGCATCAGCAGTGCGCCCAATGTCGAAGCGCCGGTGGCGATCTCGACACCACGGCGGCTGGCGGACCGGGCCGCGGGCAACGCGTGCAGCATCCGCCACGCCGCGGCCAGGTCGGTCAGCAACACGTCGGCGCACCACGGCGGGCTGCCCTGCCCCGGCAGCATGCCCAGTGCCACGTCGGCCGCCGCGAGCGCGTCGACGGCGGCCGTCGAGAGCACCGCGACGTCGTGACCGTCGGCTTGGTAGGCGGTCACCGCGGCGGCCAGCGCCTCATCGATCGATGCGCCGTCCAGCGGACGGATCTCATCGAAGATCGGCCGCAGCTCGCCGAGCGCCTCGACCTCGACCGAGATCACCTCGACGTCGGCGTGCCGGGCCTCGGTGACCACCGCGGCGGCCAGCGGCAGCAGCGCGGGCTGGAACGACGCCCGCACGCCGGGGCGCGGACCGATCCGGTGCCAGCCCGGGGTGAGTTCGGGATCGCCCAGCCGGGCCAGGGCCTGCGCCCACACGGCGCGCAGCTCGTCGTCGTCGGCGCCGCGCACCTGCATCACCCGCAGGTTCTCGCCGCAGAGCACCCGGGGGTCGATGATCACGGTGTCGATGCGGTCGAGCTCACGCAGGCTGCCCGGGCGCAGCACCACCACGCCGTGCTGGTCGGCCAGACCGCGGCCCAGGGTCGCGGCGAACGACTCGCGCGCGGTGCGGGTGCCCTTCGGGGCGGTCACCGCGGCAGCGGTGCCGGCCAGGTCGGGACTGCGCGTCACCGCGCCGATCACGCCGGCCCCGACGGCTTGGGCAACGGCGCTGCGGGTCAGATGGCGTTCGACCGGACCCGGCGGCCGCGGCACCGGCCGCGGCGGGATGGCCACCGGCGGATGGTCGGCGTAGTCGGCGAGCTCGGGCTCGCGGCGGCGCCAGGCCCGCGCCGCTGCGAGTTCCTCCCCGGCGCGCATCGCCTCCATCGACAGATCCACCGCCAGCGCGGTGGGTGCCTGGTTGAGGGTGTGCACGCCCGCACCGGCCAGCGACAGCAGGGCGTCGGTGGCCTGCTTGCCGAGGCTGTCCTCGAGCAGTCGGCGTAGCCGCGGCTGGTAGTCGACGACGATGACCCCGGCTTCCAGGCCCAGCGGCAGCACCGGCAACCGCAGCAGCCGGCCGACCGTCGCCAAACCCAAACCGGCGACGTTGGCGCCGACGGTCAACGCGCGCAGCGCCTGCGTCATGCCGTCACCGGGCAGGCTCGCCGGCGGGCGGCCGCGGTGGGCCAGCCGACGGTACTGGTTTTCGATGTCGGCGACGACCCGGCACAGCTCGCGCAACGACACCACGTCGTTGCCGCCGGACGAGTCCAGGCCGACGACCAGCCGGGACAGCGGGTGGTTCAACCGGACCGAGGTGACCCCGGGCAGCGCGCGCGCCGCGCTGAGCACGGCGGTCGCCAGCTCGGCTCCGTCGGCTCCGTCGAGCCCGCGCACCTCGACCCAGGCCCGCTGCTCGCCGCGGAAGCACCGCCGGGACAGCGACCACCCGGCCTCGCCGTTGGGAATGACCGCTCCGGCTATGCCGGTCGCGGTCTGCACCGACGCATCGATCAGCGTGGAGGTGAGTTGGACACCGAAATTCGCCGCACGCAGCGGAAGAGAGTGCCTGATGGCACGGCCTAAATCCACTCCGCCCCGCTCAGTGGCGCGCGCGAGCGCTGCCGCCGCCGGTGCGCGACTGCCGTGCCGTGGTCTTCTTAGCCTGCGAACCGCTGCGCCGCGGGGCCGACGAGCCCGCCGGCTTCCCCGACTTCACCGACTTCAACGGCCGTGCCGCAGCGGAGGGAGCCTTCGCCGAGGGCTTCGAGGGTGCCGCTGTCGAGGCCTTGGTGTTCTGGGCCTTGCTGTTCTCGGAGCGGCCGTTGAGCTGCTTGAGCACCAGCGCGGTGCCGCCTACTGCCACCAGTACCGGCCACTCGATCAACCCCGAGACGCCCAGAGCGCCCAGGGTCAGTGCGGCCGCCGGGGTGGAGTGGCTGCCGGTGCTGAGCCCGCGTTGCGCACCGCTGGCCGCGCCTTTCACTCCGCCGATCACCCCGTTGAGCGCGGCCCCGCCGATCGCACCGGCCGCCTCAGTGGTCATGGTCGCCGCGCGGGTTGCCGCCCCGGCCACCTTCCGTACCGTCCCTGCGACGGCGTTCATGGTTATTCCCTGCCCTTCAAATGAGCAAATTGGTTAACCCGATCCATCCTAAGCGAAATTCGGCGACCACCGCGAAATCCACAAGGAATTCATATAACTGCGGGCGGTCACGGCCGTTGAATGTCCACCAGTACCGGCGCGTGGTCGCTGGGCGACTTGCCCTTGCGTTCCTCCCGGACGATCTCGGCGTGCGAGACCCGGGTCGCCAGCGCGGGGGAGCCCAGGATGAAATCGATGCGCATGCCCTGCTTCTTGGGGAACCGCAGCTGGGTGTAATCCCAGTAGGTATAGACGCCCGGGCCGGGGGCGAACGGCCGCACCACATCGAGGTATTGCGCCTCGGACAGCGCCCGAAACGCCCGGCGCTCCGGCTCGGAGACGTGCGTCGCGCCGTTGAAGAACTCCATGCTCCACACGTCGTCGTCCTGCGGGGCGATGTTCCAGTCGCCGACCAGCGCGATCGGCGCCGACGGGTCGTCGGCCAACCAGCCTTCGGCGGTATCGCGCAACGCGGCAAGCCATTCCAGCTTGTAGGTGTAATGCGGGTCGTTCAGCGCGCGACCGTTGGGCACATACAGGCTCCACACCCGCACCCCGGCGCAGGTGGCGCCCAGCGCGCGCGCCTCCACGGCCGGATCGGCCTCCGGCTTGGCCCAGACCGGCTGGCCGGGGAATCCGACCTCCACGTCGTCCAGACCGACCCGGGACGCGATCGCCACCCCGTTCCACTGGTTGAGGCCCACATGGGCCACCTCGTAGCCCAGTTCGTGAAACGGCAGCGTGGGGAACTGCGCGTCGGTGCACTTGGTCTCCTGCATGGCCAGCACGTCGACGTCGGCACGGGCCAGCCAGTCGGTCACCCGGTCCACCCGGGTGCGGATGGAGTTGACGTTCCAGGTGGCCAGTCGCAGTGCAGTCACGTGGTCACCCTAGATCGACGGCATTGAGGTAGCGGGTGCGGTGCTGACCGGCGAATCCGATCGCCTCGAAGAACGCGAACACGGCAGTGTCGCCGCTTGGCACCTGGGCGTAGCCGCGGGTCGCGCCGCGGTCGGTCCCCCAGGCCTGTAGGGCAGTGCAGATGGCCCGGCCGTGGCCCTGCCGGCGCGCGTCCTCGGCCACCCGCAGGGCGGTCACCCCCAACCAGCGGGTGCCGTCCGGGGCCTCGGTGACCGCGCCGCGCCCGACCGCCACCCCGGGTGTGCAGGCGAACATCAGCTCACCGTCGACCACCGCGGTCAGCGGCCCCACCGAGTCCTCGGCCGGCCAGTCCGGGCCGGGCCGGTCGGTCAGCGTCACCTGCTCGGTCAACGTCCCGGCGGTCAACTCGCGCACCAGGGTGCGGGTCTCCAGCCGCGCGGGGATGTCCTCCGGCAGTCGCAGCAGCCGCTCCGGGACCGCCAGGGTCGGTTCCAGATCCCGTCGGGCATACCAGTCGATGATCTCCGGGATGGTGCTGGTGTGGGCGAACATGTCCAGGGGCACAGCAGAATTCGTGGCCAAGTCGGCACCGGGCCCGGCCCGCAGCAGCCAGCCGTCGAGCCACTGGTGCTCGCTGCCAGGCCAGGCCAGGGCGGCGGCGTGCTCGACGGATCGGATCGCCGAATTCTTCACCGGCCGATCGGTCAGCCGGCGCACATAGAGCACGTCGGCGTGCCGGCACTCGTGGATCACCCCGTCCGCGGAACGGATCCGCACCAGCGGCCCGGCTTCGACGAGATGGCCCACCACGTCGCCCATCGACGGCTGCGAGCCGGGGGGACGCAGGTAGCGCAGGCTCACCCGGACGCCGACCTCCGGCAGTTCCGCAGGCGGTTCGGGCGGCGGGCTCATCGCGGGTTCGTCAGTGGCCGAACGGATCCGGCACATCCCCGGGCATCCAGGACAGGCCCGGCACCCCCCAGCCGTTGGCTTTCACCGTCCGCTTCGCCGCGCGGGCGTGCCGGCCCACCAGCATGTCCAGATACAGCAGGCCGTCCAAGTGCCCGGTCTCGTGCTGCAGCATCCGGGCGAACAATCCGGTGCCCTCCAGCGTGACCGGGTTGCCGTCGGCGTCCAGGCCGGTGACCCGCGCCCACTCCGCCCGGCCGGTGGGAAACGATTCACCGGGCACCGACAGGCAGCCTTCGTCGTCGTTGTCCGGGTCGGGCATGGTCTCGGGACGCTCGGAGGTCTCCAGCACCGGGTTGACCACCACGCCGCGGCGCCGGGTGGTCGAGCGGCGGTCGTCGGCGCAGTCGTAGACGAACACCCGCAGCCCCACCCCGACCTGATTGGCGGCCAGTCCCACCCCGTTGGCGGCGTCCATGGTCGCGTACATCGTGTCGATCAACTCGGCCAGGTCGGCTGGCAGCGAGCCGTCTTCGGCGACGGCCACCGGAGTGGTCGGGGTGTGCAGGACGGGATCGCCCACAATGCGGATGGGTACGACGGCCATGACCGAAAAGTTTAGGTGGGCGGTTTAGCGAGGCTCGACGGAGGAGAGGCGAAGCTGGAACCGCCGGGTTGGTGGGCGGTTTAGCGAGGCTCGACGGAGGAGAGGCGAAGCTGGAACCGCCGGGTTGGTGGCCCCCACCGATCCGGTGCAGCGGCCACGGCGACTCGCGGGACGGGCTCCCGGTTCCGCACCACCTGCCGTGATTCAATAATCGCGCAGAACACGCCGCCGAAAAGCAACGAACGTTCAGCACAAAACTTTCCGGAAGGGTCCAGGAAACGATATGGACGGCGCCATGGCGCAAGCGAATCGCTCAGGGGACGATTCGGAGCCCACCGACGGCCTGAGTCGCCGCGAACATGACATCTTGTCCTTCGAACGGGACTGGTGGAAGTACGCCGGCGCCAAGGAAGAGGCCATCAAGGAGCGGTTCGCGCTGTCGGCGACCCGCTACTACCAGGTGCTCAACGCCCTCGTTGACCGGCCGGAAGCACTGGCCGCCGACCCGATGCTGGTCAAGCGGTTGCGCAGGCTGCGGTCCAGCCGGCAGAAGGCGCGCGCGGCCCGGCGTCTCGGTTTCGATATCACCTGACGCGCCTGATCAGCGGGAACCCTTGATAGCTGGGCGTTTATCGGTTATGACCCGCACCTGGATACAGTGGACGCAATGAACGACCACGTTCCCGACTCGTCTCGACTCCCGCTGCGGGCCATGGTGATGGTGCTGCTGTTCTTGGGCACCATCTTTCTGCTGGTCGGGTTCCAGGCACTCGGGTCGTCGGGCAATGACGACGACACCGGCCATTCGCCGACCTCGAAGCCGGCGGCCACCAGTTCGGCGGTCGCCAAGCCCGAGCATCCCGCGCACAAGTCCGACGTGCGGGTCTACAACATCTCCGAGCAGGCCGGACTGGCCGGGCACACCGCCGACCAGCTGCGCGAAGCCGGCTGGAACGTGACCGACGTCGGCAACCTCGAGCTGCCCGAGGTCACCGGGACCACCGTCTACTTCGGCGACGCTCCCGGGGAGCACGACTCGGCCACCGCGGTGGCCGGGGTGCTGCACGCTGCGGTGGAGCCGCGCATCCCCGACGTCGCCGAGCAGCCACCGGGCGTCATTGTGGTGGTCGCGGGTTAAGCTCCTCGCATGGTCACAGGTCACCGCAGAGTTCTCGCCGCCGCTGTCTTCGCCACCCCGCTTGTGATGGTGGCCGCATGCAGTCCCAACGAGCCACCGTCGGACGTGCCGGGCACCACGCCGGCCATCTGGACCGGGTCGCCGGCGCCGTCCGGCCACGCGAGCGAGCCGGGCGAGCAGGGCGCCTCCAACAACAACCTCGTCGCGCATCTGGCGACCCCCGACGGCGGTCAGGTCGCCACCGCGACGTTCGAGTTCAGCACGGCCGGCGGTAAGGAATTCGCCACCGTCACCGTGCAGACCACCAACCCCGGCGTGCTGACGCCCGGCTTCCACGGCATGCACATCCACGGGGTGGGCAAGTGCGAAGCCGACTCGGTTCCGCCCGGCGGCGGGGCGCCCGGCGCCTTCCTGTCGGCCGGTGGGCATTTCCAGGCTCCCGGCCACAGCGAGCACCCGCAAAGCGGTGACCTGACCTCGCTGCAGGTGCGCTCCGACGGCAGCGCGCTGCTGGTCACCACCACCGACGCGTTCACCCGCGACGAGCTGCTGGCCGGCGAGAAGACCGCCTTGATCATCCACGCGGACGACGACAACTTCGCCAACATCCCGGCGGACCGCTACACCCAGGTCAACGGCACTCCCGGCCCGGACCAGACCACGCTGACCACCGGAGACGCCGGCAAGCGGGTTGCGTGTGGTGTCATCGGCACCGGATAACCCGTTGCACACCTGGGCTTCCTCGCGGTCTGAAGCCCGGATCGAGTTCGCGCACTGCGCCCGGCCCACCCTCGGGGTGGAATGGGAGTTCGCCCTTGTCGACGCCCAGACCCGCGACCTGAGCAACGAGGCCAGTGCCGTGCTGGCCGAAATCGGCGAGAACCCGCGGGTGCACAACGAATTGCTGCGCAACACCGTCGAACTCGTCACCGGCATCTGTGCCGACACCGGTGAGGCGATGGACGACCTGCGCCAGACGCTGGCCGCCACCCAGCCCATCGTGCACGACCGGGGGATGGAACTGTTCGGTGCCGGCACCCACCCGTTCGCGCAGTGGTCGGCGCAGAAACTGACCGACGCTCCGCGCTACGCCGAGCTGATCAAACGCACCCAGTGGTGGGGTCGGCAGATGATGATCTGGGGAGTGCACGTACACGTCGGCATCTCCTCGGCCCGCAAGGTCATGCCGATCATCTCCTCACTGCTCAACTACTACCCGCACCTGCTGGCGCTCTCGGCGTCGTCGCCGTGGTGGGCCGGTGAGGACACCGGTTACGCCAGCAACCGGGCGATGATGTTCCAGCAGCTGCCAACGGCGGGGCTGCCGTTTCAGTTCCAGACCTGGCCCGAGTTCGAAGGCTTCGTCTATGACCAGAAGAAGACCGGGATCATCGACGACACCAGCGAGATCCGTTGGGACATCAGGCCGTCCCCGCGTCTGGGCACCATCGAGGTGCGGGTCTGCGACGGGGTGTCCAATCTTCGCGAATTGGGCGCGCTGGTGGCGCTGACCCACTGCCTGATCGTCGATCTGGACCGGCGGCTGGACGCCGACCAGTTCCTGCCCACCATGCCGCCGTGGCACGTGCAGGAGAACAAGTGGCGCGCGGCCCGTTACGGCCTGGACGCCGAGATCATCCTCGACGCCGACAGCAACGAGCGCTTGGTCACCGAGGACCTCGACGATCTGCTCAACCGGCTGGAGCCGATCGCCGCGCGACTGAACTGCGCCGACGAGCTCGCCTCCGTTGCCGACATCTACCGGACGGGCGCGTCGTACCAGCGCCAGCGCCGGGTCGCCGAGGAGCACGACGGCGACCTGCGCGCGGTCGTCGATGCGCTGGTCGCCGAGCTGGATGTCAACTGAGGGGTCGGCTGATGGAGCTGCCGATGTTCCCGCTGGAATGGGTGCTGCTGCCCGGTGAGGAACTGTCGCTGCGGATCTTCGAGCTGCGCTACACGGTGCTGGTCGGCGACCTGATGCGCAGCGGCGACCCCCGTTTCGGGGTGGTGCTGATCGCCCGCGGCCGCGAGGTGGGCGGGGGTGAGCAGCGCAACGACGTCGGCGCGATGGCTGCCATCACGCACTGCGCCGAGCTCGGTGGCGGCCGTTATGCGTTGCGGTGCCTGACCGGGGAGCGTATCCGGGTGCGCGAGTGGCTCGCCGACGACCCGTATCCGCGCGCGATCGCCGAGGTGTGGCCCGACGATGAGGCAGAAGCGGTGAGCGACAGTCAGTTCCGCGAGCTGGAAGACCGGATCGTCGCGCTGCACAAGCGGATGGCGATGGCGCGCCGCCGGTGGGTCATGCCGGGGCGCAACTCCATGCTGGGCGGCCGCCGGCTGCGCTCGCTGGATCCGGTGCAGCGACTGTACTCGCTGGCCTGCCGGGTCCCGATGGGCGAGGCCGACCGCTACGCGGTGCTGGCTGCGCCCACGCTCTCCGACCGGATGGCGGTGCTGCGCGAGGCGATCGAGACGGTCGCGGCCCGCGTCGAATTCGATATCCCTCGTTGACTCTGCGTCCACCAGGCAGAAGTGCGAGTGAGGTGTCTGGTGGACGCAGAGTCAACGTGGCTTATTTCAGGCAGCTGCCCGCGTCGACGGTCATCGGAAGCCCGGTGACGTAACGGGATTCGTCGGAGGCCAGGAACAGCACGGCGTTGCTGATGTCGACCGGCTCCACCCAACCGATCGGCAGCACGTGCATGAGCTGCGCCACGACGGCCATGTCGTCGGGGCCGGGGTTCTCCAGGTCCGGGCGGAACAACTTCATCGTTCCCTCGTTCATGAACAGCGGCGTGTTCACGTTGGTGGGATGTACCGAGTTGACCCGGATGAAGTGCTGCCCCAACTCGACGGCGAAGGTGCGCATCAGCCCGACCACGCCATGCTTGGCCGCGATGTAGTGACCGGTGTGTGGGTAGGCCTTGAGGCCGCCCACTGAGCTGGTCAAGACGATGGATCCGCCGTTTCCGCCGGAGATCAGGTGGGGCACACCGGCTTTGACGGTCTTCCAGACGCCCGATAGGTTGACGTCGATCATGTCCTGCCAGTCGGTTTCGGAGGTCTTGTCCAGGGTCTCGCCGCCGTTGCCGATTCCGGCGTTGGCGACGATGACATCCAGGCGCCCGAGTTGCTCCACACCGCTGTCGACGGCGGCTTTGAGCGCGCCGAAGTCGCGGACGTCGACCTCGGCGGTCACGATGCGGCGGTTCAATCCCTTGATCAGATCAGCGGTTTCGGCGAGATCATCCGATGTCGCCGGCGGGATCACGGTATTGCTGCTGATCGGAGCGCACACGTCGACGGCGATGATGTCCGCGCCTTCCTGCGCCAGCCGCACCGCGTGACTGCGGCCCTGACCGCGCGCCGCCCCGGTGATGAAAGCGACTTTGCCCTCGACTCGTCCACCCATGTCTGCACCTCGTCTCGTGTTGGTCGATCGATCAGCAAGGCTGGCACCAACGGGCCGGGTTGTCAACCATCGGTTGCTGGTCGGCGCTAAGCCGGCGGGGCCGCCAACCGGCCCAGCTGACGCTCGACCAGGGCGCGCAGCTCGTCGTGGCCCCTGGTGACGCCGACGGTGTCTTCGTTGCACAGGCTGCGGGCGGTCTGGGCGATCAGCATGGCGACGGCGACCGGGGGATACTGCTCCAGGTCGACGCCGTTGGTGCGCAACGCCACCGTGACGGCCGCGGTCTCGATGTCCCGGACCCGTTCGGCGTAGGCCTTGAGTTCGGCCCGGATCGCCTTGCGGTGGTTGGCCAGCGCCATGAACTCGGTATTCAAGCTGGTCAGGCGCGCATCGCTATTAATGGTCCACAGCGCCCGGAGCGGATCGTCGGCGGTGAGGGCGGCGCGCATCCGCTCCAGCGCGACGTCGGCCCCGGCGCGCAGCACCTCGACGAACAGGTCGTCCATGGTGGGGAAGTAGTAGTAGACCAGGGCCTGCTTCACCCCGGCCTCGGCGGCCACCCGTCGCGAGGTCGCCGCGGCGTAGCCTTCGTCGCGCATCAGTCGGGCGGTCGCTTCGATCAGCCGCCGCCTGGCGGCGCTGTCGGTCGATTTGGCCTTGCGCGGCCCCGTCATTCAGGCCGTCCCGACGCGGCGATTGCTTGACCACCTGCTGCCGTACATGATAGGCATGACGCATTCTAGCAATTTGATCGATCGATCAGCGCGACCAGGTCGTGATACGAGCGAAAGGGCGCATCGCGTGGTGACGGATCTCGCGGCGGTGGACTACTTCTCCGACCCGGGGATAACCCAAAATCCCTACCCCTATTACGAATACCTGCGCTCGAATGGGCCCGTCTTCGCCGAGCCACACCACGGCGTCGTCGCCGTCACCGGCTACGAAGAGGTGCACGCCGCGTTCAAAGACCACGACTCGTTCTCGGCGGTCAATGCCATCGGCGGTCCCTTTCCGCCGCTGCCGTTCGAGCCCGAGGGCGACGACATCACCGACCAGATCGAGGCGCACCGGCATCTGTTCCCGATCTTCGAGCACGTCGTCGTCCAGGATCCGCCCAACCACGAGCGCACCCGGGCGCTGCTGGGACGCATCCTGACTCCGGTCCGGCTGAAAGAGAACGAGGAGTTCATCTGGCGGCTGGCCGACCTGCAGCTCGACGAGTTCATCGCCGATGGGCGCTGCGAATTCCTGATGGACTACGCCAAACCGTTTGCGACGCTGGCGATCGCCGACCTGCTCGGGGTTCCCGACGACGACCGCGCCGAGTTCCGCCGGGCATTGGGCGCCGGCGAACGCCCGGGCGCCCGCGTCGGCGCCCTGGACGGGGAGCCGGTCGGCCTCAACCCGCTGGAGTACCTCGACGACAAGTTCAACGGTTACATCTCCGATCGGCGCAGCAACCCCCGCGCCGACGTGCTGACCATGTTGGCCGAGGCCACCTACCCCGACGGCTCGATTCCCGACGTGATGGAGGTGGTACGTCCGGCGACCTTCCTGTTCGGTGCGGGCCAGGAGACCGTCACCAAGCTGCTCGGAACCATGGTGCAGGTGCTTGGCGAGCAACCCGAGCTGCAGGAAAGGCTGCGCGAGAACCGCGATCTGATCCCGCGGTTCATCGAAGAATCGCTGCGGATCCAGAGCCCCACCAAGATCGACTTCCGCCTGGCGCGCAAGACCACCACGCTGGCCGGCGTACCCATCAAGGCGGGGACGGTGCTCATGCTGTGCCTGGGGGCGGCCAACCGGGATTCGCGCAAGTTCGAGAACCCCGACGAATTCAACTTGGACCGCAAGAACGTTCGCGAGCACATCGCCTTCGGCCGCGGCATCCACACCTGCCCCGGCGCGCCGCTGGTCCGGGTCGAAGGACGGATCACCGCTAATCGCATGCTGGACCGGATGCGGAACATCAGGATCAGCGACGCCCACCACGGCCCGGCCGGCGAGCGGCATTACGACTATGAGCCGACCTTCCTGCTGCGCGGGCTGACCGCGCTGCATGTCGAGTTCGACCCGGTGAGCTGACCCCGCGCGGGTCGACTTCCCTCCCGCGAGCAGACACGAAAGCGCCCTAGTAACTTAGTTACAGGGTGTTTTCATGTCTGCTCGCGCGCAGTGGTCGCACCCTCGGCGGCCCACTCCTGGGTGACCCGCTGCTTCTGCTCCTCGATCACCTGGGCCAGCCGAGACGCCTTGGCCCAACCGTAGTAGGCCCCGAATTGCAAAGCCAGCTCGTCCATTTCGTCGAATGAGACGTCGCGGCTCTTCAGTGCGGCGTAGACGTGGCTGAGGATCGGATATGGCGCGTCCTGAAACGCCACGCACGCCACGGTCACCAGCCGCCGGTGCTTCATGCCCAGTCCGGGCCGCAACCACATCTCGCCGAAGACGAAATTCAAGATGCCCGCACCCGAGTACGGGTCGTCGCGTAGCGGGGCGAAGGGCAGGCAGTTGATGTCGCGAAACGACTGCTCGCCGACGCTGATCCGGGCTTCGGGATCGCTGGGGGTGGCCAGTGGCAGCAGCGGGGTCGGCGGCGGGACCGGCTGGTCTCGCTCGGCGTGGATGCGCTGCCACTGCGCGTCGACGGTCATGTTGAACAGCGACGCTTTCGGCCAGCCGGCGTACACCGCGAAATGCAAGACCGCTTCCCGTATTTCGTCAATCGTGAGATCCCCGCTCGCGAGCGCGGCGTAGATGTGCTGGCGCAGCGGTTCCTCGGTATCAGCGGCGGCCAGGCACGGCAGTGCGATGAACCATCGGTCGCGGCGGCTCAACCCCGGACGCGCCCACACCTGGGCGAAGACGAAGTCGAGCATGGTCGCGGCGACCGGGGAGCAGTCGGGGGCCGGAACGGTCATCAACTCGGCGAAGGCGCGCTCGCCGCGCCCCGGCTCACCGGAGGGTGACACCGGCGTCGACCTTGAATTCCAGCCCGGTCACGTGCCGGGACTCATCGGAGACCAGGAACAGCACCGCGTTGCTGACGTCGCGAGCCTCGGTCATCACGATCGGTAAGGCGTTCTGGAAGATCGGTCCCAGGTCGGCACGGGCCTCGTGCAGCAGCCCGTGCAGCGTGTCGGGCCGCATCCCGGTCTCGACCCCGGTCGGATGGACCGTGTTGACCCGGACATTCACCGCGGCAAGCTCATTGGCCAGGGCTCGGCTCATGCCGACCACACCGTGCTTGGATGCGGTGTAGGGAGTGTGCAGCGGACTGCCCTTCAGCCCGGCCACCGAACTGATGTTGATCAGGCTGCCACCCTGCTCGACCAGGTGCGGCAGTGCCGCCGAGCAGGTGTTCCACGCCCCGATCAGGTTGACGTCGACGACGGTGCGCCACTGCTGGGAGGTGGTGGTGTCCCAGGTTCCCCCGGTGATCACCCCGGCGTTGGCCACCGAGGCGTCCAGGCCGCCCAGTTCGGCCACGCCGTCGTCGACGGCGGCGGCCAGCGCGGCGCCGTCGCGCACGTCGACCACGTGGCTGACCGCGCGGCGGCCCAGCTCGGTGACCAGCCGCGCGGTCTCGTCGAGGTCTTCGGTTGTGGCCAGCGGATATTCGATCTCCGGCAGCGATGCGCAGATATCGACCAGGATCAGGTCGGCGCCTTCCTCGGCCAGGCGCACGGCGTGACTGCGGCCCATGCCCCGCGCGGCGCCGGTCACCAGCACTCGCTTGCCGGCTACCCGCCCGCTCATAGCTTGTTACAGAAGCCGGCGTCGACGGGGAAGGTGACCCCGGTGACGTATTGGGCGGCGTCGGAGGCCAGGTAGGCGATCGCGGCGCTGATGTCTTCCGGCTCGAGCATGCCGACCGGCATCGGATTCTGCAGATGCGGTCCGCCGTCGGGATAGTGCTCCAGAAATGCCGTCATCGCCGGGTTGACCGCCATCATCGTGTTGACCGCGGTCGGGTGCACCGTGTTGACCCGGATGCTGTGCGATGCAAGCGCATTGGCCAGCGTCCGCATCAAGCCGACGATGCCGTGCTTGGACGCCGCGTAACCCAGGCCGCCGCCCTGCAGGCCGCCGAAGCCCCTCAGGCCGGCTGTGGAACTGGTGAACACGATCGACCCGCCCCGGCCGCCGGCGATCAGGTGTGGGATGGCCGCTTTGGCGGTGTGGAACGAACCGACCAGGTTGACGTCGATCACGTCGGTCCACATCTGCAGGTCTTCGTCGTCGGTCAGCTCGCGAAAGGCCATCGCGGCGATGCCGGCGTTGACGCAGACGATGTCGAGGCGGCCGAAGTGCTCGACCCCGGCATCCAGCGCGGCCTTCAGCGCGGCGAAATCGCGGACGTCGGCAACCGAGGCGATCATCTTGCCGCCCTGGGCTTCCACCAGCGCGACGGTTTCGTCGAGCTCCGCGCGGCTGGCCATCGGGTAGCCGTTGGAAGCGATGTCGGCGCAGATGTCGACACCGATGATGTCGGCGCCGTCGGCGGCGAGCCGAACCGCGTGACTGCGGCCCTGCCCGCGCGCTGCGCCGGTGATGAATGCGACTTTTCCGTCAAGAGAACCCATGCCGGTACGGTAACCTGGTTACTCATCGGCGGCAAGGGGTGAATTTATGGATAGTTCCGAGGATCGGATCCTGGGCATCGTCGTCGAAATCCTTGAAACGCAGGGCTACGACGCGGTCCAGCTCCGCGAAGTCGCCCGCCGCGCCCGGGTATCGCTGGCGACCATCTACAAGCGGTATGCCACCCGCGACGAGCTCATTCTGGCCGCCCTCGACTCCTGGATGGCCGAGAACCGCTACTCGGGCGTCGTCTCGCATCCGCGGGTGCCCGGGGAAGCGGTGTATACCGCGCTGATGCGCCTGTACCGCACCCTTTTCGAGCCGTGGGAGCGGCACCCGGCGATGCTCACCGCCTACGTCCGGGCCCGATCTGCCCCCGGCGGTGACACGTTGGTCCGCCGGGGGCTCGACGTGGTGGGCCCCGCGATGCGCGCAGCGCTCTCCGACGTCGACGAAGGCTTCATCACCGACCTGGATGTCATCATCTCGAACCTGGTTTACGGGCTGTCCGCCCGCTTCGCTGCCGGCGAGATCGCCATCACCGACATCCTGCCCAGCCTGGACCGGGCGGTGTACTGGCTCACCACTGGATACGAGAAGGCCGCGGGCCGTTAGCGGCTGGTGAGCGCAAAGATTTTGATCTCCCGGCCCGCCCGGCCCCGGTAGGTGTCGTAGTTGCTGATGTAGTCGACGAACTCCTGGTAGATCCGGTCGCGCTCCGCGCCGACGACCTCGGTGGCCAGCACCGGAATTTCCTTGCCGCCCATCGTGACCCACGCGTTGGGCTCGGCGACGAGATTCAATGCCCATGCCGGATGGTGCGCTTGCCCGAAGTTGCTGCCCACCAGGAACAGTCGGTCCCCGTCACGCATATACGCCAGCGGGATCTGGCGGCGCTGACCGGATTTGCGGCCGGTGGTGGTGAGCAGCAGCAACGGGACGGCCATCGGTCCCAGGATGGTGAACCGGCCGCCGCTGCGGTCGAGCAGCCAGCGGTCCAGCGGCGTGCATCGGCGGATGAACCAGGCGCCGGGTTTGGATCCCGCGACCGCCCCGATCACTCGCCGCGCCCACGTTCCGGGGTCGCGGCCCCACCGCACGTCGGGAAAGGGGTTCTCAGTCATGCCGCTGATTATCCCGCGTTTCCCGCGGAATCCAACCGGGGCGCAACAGGTTTCCCATGGGCCCCACAAGTCGCCGGTAGACGGGTGGTGGATGGTGCCGAATCGGATAGCGTCGGCGCTATCGGGGCCGGGGGAGCGGACTTGGGTGTGGATGGCGGCACCACGTGGCGACGTACGCTTTCGTCATGACAGACGTCGGATTCACCGCGGTTTCACCGATCATTCCGGTGCGAGATCTCGATGCGGCGCTGGACCGCTACCGCCGGCTGGGATTCGTCGCTCGCGCCTACGCCGGGTCCGACCGGTACGGCTTCGCCGAACGTGGGCCGGTCTCCTTGCACCTGTCAGAGTGGGCCGAGCACGATCCACTGCGGACCGCCTCCAGCGTGTATCTCTACGTCGACGACGCCGACGCGCTCTACGCGCAGTGGACCGCCTCGGGAGTGCAGGGACGTTTTGTCGAGCCGGTGGACACCGAGTATCAGCTGCGGGAGTTCGCCTACGTCGACCCGGACGGCACCGCCCACCGCGTCGGCTCACCGGCCAAGGTCGCCCACGCCAGTCGCGACATCGCCGCGCCGGCGGCGCGGATCTTCGAGCTGATCGCCGATCCGGCTCAGCAGCCCCGGTGGGACGGCAACGAGAACCTCGCCGAAGCGACTGCCGGACAACGGGTGCACGCGGTCGGCGCGATGTTCACCATGGCGCTGACCCTCGGTGTCGTGCGGGAGAACCACGTGGTGGAGTTCGAGGAAGGCCGCCGGATCGCCTGGTTCCCGGCCGAACCCGGCCAGTCGCCCCCGGGACATCTGTGGCGGTGGGAACTCGAGCCGTTGGACGAGGCACACACCCGGGTCACCCACACCTACGACTGGTCGCAGCTGACCGACCCGAAGCGCCTCCCGCGGGCGCGCTGGACCACCGCGGACCGGCTGGCGGACTCGCTGGCCCGGCTTGCCGCGTTGGCTGAGGGGCTGCTAACGCCGCCCGCGTCAACGCGCCGCGGCGAAGGACCGCAGCGTCTCGATTTGAGCGGGATCCAGTGAGGGCCGGACATTTTCACGCGCCGCGGTGATATCGGCGTTCGTCACGTCGGCGGCGTCGATGGAGCGCCGCATCGCGGTCAGAGCTGCTTCGCGCAGCAGCGCCACGCAGTCCGCGGCGCTGTAGTCGTCGAGGTCGGCGGCCAAGGCGTCGAGGTCGACGTCGTCATGCAGCGGCACGGACTTTCCGGCCACCCGCAGAATCTGCCGGCGCGCGTCGGCGTCGGGTGGCTCGACGAACACCAGCTTCTCCAGCCGGCCCGGCCGGGTCAGGGCCGGGTCGATCAGCTCCGGCCGGTTGGTGGCGCCGACCACCACCACGTCGCGCAGCGGGTTGACGCCGTCGAGTTCGGTGAGCAGCGCGGCCACCACCCGGTCGGTCACCCCGGAGTCGAAGCTCTGCCCGCGCCGCGGCGCCAAGGCATCGATCTCGTCGAGGAACACCAGCGACGGCGCGGAATCGCGGGCGCGCTGGAACAGGTCCCGCACCGCCCGTTCGCTGCTGCCCACCCATTTGTCCATCAGCTCGGCGCCTTTGACGGCGTGCACGCTGACCCGTCCGGATCCGGCCAGCGCACGCACCACGAAGGTCTTGCCGCAGCCCGGCGGCCCATAGAGCAGCACGCCGTGCGGCGGGTCGACGCCGAGGCGGGTGAAGGTGTCGGGGTGCTGCAGCGGCCACAGGATCGCCTCGGTCAGCGCCTGTTTGGTGGTTTCCATGTCCCCGACGTCATCGAGGGTCACCGAGCCAACGGAGACTTCGGCGGCGGCCGAGCGGGACAGCGGCCGGATCACGCTGAGCGCACCGGCTAGATCGTCCTGAGTCAGCACCGGCTCCTCGCCGCTGTCGCTGGCCCGCGACGCCGCCCGCAGTGCCGCTTCGCGCACCAGAGCCGAAAGATCGGTGGCCACGAAACCCGGTGTGCGATCGGCGATCTCATTCAGATCCAGGGTGTCGTTGGGCACCGATTTCAGCATTCCGCCCAGCAACGCGGCGCGGGTCGCGCCGTCGGGCAGGCTCAGCCGCAGCTCCCGGTCGCACAGCTCCGGGGCGCGCAGCCGAGCGTCGGCCCGGTCCGGCAGCGCGGAAGTGGCGATAAACGCCACCCCATCGGAGGCGACGGCATTGCGCAGCTCGGCCAGGATCAGGGTGCTCACCGGCTCGGGGCTCTCCGGCAGCAGCGCATCGATATCGGTGATCAACAGCACCCCGCCGCCGTCGCCCACGGCCGTCACCCCCGAGCGCACCGCCGCCAGTCGCTCGTCGGGAACCCTCGCCCCGATCTCGGGGCCGTCGAGCTCGACCACCCGCCGGCGCGCACACACCGCCCGCACCAGCGTGGATTTGCCGACCCCGGGCGGGCCGGACACCAGCACGCCGAGGTTGGTGCCGGCGTTGAGCATCTTGAGCAAATGCGGCTCGTCCAGGGCCAGCTTGAGCCACTCGGTCAGCTTGTCGGCTTGTGCGGCGCAGCCTTTGAGGTCGTCGACGCTCAGCGGTGCGGATGCGGTGGCCACGATCCGATTCGACGGCGCGACTGCGGTGCTGTTGCCCCAGGCAACCGAGGAGTTCGGTTGTACGCTGACCGGTCCCGCCGGGTCGACGCCGGTGACCGTCAACAGTTCCGAGGTCCAGCTGATCCCCACCGCGGAGGCCAGCGCGGTGGTGGCCGCGGACGTCGAGGTGCCCGGACCCAGATCGCGCGGCAGCAGCGATACCGCGTCACCGACGGTCAGCACCTTGCCCAGCAGCGCCTGGCGCAAAGTGGCCGGTGAGACCGACTGCGAGGCCAGCTTCGACCCGCTCAGCGTCACCGAGCGGGCGCCGTAGACCGTCACCGCGGCTACCACCACCTCGGTGCCGTCCCGCAGACCGGCGTTGGACAGGGTCACGTCGTCGAGCAGCACCACGCCGGCCGGCGAGCCCGTCTCAGCCAATCCGGCCACCGCTGCCGTGGTGCGCGAACCGGTCAGCGACACCGCATCCCATTCCCGAATGCCCAGGGCGGCAATCGCTTCGGCGTGCAACCGGACCACGCCGCGGCGCGAATCCACAGCCGAGGTGTTCAGCCGGGCGATCAGCGTCAGGTGGCGGGAGGAGGTCCGGGAGGCATCGCCGTCCCGATGCTCTTCAATAGAACCCATGCGGCCATTATCGGCATACTGCACCATCCCGGCGTCGGCGATCTGCGCGGTCACCCTGCTGGCGCTACCGCCCACCGCCGGAGCCGATAACCCCAACCCGCTGGCCGAGTTGGTTGATGCCGCCGCCCAGCGGCTGCAGGTCGGCGACGACGTAGCCGCCGTCAAATGGCGCACCAACGCCGGCATCGAAGACCCAGCCCGGGTGCAGCAACAACTGGACTCCCTGGCCTCGGCCGCCGAGACCGAACACCTCGACGCCGGCTACGTGCGCCAGATTTTCACCGACCAGATCGCCGCCACCGAAGCGCTCGAGCACTACCGGTTCGCGCAGTGGAAGCTGGACCCGGGCAGCGCCCCGGCCGTTGCGCCCGACCTGGCGACATCCCGGGCGCGCATCGACGGCTTCAACCACGTCATGCTCACCCAGCTCGGCCTGCAGTGGCAGCAGCTGCACGCCCCGGATTGCCCCGTTCGCCTCGACGAGGCGATAAGAGACGTCAGCGCGGCGCGGCGATTCGACGAGTTCTCCGGGCAGGCGTTGTCGTCGGCGACGCGCGAGTACTGCGCCGGGTAGCTCAGCGGCCCGGCTTGCGCAGCCGCAGCCGTGCCATCGACTGCCCGCTGGGCCGGCGGATGCCCCGCCGTACACCGGGGCGGCGACTCGGCTGTGACCGGCGGATCTCCCGGCGCGCGGCCCGGCGCTCCCGGGGGGCGTGCTCCCAGGTCTCCGGGTGCGCGGCCACCCAGCGCTGGCTGCGCACCGAGAACGGAATGGTGCACACGTAGGTCACGATCAGTACCAGCACCAGCACATAGGGGAACAGGAACGCCGCGGCGGCCACCAGGGCCAGCACCGCCAACAGCGGCGCGGCCAGGTGCGGCGGCACCGATACGGCGTGCATCTTGCGCATCGGGATGCGGCTGACCAGCAGCAGCGAAGTGGCCACCACCCAGGCGCAGGTGAACCACTGCGACGTCCACCAGCCGTCGCCGAACTGCAGTTTCGCGGCCAGCAAACCCATCAGCGTGATCGCTCCGGCCGGCGCGGGCATGCCGACGAAGAACTCGCGGGTGTAGGCCGGCAGGGTGGCGTCATCGAGCAGGGCGTTGAACCGGGCCAGCCGCAGCACCACGCACACCGCATAGAGCAGCACCACGATCCAGCCCGCCGGCTGCGTCGACAGCAGCGACACGTAGATCACCACCGCCGGGGCCACCCCGAAGTCGACGGCGTCGGCCAGCGAATCGATCTCGGCGCCCATCCGCGACTCGGCATCCAGGATGCGGGCCACCCGGCCGTCGAGACCATCGAGAATGGCCGCCGCCGCGATCAGCGCCATCGCCACGTGCGGCTGACCGTCCAACGCGTACTTGATCGCGGTCAGGCCCGCACAGATCGCCAGCACCGTCATCGAGCTGGGCAGGATGTGCAGACCCACCGGGCCCCGGCCGCGGGATGCTGGGACGGCCTGATGGGGGGTGGCCGTCATGGCAGCTGGGCCAACACGGTCTCACCGGCGATCATGCGCTGACCGACGCCGACCAGCGGCTGCGTCCCGACCGGCATGTAAGTGTCCAGCCGCGAGCCGAACCGGATCAGCCCGTAGGTGTCACCGATCGCCAGGCGATCGCCGGGCCGGGTGTCGCAGACGATGCGCCGCGCCACCAGCCCGGCGATCTGCACCGCGATCACCTCGGCGCCGTCGGCGGTGCGGATCCGCACGCTGTTGCGCTCGTTGTCTTCGCTGGCCTCGGCGCGGTCCGCGGACCCGAACTGGCCGGCCCGGTGCCGCACGTCGAGCACCTCACCGCCGACCGGAGCCCGCTGCACGTGCGCGTCGAATACCGACATGAAGATGCTGACCCGCGGCAGCGGAGTGTCGGGCAGTTCGAGTTCGGGGGGCGGGGTGGCGGTGTCGACCAGGCAGACCATGCCGTCGGCGGGCGCCACCACCACTCCGGGGCGGGTCGGCGGCACCCGCGGCGGATGCCGGAAGAACCCGGCGCTGGCACCGGCGGCCAGCAGCCCGGCGCCACGCAGCCAGCGCTGCCTGCGGCCCAGCGCGGCCACGCCCAGCGCGCCGGCGACGAACGGCACGCCGGCGTGGTGCATCGGCGGCACCGTCGTGCGCACGAGCTCGATCAGGTGTCGCAGACCGCCGGGATCATCCGGCGGGCGGGGTCGTCTGGCCATCCGGCCATCTTAGAAGCTGCCGGCGGTCCCGGCTTCGGCTCATGCGGCGGTTCCGGCTTCGGCTCTCCTTCGTCGGGCCTTGCTGAACCGCCGGGCTCATGCGGCGGTTCCGGCTTCGGCTCTCCTTCGTCGGGCCTTGCTGAACCGCCGGGCTCACCCGGTCAGGTCCCAGACCTCCACCGGGGTACCCGTCGGCAGTTCGGTCACCTCGTCGGCGATGTCGAGCAGGCAGTTGGCCGACGCCAGGTAGCGCAGATGGTGCGAGGCCGGCGGGCCGTAGTTGGTGACGGTCCCGGTCTCATGGTCGAGCAGGCCGCGCCGGAACTGCCGCCGGCCGGCCGGGGAGGTCAGCGTCTCGCTGAGGATGGCGGTGCGGCGCGGCCGGTCCGGTGTGGGCAGATCCATCGCGCGGCGCAGCGCGGGGCGAACGAACACCTCGAAGGACACCTGCGCACTGACCGGGTTGCCGGGCAGGGTGATGATCGCCGCTTCACCGACTCGCCCGATGCCCTGCGGCATGCCGGGCTGCATCGCCACCTTGACGAAGTCCACACCCTGATCGCCGTCCCGGCCGAAGACGTCCTTGACCACCTCGTAGGCGCCCGCGCTGACCCCGCCGCTGGTGATGATCAGGTCCACCGCGCCCTCGCGCACGCCGTAGCGGTCGAGCACCGCGGTGAACGCGGCGGTGTCGTCGGCGACGGTCGCCGCGGCCACCACCTCGGCGCCGGCCTCCCGCACCGCGGCGGCCAGCATCACCCCGTTGGACTCATAGATCTGTCCGGGCGCCAGCGGGGTTCCCGGCTTGACCAGTTCGGTGCCGGTGGAGATCACCAGCACCCGTTGCCGGGGCCGCACCGTCAGCTCGGGCAGGCCCAGCGCCGCGGCCAAACCGGCCGCCGGCGCACTGACGAGCTGGCCGGCCCACAGCACGGTGGCACCTTCGGCGACGTCGCCGCCCGCGCGGCGGATATGACGTCCCCGGGCGGTGGCGGCACTGATCTCCACCACCTCGGTACCGCCGTCGGTGGCCTCGACGGGAACTACGCCGTCGGCGCCGAACGGGATCGGTGCGCCGGTCATGATGCGGTGCGCGGTACCGGGTTGCAGCGAGGGGATGTCGGTGCGCCCGGCCGGAATGTCCTCGGCCACCGGCAATTTCACCGGGTTCTCGGGTGTCGCCGCGGCTACCTCGTCGGCAAGTACGGCGTAGCCGTCCATGCCGGAGTTGTCGAAGACCGGCAGGGAAATCGGCGCGGTCACATCCGCGGCCAGCACCAGTCCCTCGGCATCGGATAGCGAAAGCGTGACCGGCGGACGCGGACGGATCAAGTCCGCGACAGCGCGCTGATGTTCCTCGACAGAACGCATCCCGACATTTTGGCCTACACCGGGAAACTGATTCCTGTCAGCTCCTCCGAGACCGCCCACAGCCGCTGTTGGAGCTCGACGTCGTGCGCCTGCTTGCTGGCATCGACCAGCTTCGGGTGGCCGCGCTGCTCACCGATGCCGCTCGGGCCGTAGTACTGCCCGCCGGCCACTTTGGTGTCGGTGGCAGCACGCAGCGTCGGCAGCGCGCCCATCGCCGCGCTCTGGACGACCAGCGGCATCAGCAACCGGTCGGCCGGACGCAGCAACGGCGGCAGGTAGCGGGTCAGCTCGGTGTTAGCGGTGCCGGGGTGCGCGGCGACGGCAATCGTCGATTTGTGGTTGGCGGCCAGCCGCCGCTGCAGCTCGTAGGTGAACAACAGGTTGGCCAGCTTGGACTGCCCGTAGGCGGCGATCCGGTTGTAGCCGTTCTCCCACTGCAGGTCGTCGAAGTGGATCGCCGCCATGATCCGGTGGGCCATGCTGCTGACCGTCACCACGCGCGAACCCTTCACCCGCATCATCCGGGGCAGCAGCAGGCCGGTCAGCGCGAAATGGCCCAGATGGTTGGTGCCGAACTGCAGCTCGAACCCGTCGACGGTGGTCTGTTTAGGGGTGTACATGACACCGGCGTTGTTGATCAGCAGGTCGATGCGGCGGTGAGCGGCGCCCAGCGCTTCGGCGGCGTCGCGGACCGACGCCAGCGAACTCAGGTCGAGCTCCTGCACGGTGACCGTGGCGTGCGGGCAGGCCGTGGTGATGCTTTCGGCTGCCGCTCGGCCCTTGTCGAGGTCGCGCACCGCCAGCACCACCGCGGCGCCGTGCTCAGCGAGCACCAGGGCGGTGTGATAGCCGATTCCGGTGTTAGATCCGGTGATTACCGCGACGCGTCCAGTTTGGTCGGGTACATCCTCCGCGGTCCATTTGTCCCGGCTGCCCATCTCGAAAACGATACCGACGTCGGCCAGTTCTGCACGCTCCGGAGATGACAGCGCCGCGACGCTAGGTCATCCTCTGTTGCATGGCGCCCAACGCACATCGTCCCGGGGAGATCACCGTGGCTGATCCCACCAATCCGCCGAGCTCGCGCGCGCCGTTGGTGTGGGCCCTGGTGGGAGCGGTGCCCTGGCTGATGCTGGCCGTGCTGCAACTGGGCTGGGCGCTCGCCGATGAGCGGCTGGCCTGGCTGCACATCGCTGCCTTGGCGGTCACCGCGCTGGGGTTGCTGGTGTCCGCGGTGATCGCGCCGCTGTGGCGGTACCGCGTGCACCGGTGGGACATCAGTGACCAGGCGATCTACACCCGAACGGGCTGGCTGGTCCAGGAGCGCCGGATCGCGCCGATCTCGCGGATCCAGACCGTCGACACCTACCGCGGGCCGCTGGATCGACTGCTGGGGCTGGCCAACGTCCGGGTGACCACCGCGTCCTCGGCGGGGGCGGTCCACATCGTGGCGCTGGATGCGCCGGTCGCCGACCGGGTGGTGGCGCAGCTGACCGACATCGCCTCGCTGGGCGCCGGGGACGCCACCTGAGAAGCGAGCCGGTCCGGCGGCTAGCCGCAACGAGCTAGCTTTCCCCGATCACTCCATCGATCGATCACCTGGCCGGCGAAGTCAAGCATCTGGTCAAGGGTGGGGAACAGCGCGAAGGCATCCACGATCGCCTCATCGGCACCGGACCCGGCGAGGCGCTCGAGTCTGTCGGCAACAGAGCCAACGGATGTGCCCGGTTCGAGATTGATCCGCATGGCCGTCTTCAGCGCGTCCGGATCACGGCCGGCATCCTTGGCCGCACGGCGCGCAATAGCCCACAAGTGGTCGGTGACCTCTTCCTGCAGCCCCTCGACCCCGAGCCAGCCGGTGCCGCTGCGGCCGACCCGGCGCATCGCGGCCTCGCTGGCACCGCCGATCCAGATGGGCGGCCCGCCGGCCTGGACCGGGCGCAGGTCGGCATGGACCGGCGGCAGCGTGAAGAACTCGCTGTCCCAGGACACCGGGGTGGTCGTCCACCACTTCCGCAGGAACGCCAGCAGGTCATCGAGCATCGGCCCGCGCCGGTGCCAGTCCGCGCCGCGGGCGATGTCGTGCTCGTCCTTCATCCACCCGAGTCCCACGCCGACGTCCAGGCGGCCGTCGCTGAGCACGTCGAGCGTGGTCAGCAGCCGGGCCAAGTGCACCGGCTCGTAGTAGAACGTGCTGAGCGTACTGGCGTTCAGCCGTATCCGGTCGGTCGCCGTCGCGGCGACGGTCCACAGCAACACCGGATCGAGGTAGCGGGTCATCTGCGGCGGGTAGGGCTGCTCTTTGCCCGGATAGGTGCTGTGCATATGAACCGGCGTGACCAGTCGATCGCCGACCCACAGCGTGTCGTAGCCGAGGTCTTCGAGTCCGCGGCAGAACGCGCTCAGGTCAGCAGCGCTGCCGATCGCGGGCCCGACGATGGGAAGTGCGAAACCTAGCTTCATCACAAAGATCCTTTCGGTGATCCCTCAACTATTTAGGCGCACAGCGCCCGGTTCGTTCGCGGCTTGGGCCGTCGGTGGCGCGGCTCAGCCGGGGATGGCGGCGCCGAGGGCGAAGTCGTAGTTGCCCACCCCGTGGCGGGCGAGGCCCATCATGACCAGGCCCGTTCCTTCCAGCCAGTGCGCCATGTGCAAGTCGCCGACGTCCAGTGGGCGCAGCTGAAGGCTCTCGATGAACTCCGCGACGTCCGCTTTGGCGCGCGCGTCGTCGCCGGCGATGAACACGTCGAGCGGCCGGCCCTGGGCCAAAACAACACCGAAGATGGTGTTGAAGGCCTTCACCACGCTGGCGCTGGCCGGGGCCGCCTTGGCAACTTCCTGGGCGATCGAGGTGCCATCGGGGATGGCCAGCCCGTCGGCCGCGGCATTGAAGGGGTTGCTGATGTCAACGATGACCTTGCCCGCGAGGGCGTCTCCGTACTGGGTGACGACCGGAACGACATTGGCGTACAACAGGGAAACGATGACGATGTCCCCGGCCGGTACGGCGCCGAACTCTCCGGTCGTGGCGCCGCCGCCGAGAGCCTTGGCCAGGTCAGCGGCCTTGGACTGATCGCGGCCGATGATCTCGACGGTGTTGCCGCCCGCTACTGCCAGTTCGCCGATCGCGCGGGCCATGTTTCCGGTGCCGATGATGCTGATGCTGCTCATGAGGTGTCCCGTCTTGAGTTACGATGGAAAAGGTTGATAGATCAACATTAAACCCGTTTTGTTGATGCGTCAACAAACACAGGAGGCGTGGAGGCGGATGGAACCGAACTGGCTGAGCCCGCGTGAAGACCGCGCCTGGCGGGCCTTCGTGTACGCCCATCAACAGATCGAGGCCCACCTCAACCGGCGCCTGCAGAAGTCAGGCCTGTCCGGGGCCGACTACGAGGTCCTGGCGGTGCTTTCGGCTTCCGACGAAGACCGCATGCCCGCCCACGCACTGTGCAAAGCACTGAGCTGGGAGAAGAGCCGTCTCTCCCACCAGGTGCGGCGCATGCAGAAGGACGGGTTGATCAGCCGGGAGCCCAACCCCGACGACGCCCGCAGCACCATGGTCCGCCTGCTGCCGGCCGGCCGCGCCGCCATCGAGAAGGCGGCACCCGGCCACGTGGAGGATGTGCGCCGAAACTTCATCGACCTGCTCAGCCCGGCTGAACTCGACATGTTCGCCGCCCTCAACGAACGAGTTCTGCGCCACCTGGCCACCGCCGACGGCGCTCCCGCCGGAGACGAGCCTTCATAGCGGTCACCAGGCAACCTTTGCGGCTACGGTTCCAGGTAGGGCGCGGCGAGAGGCTGACCTGCACGCGCATTTCGCCACGGCACGGAGAAGGCAGATGAACAGCATGCAACGCGCTGAGCAGTGGCAGCGGCTGAGCCCCCGGATGCTGCTGGTGCATCCGCTGCACGAGGCGCTGCGCGAGCTGCCGCTGCTGATCGCGGTCGTCGTATTCGGTTCGGCCACCAATAATTCGGTGTGGGTGCTCGCGGTGGTGTGGGTGATCGCCGTGGTCGGGGTGACACGCTGGTTCACCACCACCTACCGGATCGAACCGGACCCTGAGGCCGGCCGGGTGCAGCTGCGCTCGGGCCTGCTACGCCGCAAGGTGCTTTCGGTGCCGCGCAACAGGATTCGTTCGGTGGAGACCGATGCCCGGCTGCTGCACCGGCTGCTGGGGCTGACGGTGCTGCGGGTCAGCACCGGCCAGCAGGCCGCTGGGGACACCATGTTCGAGCTGGACGCGGTCGAGATCAGCCAGGCGCCGCGGCTGCGCAAAGCCCTGCTGGCACACACCGGCCAGCCGGTCGCCTCCCCGGCGCCGGTTCCCGCGACGGTGCTGGCCCGGTGGCGCCCGTCGTGGTTGTGCTACAGCGCCCTGAATCTGTCCGGGCTGCTGACGATCGGTGCCGCGGTGGGCGCGCTGTACCAGAGCGGAGCCTGGGAGGCACTGGAGGATTCGCCGCTGAGCCGGTTCTGGCGCGACGCCGCCGAGCGGTTCGGGCCGCAGCAGACCGCGGCGGTGATCGCCGCGCTGGTGCTGGTGGCGGCGATCATGCTGGCGGTGCTGAGATCCCTGCTGGCCTACGGGAATCTGGTGTTGTCCCGCAGTACCGGGGCGGCCGCCGATGTGCTGGAGTTGAGCCACGGGTTGCTGCGGGTGCGCCAGCACAGCTATGACATGCGCCGGCTGCGCGGCGGAACACTACGCCGGCCCCTGCTGGTGCGGCTTTTCGGCGGCGCCCGGCTGGACGCGGCGATGACCGGCGTCACCGGTGCGGGCGAGTCTTCGACCCTGCTGCCGCCGTGCCCGCGGGCCACTGCCGAGCAGGTGCTGATCGGGCTGGTGGGCGACGCCGTCGTGGTCACCGGGCCGCTGCGCAGGCATGGCCCGGCGGCGGTTCGCCGGCGCTGGACGCGGGCGATGCTGCTGCCGGTGGCGCTCGGGGTGGGACTGGCCGTTGTGGCGTCGGTCGAGGCGGTGCCGACGTGGTACTGGCCGGCCTGGGCGGCGCTGATGCTCTGCGCGGCGCTGCTGGCCGCCGACCGTGCGGGTGCCCTGGGGCATCGCGTTGACCCGCAATGGCTTTCGGCCCGTACCGGCAGTTGGGAACAGCGCCGCTACTGCATCGCCACCGCGGGCATCATCGCCTGGACGGTGCGCCAAAGCTGGTTTCAGCGCCGGGCCGGGGTGGCGACGCTGATCGCGGCGACCGCCGCCGGGGTGAAGGCCTACCGGGTGATCGACGTGCCGGAGGAGTGGGCGTGGTCGGTGGCCGCGCAGGCTTCCCCGTGGGTGGCCGACAGCGTGTGGGCGCGATAGCCCCGCGGTTTCCGGTCGGCTGGACGCCGCCGAGGCCGGAGAACGAAGATGTCCGCTTGTGGAAACTAAGAGGTTTCTCGTAAATTATTTTCCACGTAAATTTCCTGACGGGTCTCTTGATAAGAGCTCGTGTTCTTGGGCGTTGTGCAGCAAGCCGGGCCACCGGTCGGGGCTGACGAAACGTTAACAAAGTTGTTGCGCGGGCGATTCCACGCGGTGACCACGCCAGAGATGTCGCCGCGATAAGGCGAACTTGGGCGAGTTTTAGTTTTATTTCACAAATTGACGGTTGTGTAACCTAAGGTCGTTTATGCTGCGGGCTGAGAGGAAGCTGAGTCCGTTTCGAAAGGGGAGTAGCAATGGGTGAGCGTCGGCGTGAACAGGGGAACAGTCGGGCGCGGGCACGTCGGCGAGACCGCGCGGTAGGTGCCGCCGCCTCGGTCGGGGCGTTCCTGGCGTTCGGGATGGCGCCGTTGGCGTCGGCGCCGGCGGCCAATGCCGACTTCGATGATTTGTTGGCAGATCTGTTCGACCCGAGTGCGTGGGGCAACCTGTCCAACGATTTCGACAGTCTGTTCACCGGCTCGGACTGGGATCTGTCCGGTTCGGCCGACGCGTCAGGGGCGGAGCTGGCCCAGATGTGGGACACCTACTTCTACATGCCGCTGCACGACATGATGCAGGACTGGATCAACTCTGACTTCGGGGCGAGCGTCAACGGGATGATCAACCAGCTGTTCGCGCCGTTCACCGAAGGCTTCTGCGGGATGATCTGCAACGGTGTCGATGGCACCGAGGCCGATCCCGATGGTGGTAACGGCGGGCTGTGGTTCGGAGATGGTGGTGATGGCTGGTCGTCGACGGTGGACGAGATGGCCGGTGGTAACGGCGGGCATGCCGGGGGGATCGGCAATGGTGGTGACGGTGGCGCCGGTGGCCTGGGCGCCGACGGTGGCAACGGTGGCCACGGCGGGGAGATGTGGGGCAACGGCGGCGACGGTGGCGCCGGCGGTGCGGCGACCGCGGCCCTGGCCGCCGGTAATGGCGGCAATGGCGGTTCCTCGGGTCAAGCCCAGGACTTCTTCGGCATGGGCGCGATCGGCAACGGCGGCGACGGTGGTATCGGCGGTGCCGGCTGGAACGGGACGACCGGGTCGTTCGCCAATGGCGGGGATGGCACCGGTGCCAACGGCACCAACGGTGGTAACGGCGGCAACGGTGGCGCCGGTTCGTCGATCCTGGGCATCGGCGGTAACGGCGGTACTGGCGGCGCGGCCGGCAACGGCGGCAACGGCGCGGCCGGGACCGTGGCGAACCTCAACGGCGGCGCGGGCGGCAACGGTGCGGCACCGGGCACCGGCGGCAAGGGCGGCCTGGGAGCGAGCTTGTTCGGCGGCAGCGGCAGCGACGGCACCCTGGGCGGTGGCGGCAACGGCGGCAACGGCGGCAACGGCTACGACGCGGCCACCGATGCCAATGCGGTGGCCGGTGCGGCCGGCGGTAACGGTGGCGCCGGTGGCAACGGCGGCGCGTACGGCAACGGTGGCAACGGCGGGGCCGGCGGCAACGGTGCGAACGGCGCCGCGGGTACCGCGGGCACTGCCACCGACCTCGACGGCGGCAACGGCACCGACGGCGGCCTCGGCGGCAGTGGCGGTAGTGGTGGCTTAGGCGGAGCCAACGCCGGTAATGGCGGTGTCGGTGGAGCCGGTGGCGCGGGCGGTAACGGCGGTAAGGGCGGCGACGGCGTTCAGGGCACCAACGGCGCCGACGCCGAGGCCGGCAGTGGCGCCGACGGCGGTAACGGCACCGACGGCGGCAGCGGCGGCAACGGCGGTACCGGCGCCAACGGCGGCGCCGGCGGTGCCGGTGGTGCGGCACAGGCCGACGGGTACAGCAACGGTGCCGTAGGTGCCGGCGGTGTCGGCGGCAACGGCGGAGCCGCGGGCAACGCCGGTGACGGCGGTGACGGCGGAGCCGGCGCCGCAGGAGGAACCGGAACCATCGCGGGCAGCGGTGGTAACGGCGGCAACGCCGGAGACGCGGGTACCGCGGGCGGCGCCGGCAGCGGCGGGCTCAGCGGTGACGGCAGCACCACCGCCGCCGACGGCACCGCCGGTGCGGCGGCCACCGGAGTCGGCAACGGCGGTAACGGTGGCGCGGGCGCTGACGGCCAGGTGGTCACCGTCGGCAACGGCACCATCGCCCAGGACGGCGGTAACGGTGGCGCCGGCGGCGCGGCCGGGGCGATCGGCAACGGCGGCAGGGGCGGCGCCGGCGGTAACGGCGTGGACGGCACCGGCGGCAACCCGCCGGCGCAGAACATCCCGCCGGCGGCCGATAACGGCACCGACGCCCCCACCACCGTCGACGGCGGTGGCGGTATCGGGGCCGACGGCGGCGCCGGCGATCCGGGTGCGGCGGTCGGGCAGGCCGGCGGCAACGGCGGTATCGGCGGCAACGGCGACGTCAACACCGGCAACGGTATCGGTGGTAACGGTGGCGACGGCGGCAACGGCGGCACCGGGGCAGCCGGCGGTAACGGTGGCAACGGCGGTTACGGCGACACCGATGGCACCGGCGACGCGAGCGGCGGTACCGGTGGCAATGGCGGTAACGGTGGCGACGGTGCCAGCGGCACCAGCGGCAGCAACGGAGGTGCCGGTGGAGCGGGTGGAGCCGGCGGCACGGTGAGTGGTGTCGGCGGTGACGGCGGTGCCGGTGGTAGCGGCGGCAACGGCGCGGACGGCGACGTCGGCGGTGCCGGAGGTAACGGTGGCACTGGCGGTGCCGTCAGCAACGGGAACGTGAGCACCGCCGGTGACGGCGGTGACGGCGGTACCGGCGGGAACGGCGGGAACGGCGGTGACGCCGGTAGCGGTGGCAACGGCGGAAATGCCGGCCACGGCGCCGACGGCGCGGGTACCGCGGGTGCTGGTGGCGCGGCCGGTACGGCCGGGACCGGCGCGGCGGGCGGTGACGGCGGTTCCGGCGGAGCTGCGGGTCAGGTCTCGCAGGGCAACACCGTCATCGACGGCACCGACGGCTCGGACGGCTTGGGCGGCACTCGGGGCACCGACGGCACCGCCGGCCAGGGCGGCACCGACGGTCAGCCCTGACCCGCTTTTCTCTGGCGAGAACGCGAAGGCCCCCAAATCAACGGCGATTTGGGGGCCTTTCGCTGGGGGCCTTAGCGTTTGCTCGCGCGGGTGAGGAGGGGACTACAACTGCCGGATCGCCTCGATGCGCGCCCGCAGCTGATCCGACGTGGCCGCCGCCACCGGCGGGCCGCCGCAGATCCGGCGCAACTCGTTATGGATCCAGCCGTGCGGCTTGCCCAGCCGATGGTGCGCCGCCGACACCAGCGCGTTGAGCTCGTGACGCAGCGCCCGCAACTGGCCGTGCGTGGTGGTCACCGGCACCGGAATCCCGCCGGCGGCGGCCACTTTCGATCGCCGGTCTAGCTGTTCTTCTTGGCGCTGGCGCAACAGATCGCGCATCTGGCTGGCATCCAGCAGACCGGGGATGCCCAGATAGTCGGCTTCTTCGTCGCTGCCGGCCGGGGTGGCGGTGCCGAACGAGGCGCCATCGAAGATCACCTGGTCCAGCTCGGCGTCGGCCCCCAGCGACTCGAAGGCGTTCTCCAGTTCGGAGCGCTCGTCGCGCCGCCGCCCGGCCTCGGTCAGTTCGTCATCGCCGAAGGCCTCCCGGTGCGGCTTGCCCAGCACGTGATTGCGTTGCTGTTCCAGCTCACTGGCCAAGCCCAGCAGCGACGGCACCGACGGCAGGAAGATGCTGGCCGTCTCACCCGGCCGCCGCGACCGCACGAACCGGCCGATCGCCTGGGCGAAGAACAACGGGGTGGACGCACTGGTGGCGTACACGCCGACGGCCAGCCGCGGCACGTCGACCCCTTCGGAGACCATCCGCACCGCCACCAGCCACCGGCTGGTGGCCGCGGAGAACTGCGCGATCTTGTCCGACGCGCCTGCGTCGTCGGAGAGCACCACGGTGGGTTCCTCGCCGGTGTGCTGTTTCAGCAGCACCGCATAGGCGCGGGCCGCTTTCTGGTCGGTGGCGATGATCATGCCGCCGGCGTCGGCCATGCCGCCGTCACGCAGCTGGCGCAGCCGCTTGTCCGCGGCGGTGATCACTGCCGGCATCCACTGCCCGGCCGGGTCCAGCGCGGTACGCCAGGCCCGGGCGGTGTGCTCGGCGGTCAGCGGCTCGCCCAGCCGGGCCGCGTGCTCCTCGCCGGCGCTGTCGCGCCAGCGGGCCTCACCCGAGTAGGCCATGAACACCACCGGGCGCACCACCCCGTCGGCCAGCGCCTCGGGGTAGCCGTAGCTGTCGTCGGCCACCGAGCGCAGTGCACCGGTGCCGTCGGGCTCGTAGTTGACGAACGGGATGGGACTGTCGTCGCTGCGGAACGGGGTGCCGGTCAGCGCCAGCCGGCGGGCGGCATCGTCGAACGCCTCCCGGATGCCGTCGCCCCAGCTTTTGGCGTCGCCGCCGTGGTGGATCTCGTCGAAGATCACCAGGGTTCTCGCGGCCTCGGTACGCACCCGGTGGCGGGCGGGGTGGCTGGCGACCTGTGCGTAGGTGACGACGACGCCGTGGTACTCCGAGCTGGTCTGCGCGTCGGAGTTGGAAAACCGTGGGTCCAGCGCGATGCCGTGTTCGGCGGCGGCGGTCGCCCACTGCACCTTGAGGTGATCGGTGGGCACCACGATCGTGATGCGCTCGACGGTGCGGTCGGCCAGCAACTCGGCGACGATCCGCAGCGCGAACGTCGTCTTGCCGGCGCCGGGGGTGGCCACCATCAGAAAATCGCGCGGCTTGGCAGTCAGGTAGCGCACCAGAGCCCGGCGTTGCCAGCCCCGCAAAGCCCGGGTGCTGGGCGCTGCGTCAGCCCGCACCCGGTCTCCTATCTGATCGAGATGCAGTCTAGGGCAAGCCGATAGCATCGCTGGCGTGTCCACCCCGGGCGAGCCGGAATCGGTCCGTGTCGAGCGCTTACTCGACGCGCAGACCAAAGCCGCCGCGCTGTTCGACGAGATCGAACGGTCCGGCATGGTCCGCCCGGGCGTCGGCGAGCGGCAGCTCTCCGACGAGATCCGTGACTTGGCCGCTGGCATGTTCGGGGTGACGCGGCACTGGCACAAGCGGGTGGTGCGCGCCGGGGAGGACACCCTGCAGCCGTTCCACGCCGACCCGCCGGATCGGCTCCTGGCCGACGACGACATCGCCTACCTCGATCTGGGGCCGATCTTCGAGGCGTGGGAGGCCGACTTCGGCCGCACCTTCGTGCTCGGGGACGATCCGGACAAGCTGGCGTTGCGCGACGCGCTGCCTGGAGTGTGGCGGGCTGGGCGGGAGTTCTTCGAAGCTCAGCCCGAGATCACCGGCGCGCAGCTCTACGACCACGTCGTGGGATTGTCCCGAGAGCACGGCTTCGAGTTCGGCGCGCCGATCGCCGGACATCTGGTGGGCGAGTTCCCGCACAAGAAGATCTCCGGCGACCACGCACGGTTCTACATCAGGCCGGGGTCGGACAAGCCGATGCGACGACTCGACCGCACCGGTCGGGTCTGCCACTGGATCCTCGAGGTGCACCTGGTCAACCGGGCTCGCGGATTCGGCGGGTTCTACGAGGAACTGCTCGACGTGGGTTGAGCCCGGCTACACGGAATAGACCACCCCGGTCAGTTCCTCAGAGACGCTCCAGAGCCGCTGCTGCGCGCCGACGTCGTGTGACTTGCGGCTTGACTTCACCAGCTTGGGGTAACCGCGTTGTTCGGCGAAACCGCGAGGACCGTAGTACTGCCCGCCGAGCACGCCGGGGTCGGTGGCGGCGCGCAGCGTCGGCAGGGCGCCCATGTCCGCGCCCTGGAAGAGCGGTTTGATCACGGGGTAGGCGGCCGCAGCCCAGCCAGGCAGATGGCGCATCAACTCGGTGTTCGAGCCGCCGGGGTGCGCGGCTGTGGCGATCGTCGTCCGGTGCGCAGCGAGCCGGCGCTGCAGCTCATAGGTGAACAGCAGATTGGCGAGCTTGGACTGCCCGTATGCCTCCACTCGGTTGTAGCGGCGCTCCCACTGCAGGTCGTCGAAGTGGATGTCGGCGCGGATGCGATGACCGATGCTGCTGACGGTGACGATCCGGGAGCCGGCGACCGGCAACAGCCGGTCCAGCAGCAAACCGGTGAACGCGAAATGGCCCAGGTGGTTGGTGCCGAACTGCAGCTCGAAGCCGTCCTTGGTGGTCGACTTGGGCGGGTACATCACCCCGGCATTGTTGATCAGCAGGTCGATGCGGTCGTGGTCGGAGCGCAACTGCTCGGCAGCGGCGCGGATCGAGTCCAGCGAGGTCAGGTCCAGCTCCTGCAGCGCCACGTCGGCTCTGGGGCTGCGTCGACGGATGAGGGTCTCGGCGTCCTTGCCCTTCTCGAGATTGCGCACGGCGAGAACCACTTGGGCGCCCCGCTCGGCGAGTGCGGCGGCGGTCTCGAAACCGAGACCGGTGTTGGCTCCGGTGATGACGGCGACCCGTCCGGCCTGGTCGGGGATGTCTGCGGTGGTCCACTTGGCCATGACGCGCTCCTAGAAGCTGTAGGGTAAACGGGGCGGACGCTCCGGTTTATCGCAACTATACGGAACGTACGCCCCGCTTTGTCAACCGTCAGGAGATTTCCGGTGGCTCAACCCGCACGGCCGTTGCGCGCTGACGCGGCGCGCAACCGCGCTCGCGTGCTTGAGGTCGCCTATGAAACCTTTGCGGCCGAAGGCTTGTCGGTGCCGATCGATCAGATCGCCCGGCGCGCCGGAGTCGGCGCCGGGACCGTCTACCGACACTTCCCGACCAAGGAAGAGCTGTTTCGGGCGGTCATCGAAGACCGCATGCAACGCGTCGTCGACAACGGGTACGCCCTGCTGGAATCCGACGAACCCGGGGCGGCGATCTTCACCTTCCTGCGCTCGATCGTCTTGCAGTGGGGCGCGACGGATCGCGGTCTGGCCGAGGCGCTGGCGGGCTTGGGCATCGACATCGCAGCGGCCGCGCCGGAGTCGGAGGAGGCCTTTCTGGCGGTGCTCGGCGAACTGCTGGCTGCCGCCCAGAAGGCGGGCACGGTGCGGCAAGACCTCGATGTACGCGAAGTCAAGGCGATCCTGGTCGGATGCCAGGCGATGCAGTCCTATAACTCCGCCCTGGCCGAACGCGTGACCGACGTCGTCATGGACGGTTTGCGCGCGCCGCAATAGGCAGCCGGTGATCTTGCACTCTCCAGGGGCGAGTGCTAAGAATGACGTTGGCACTCGCGACCGGCGAGTGCTAGGTCGGGACGGTGAGGTACGGGGCCGCACCTGCGGAGCACACCCAACGCCGTCCGTCGCGGGCACTGACCCGACCGACAAGACGTGCACCCCCTAACCGGAGGAATCACTTCGCAATGGCTAAGCAAATTGCGTATGACGAAGAGGCCCGTCGCGGCCTCGAGCGGGGTCTGAACGCCCTCGCCGACGCGGTCAAGGTGACGCTGGGGCCCAAGGGCCGCAACGTCGTCCTGGAGAAGAAGTGGGGCGCCCCCACGATCACCAACGATGGTGTGTCCATCGCCAAGGAGATCGAGCTGGAGGACCCCTACGAGAAGATCGGCGCCGAGCTGGTCAAAGAGGTCGCCAAGAAGACCGACGATGTCGCCGGTGACGGCACCACCACCGCCACTGTGCTGGCCCAGGCCCTGGTCAAGGAAGGCCTGCGCAATGTGGCCGCCGGCGCCAACCCGCTGGCCCTCAAGCGCGGCATCGAGAAGGCCGTCGAGAAGGTCTCCGAGACCCTGCTGAAGGACGCCAAGGAGGTCGAGACCAAGGAGCAGATCGCGGCCACCGCCGGGATCTCCGCGGGCGACCAGTCCATCGGTGACCTGATCGCCGAGGCGATGGACAAGGTCGGCAACGAGGGTGTCATCACCGTCGAGGAGTCCAACACCTTCGGCCTGCAGCTGGAGCTCACCGAGGGCATGCGCTTCGACAAGGGCTACATCTCGGGCTACTTCGTCACCGACGCCGACCGTCAGGAAGCGGTCCTGGAGGACCCCTACATCCTGCTGGTCAGCTCCAAGGTGTCGACGGTCAAGGACCTGCTGCCCCTGCTGGAGAAGGTCATCCAGGGCGGCAAGCCGCTGCTGATCATCGCCGAGGACGTCGAGGGCGAGGCGCTGAGCACGCTGGTCGTCAACAAGATCCGCGGCACCTTCAAGTCTGTGGCCGTCAAGGCCCCGGGCTTCGGTGACCGTCGCAAGGCGATGCTGCAGGACATGGCGATCCTCACCGGTGGCCAGGTCATCAGCGAAGAGGTCGGCTTGTCGCTGGAGACCGCCGACGTCGCCCTGCTGGGCAAGGCCCGCAAGGTCGTTGTCACCAAGGACGAGACCACCATCGTCGAGGGCGCCGGTGACTCCGACGCGATCGCCGGACGGGTGTCGCAGATCCGCGCCGAGATCGAGAACAGCGACTCGGACTACGACCGGGAGAAGCTGCAGGAGCGGCTGGCCAAGCTGGCCGGCGGCGTCGCGGTCATCAAGGCCGGGGCTGCCACCGAGGTGGAGCTCAAGGAGCGCAAGCACCGCATCGAGGACGCGGTGCGCAACGCCAAGGCCGCCGTGGAGGAGGGCATCGTCGCCGGTGGTGGCGTGACCCTGCTGCAGGTCGCACCGTCGCTGGACGAGCTGAAGCTCTCGGGTGACGAGGCCACCGGCGCCAACATCGTCAAGGTGGCGCTGTCGGCTCCGCTGAAGCAGATCGCCTTCAACGCCGGCCTGGAGCCGGGCGTTGTCGCCGAGAAGGTCTCGAACCTGCCCGCCGGCAGCGGCCTGAACGCCGCCACCGGTGAGTACGAGGACCTGCTGAAGGCCGGCGTCGCCGACCCGGTGAAGGTGACCCGCTCGGCGCTGCAGAACGCGGCGTCCATCGCGGCACTGTTCCTGACGACCGAGGCCGTTGTCGCCGACAAGCCGGAGAAGGCGGCCGCTCCGGCGGGCGACCCGACCGGTGGCATGGGCGGCATGGACTTCTAAGTCTGTTTGCACGAAAGAGCCCGGCTCCCCGCGGTGGGGGCCGGGCTTTTTCGTACCTGTGCCGGCCGTGCGCGAGGATGGCGGTATGGAGATCCTGCTGCTGGGCACCGGCAGTGCCGACGGCTGGCCGAACCCGTTCTGCCGGTGCGCCTCCTGCCGATCGGCGACCGAGGTTCGCGGGCAGACCGCCGCGCTGATCGATGACGTCCTGCTGCTGGACTGCGGACCGGAGGCGCCGCGGGCCGCCGCGCGCTTCGGACGGTCGCTGGCTTCGGTGCGCCACATCCTGTTCACCCACGGCCACTGGGACCACGTCGGGCCGGCCGCGCTGCTGATGCGGCACTGGACCGGGACCGGCGAGTCGCTGGATGTGGTCGGGCCGGCCAGTGCACTCGACCAATGCCGGGACTGGGTCGGCCCGGCCGGCCCCGTCCGGTTCGTCGAGGTGAGCCCCGGCGACGACGTGCGAGTGGGCGAGTATCGGGTGCGGGTGCTCGCCGCCGCGCACGGCTCCGACATCGGCGGTGACGCGGTGCTCTACGACCTGGAATCCGTTGGTGGGCGGATCTTCTGGGCCACCGATACCGGGCCGCTGCCTGAGGTCACCCACGCCGCGGTCGCCGGGGCCGCCTTCGATTCGGTGTTTCTTGAGGAGACATTCGGGATGCATACCGGACACGGCACCGAACACCACGACCTACCCGCCTTCGCGGCGACCGTGGATGAGTTGCGCCGCTCCGGTGCCATCGTGGCCGCCACCGACGTCGTCGCGGTCCATCTGAGTCATCACAACCCGCCGGAGCCTAACCTGACTGCGGCGCTGGCTGATTCGGGGGCCCGCCCGGGGCGCGACGGCGAGACCGTGGGCGCGGCGCCGACCCGTGCCCTGGTTCTCGGCGGAGCCCGGTCGGGCAAGTCCGCGCACGCCGAAGCACTGCTGGCTGGGCAGGCCGCGGTGACCTACTTGGCCACTGGCGGGGTGCGCGAGGGCGATCCGGAGTGGGTCGAACGGGTCCGGCTGCACCGGGCCCGGCGGCCGGCATCCTGGCAGACGGTGGAGACCAGCGATGTCGCCGAGGCGCTGTGCGCCGCCGAAACCCCGGTCCTGCTGGACTGTTTGGGCACCTGGCTCACCGCGCGGATGGATCTGCACCGGGTCTGGGACGGCGGCGCGCTGGACGGCGTGCACGCCGACATCGACAAGCTGGTGACGTCATGGCGGGACTGCCCGGTGCGCGCGGTGGCGGTCAGCAACGAGGTCGGCAGCGGGGTGGTGCCGCCCACCCCGGCCGGGCGGCTGTTCCGCGACCTGCTCGGCGTGCTGAACGCGCGGATCGCCGCCGAGTCCGACGACGTGGTGCTGATGGTGGCCGGCCGGCCGCTCAGGCTCCCTGCGCAGTGACCTTCAGGTCGACACAGTCGCTGTAACAAGGGGTTTCGCCCGGTGACTCCGGGGTAGCGACCCGGATCAGCACCGCGCGGCTGGGGGAGATCGCTACGCGGGCCAGCTCCCCGGTGTCGGAGACGTCGGCGGTGCCGTCGACGATGACGGTGTAGCCGCCCGGGACCGGCGGCGGCCACATCAGCGTGACGTCGCTGCTGCGCGCCAGGTTCGCTCGGCTGCGCCGGCCGCCGAGCGCGCCGATGTGAACGGTGTCGCCCTTGAGGATCGGCATGACCGGCACTGGGTGCGGCCGGTTCTCGGCGTCGACGGTGATCAGGTAGGCGTAGTCGTAACCCACGAGCTTCTCGGCGAGTTGGTCGAAATCCACGTTGGAAGCCATGCGGGCCAGCTTAGTCGTCCGCCTTGAGCTGCACGCAGTCATGCATGGTGCCCAGCGCTCGCCCGTCTTCGAACATCGGCCGGTGCAGCAGGGCTTTGGTCGGGGTGATCAGGATGGGGGCGGCCGGGTCGTCGGCAAGTTCGGCGTGGCCGTCGACGAACAGTGAATACTCGCTGACCTCGCGCGCCGGCCAGACCAGGGTGACGCTCGGGTGGGCCGCCATGTTCTCCCGGCCGTGGCTGCCGACCGGACCGACATCGACCCGGGCGCCGTCGAATGTCGGGGTGATCGCGGTGGTGCGCACCCGATAGTCGTCACCAACGGTCACCAGGAACGCGAAGCCGTAGCCGGGCAACAATTCGCCTAGACGGGCGAGGTCGACGGACTTGGCCATGGTGTCGAGGATAACGGCGGTCGGCAGACCTCTGGCCCGCTCTCGGCCAAGATGGTCCTCATGGAATTTCGCTACCTGGGCAACTCCGGCCTGCAGATCTCCGAGATCACCTACGGCAACTGGCTCACCCACGGATCGCAGGTCGAGAACGATGTCGCCACCGCGTGCGTGCATGCCGCGCTCGATGCCGGCATCACCACCTTCGACACCGCCGATGTCTACGCCAACGGTGCCGCCGAGGAAGTGCTTGGCACCGCGCTGAAAGGCCACCGACGGGACTCGCTGGAGATCTTCACCAAGGTCTATTGGCCGGTTGGGCCGGCTCCGTTGGGCCGCAACGACACCGGACTGTCCCGCAAACACATGATGGCTGCCATCGACGGGTCGCTGCGCCGGCTGGGCATGGACTACGTCGACCTGTATCAGGCGCACCGCTATGACTCCTTTACCCCGCTGGAGGAGACCATGCAGGCGTTCGCCGACATCGTCCGGGCGGGCAAGGCGCTCTACATCGGCGTCAGCGAGTGGTCGGTCGAGCAGATCCGCCAAGCCCACGAACTGGCCCGCCAGCTGGGCATTTCGCTGGTCTCCAGCCAGCCGCAGTACTCGATGCTGTGGCGGATCATCGAGCCCGAGGTGGTTCCCACCTGCCGGGAACTGGGCCTGGGCCAGATCGTCTGGTCGCCGATGGCCCAGGGTGTGCTGTCCGGCAAGTACCTGCCCGGTCAGCCGCCGCCGGCCGGCTCACGCGCTACCGACGAGAAGGGCGGAGCGAACTTCGTCAAACGGTTCATGACCGACGACGTGCTGACCCGGGTGCAGCAGCTGCGCCCGATCGCCGACGAGCTGGGCCTCACGACGGCGCAGCTGGCGATCGCCTGGGTGCTGCAGAACGACAACGTCGCCGCCGCTCTGGTCGGGGCGTCGCGCCCGGAGCAGGTGGCCGAGAACGTCAAGGCATCCGGGGTGCGCATACCTGACGAACTGATGACCCGCATCGATCAGGTCCTGGGCGATGCCGTCACCGCCGACCCGGCGCTGGTGACCAAATCCACCCCGACACAGCGGTTGCTGTAGCTCGCCCTTCGACTGTCACCCGCCCACCGTGCGGTTTCGTACGCAACACGCCGTGCCGACCGGATGAAGCCGTACATTCGGCAGCGCAGTACCGACTGCCTGTGGATAGGCGTCGGGCGATGACGGCGATTCCTGCGACCCTCCGGGTGTGCAGGCAATTCAGTGGCCGTTTCGGGCCACGGAAGCGCTGGAAATCGGTGCCCTGACGTTCCGCGAGCTCCGCCGCCTTCACGCCGCTGTCTACCCCGGCGTGTGGGTGCCGCGGGAAGCTGACCTGTCGCCGCAGCAACGCGCAATGGCGGCCTGGTTGTGGTCGCGCCGCCGAGGTGTCCTGGCCGGGCTGTCTGCCGCTGCGCTCTTGGGAGCCAAGTGGATCGGGCCGGACTGCGGCCAGGGAAAACGCAACTACTTGACGGCCTTCCATTGACCACGCCCGCCCGCACCGCCTTTGACATCGGCCGAAAGCTTCCGTTCAAAGAGGGCGTACAGCGACTTGATGCGTTGATGAACGCGACCGACGTCAAAATGATCGACATCCAGGCCGTCATGGCGAGCCACCGCGGCATACCCGGGCTGCGACAGTTGGCGGAGACGCTACGGTTCGTCGACGCCGGTGCCGATTCTCCCTACGAGTCATTGACCCGACTTCTGCTCGTGCAAAAGCGATTCCCACCACCGCAGACTCAGATTCCGGTATACGACACGTACGGTCACGTCTTCGCGCGCATCGATATGGGCTGGCCGGAATTCCTCGTCGGCGTCGACTTCGAGGGGGCGCATCATTGGACCGACCCCAAGCAGCGTGAATGGGATGCGGAGCGCGCTGCCCTGATCGCCGAACGCGGTTGGCTGGACCTCAGGCTGGCCGCCGGGACGCTTCACAAGCGGCCGTGGGTATTCCTGGACCGGGTGGGTGCAGCTTTGATCGATCGCGGCTGCCCGAAGACGTGGTGAGCGTGCGCTCTCATCCGTGGCAACCGGCGTATTGCGTCTAAAACCACACAACCGGCTGGGGTAGGCCAGGGGGAATCAGGCCGGCGCGGGCCGGCGGCCGCGCACCAGCTTGCCAGGGCGCGCCGCGGTGGGTTTGCCGTTCTCGGAGATGATCTCACCGGCGACGATCGTCGCCACGTAGCCGTCGGCGGTCTGGTCGAGCCGGCGCCCCCCGGCGGGCAGGTCATAGGTGACCACCGGCTTGTGCAGCTGCAGGCGCTGGTGATCGATGACGTTGAGGTCCGCCTTGTAGCCGACCGCGATCCGGCCCCGGTCGTCGAGTCCGGCGGTTCGGGCGGGCACGGACGTCAGCTCGCGGACCGCCTCGGCAACGCTGAGCCGACCGGCGGCGCGGTCACGCGCCCAGTGCGTCAGCACATAGGTGGGGAAGCTTGAGTCGCAGATCATTCCGTAGTGGGCACCGCCGTCGCCCAGGCCCAGCACCACGTCCTCGCGGCGCATCAGCGCACCGACGGTGTCCAGCGAGTTGTTCTCGAAGTTGGCCAGCGCGTCCAGCAGGATCGCGTGCCCGTCGTCGTCGAGTAGGCGGTCGTAGGCTTCCTCGACCGGGGAGACGCCACGCGCCCTGGCGCGGGCCGCAATGCTGTTCGACGGATCCGGTTCGTAGTCGGCGTCATCGCCCAGCGGGTACGTCCAGTCCCAGGACTGCGCCAGATACGCGATCGGATTGGCCGGAACGATAGCGGGCGCATCAGCCAGAATCCGTTGCCGCACTTCTGGTTTACGCATTTCTGCGACCCGTTCTGCGAGCGGCAGGCCGGCGATCTCCTGGTAGCGCGGGTACAGCACGAAGGGGTTGAAGCTCAGGTCCAAACCGATCATGAGCCCGACCGGGCGGGGGAAGACCTGGGCGGTGATCGCGGCGCCGGAGCCGTTCGCCTTCTCCACCATGGTGATCGCCTCGCGCCACAGCGGCTTGCCGGCGTTGCCGATCAGCAAGGTGAAGGTGACCGGAAGGCCCGCGTCGGTGGCCGCGTCGAAAACCTGCTGCAGGACCGGCTGATACGCCCCATTGGGCAGGTCGGGGACGAACTGGATCAGCCCCCCGCCGCCGTCGGCGATGCCGCGGCCGATCTCGCGGATCTCGGTGTAGGCGGCGTTGTAGCTGGGGATCTTGGCTCCGGCCCGAGTGCGGTGGGTGATCAGCCGTGACGACGAAAAGCCCAGTGCCCCAGCCTCGGTGGCTTCGCGGGCCAGCTCGCGCATCCTGGCCAGATCCGCCGGTGTGGCCGGCTCGCGGTCGACCCCGCGTTGTCCCATCACGTAGACCCGCAGCGGCGAATGCGGCAGGAACGCCGCCACGTCAATATCGCGTTGCCGCGCGTCGAGGGCATCCATGAACTCCGGGAAGGTCTCCCATGTCCACGGCAGGCCGTCGGTCATCACCACGCCGGGAATGTCCTCGACGCCGGCCATCAGGTCGACCAGCACGTCGTGATCGGCGATGCGGCACGGCGCGAACCCCACCCCGCAGTTGCCCATCAACGCGGTCGTCACCCCGTGTGCCGAAGAGGGATTGAGTCGATCCGACCAGATCGACTGCCCGTCGTAGTGGGTGTGCAGGTCGACGAAACCCGGTGTGACCAGCCGTCCGTGCGCATCGATAACCTGCCGCGCGTCGCCGGTCGCGGTACCAACCTCAACGATGATGCCCTCGCGCACGGCCACATCGCCGACGTACGGATCGCCGCCCAGCCCATCGACGATCGTGCCGTTGCGGACCACGAGGTCGAAGCTCATCTAGTTAATCTACGACCGCGCGTTAACTCATGGAAGGATGTCTTGCGTGATCGACCACGTGGGCATCAACTGCACCGACTACGCCAGATCGCAGCAGTTCTACGACGCGGTGCTCGCCGTCCTGGGCTACACCCGCCAATTGGATGTCGGCGTCGCGATCGGATACGGCCGAGACGGGCACCCCGCCTTCTGGATCGCCGATGCCGGCGCCGGGGACGCTTCCGGCCCGAACCGTGAGGTCCACGTCGCGTTCAGCGCCGCGGACCACGCGCAGGTGCAGGCGTTCTACGACACCGCCGTGCAACTCGGTGCGGAGTCGCTGCACGCGCCGCGGCTATGGCCCGAGTACCACCCCGGCTACTTCGGCGCCTTCGTCCGTGATCCGGACGGCAACAATGTCGAGGCGGTCTGTCACCAGGCGTAGCGTCGGGCGGTATGACTGGTACCGACACGTCCGCCGCTCTGCGGGACCTGCTCCGCGACGCGTTCACCCGGTTGCTCGAACACGTCGACGAAGTCACCGACGGGCTCACCGACGGGGTGGCCACCTATCGGCCGACGCCGGAGGCCAACAGCATCGCCTGGCTGCTTTGGCACAGCGCCCGGGTGCAGGACATCCAAGTCGCCCAGGTCGCCGGGGTCGAGCAGGCCTGGACCCGCGACGGCTGGGTCGACCGGTTCGGACTGGACCTGCCGCGCGACGACAGCGGGTACGGCCACAGCGCGGCCGACGTCGCCAAGGTCCGCGTCCCGGCTCAGCTGCTGGCCGGCTACTACCGCGGTGTGCACCAGCTGACCTTGGACTATGTCGACGGCATCACCGCCGAGGAACTGGCCCGGGTGGTCGACAAGCACTGGAATCCGCCGGTGACGGCCGGCGTGCGACTGGTCAGCGTCATCGATGACTGCGCCCAGCACCTGGGGCAGGCCGCGTACCTGCGGGGGATCGCGCCCAGCAAAACTTGACACCTGTCGAGGGGGGTGCGACCGGGGTCACAACCGGGACTAATATGGCGCCATGACCACCACCGCGCCCGCTCCCGCCCTGTCCGGCACCGACACCGTGCTCAGCCCCGCCACCGGGGCGGTCGCCGGTGAGGTGCACTGGACCGATCCGTCCGACGTCGAAGCGATCGCCGCCGGCCTGCGCACCGCCCAGCGGGAATGGGAGCGCCGCGGCGCCAAGGGGCGGGCCAAGGCGTTGGCCCGCTTCGCGGTGTGGCTCGGCGAGCACCGGGACGAGATCGAGCGGCTGCTGATCGCCGAGACCGGCAAGTCCAGCACCGACGCGGCCCAAGAGGTGCCGCTGCTGATCATGATCCTGTCGTACGTGATCAAGGTGATGGACAAGGCGGTGGCCCCCGAGACCCGGCCGGCGTCGCTACCGCTGATGGCGATCAAGAAGATCAGCGTGCACTATCGGCCGCGTCCGGTGGTCGGCGTGATCGCGCCCTGGAACTACCCGGTGGCCAACGCGTTGATGGACGCGATCGGCGCCTTGGCGGCCGGCTGCGCGGTGCTGCTCAAGCCCTCCGAGCAGACCCCGCTGACCGCGGAACTGCTGCGCGAGGGCTGGCAGGCCGCCGGTGGTCCGGACGTGTTTGCGGTGGTGCAGGGCGCCCGCGAGGTGGCCGAAGCGGTGATCGACAACTCTGATTACGTGCAGTTCACCGGGTCCACCGGCACCGGGCGCAAGGTGGCCGAGCGGGCCGCGCGGCGGCTGGTGCCGGTCAGCCTCGAACTGGGCGGCAAGGACCCGATGATCGTGTGCGAGGACGCCGACATCGACCTGGCCGCGCACGCCGCGGTGTGGGGAGCGATGTTCAACGCCGGGCAGACCTGTGTCTCGGTCGAGCGGGTGTATGTGCTGGAACCGGTCTACGACAAGTTCGTGGCCGCGGTCGTCCGCGACGTGCAGGCGCTGCAGATGGGTACCGGCGAGGGCACGCATTTCGGGTCGCTGATCAGCGACCAGCAACTGGCCATCGCCGAACGCCACGTCAAAGAGGCGGTGGCCGCCGGAGCCCGCGCGCTGACCGGCGGCGAACGCGCCACCGGCCCAGGCAGTTTCTACCCGCCCACAGTGCTCGTCGACGTCGACCACTCGATGGCCTGCATGACCGAGGAGACCTTTGGTCCGACCCTGCCGATCATGAAGGTCGCCAGCATGGACGAGGCGATCCGCCTTGCCAACGACAGCCCTTACGGGCTGAGTGCCTCGGTGTTCTCCCGCGACGTCGCACGCGCCAAAGACATTGCCGTCCAACTGGATTGCGGTGCGGTGAACATCAACGACGTGATCTCGAACCTGATGTGCACGACGGCCCCGATGGGCGGCTGGAAGACCTCGGGTATCGGCGCGCGGTTCGGCGGCGTCGACGGGATCCGCAAGTTCTGCCGGCAGGAAGTCGTCGTGGCGCCGCGCACCAACGTCGGTGCGGGCGGTAACTACTACCACAATTCGCTCAAAGCGCTGGCCCGGATGAACGGGCTGATGACCCGGATGGCGCTGGCGCGGCCGCGCCGCACGGCGAAGTAGTGCGCTTCCTCACCGCGGCGCTGTTCTGGTTGCTGACCACCGCCGCGCTTGCGGTGACCCTGCCGACGGCATGGGCGCAGTGCAACCTGATCGACGCCGACGGGTACGCGCGGCTGGCGCAGCGGGCAGCCGCCCAACCTGCGCTGCAGGACGCGGTTGCCGCCGAACTGACCTCCCAGACGGTGCGGCTGATCCGTGCGCAGGGGTTCCCCCTCGATCCCTCCCCGGTACGCGAGGCCGCCGCCGAATACACCGCCGGGCCGTCGTTTCCCCGGCAGTTCGTGCAGGTGAACTCCGACGGTCACGACTGGCTGCTCAGCGGCGCCGACACCGGGCCGTGGGAGATCGATGTGGTACCGATGTTGCGGGACAAGGCGTTTGCGCAGCTGCTGTCCGACTACCACATTGCCCTACCGGCGTCGATGTCCATTCCGCTGACGCCGACGTCCACCGAGGTGGCGCGTCCCGGCGGATTGCACCGCCTGGCGGTGTGGGGGCCGTGGCTGAGCCTGGTGCTTGTCGCACTGACCGGTTTGTGCGCGGTCTTGACGCTCGCCGCGGCACGTCATCGCGGCCGGGCCTTGGCGAGCCTCGGTGTGTCGGGGCTGTTGGTGGGCGCGGCGGGCTGGTCGGGGATCGAGGTGGCGCGGCGCTATCTGAACCAGGTGCTCAACCAGGCGACCGGCGACATCCGCCGGATCGCCGATGTCGTCGTGGATCTGGCCGAAGACAGCCTGCACCTCTGGCTCAATCTGACCCTGGCGGCCGGGGCGGTGCTGGTACTGCTCGGGGTGGCCGTCGCGCTGCTGGGCGGGTTGCGCAAGGCCTGACCCGTTTTCAGGCCGATCCGCCCAGCATCCGCCACAGGAACGAGAAACTCAGCGCGGACTTGAACGCCGCCTGCGCGTTGTCGGCGGCCCCGCCGTGGCCGCCCTCGATGTTCTCGTAATAGGCGACCCGGTGTCCGGCGTCCTGCAGCGCCGCGGCCATCTTGCGGGCATGGCCCGGGTGCACCCGGTCGTCGCGGGTCGAGGTGGTGATCAGTACCGGGGGATACGTCGCGTCGGCCGAAATATTCTGGTACGGCGAGTATTCGCTGATGAACTCCCAGTCGTCGGGGTTATCCGGATCGCCGTACTCGGCGACCCAGGACGCGCCGGCCAACAGCAGGTGGTAGCGGCGCATGTCCAGCAGCGGCACCTGGCAGACCAGCGCGCCGAATAGCTGCGGGTAGGCGGTGAGCATGATGCCCATCAGCAGCCCGCCGTTGCTGCCCCCGACCGCGCCGAGGTGCTCGACCGTGGTGATCTTACGGTCCACGAGATCGGTTGCCACCGCGGCGAAATCCTCGGCCACTAGGTGCCGGCCCGCCCGCATCGCCTGGGTGTGCCAGCCCGGACCGTATTCGCCGCCGCCGCGAATGTTGGCCAGCACGTACGTTCCGCCGCGCTCCAGCCACAGCCGGCCCAGAACGCCGTCGTAGCCGGGGGTGCGCGCCACCTCGAATCCGCCGTAGCCGCCCAGCAGGGTCGGGCCGGTGGCGCCTTCGGGGCGTACCACGAAGTACGGGATGGCGGTGCCGTCCTTGGACGTGGCGAAGTACTGGGTGACGGTCAGGCCGTCGGCGTCGAAAAAGGAGGGAGCGGACTTGATCTCGGTGAGCTCACCGTCGACCGGGCCGTGCAGCAGCCGCGAGGGGTGAGCGAATCCGCTGGAATCAAGGAAGATCTCGTCGCCGGTGTCGTCGATGGCCGCGATCACGGTGTTGGTGTTGGCCGGCACTGCGGTGACCGGGCGCCGCTGCCAGTCGCCGGGAGTGATCACCTCCACGTGGCTGGCCACATCGCGCAAAGTGACCAGTACCAGCCGATCGCGGGTCCAGGCGTAGTGATGCAGCGCGATGTGTGCGTCGGGTTCGAAGACGACACTGCACTGCGCTGTGCCGGAAAGGAATTCGTCATAGTCGGCGGCCAACAGCGAACCCGCCCGATAGGACGCCGTGCCGGTGTCCCAGTCGGTGCGCAGCTCGATCAGGATCCACTGCCGGTGCACCGACACCGTCGCGTCGGTGGGCGCGTCGATGCGGATCAGCTCGTCTTCGCCGGGTTGGCCGCGCAGCTCGTAGATCTCGTCGTTGAAGAAGTCCACGGCCCGCGAGACCAAGGTGCGCTCGAAACCCGGGGTGCGGTCGCGGCCGGCGCCCACCACCACGTCGGTCGCCTCGCCGGCGAACAGCGTCTCGGCGTCGGCGAGCGTCTGCCCGCGCCGCCACCGCTTGACGATCCGGGGATAGCCGGATTCGGTGAGCGAATCGGGCCCGAAGTCGGTGCCCACCAGCACCGTGTCCTCGTCCTCCCAGCCGATGCGGGTCTTGGCCTCGGCAAGCTGGAAACCCCCAGAAGCAGGGGGGACGAATTCGCGGGTGGTCATGTCGAATTCGCGCACCACCACAGCGTCCGAGCCGCCCCGGGACAGCGACACCAGTGCCCGGGTGAGCTCGGGTTCGATCACGTTGGCGCCGGCCCACACCCAATTGGTGTCGTCGGCGCGGCCCAGCGCGTCGACGTCGATGATCACGTCCCAGTCCGGGGCGTCGCTGCGGTAGCTGTCCAGCGTGGTGCGCCGCCACAGCCCGCGCGGGTTGGCGGCGTCGCACCAGAAGTTGTAGAGGAACTCCCCGCGGCGCCGCACGTAGGGCACCCGGGCATCGGTGTCGAGCACCTCCAAGGCCGCGGTGCGCATCGCCTCGAAGTCATCCCCGGCGAATTCGTCGACGGTCGGGGCGTTGCGGGCGCGCACCCAGTCCAGCGACCGATCGCCGGTGACGTCTTCCAGCCAGAGATAGGGGTCAGCAGCAGGTTCAGCAGGCATGGGAGCCATTGTGACGTCGGCGGTAGTGTGAGTTGTGCAACACCCGAAAGGAGCAGCACCGATGACCGTTTTCGCACGCCCGGGGTCCGCGGGGGCACTGATGAGTTACGAGTCCCGCTACGGGAACTTCATCGGC
>NZ_LZMF01000027.1:0-20637 GCF_001673565.1 Mycolicibacter sinensis
GCCGGCTGTTTTTCGCTCATGGTGGAGCGGACGGAGCCGACCGTCCGCTATGTCGCCGTCGACGGTGCCGTCAGCCGCATCGAGCCCGGCACCGACGACCATCACGCCGAGCTGGCCCACCGCTACCTTCCCCCCGACCGGGCCGAGAAGTTCCTCGAGTTCGCACGGACCGAACTGGGCGAGTACGTGGCCATTCATCTGCGCCCCCAGCACTGGCTCTCCGCTGACATGGGAGCCATCTAGCCGCTATGGGGGCCAGGAGGCTGCTGTTCCGGGCCATGTACCGGCTGGGGTTCACCCCGTGGGATGGCCACGCCCTGGCGCGCGGACTGCGCAATCTGGTCGAGATCGACGCCAGCGTGGCGTTGTCCCCGGGTACCGCACTGGATCTCGGCTGCGGCACCGGAGACAACTCGATCTACCTGGCGCAGAACGGATGGCGGGTCACCGGCGTCGACTTCGCCCCGCGGGCGTTGCGCACCGCGCGGGCCAAAGCCCAGGCCGGCAAGGTGTCGGTGCGGTTCGTCTGCGCCGACATCGCCCAACTCGCCGCAGCCGGTCTCGGTGACGACTTCGCTCTGGTGACCGACAGCGGTTGCCTGCACGGGATGAACGACCACGATCGGGAGGTCTACGCCCGGCAGGTCAACGCGGTGACCGGACCCGACTCGCGGCTGCTGATCGTCGCGTTCACCCCTGGCGCACTGTTCGGCGTCCGCGGCATCGACGAGGCCGAGATCGCCCGGCTCTTCGCCCCGGAGTGGGAACTGGTCAGCTCCGGCGATGAGCCGAACTATCTGCCCGCCAACGGCGGCCAGCCGGTGCGCCATTACCTGTTGGCGCGCCGGCCCTGACCGGTTAGCCCCCGCAGGCGCTGGGCAGCAACATCATCAGCGGCCACAGCAACACCCCGGCCACCGTCGCCACCTCGTAGATGCTGTTGGGCGGTATGCCGAACTGCTGCTCGGCCCGGGTTTGCAGCAGTTCCACGCCGTCGGGGCGCAGGAACAGGCACACCACCCCGATGATCACGTACACCAAACCCAGCCACAGCGCCGTTTCCAGCAGTTTGGCGATGCTCACGTTCACCCGGTAGTCCAACAGACGCGAAATCCCCCGAAGCCACTCGGGTTCGGGGGATTGCACGCCTGCGAGCCTAGCTAAAGGAGCGAGGACGGCGGGGTGAACCGGTCGCCGTATTTGGCGGCCAGTTCCTTGGCCCGCGCCACGAAGGCCTCCTTGCCCACGCCGTGCGGCCCTTCGTAGCCGACGATGAACTGGTGGGTGCCACCGGTCCATGGCGGGAACCCGATGCCCATGATCGCGCCGATGTTGGCGTCGGCGGTCGAGGTCAGCACCCCCTCGTCGAGGCACTTCTGGGTCTCCAGCGCCTCGGCGAACAGCATCCGGTCGATCATGTCCTGCAGCGGCGGGGTGGAACTGCCGGAGTTGAACGTCTCCCGCAGGCCCGACCACAGACCGGTGCGCTTGCCGTCGGCGTACTCGTAGAAGCCGGCGCCCTTGAGACGCGACGGACGGCCGAGCCCGATCATCTTCTCGACGACCGTCTCGTTCATCTGCTTCTCGTAGGTGCCGCCGGCCGCCTCGATGCCCTCGCGGGTGGCGACGGCGATCTTGTGCATCAGCTCCAGGTTCAGCTCGTCGGACAGCTGCAGCGGTGCCGCCGGGTAGCCGGCCTGCAGTCCGGCCTGCTCGATGCTGGCCGGCTCCACACCCTCACCGAGCATCATCAGCGCCTCGTTGATGAAGGTGCCGATCACGCGGGAGGTGTAGAAGCCGCGGCTGTCGTTGACCACGATCGGGGTCTTCTTGATCGCCAGCACGTAGTCGAAGACCCGGGCCAGCGCCTCGTCGGAGGTCTTCTCGCCGCGGATGATCTCCACCAGCGGCATCTTGTCGACCGGCGAGAAGAAGTGGATGCCGATGAAGTCCTCCTGGCGCTTCACGCCGGTCGCCAGACCGGTGATCGGCAACGTGGAGGTGTTCGACCCCAGCAGCGCGTTGGGCTCGACGATGTCCTCGATCTCCTGGAACACCTTGTGCTTGAGGTCCTGGCTCTCGAACACCGCCTCGATCACGAAGTCGACGCCCTTGAGGTCGGCCGGGTCGCCGGTCGGAGTGATCTTGTCCAGCAGCGCCTTTGAGCGCTCCTCGGTGGTGCGGCCGCGCTCCAGAGCCTTGGCTTCCAGCTTCTCCGAGTAGCCCTTGCCCTTCTGCGCCGCCTCCAGGCTGACGTCCTTGAGCACCACGTCGTAACCGGCCTTGGCCGACACGTAGGCGATGCCCGCGCCCATCATCCCGGCACCGAGCACACCGATCTTCTTGATCGGGGTCTGGCCGATGCCGTCGGGCCGGCTGCCGCCGCCATTGATGTGCTGCAGATCCAGGAAGAACGCCTGGATCATGTTCTTGGCGACCTGGCCGGTGACCAGCGAGGTGAAGTACCGGCTCTCGATGCGGCTGGCGGTGTCGAAGTCCACCGCCGCGCCCTCGACCGCGGCCGAGAGGATGGCCCGCGGTGCGGGCATCGGCGCACCCTTGAGCTGCTTGCGCAGCAGGGCCGGGAACGACGGCAGGATCGCCGCCAGCGACGGCGTCGACGGGGTACCGCCGGGCATCTTGTAGCCCTTGACATCCCACGGCTGGGTGTGGGCGTCGGGGTTGGCCTTGATCCAGGCCTTGGCGGCCGGCACCAGCTCTTCGACGGTCGGCAGCACCTCGTCGACCAGGCCGATCTCCTTGGCCTTGGCCGGCTTGAACCGGGTGCCCTGGGCCAGCACGTTCATGAACGCGTTCTGGATGCCCAGCATGCGCACCGTGCGGGTGACACCGCCACCGCCGGGCAGCAGGCCCAGGGTGACCTCGGGCAGGCCGAGCTGGCTGCCCTTGGCGTCGGCGGCGATCCGGTGGTGGCAGGCCAGCGCGATCTCCAGGCCGCCGCCCAGCGCCGCACCGTTGATGGCGGCGACGACCGGCTTGCCCAGGGTCTCCAGCGCGCGCAGGTCGGCCTTGATGTTCTCCACCTGGTCGAACGCCTGCTGGGCGTTGTCCGGGCCGACGTTGATCATCGCCTTGAGGTCGCCGCCGGCGAAGAAGGTCTTCTTCGCGCTGGTGATGACCACACCGGTGATCGAATCCTTCTCCGTCACAAGGCGTTGCACCGCGTTGTGCATGGATTGGCTGTAGTGCTCGTTCATCACGTTGGCCGACCCGGTCGGGTCGTCCAGGGTCAGCGTGACGATGCCGTCAGCGTCCTTGTCCCAGTTGATGGTGTTCTCTGCCATTTTTGAAAAACCCTCTCAGACGCGCTCGATGATGGTGGCGACGCCCATGCCACCGCCGATGCAGAGTGTGATCAGAGCGCGGCGGGCACCCCGGCGCTCCAGTTCGTCGACCATGGTGCCGGTGATCATCGCGCCGGTGGCGCCCAGCGGGTGGCCCATGGCGATGGCGCCACCGTTGACGTTGAGCTTCTCGTCCGGGATGTTCAGGTCCTTCTGGAACTTCAGCACCACGGAGGCGAAGGCCTCGTTGAGCTCGAACAGGTCGATGTCATCGACGGTCATGCCGGCGCGGTCGAGCACCCGCTGGGTGGCGGGGGTCGGGCCGGTGAGCATGATGACCGGGTCGGCGCCGGACGTGGCCGCGGCCACGATGCGGGCCCGCGGGGTCAGCCCCTGCTCCTTGCCGGCTTTCTCGCTGCCGATCAGCACCAGCGCGGCGCCGTCGACAATCCCGGAGCTGTTGCCGCCGGTGTGGACGTGGTTGATCTTCTCGACGAAGTGGTATTTCTGCAGCGCCACGTCGTCGAAGCCGCCCATCGCGCCGATCCCGTCGAACGCGGTCTTGAGCTTGCCCAGGCCCTCCAGGGTGGTGTCGGGCCGCATGTGCTCGTCGTGGTCGAGCACGACCAGGCCGTTCTGGTCGCGGACCGGGACCACCGACTTGGCGAAGTAGCCGCCCGACCAGGCCGCGGCGGCCTTCTCCTGGCTGCGCAGCGCGTAGCGGTCGACGTCGTCGCGGGAGAAGCCCTCGATGGTGGCGATCAGGTCGGCGCCGATGCCCTGCGGCACGAAGCCGATCTGGTAGTTGGTGTTGGGGTCGCTGGCCCAGGCGCCGCCGTCGGAGCCCATCGGGACCCGGCTCATCGACTCCACGCCACCGGCGAGCACCAGGTCGTCGAACCCGGCCTTGACCTTGGCGGCGGCGGTGTTGATGGCCTCCAGGCCGGAGGCGCAGAACCGGTTGAGCTGGACGCCGCCGGTGGTCTCGGGCATGCCGGCGGCCAGCATCGCGGTGCGGGCGATGTCACCGCCCTGGTCGCCGACCGGCGACACCACGCCGAAGACGGCGTCGCTGATCTGGTTGACGTCCAGATCCGGGTAGCGGGTGCGCAGCTCGTTGACCAGGCCGACCGCCAGGCTGACCGGCTTGATCTCGTTCAGCGCCCCGTTTTTCTGCTTGCCGCGCGGGGTGCGAATGGCCTCGTAGATGAAGGCTTCTTCGGACATGACTGGAGTTCCTCTTCGGTATTGGGTGTTCTTCGATTGCGTCCTGCTGGGCAGCGTAGACCTCTGGTTCTCACCCTAACAGGGCTGCCTATCAACCGGATGGTTGGGCAGTTGCGGCCGGGCCATTGGCCGAGCGTGAACGTGGCTTCACACTCGGCGCCCAGCGTGAAGGCAGCTTCACGCTGGGCGCCTCTGCGAGCACGCTTTAGGCTCGATATCCATGACGGTGTCGCGGCTGCAGCCCTATGCCACCACGATCTTCGCCGAGATGTCGGCGCTGGCCGCGCGGATCGGCGCGGTCAACCTCGGGCAGGGGTTTCCCGACGAGGATGGGCCCACGTCGATGCTGGACGCCGCCCGCGCGGCGATCGCCGTCGGCGTCAATCAGTACCCGCCCGGGCTCGGCGTCCCCGCCCTGCGCGAAGCGATCGCTCGTCAGCGCAGCCGGCACTTCGGCATCGACTACGACCCGGAGACCGAAGTGCTGGTGACGGTCGGGGCCACCGAGGCCATCGCCGCCGCGGTGCTCGGGCTGGTCGAGCCGGACTCCGAGGTGCTGCTGATCGAGCCGTTCTACGACTCCTACTCGCCGGTGGTCGCCATGGCCGGGGCGCGGCGGGTCAGCGTGTCGCTGGTTCCCGACGGCCGCGGCTTCGCCCTTGACACCGACGCGCTGCGGCGCGCCATCACTCCGGCGACCCGCGCGCTGATCGTCAACTCCCCGCACAACCCGACCGGCACGGTGTTCACCGAGTCCGAGCTCGCGGCGATCGCCCGGATCGCGGTGGAGGCCGATCTGCTGGTGATCGCCGACGAGGTCTACGAGCACCTGGTCTTTGCCGGGCGGACCCACCTGCCGCTGGCCGGGTTCGAAGGCATGGCGCAGCGCACCGTCACCATCTCCAGTGCGGCGAAGATGTTCAACTGCACCGGCTGGAAGATCGGTTGGGCCTGCGGACCGGCTGACCTACTGGCCGGGGTACGGGCCGCCAAGCAGTACCTGAGCTATGTCGGCGGGGCGCCGTTCCAACCGGCGGTGGCGTTAGCACTCGACGCCGAGGACGCCTGGGTCTCGGCGCTGCGCACCACCATGCAGACCCGCCGGGACCTGTTGAGCGAGGGACTCCGCCAGGTCGGTTTCGAGGTGCACGACAGTTTCGGCACCTATTTCCTGTGCGCCGACCCGCGACCGCTGGGCTACGACGACAGCACCGCGTTCTGCGCCGAACTGCCGCATCGGGCCGGGGTGGCGGCGATCCCGCTGTCGGCGTTCTGTGTACCGGCGGCCGAAGCGACCGCCCCCGAGGTGTGGAATCACTTGGTGCGGTTCACGTTTGTCAAACCGGAGAACACCCTCGACGAGGCGATCCGGCGACTGGCGGTGCTGCGGGACGGGCCGGTCACGGCTCGGTAGGCGTCGCGCCGTCGCCCATCACCCGCTCACGCAGCCGCTCGGTGGCGGTGGCCAACACCACCTTGCTGGCGCGCCGGACCAGAAACGCCGGAATCGGCCCCGACGGTTCCACGGTGATGTCGAAGCGCACCCGGGTGCTGTCCGGACCTTCCCGGGTCAAGGTGTACTCGACGTGCTGGGCGCGTTGCTGCGCCGTTGCTTTGGCATCCCAGACCATCCAGTCCGGGCCCCAGTGATACTCCAGAATCTCCTTGTCCACCAAGCCCAGAACCTTGATGGTGGCGCGGACGTGGTGGGGGCGGCCGTCCTCGTAGGTGTCGAGGATTTCCACCCGCTTGTGCACCGGCGACCACGACACCAAGTCAGCGACGTCGGCCAGCGCGTCGAGAATTTTCTCCGGCGGCGCCTCAATCACAATTTCCCGCGATGCTCGAACAGCCACTGCCCCGAGCCTAGTCGGGCGACCAGCGCCCGGCAGCGTTTCCCCGAACCGAAGTCAGCGACCCTTTTTGATCTTGAGCACTTGTGACCGCAGACCGTCGGTGGCGGTTTTCATGCCGCCCTTGAGGGTGCTTTTGAGCAGGAACCCAGGGATCGGAATCGACGGGTCGACGCTTAAGTCGAAGCGGACTTTGGTCTTGTCGCCCTGTGACGTCAGGGTGTACTTGGCGTCCTGCGCCTTGAGTTGGCCGGCCGACACCAGCGTCCAGCCGACGCTCTCGGCGGTCCAGGTGTATTCGACGACCTGCTCGTCGGTGAGACCGGCGGCCTTGATCCGCAGCCGTACCCGGCGCGGACGGCCGTTGTCGTAGGTGTCGAGTACCTCGGCGCTCTGGTACTGCGGGGACCAGGAGGGCACGTTCTCGATGTCGGCGAGGACATCGAAGATCTCCTCGGGGCCGGCTTCGATGACCACTTCGCGGGAATCCTTGACTGCCATGGCTGGCAACGATAGCCAGCCCTGCGGTGGCGCGCGGGGATTTGCGCCGCACGAAGCGGTCGCGCTCCCGGCCGGCGGTGGCACGATGGAGTTCATGCATGTGACCCCGCGCATCGCCGCACCCCTGCTGGCCGCCGTGGCATCGGCATTGGCCGTCGCGCCCGCCGCGCACGCCGACGACGCCAGCTATCTGGCGCAGGTCAACGCCTCGCCGGTGGCCATCCCGATCGCCGATGACGTCAAGGTCAGCTCGGGCCACTACGTCTGTGCTTTGTTGCGGATGTATGGCCACACCGGGACCTACCGGTCCGGGCTCTCGCCGGGGGACGTGGTGCGCCAGCTGACCAACACCTTCCACTACAGTCCCGAAGCCGCCGACGTCCAGATCGCCGCCGCGCAGTCCGAACTCTGCCCGGAGACGTTGCGGCCGTGAGCGTTTAGCCGAGGCCGAACCCGGCGCCCGGACCACCCTTGGCGTTGACGTCGGCGAGGACCTCCTTGAACATCACGATCCCCGGCCCCGACTGGTCCGGCGGGGCGACCGGGGTGGAGCCGTCGCGGACCATGCCGACGATCAGGTTGTCGATGGTGATCGGTGACCCGTCATCCCCGGGTTGCCACCACTCCTGAGCGGTGGTGTTCACGCCGTCCGACCCGATGTCGTAGCAATTCAGGCCGGTGCCCTGGCCGAGCTTGCATGCCTGCTTGGCGGCGGCAGGTTCGGGCGCGGCGGGTGCTGGGCTGGCGGCTTCGGGGGCGGCGGGTTCCGGGCCGGCAGGCTCCGGGTTAACGGGTTCCGGCTCCGGGGGCCCGATACCGAAGATTCCGAAGCCTTCGTAGTCGGCGATCGGTTTTACCTTGACCGGATCGAACTCGATCACGGCGTAGCCCACCGCATCGTCGGCGGCCACCACCGTGCCCACGGTCCCGCGCTCTTCGGCGCCCTCTGCGACGACTTCAGAGCCCGGTCCGCCGCAGTGGGCTGAGGTGAAACCGATCAGCCGGCCGTCACTGTCGTGGCCCATAGCGGTCAGCGTGCACAGCGTGTCGTCGTGGAGCACGATCGCAGCACCGCCGCCGAGCAGAATCTGGTCACCGGCCGCGGCGCCGGCCGGCAGTCCGATGGCTGCGATCACGGCGGTAACGACGACCGCCAACATCGACCGGAGATCCACAGCGGCTCAGTCTAGGGTCCGACCGCTAGCGAACCGCGCCCGAAACGCTGTCGGCGGCCTATGGGGCCGCGACGCAGATGATGGTTTTTCCCTGTCCGCGATATGCCGGGTCGAACGCCTTGAGCCCGTCCGCAAGCGGAAGGACTGTCCCGACCTTCGGGGTCAGCCGGCCGTCGCCGACCCGGCGCTCCAAGGCGGCCAGCTGGTTGCGGTCGGGTTCAACGACGAAAAAGACCGCCCGCGCTTTGTCCGGATGTACCCGCGGCGGTTCGGCGATGGTGACGAGCGTCCCCCCGGCACGCACCAATGGGGCTGAGCGATCAAGGATCTCGCCGCCGACCACGTCGAACACCACGTCGACTTCACCGACGTCTTCGAGTCGGTCCGCCTGCAGGTCCAGGAAGGCGTCGGCGTTGTTCCCCAGCACGGCGTCCCGCTGTCCGGCTCGCCCACTTCCGATCACCCGAGCGCCGGCATCGTGGGCGAGTTGCACCGCGATCGACCCGACAGCCCCGGCAGCGCCATGGATCAGCACCGTCTGCCCGGGCTGGAGGCCGGCGTGGTCGAACAGACCCTGCCACGCCGTCAAACCGGAGATCGGCAGTGCCGCCGCAACCGTATGGTCGATACCGGCCGAGAGCGGGGCCAGGTTACGAGCCTCTACCGCAACGTATTCCGCCAGCGTCCCGTTGCGGGCCCAGTCGGTGATACCGAAGACACGTTGACCGACGGTCACACCCGTTGTGCCATACCCTAATTCGGCGACAACACCGGAGACTTCGTGGCCGGGAATGGTCGGCGTGCGGTCCCGTCCGGCTCGGTCGGTCCACGTTGCGGGCCAGTCCAGCTCCCCCGGCGTGGACGCCGCCGCATGCACCCGAACGACGACGTCGTTCTCGGCGGCATGCGGATAGGGCATGTCGGCCAGGGACAGACCCGACGTCCCGGCCGAGCGGTCTTGCACGACGATCGCCTGCATCGTTCCTCGTCTCAACTGGATGGGCACCTCCATCACACCCGCTGCAGGTCATCAAGTCCAACGAATGCTTTTGATACGTCCCATCTCCATCGTTGATAGAAAGAGTTATGGAACTGCGCCAGCTTGAACACTTCGTCGCCGTGGCCGGCGAGCTGAGCTTCTCCCGCGCCGCCCACCGCGCTCACGTCGTGCAATCCGCGCTCTCCACGTCGGTCGGCAAGTTGGAGAAGGAACTCGGCGTCGAACTGTTCGACCGGTCCCGCCAAAAGATCAAGCTCACCCCCGCCGGCGAACTGTTCCGCGAGCAGGCCAGCCAAGTTCTGCACACCGCTCGGGTCGCCAAAGACTCCGTCAGCGACTTCCGGGGCCAACTCACCGGGACCGTCGACCTCGGCGCGCTCATCACCTCCGGTGCGCTGGACGTCCCCCAGGTGCTCGGACAGTTCCACCGGGACTATCCCTTTGTTCAGATCCGGTTGCGACAGAGCCAAACCGGTTCCAGCGCGTATCTGTCGGAGATCGCCGACGGATCACTCGACCTGGCGCTGGTGTCGGCCCCCGACCGCTTCCCGGAGCGCGTTCAGATGCGCCTGCTGCGCCAGGAGCCCATGGTCTTCGTCTGCCGCGCCGACCATCCACTCGCGGCAAGAAACCGCGTCGCCATCACCGAACTCACCGGCGAGGATCTCATCGGGTTCCCACCACAGTTCGGACTCCGGCGCATCGTCGACGACGCGTTCGCTGCCGCAGGCGTCACCGCGCATACACCGCACGAAGTGGCGCTGGAGTACTCGATCGCCGCCGACTTGGTGCGGCATGGCATCGGCACCATTTTCATGCCCGCCAGCGAGGCGGCGCGCTGTCCCGACCTGCGGGCGCTGGCCGTGCGGCCCGCGGTGGTCTGGAAGATCTATCTCGCCTCTGCCGCGCAGGCCAAGCTCGGGCCGGCGACCGCCAAGTTGGCCGAGATGCTGCTCACGCTGGCTGCTGACTGACAGAAACGAGAAAACCCGCCGCAATGGGCGGGTGCTCTGAAGTGGCCAGGGCCGGGATCGAACCGGCGACCTTCCGCTTTTCTGCTCTCAGGAGAGGAGCGATGTGCTTCCCTGTTGACGCACCGGGTTCGAGCACTTGCGACACCGTAGACACACGTTGAACGACAGTTCGCAAGGCAGGACGAGAAGGGGAACAGGTGCACAAGGTACCCATCGCCTACATGAGGCTAGATTCTCATGAGGGCACAGCCATTCTGGGTGTCCAGGTCATGCAACCGGTGGAGCGGCTCGCGGCTTCCGTGTTCGCACACGATTCCATCGACGTGGCCTGGCGCGCGGGCCTCGAACTCAAACCCACCGACAATCCGCTTGTATGGACCGCTGCCTGGAAGCTCAATCCTGACCTTCCTTCTCTGTTAGAGGTGGGTAATGTCAACGATACGGACCCGACCTGGGCGCCAATCGATATTGGCAATCCACGATGGGTTTTTCTAAGACCGGAAGCCGGCGACGGTGAATGGCTAACTGGAGAACTTGCCCAGGCCGAACTCGTCCGCATTGAGGCCCTGCGGGAGCAACGTTTTACAGCGCCATTCAAGTCGACTAGTACACACCAAAGTGCACCAGCATTTCTAATCCTTGCGCTCGCTGACAATCTCCTGATCACGCAACCACAGCGAGTGCCGGGGATCTCACTTAGTCCGATCACAACGATTCTCGGCGAGGATGTGCGCACCGTCCTCAACCGGATTCTTCGTGAGCACGGAATCGTCACTCAATGGCTCTCCAAGAAAACGTGGCTAGCCCAGATGCGGAGCAACAGACCCGCGGTGCTGATCACATGTCACATACAGGCGGGTACCCCTGGCGCCGCCGCGACTCAAAGCCGCGAAATCATAAAGCAACTGTTGGACATGATGACCTTGCGGCGAGGAGCAGCCGCCAACCTAATCGCGGGCGTTGTTACGAGCCAGAATGAACACGGCAGCTACGACCTACGTGATGCCTGGATCGAACACAGCGGGTACCGTGAGAATCTCCTGGGCGGTTTTATCGCGGGAGAAGACGTCCACGCACTCCAGAAATCGTGGAGCGGCTTACGAGCAAATTCTCGAGCTCAGCTCTGGGTATCGCTCTACGCCGATGCTGTACGCGACCCCCGCTGGGAATACCAGTTCTTTCGATGCTTCAACCTGCTTGAGGCAATCGCCGATACGGTGGTGTCGCCAAACCGCGTAATTCCGGATGAAGCAGGAAACCCAAGGCGGTTCCGAAGCGGAACCGGTAATTACACGACTAGGCAGGCGCAGGGCAAAGTCTACATATTGCTGTTGCAGTTGGAAAGAAGGACCGCTGACGATCGACTTTGGGATGAAGTCGGGCACTGGGTGCGAGTGCGGAATGACGTTGCTCATGAGGGCACGTGGCAGGCGCCGGGAACAGGCGAAACAGCGGAACACGCAGCGACTCGCAGGGCCATTGTCAACTACGGGCAGGACGGCACATTCGAAACCGGAACAAAACGGTTTGTCGGCAAGATCCGCGAGTCTGTGAAGCAGACGTTATATGCGGCCATTCACGGCACGTTGTAGAGCATTCCTGACGATGCGCACTGCACCCGTGAACAGACCCGGCGTGCTGCCGGTTGGCATTACCGGGTCATCACGGCACAGCTTGCGGTCATCGAGTAGGTGCATCGCTAAACGCGGCAGGTGTCACCGCGGTCAAGTCCATGGACGTGGTGTACGGCGCCGTCGTGCGGTGATTCTTCGTTGCGGCGGTTTCGGCGGTCAGTGCCGTCTGTATCGCCCCGCGCGGGCCGTGCCGCAGCAACCAATGCCCCTGTCAGCGAGTCCACACGAGTGCTGTGCTCGCCCAGGAGCGAGTTCCAATCAGAGTCGGTAGCGGTTCCTCAACCAGGCGAGATCGTCTTCCCAGTCGCCGATGGCTTCGGACATGTCCGCGCCCTTATGTCTTGCGTTGGCGATAAACCCAGCGAGACACCGCTCGATCTTCTCCGCGCGGGCCCGGGTGTTCGGCTCCCCCCATTCACGTATGTGCGCTGCTGGGTGGGTCGATGTTGCGACCAGCTTTGCCGCATAGACCTTTTCAAGGATGCTTCGGCGACGGGCAGGGCCAAGGCCGTTTCGGCCAACCCTATAGCCCATTTGTTTAAGTACTCCGGGGTCGGGTCTGCCACCCGCATCGAAGTTCACTACCAGCGCGTCCGCATGCCCGTCAGAGCCACGACCTGCGGGGCGAGTACGTCTGCTTGACAGGTATTTGGCGGCTTTACCTGCAACTACAACCGCGCCCCCTACGGCTAGAACGACACCGCCCGCGACGGCGGCAGCTACGGCGAGTGCGCCCTCGTAGTCGGAGTCGCTGGACTTGTAGCTCATCGATCGCGTTTCCTTCCGGCGGACTTGTCCGCCTAGTCCGGGTGCCAGTCCGGCGCCGTGCCGTCTCGTTTTGAGGTCTAGGGCTTCAATTGCACTGCCCTGGAATACTAGGTGCGCACGTTTGCCGAGTCAGGCAGTTTCTCCCCGGGGCCGACCAACTCCGCAACGCCCGCCCCAGCATGACCCAAGACGTGTACATGAACCGAGGACGGGTTCACACCCAAGTGGCCGACGTTCTGGACCGGGCGGTAGGAATAAACGACGAATAAACGGCAAGTGATCTTGAACGCCGAGACGAAAACCGCCTCTGAAGTGGCCAGGGCCGGGATCGAACCGGCGACCTTCCGCTTTTCAGGCGGACGCTCGTACCAACTGAGCTACCTGGCCGGAAGGCACCGTGTGCCTCGCCGTATAAAGCGACCCTGACGGGACTTGAACCCGCGACCTCCGCCGTGACAGGGCGGCGCGCTAACCAACTGCGCCACAGGGCCTTGCTGTTCGCTCCGTTGTTACCACCGATGCGAGCACCCCCAACGGGATTCGAACCCGTGCTACCGCCGTGAAAGGGCGGCGTCCTAGGCCACTAGACGATGGGGGCCAGAACCGAATCTCTCCGAGGCACTCGCAACGTGTCACGTTGGGAGCTTCGCTAGCTTAGGGCACGGCGGGCCCAATCCTCAAACGCGGCCCCCCTCAGGCCCGAACGGGGAGGCAGTATCCTGTTCCGGCACGGCCCCTATAGCTCAGTTGGTAGAGCTACGGACTTTTAATCCGCAGGTCGCAGGTTCGAGCCCTGCTGGGGGCACCTCATCGACGGCGCCGGCGCGGCGTCGCCGCCGCACCACCGGATCCGCCGCTGTGATGCTTTTCATAGCTACGAGCCGGGCAGCGCGGCGCTCAGATAGGTCAGATCCCCGAACGCCACCGCCAGCGGATCATCGCCGTACTCCAGGCCGGCCTCGGCGTAGAGTTCGGTGACCTGCCGGCCCGACACCGTCCAGCCCGCCGCCGTCAGGTAGTCGACGATGTGGTTGCGCTCGCCGTGGTAGATCAGCTCGCCGATCTCGACCTCGCAGCCGATGGATTGCAGCTTCTCCCGGTGCTCGCGCCACTCCGGGCCGGAGAACACCGTGGTGTCCTGAATGAATTCGCAGGCCAGCCGGCTGCCCGGCGCGCTGAGCCCGGTGATGGTGTCGAACAGGGCGTCTTGATCGTCCGGCTGCAGGTAGACCAGCAGGCCCTCGGCGCTCCACACGGTGGGAGCCTGCGGGTCGAATCCGGCGGCCCGCAGCGCGGCCGGCCAGTCGTCGCGCAGGTCGATGGCCACCGTGCGGCGCTCGGTGGTCGGCTCGGCACCCAGACCGGCCAGGGTGGTGGTTTTGAAGTCGATGACCTGCGGCAGGTCGACCTCGTAGACCACGGTGCCGGCCGGCCAGGCCAACCGGTAGGCGCGCGCGTCGAGCCCGGCGGCGAGGATGACGGCCTGGCGGATGCCGCCCTGGGTGGCGGACTCGAAGTGCTCGTCGAAGAAGCGGGTGCGCACGCCCATGCCGTGGCCCATCCGGACCGGATCGAAGTCGTCGCCTTCGGGGAACGCGATGTCGCCGTCCACCATGCGGGTGAAGAAGTCGATGCCGACGGCACGTACCAGCGGCGCCGCGAACGGGTCGTTGATCAGTTTGTCCGGGCCGGTGGTGGCCAACGCCCGCTGCGCCGCCACCATGGTCGCGGTCGCTCCCACACTGCTGGCCAGGTCCCAGCTGTCACTATCCGAACGCGTCATCAACCGTTCCTTCCGTTTTTTCCATCAACCAAACTATCTAGACAGGCTACCGACTGTCGCTGTGCTGGGACACTACGCCGCCGGCGACGACGGTTAGCGCGACCAGGTCGGCGTCGAGCGCGGCCAGCGCCTCGGCCGGATCGGCGGCCAGCAGGCACAGGTCGCCGGGTTCGCCGGGCGCGATCCGGCGCGGTATCGCGGGCCGGTCGGCGCGGCCGGTGAACATCGCCAGTGCGGCGTGCGCCGAGACCCGCTCGGCCGCGCCCAACACCGCCCCACTCGGCGTGCTCCGGTGCACCGCCGCGCGCATGGCCGCCCAGGGATCACCGTCACCGAAGGGTGTGTCGGTCGACAGCGCCACCGCAATCCCGTTGTCCCGCAACGACGCCAGCCGCCACAGCTCGTGCTGGCGGTCGGGCTCGATGGCAGCCAGGTAGTCGTCGCCGCGTTCGGCGACGAAGTTGGGCTGGGTGATCACGGTGATGCCGAGCGCGGCCAGGTCGGCCAGCCGGTCGTCGGGCACCACCGCCGCGTGTTCGATGCGATCATCGCGATGCACCCCGGCGGACTGCCAGGCCGCGATCGCCACGGTCAGCTGCGCATCGGTGACACAGTGCAGCGCCACGCCGTGGTCACGGAGGTGGTTGTCGCCCAGTGTTTCCGCCAATGCGTCCAGGTCCAGGCGAGCGTCGTCGAGGATGATCTTGGTCGGCCCGAGGGTGACGCCCGGCGCGACAGCAGTTCCGGCGGGCGCCAGGCAGTGCAGGCGTTGCAGCAGCTCGCCGGCGCGGCGTGCCGCGGCGAACGCGGCGAGATCGGCCTCGCCGTGGCCGGGGGTGGCCTCGGTGATGCCGGTGACGCCGCGGGCGGCCAGTCGGCGGCTCAATGTCGTCAGCGACGGCTCGCGTTGCGGCAGCCGTGGCACCGGGTCGCCGTGGGCGCGCAGCAGCCGGCCGTCCGCGTGGTCGGCCATCCCGATCCGGGCCAGGCCGGCGGAGTTGAGCACCCACAGCGCCCCGCTGCGGTGCGCCACCCGCACCGGGGTCTCGGGGCAGAACCGGTCCAGCAGTGCGGCATTGAGCTCGCCGGCGACCGATTCGTGGTAGCCATACCCGCGCACCCAGCCGTCGGGATCAGCGGTCGCGGCCTGCAGGGCGGCGGCCAGGTCATCGAGGGTGCGCACCTGCGGGGGCCCCAGACAGACCGAATCCAGCGCCGCGGCCGCCGAGCGCAGATGCAGGTGGTGATCGTGCAGCCCCGGAATCAGCGTCGCGTGGGCCGCGTCGAGCACGTCTTCGCCGCGGCGCGCGTCCAGCCGGGGCGCGACGTCGGCGATGGTGTCGCCGAGGCGGACATCGACCACCGATCCATCCAGCAGCACCGCGCGCTGGATCAGCACCGTGACACCAACTCGCCGACCCGTGCGTTGTCGGCCCCCAACCGCGGGCCGGCGGCCGCAATGCGCGGGCGCCCAGGTGGCGACGCCGGGTGCTCACCGCCGCGATGCAGCGGCAGCGTGGCGTAGCTCGCGGCGACGGCGGCCAGCGAGAAGGTGATGACCTCGCCGCCGCCGCGGGCCAGCGCGTCGAGCACCGCGACGGTCGCCTCGATGCCGGTCAGCGGATCGGCGATGGCGTCGCCGCAGAACACCGGGTCGCCGGCGGCGTCGAAGCCCACCAGCCCGCCGGCGACCGCGGCGTCGTCACCGAACCCGGGGAACCCGTCATGGCCGGTGATCTGCAGCCACACCCGCCCGGGCCGGCCCGCCACGTCGAGCGGTCCCAGCCCGCGGCGGGCCAGCGCGGCGGGACGCGAGCCTTCCAACACCACATCGGCGGCCGCCAGCAACCGCGTCAGAAACGCCGCGTCGCGATCGAAATCGATGGCGCACGAGAGCTTCCCGGCGTTCATCCAGTCGAAGAACGCGCGGTCCCCGGCGCGGGTTCCGTCCGGGCGGGACGGGCTTTCCACCTTGACCACCGTGGCGCCGGCCTGCGCCAGCAGCTGCCCGCACAGCGGCCCGGCCCACAGCGAGGTCAGGTCGACGACCAGGGCACCCCGCGGTTCGCGACCCGGCCCCGACGGCCCGACCCGGCGGACCAGAGGTGCCGCGGCAGCGGCCTCGCCCAGCACGGCGGCGGGTAGATCGAGCAGTCGGGCACGCCCGACGACGTCGGTCACCGGTTTCTCGGCCGCCCACGCCGCGATGGCCGCCCACGGCTCGTCGGGGCGCTCGGTTTCGATGAGGGCGGGCACGGCGTCGATGTCGTCGGGACGCGACAACGTGATCGCCCACCAGCCGTCTGCCGCCGTCAGCAGCCGGGTGGCTCCCCCGGCCGAGCGGCGCCCGCCGCGACTCCAGCCCCGCAGCCCGGCACGCCCGGCCAGCAGGGTCGCGGCATCAGCGCCCAGGCCCAGCTGATCAACGGCTTCCCCCGCGCGCTGCAGCACCGCGGCGCGGGAGAAATCCGGGGGGCCGTCGGGCGCACCGGTCAGCCAAGCCAAACCGGATGCGCCCCAAGCCGCCTCCATCATCGGGGCGTCGCGATCTCGTCCACCAGCCCCCAGCGCAGGGCGGTCGGCGCGTCGATGGTGCGTCCGGACAGCATCAGATAGCTGGTGCGCCACCGTCCGATGCGGCGGGTGATGCTGACGGTGCCGCCGGCGCCCGGTATCAGCCCGAGGTTCAGCTCCGGCAGGCCCAGCACCGTGTCGGGGTGCGCCCGCACCCGACCGCAGAAGGCGGCCATCTCCAGTCCGCTGCCCAGTACCTGGCCGTGGATGTCGGCGCGGCAGCGGTCGCCGAGCCGGGCGGTCAGCGCGTCCAGCGCCAGCGCGGGGCTGTAGCGGGTGCGGGCCAGGTGCGCGCTGGCCACATCGGTGAAGCCGCCGAACTCGGCGAGGTCGCCGCCGCTGCAGAAGGACCGCCCGGCCCCGCACAGCACCACCTCGTCGATCGAGGTGTCCGCGGCGGCTACCGCGAGCCCGTCGAGCAGCGCGGCCCGCATCGCGTTGGTGAAGGCGTTGTGCCGCTGCGGCCGGTTGAACCGCAGCCGCAGGGTGTCGCCGTCCCGATCGATGAGCACCGGGTCGCTGGTGTCGGGCGCGGTGGCCGGCCCCCGCTCGGCCAGCCAGCCGGCGAACTCCGGGCCGGCCTGCAGCACCGAGTAGGCCAGTGATTCGGTGACCACGCCGGCCCGAGCGGGCGCGGCCGGATCCACCGCGCGCAGCACGTCATCGCAGATCGCCGCCGTGTGCGGTCGGCGCCGGCACCGATCGGCGATGTCGGCCAGCGCCTCGGCCACCGATTCGACGGTGATCACCCGGCGATCGGCCACCTCGGTCTCCGAGAGGGTGAAGCTGGCGCGCTCGAGCCAGTGCTCGGCGTGCGCGGTGCCGAACCGGACGCCGGTCGCGATGACGATCCCGGCGCCGGGCTCGGCGTCGGGTGTCGCCTCGAGGTCGACCACGCTGATCATGACGCACGTCAGCGTACCGATCGCCGGTGCTCGACCGGCTCCTGGCGGTAGCGGAACTATCAAAAAATGATAATGTCGTTCTCATTCACGACGCATTACGGGGAGCCGAGCGGTGAGCATTTCGTTGTTGCTGGAAATGGCGGTGTCCGCCGACCCGGACCGGGTCGCCGTCGTCTGCGAATCGACGCGCTACACCACCGCGGAGCTCAACGCCCTCGCTGACGCCGGGGCCGGCGTGATCAACGAGACCGGCGCGCGCAGTGTGGCCTACGTCGGGATGGGCGGCGACATGCTGCCGCTGCTGCTGTTCTCCGCGGCGCGCGCCGGTCAGCCCTTCGCGCCGCTGAACTACCGGCTCAGCGGGCAGGCGCTGCGCGAGCTGATCGCCCGGCTGCCGCAACCGCTGCTCGTGGTCGACAAGGAATACCTCGACCTGATCGGCGAGGCCGGCGACCTCGGTGTCGCCCAAATCGATTCGGATACTTTCTGTGCCCGGGCGCGCACCACCACCCCGGCGGTGCAGTGGCCGGACCCCGACGACGTGGCGGTTGTGCTGTTCACCTCGGGCACCACCTCGGCGCCCAAAGCCGTTGAGCTGACTCACAACAACCTGACCAGTTACGTGACCGGCACGGTGGAGTTCGGCTCGGCAAAGCCCGAGCACGCCGCGCTGATCTGCGTTCCGCCGTATCACATTGCCGGTGTCGGAGCGGCGCTGAGCAACCTCTACGCCGGACGCAAGTCGGTCTATCTGCGTCGCTTCAGCGCCGCCGAGTGGATCCGGCTGGTCCGCACCGAGGCGGTGACCACCGCGACCGTGGTTCCGACCATGCTCGAGCGCATCGTCTCGGAGCTGGAAGCCCGCCCGACCCCGCTGCCCACCCTGCGCAACCTGGCCTACGGTGGCTCCAAAGTGGCCCTGCCGCTGGTGCGCCGCGCGCTGGACCTGCTGCCCGAGGTCGGCTTCGTCAACGCCTACGGGCTGACCGAGACCAGTTCGACGGTCGCGGTGCTCACCCCCGAAGACCACCGCACGGCTTATGAGTCCACCGACAACGCCGTCCGCAAGCGGCTCGGGTCGGTCGGGCGTCCGGTTCCCGGGATCGAGGTCGTCATCCGCGACGACGACGGCCGGCCGGTTGGCACCGGCGTGCCCGGTGAGTTGTTCGTCCGCGGCGAGCAGGTCTCGGGCACCTACACCGGCATCGGGTCGGTGCTCGACGCCGACGGCTGGTTCGCGACCCGCGACCTTGCCGTGCTCGACGACGAGGGCTACCTGTTTATCGGCGGGCGCTCCGACGACACCATCATCCGCGGCGGCGAGAACATCGCCCCCGCCGAGATCGAGGACGTGCTGGTCGAGCACCCCGAGGTCCGCGAGGTCGCGGTGGTCGGCGCGCCGGATCCGGAGTGGGGCCAGATCATCGTCGCGTGCGTGGTTCCGGCGCCGGGTGCGTCACCCGACCCCGACGCGCTGCGCGAGTATGTTCGGGAACAGCTGCGCGGATCCCGCACGCCGGATCGGATCGTCTTCCGGCCGGAGTTGCCGACCACCCCGACCGGCAAGGTGCTGCGCCGGGAGATCGTGAACGAACTGCAAACAGTGAATGCCGAAGGGGCGCAATGATCAAGTCCGGTACCCGTCTGAAGAGTCAGGTGTGCGACACCCAGGTCATCGTGGTGAAGACCGCCGACAGCCTCGATGATCTGCGCGCCGGCGGCGCCCCGATGGTGCCCCTGGAGGACAGCGCCTCCGGCGGCGCGGCCCTGGACCCCGATTTCGCCGACGGCGCGGTGATGGGCAAGCGCTATGTCGACGACGCCGGCGCCGAGGTGCTGGTCACCAAGGCCGGCGCCGGGACGTTGAGCATCGGCACCGCGCCGATGGCCATCAAGGAAGCCAAGCCGCTGCCGGCCAGCGACTGACCGGCAGCGCCGACCCCCTCAGGCCTGCTCTGGCACCGGCCGGAAGAACACCGCCAGCTGCGCGATCCCACCGGCCAGGCCCAGCCCGGCCGCGATCAGCAGGCCGGTCCACCCGTCGCACCAGTTCTGCCCGAACAGCAGGTGGTCCAGGCTGAGCGGGCCGGCGCCGAGCATGGCGATGCCGACCGCGACGACGGCCAGCACCAGGTTGTACTCCCAGCCGCTCTTGACGATGAAGAAGCCGTTGCCGCGGTGCACCGTCCAGGCCGCCACCAGCATCAGCGCGACGAAGCCGGCCGCGGGAATCGGCGTGAGCAGACCGGCGGCCAGGCCCAGTCCGGCGGCGATCTCGGTTCCGGCGGCCATCCGGGCGTGGAAGGTACCGGGCCGCATGCCGATGCTGTCGAACCAGCGTGCCGTGCCGGCGATCCGGCCCCCGGAGAAGATCTTGTTGTAGCCGTGCGCGGCCATGGTCAGGCCGAGGCAGAGCCGGACGATCAACAGTCCCACGCCGTAAGCGGTCATCGAATGGGTTCTCCTTCAGCTTGGTCTTCTTGGGTATCGGGCTGATCCGCAACGCGCATCAGGTGCTGGAGCCGGCCGACGAAGACCGGCGGGTAGACGCCGACGCCGGCCCGGGTGATCCAGTCGGCGGCGAATTCGGGTCGGCTGATCCACTGGGCGGCGCCGACTTCATCGTCCGCCTCCTGGAGCATGAACACCTCACGGGGATTGTCAAAAGCCTGGAATATCAGGATCTTACGGATCCCCGCGGCGGCGAAATCCTTCGCGGTGGCACGCACGTGGGCGATCAGCGCCTCGGCGTCGACGACTTCGGCCACCGCCGCGACCACCACGCCCGGCGCCTCAGGCGCCGGCTGCGGGTCGGCCAGTTCGATGCGCTCGGCGAGCGCCCCGGCGAAAACGGCCGGGATGTCGTCGACGCCGACGGCGTCGAACCAGCCCATGAAGGCCTCGTCGCGCAGCAGGTCGGTCACCGGCTGCGCGGCGC
>NZ_LZMF01000028.1:0-888 GCF_001673565.1 Mycolicibacter sinensis
CGTCGATCACCAACGCCGTGTAGCACCAGCCCGACCACGTCGAGACATAGGTGAAATCGGCCACCCACAAGCGATTCGGTGCCAACGGCCGGAAGTTGCGGTCCACCAGGTCGAGCGGCTTGGGTGTGCGCGGATCGCTGATCGTGGTCCGCTTGACCTTCCCGCGCGCCGCGCCGGCCAAGCCGAGCTCGCCCATGAGCCGCTCCACAGTGCAGCGCGCGATCGGCGGTGCGTCCTGCGGCCGTTGTCGGTTCAGCGTCAGCCATACCTTCCGGGCGCCGTAGACACCGTAGTTCTCGGCGTGCACCGCACGGATCTTCGGCTTCAGTTCGGCGTCGCGGCCCTCCTGCTTGGTGGGTTTGCGGGCGCGGTGTTCGTAGTAGGTCGCGGGGGCGATCTTGGCACCCAGCTCGGTGAGCTGGGTGCAGATCGACTCGACACCCCAACGCAGACCTGGCCCGTCGGCATCAGCGTGGCGGACACCGACGTGCTCGTCGATGTAGCGCACGATCAGCGCAGTGGCCGGTCGAGTTCGGCCGCAAAGAAAGCCGAGGCGCTCTTGAGGATCGCGTTGGCCCGCTTCAACTCCGCGTTCTCGCGCTTGAGGCGCTTGAGTTCCGCTGACTCCTCGGTGCTGACACCAGGCCGCTGGCCGGCATCGACCTCGGCCTGCCGACACCACTTGCGCACGGTCTCTGCCGTTCCGATCCCGAGCAACTCGGCCACTTTGGTCATTGCCGCCCACTCCGACTCATAATCGGCCCTGACCTCGTCGACCATCCGAACCGCCCGCTCACGCAACTCGACCGGGTACCTCTTCGACGTACTCCCTGACATGACTCCATCCTTCCCAAGGAACGGAGTCTCCGGACACGCCGGGACGATTCA
>NZ_LZMF01000029.1:0-9224 GCF_001673565.1 Mycolicibacter sinensis
GCCAACAACGTGCGCCAACCCGCCCGGGTCAGCCAGGCCATCGGTGCCGCGGCGGAGAAGTACGGCACCTTCATCGAAATCAGCCCGCACCCGATCCTGACGCACACCATCGACGAGAACCTGGAGACGGTTTCGCACCGCAGCGTTGCCACGTTGGTGCGCGATGGCGATGACACCGTCTGTTTCCACGAGCATCTCAACAGTGCGCACCCGGTGAGTCCTCGGGAGCTGCCGCACCCCGCTGAGCCGCACCCGGTATTGCCCGCCACACCGTGGCGGCACACCCACCATTGGCTGGAGATCGAAAACTCCGTTGCCGCAGCCGAATCCGCGCCGCGGCCGGGCTTACTACTGGGTACGCACATCACGATCGGCAGCACTCCGGCTGTGCACCTGTGGCAGGCGCGGCTGGCGCCGGAGTCCAAGCCGTACCCGGGCAGCCACCGCAACAACGGGGTGGAGTTGGTGCCCGCATCGGTGCTGCTGCAAACGCTTTCCGAGGCCGCGGCCGAGGTGAGCGGGCGGTCGGCGCTCAGCGACATCCGCTTCGAGCATCCCGTCGTCGTCGACCGGCCGCGGACCATCCAGGTCGTCGCCGACGGCGAATCGGTCGTCATCCTGTCGAAGTCGGTGACCGACGACGACTCGGCGGCGCGCTGGGTCAAACACGTCAGCGCCCGCATCGCGCCAAGCGCCGAATCCGCGTCGGACACCACCGCTGCGATGCGCACAAACGGCCACGCCGGAACAACATTCGACGACGACGCGGTGACCTCGCTGTGGCTGACCTGGGGTAGTGAGGGGCGCCCGTTCGACTGGTCAGTTCAGTCCGGTCGCGCTACCCCGGTGCAGTTGCGGGCCGACATCGAGTCTGCAGCGTCGGGTACGGTGCCGCTGCTCGACGCCGCGCTGCACATCGCGCGGCTGGTGGACGGCACCAACCCCGAGCTGATGGTGCCCGCTGCCGTCGACAGCGTCCGGTTCTCCGCACCGCCCGCCGACGGCCGGGCCGGCGTCACCGTGCAGCGTCGCGACGGCGAGGACGGTGAACTCATCGTCGACATCGCGGTGACGACGCCCGACGGTGCGCGCTGCGTCGACATCCGCGCGCTTCGCTACACCGCACTGGACACCGCGGCCCCCGTCGGTGACCCGAGCTCGATCGCGCACGCGATCGACTGGCAGCCCTGGGACGCCGCGCCGCAAACACCGGACCGGCCCGGCACGCTGGCGGTGGTCGGCGGCGGCGCCACCGCCGAGGCCCTGCGGGGTCGACTCACCGTGGCCGGTCACCGCGCCGCCGGGGTCACCGAGGCCCAGACCGTCGTCTACGTCGCCGACTCTCGGCCGGACGAGAGCGACCTGGACTGCGCGTCGCGACTGGTCGGTGAGGTCTCCGCGCTGGTGGCGCAGCTGGCCGAACGCGACGACCATCCGCCGGCGCTGTGGATCGTCACGCACGGCGTCCATGAGGCCGCTTCCGATGCCGCGGTGCGGCAAAGCTGCCTGTGGGGTCTGGCCGGGGTGATCCGGGCCGAGCAACCGCAGCTGTGCGGTGGCTTGGTGGACGTACCCGCACACCCAGCCGCCATCGCCGAATGCGTCGCGACGCTGTCGGGAGTGCTGCGCACGCCGGCCAAATCCATCCTGGTGCTGCGTGACGGCCAGTTCCTCGCACCGGCGTTCACCCCGATCTCCGGTCCGCCGCAACGCGAGCCGATGGTGTGCCAACCCGACGGGGCCTACCTGGTCACCGGCGGCATGGGAGCGCTCGGCCTGCTGATGGCCGGATGGCTGGCCGACCGGGGCGCCCGCCGCGTGGTGCTGGCCGGCCGCAGCGCGCTGCCGCCCCGGCGCGACTGGGACAGCGACGGCCTCGATGACGACATCCGGCACAAGATCGCCGGTATCCGGGCGCTGGAGCGTCGCGGAGTCACCGTCGACGTGGCCGCCCTGGACATCGGCTCCCGAGACGGTGTGGTCGACCTGCTGGCCCGCCGCGACGCGGCGGGAGCACCGCCGATCCGCGGCATCATCCACGCCGCCGGCGTCACCGAGGGCCAGCTGCTGACCGAGGTCGACGACGACCGGCTCCGGGCCACCATGTCGCCGAAGGTCGCCGGCGCCCAGGTGCTGCACGAACTCTTCCCGCCGGCCAGCCTCGACTTCTTCTTCATGACCGCCGCGGCGGGTGCGGTGTTCGGGGTGCCCGGCCAAGGCGCCTACGCGAGCGCTAACGCCTATCTGGACGGGCTGGCCCGTGCCCGCAACAAGCGGGGCTGCCACAGCGTCAGCCTGGACTGGGTGGCCTGGAAGGGCCTCGGCTTCGGCGCCGAGGCGCACGTCGTGCTGCACGAGCTGGAGCGGATGGGTTCCCGGCCGATCTCGCCGGCCGAGGCCTTCGCCGCCTGGGACCACGTGGAGCACTACGACGTCGCCCAGGCCGTGATGGTGCCGCTGCCCAGGGAGGGAAAGCCCGGGGAATCCGCTGCCGAGGGTTCGGCACCTGCCCGCGACTGGGCGCAGCTGCCGGCCGATGAGATACTCAGCGAGCTCGAAATCGGGTTGCGCAGCATCCTGGCCCGCGAGCTTCGCATGTCGGAGGCTGAACTACAGCTGGACCGGCCGTTCGCCGAACTCGGCCTCAACTCGGTGATGGCGATGGCGGTCCGGCGCGACATCGAGCAGCTCGTCGGCCTGGAGCTGTCGGCGACGATGCTGTGGAACCACCCGACGACTGCAGCGCTGGCGGCGCATCTGACCGGCAAACTGCTGCCGCAGGAAGACTCCGGCGACGACTCGGCGGGCGGGGGCGGCGAGCTGACCGAGTCGGCCGACAGTGTGTTGAATGAGCTGTTCGACAGCGTGGAATCGGCTCCGGCCGGATGGGATGGGATCTAGTGGGAATTGAGTTCCCCGCATGACCGCAGCATTTGACGAAGAATCGCTGCGCCACTGGCTGGCCGACTATCTGGTCACCAACATCGGCTGCAGCCCCGACGAAATCGACTTCAACGCGTCGCTGAACGACCTGGGCGTCGGGTCGCGCGACGCCGTGGTGCTCTGCGGTGAGCTGTCCGAACTGCTCGGTCGCAAAGTGTCGCCGGTGGAGCTCTGGCAACATCCGTCGGTGACGGAGCTGGCGAAGTTCCTCATCGAACCGGACGCGTGCGACGAGGAGTCGGCGCCGGAACCCGGCCGGTTGGGCACCGACGAGCCCATCGCGGTGATCGGTCTGGGTTGCCGGTTCCCCGGCGACATCAACTCGCCGGAAGCGCTGTGGCAGTTCCTGATCGACGGCGGCAATGCGGTAACGGAGGTGCCCGACGGCCGCTGGGCGCCGTTCGACGACGGGTCGCCCGAGGTCTCGGGGACCATCGCCCGCACCACCCGATGGGGCTCGTTCCTGAGCGACATCGCCGCCTTCGACGCGGAGTTCTTCGAGATCTCCAGCCGCGAAGCCGTCAAGATGGACCCGCAACAGCGACTGTTGCTGGAAGTGGCGTGGGAAGCGTTGGAGCACGCCGGAATTCCGGCGACCTCCTTGCGGCGCTCGCAGACCGGGGTGTACGTCGGAGCCAGCATCACCGAGTACGGCTGCCATGCCTCCGCCGACGTGACGGGCGTGGACGCCTGGAGCAACGCCGGTGGCGCACTGAGCATCATCGCCAACCGGCTGTCGTATTTCCTGGATTTGCGCGGCCCCTCGGTGACGGTGGACACCGCGTGCTCGTCGTCGCTGGTCGCGCTGCACCTGGCGTGCCGGAGCCTGCGGACCGGGGAGTGCGAGACCGCCGTCGCCGGCGGCGTGAACCTGCTGATGTCCCCGGCGGTGTTCCGTGGCTTCGACCAGAGCGGTGCGCTGTCGACGACCGGCGCCTGCCACGCGTTCGACGCCGAGGCCGACGGTTTCGTCCGGGGCGAGGGTTGCGGCGTCGTGGTGCTCAAGCGGCTCTCCGATGCCCGGCGTGACGGCGACCGGGTGTGGGCGGTGGTCCGCGGATCGGCGATAAACTCCGACGGCCACTCCAACGGCCTGCTGGCTCCCAACCCGGCCGCCCAGATGGCGGTGCTGCGCTCGGCCTACGCCGACGCCGGAATCGCGCCGCAGGAAGTCGACTACGTCGAAACCCACGGCACCGGAACCCTGCTCGGGGACCCGATCGAGGCCCGGGCGCTGGGAACGGTGTTGGGGCGCGGGCGGCCCGCGGAGGCCCCGCTGCTGCTCGGTGCCGCCAAGTCGAACCTCGGCCACCTCGAGGCGGCCGCCGGCATGGTCGGGTTCATCAAATCGGTGCTGGCCGTGCAGCGCGGGCAGATTCCGCGCAACCTGCACTTCAACACCCCGAACCCGCACATCTCCTTCGACCAGATGCGGTTGAAAGTCGTTGCTGAACAACAGGACTGGCCGTCTACCGACCATCCGCGCCGGGCCGGGATCTCCTCGTTCGGCTTCGGAGGCACCAATGCGCACGTGGTGATCGAGCAGGCGCCGCCCGCCAAGATCACTGCCCGCGAAGCAGATCCGGCGGTCACCACTCTGGTGGTCTCCGGACGGAACCAGGAGCGGATCGCAGCGACCGCCGGCGACCTGGCCGCCTGGCTGGACGGGGCGGGCGCCGAGGTGGCCCTGCCCGACGTCGCGCACACCCTCAACCATCACCGCGCCCGGCAGCCCCAGTTCGCCACCGTGTGTGCCCGCGAGCGCGGCCAGGCCATCCGCGGCCTGCAGGCGCTGGCCGCCGGCACGTCGGCCGACGGTGTCGTCGGTCCGCACGACGGGCCGTGCGGCCCCGGCACGGTATTCGTGTATTCCGGGCAGGGCTCACACTGGACCGGCATGGGCCGGCAACTGCTCACCGACGAACCGGCATTCGCCCGGGCGCTGGCCGTGCTGGAACCGGCGTTCGTGGAACACGTCGGATTCTCGCTGTGGCAGGCGATCTCCGGCGGTGAACCGGTCAGCGGCGACGCGCAGGTGCAGCCCGTCCTGATGGGACTCCAGCTGGCCCTGACCGAGTTGTGGCGCTCCTACGGGGTGCACCCCGACGCCGTCATCGGTCACTCCATGGGTGAGGTGACCGCAGCAGTGGTGGCCGGCGCGCTGAGCCCGGCCGACGGATTCCGGGTGATCGCGGCCCGCTCCCGGCTGATGTCGCAGCAGGCCGGCCAGGGCGCGGTGGCGTTGCTGAACTTGGACGCCGACGCCGCCGAGTCGCTGCTGGCCGGCTACCCGGACGTCAGCGTGGCGGGCTACCTGTCGCCCAAACAGACCGTGGTGGCCGGACCGGTGGCGCCGGTTGATGCGGTGATCGCCGCGGTCAGCGCCGGAAACAAATTCGCCCGGCGGGTCAACATGGAAGTCGCCTCGCACACCGCGCTGATGGATCCGATCCTGCCCGACCTGCGGGCGGCGTTGGCGGATCTGACGCCCGAGGTCGCCACCATCCCGTTCTTCTCCACCGTGACCGAGAGCGCGATGCCGGCCGGCGGCATGCCACTGCTCGATGCCGACTACTGGGTGAACAATGTGCGGCAGCCCGCGCTGCTGACGCAGGCCATCACCGCCGCCGGCGCCGAGCACACCACCTTCGTCGAGATCAGCGCGCACCCGATCCTGACCCACGCGATCGCCGACACGTGCGACGCGCTGGGCGGTCACCACCACAGCGTGGGGACTCTGATGCGCAACGCCGACGACGCGGTCAGTTTCCACACCAACCTCAACCGCACGCATACCGCCCAGCCGCCGCAGGCCCCGCACCCGCCGGAGCCGCACCCGGTGCTGCCCACCACGCCGTGGCAGCACAGCCGGTACTGGATCGACACCGTCGCCATCCGCAACGGCGCCGGGTCGGTGACCACCGGGGCCGAGGTGCCCACCGGCCGGGCCGGTGCGGTGCCCACCGAGTGGTGGTGCGAGCTGACCTGGCCGGCCGCCGAGGTGGCGGCAGCCGAAGCCGCCGAGCAGTCCTGGCTGGTGATCGGCGACGACACGTTGGGCGCCGAGCTCACTGCGTTGCGCGGCGGCGCGGTGACGACGGTGGCCGCCGACGCCGACCCGGCGGCACTGACAGCGGCGCTGAGCGGAGCCACCCACGTGCTGTACGCGCCGGCGGCGGCCGCTGCCGACCTCGGTGCGGCACCGGCCTACCAGGTGTTCAACACCGCACGACGACTGGTCACCACGATGCTGGGCCAGCAGACACCGGCCACGTTGTTCCTGCTGACCCGCAACGCCCAGCCCGTCGGCGACGGCGACCGGGCCAACCCCGCGCACGCCGTGCTGTGGGGACTGGGCCGCAGCCTGGCTCTGGAACACCCCGAGATCTGGGGCCGGGTCATCGACGTCGATGAGTCCGTTCCGGCCGCGCTGGTCGCCGGCTACCTGCTCGCCGAAGCCGGCGCCGCCGACACCGAGGACCAGATCGTCTACCGCGCCGGTATCCGCCGCGTCCCGCGGTTGCGCAAGGGCCGTCCCAGCGGCGCCGCCACGCCGGTCGAATTCGCGGCCGACAGCTGCCATCTGGTGATCGGCGCCACCGGCAACATCGGCCCGCAGCTGGTTCGGCAGCTGGCGGCCAGCGGAGCCAAGACCATCGTCGCGGTGTCGCGGCGGCCGGGCACCCGTCTGGACGAACTGGCGGCCGAGTTACCCGGGACGACACTGGTGACGGTGGCCGCCGACGCTGCCGACGAGGCCGCGATGAGTGCGCTGTTCGACCGGTTCGGCGCCGACCTGCCGCCGTTGGCCGGTATCCACGTGGCCGCCTTCGCCGGTGGTCCGATCACCTTGCGGGACATGACCGATGACGACGTCACCGCCATGTTCCGGCCCAAGCTCGACGTGGTCGCCGTGTTGCACAAGCTGTCGCTGCGGCACCCGGTGCGCCACTTCGTGCTGTTCTCGTCGATCTCCGGAATCACCGGATCGCGCTGGCTGGCGCACTACACCGCGACCACCACCTTCCTGGACACCTTCGCCTACGCGCGCCGGGCGGCCGGGTTGCCGGCCACCGCGATCAACTGGGGATTGTGGAAGTCGTTGGACGACACCCAATCCGACGCCGAGCGTCAGGTGACCGCGGAGTCCGGGCTGCAGCCGATGGCCGACGAGGTCGCGATCGGGGCACTGCCCCTGGTGATCGGCGCGCAGAGCGCCGTGCGGCACACCGTCGTCGCGGCGGACTGGCCGCGGCTGGCCACCGCCTACCGCACCCGGGCGGCGTTGCACATCGTCGACGACCTCTTGGCCGTCGCCGCGCCCGCCGACGGATCGGCGCCGGTCACCACCGAGTTCCGCCGCACCCTGGGCGACGCGGAACCCGAACAGCGCCTGGAGTTGCTGCGCGAACACGTCATCACGCAGGTCGTCGCCGCCATGGGTCTGGCATCGCGCCACGCCCTGGACCCCACGGCCGGATTCTTCGCCTCCGGCATGGATTCGCTGATGAGCGTCACCCTGCAGCGCGCCCTGTCCGACAGCCTCGGCGAAACCCTGCCGGCCGCAGTCGTTTTCGACTACCCGACCATCGATGCGCTGACCGGGTACCTGGCCACGATCCTGCCCGAGCTGGTAGAGGCAGCCGAGCAGGACAGCGCCGACGACTATGACGACATGAGTGATGACGAGCTGCTCGCGCAGCTATCAGAGAGGTTGAATTGAGCGGGATGGTTACGGGGCCGACAGGCTCGGCCGGGGGGTCGGATCGTCGCTCGATTGTTGCTGAGGCGCTGCGCAAGATCGATGACCTGACGGCGCGATTGGCGGTGGCCGAGGCCGGTGACACCGAGCCGATCGCGGTGGTCGGGATGGGCTGCCGGTTTCCGGGCGGGGCGGATGGCCCGGCCGCGTTCTGGCAGCTGTTGTGTGATGAGGGCTCGGGCATCGTTCGGGTTCCGGCGGATCGCTGGGACGCCGATGCGTTTTTCGCGTCGGATCATTCGGCGCCGGGAACGATTTGTTCGCGCGAGGGCGGGTTCTTGTCGTCGTGGCAGCCTGCGGAGTTCGACGCGGAGTTTTTCGGTATCTCGCCGCGTGAGGCCGACGCGATGGATCCTCAGCAGCGGTTGCTGATGGAGGTGGCCTGGGAAGCGCTGGAGAACGCCGGGATCACCAAGGAGGCGATCCGCGGCACCCAGGCCGGTGTCTTCGTCGGCCTCACCACCAACGACTACGCCCTGCTGGCGGCCGAAAGGGTGGGCCCCCGCGACGTCGACCCCTACCTGGCGTTCGGCAACGGCCCGAACTTCGCCGCCGGCCGGTTGTCGTATTTCCTTGGCGTGCACGGCCCGGCGATCATGGTGGACACCGCGTGTTCGTCGTCGCTGGTGACGATTCATCTGGCGTGCGCGAGCCTGCGGCGCCGCGAGTCGGATCAGGCGCTGGCGGCCGGGGTGAACCTGATGCTGAGTCCGCAGAACAGTGTGGCGACGTCGCGGTGGGGGATGTTGGCGCCGGACGGGCAGTGCAAGACCTTCGACGCCGGCGCCGACGGCTACGTGCGCGGCGAGGGCGCCGGGGTGGTGGTGCTCAAGCGGCTTTCGGATGCTCAGCGTGATGGTGACCGGATTCTGGCGCTGGTGCGGGGTTCGGCGGCGAATCAGGATGGGCCGTCGAGTGGTCAGACGGTGCCGTCGGGTCCGGCGCAGCAGAAGGTGGTGCGCGCGGCGTTGGCCGCGGCGCGGTTGGAGCCGGGTGATATCGACTACGTCGAGGCGCACGGCACCGGCACCGCGCTGGGTGATCCGATCGAGTTGGATGCGCTGGCGGCGGTGTTCGGTGAGCGTGGTTCCTCGGCGCCGCTGGTGCTGGGCTCGGTGAAGACGAATCTGGGGCATCTCGAATCGGCTTCGGGTGTCGCGGGTTTCATCAAGACGGTGTTGTCGGTGCAGCAGGGTTTCATTCCGCGGCACCTGAACTTTTCGGAGTTGACGCCCAATGCCGGTGCGGGGGCGTCGAAGTTCCAGATCGCCGCGCAGGCGATGGCGTGGCCGGCGGTGTCGCGTCCGCGGCGGGCGGGGGTGTCTTCGTTTGGGGTGTCGGGCACCAATGCGCATGTGGTGATCGAGCAGGCCCCGGTCGTCGAGGCGGTTGAGCCGGCCGGGCCGGTTGCTGAGCCGGTGGTGCAGACGTTGGTGGTGTCGGGTAAGTCGCCGGCGCGGATCGCGGCCACCGCCGGTGTGCTGGCGCAGTGGTTGACCGGCGCCGGCGCCGACGTGCC
>NZ_LZMF01000030.1:0-708 GCF_001673565.1 Mycolicibacter sinensis
CCAGTCCTGCAAGGCCGCGTGCAGCGGTGTGTAGAAGTCGAACGCGGCAGCACCAGCGGCCGATCCGGCCAGCGCATCGCTGGACAGATCCGACGCGACGAACAGACCGTTGAAGTCATCGCTCAGGTTGCCCCAGGCGCTCGGGTCAAACAGGTCGGCCCACAGATCGTCGAAGTCGGCCCGGGCGGCCGGGACCGACGTCAGCGTTGCGAGGCCGACGGCTGTGAGGATCCCCAGCGCTGCAGGTGCTGTCCTCAGTTCGCCGCGGCGCCCGCGCGCACGGCGCTTCCCTGGCTTTCCCAGAAGATAAGACATCGGACCGACCTCCCTGCGCTGACTAGCGACTTCGGTGCATATTGGGCGACTCTAGCGGAACCGCTAGTGCGAAAAACCGTACCAAACGAATGAGATAGTCGCAGTTTGTAGGCTTCCGGTAGACAATTGACGCTAGCGCAACTACTGTGCTGTTCCTAATGCGCATGTTAACAAGGCGTTACAGCGCTAAGGGCTTATACGGGGAACGGGGGCAATGATGGTTGTTCGGCGCGGTGCCACGGTCAGCAGGAGTTCAGGCAGGGGCGGTTCGAGCCGGCGGATCGTGGGCGCAGCGTCGACAGTCGGCGCGTTCCTGGCCTTTGGAATGGCGCCGTTGGCGGCGGCGCCGGCGGCCAATGCCGACTTCGATGACTTCCTTTCCGACCTGTTGGC
>NZ_LZMF01000031.1:0-4819 GCF_001673565.1 Mycolicibacter sinensis
CCACCGATCCGCGGGCCGAGGTGACGCGCCGCTACCTCGACGACACGATGGTGCTGGAAACGACCTTCGCCACCGCGACCGGAACAGTGGTGCTGCGCGATGCGCTGGCCACCGGTGCGGCCGACGACCCGCATCGGCTGGGCGTGGCGGCGCCACGACTGCTGGTGCGCTCGCTGCAGTGCGTGACCGGCGAGGTCGAGGTCGGCATCGACTTTGCGCCCCGCCCCGAGTACGCAGTGGTCACGCCGAGGGTCAGCGCCGTCGACGGCGGCGTCCTCGCCCGCGGGGGCGCCGACATCGTCGTGTTGTCCTGCCCGGTGGCCTTGGAGGTCACCGGCGACCGTGCCGCCGGCCGCGTGGTGCTGCGGGAAGGCCGGCGGCTGTCTCTGGGTACGACACACCGCAGCACCTCCGAGGAGTTCCCCATCCCGCTCAGCGAAGACGATCTCGACCAGGCGCTCGAGGTGACCGTGGAGGCCTGGCGGTCCTGGTCGAAGCTGCACCAGAGCTATCAGGGGCCGTGGCGGGATCTGGTGCACCACAGCGGGCGGGTGCTCCAAGCGCTGACCTACCAGCCCACCTGGGCCGTGGTGGCCGCTCCGACCACGTCATTGCCCGAAGAAGTCGGCGGCGAACGCAACTGGGACTACCGCTATGCCTGGGTCCGCGACGCCAGCTTCACCATGGAGGCGCTGTGGGTCGCCGCCTGCCCCGACGAAGCGCACGAGTTCTTCGACTACCTGGCCGCCAGCTCGGCTGGAGCCCTGCGCGGCGGAGATCACCTGCAGATCATGTTCGGCGTCGGCGGCGAACACGACCTCACCGAGCGCACCCTTGACCACCTGAGCGGCTGGCGCGGCAGCCGGCCGGTGCGGGTGGGCAACGGCGCCTGGCGTCAGCGACAACTCGACGTCTACGGCGAGTTGCTCGGGGCGGCTTACCGACTCGTCGACCAACTCGACCCCGAGCACCCGAATGCGGTGACCGGGCGGGAGTTCCTCATCGACTGCGCCGATACCGCCGCGCGGCGCTGGACCGAGCCCGATCACGGCATCTGGGAGGTGCGCGGCGAACCGCGGCACTTCCTGTACTCCAAGCTGATGTGTTGGGTGGCGTTGGACCGTGCGGTGCGGATGGCCGACATGCTGGGGGCCACCGACAAGGCCGGCGACTGGCAGGCAACCGCTGAGCAGATCCGTACCGAAATCCTTCGCCGCGGCTGGAGCGACCGGGCCAACGCCTTCACCCAGTCCTTCGGCGACGACACCCTCGATGCGTCGAATCTGATGATCCCGCTGGTCGGGTTCCTGCCGCCCGACGACCGGCGAGTCCTGGCGACGATCGAGGCGATCGCCGGGCAGCTCAGCGATTCACACGGACTGATCTATCGCTACCGCACCGTCACCGGCGATAATCCCGACGGCCTTCCCGGCGAGGAGGGCGCCTTCCTGCTGTGCACCTTCTGGCTGGCGCAGGCGCTGGCGGTCTGCGGCCAGACCGGCCGTGCCCGTGAGGTTTTCGAGGGCGCGATCCGCTACGTGAACGACGTCGGGCTGCTCGCCGAAGAGGTCGACGCCGACACGGGGGAGTTGTTGGGCAACTTTCCGCAGGCCTTCAGTCACATCGGACTGGTCAACGCCGCCTGGGCGCTGGCGCAGGCCGAGTCTGCCTGCTGAGGCGCATCACTGTTGCCGATGGGCGGTGAGCAGAAAACCGGGCATCTGGCCGCTCGTGGCGTACAGCGGTGCGGGCCGGACCTCCTCAACTTGCCAGATCGCCGAAACCACTTCGCGGAGTTGCTCTTCGGTGAACTGGGTGGGCCCGGGGCCGTCATGGTCGGGGAAGGCGCCGGCGCCGAAGGCCAGGATGTAGAACTTTGCACCCGGAGCCGCCGCGCGGTGCATAGCCAGCAGATAGTTCTCCCGCCGCTCGTCGGGCAGCGCGTGCAGCAGTCCGCTGTCGAAGATGGTGGAGAACCGGCCGTCGTAGCCGGTCAGCGCGGTGATGTCGGCCGCGGCGAAGGTGGCGGAGGACAGACCGCGCTCGGCGGCAGCAGCGGTGGCGGCCTGTACCGCGGTGGGGGACAGGTCGATACCGACGACGGTGTGACCGCGCGCCGCCAGTGCCAGGGACAGTTCGGCGTGGCCGCAGCCGGCGTCGAGCACGTCGTCGCGAACGGTGCCCGGCCGCGCGATCAACGCCGCGTATTCCGGTTGCGGCGCACCGATGTTCCACGCGGGTGTCTGTGACCCTCGGTAGGCATCATCCCAGTCGATCCGGTGCATCACGGTGTGGTCCTGTCGCTGTCGACGTTGCGGGCAGTGGTGCCGGGTGAGTCGAGGCCCCAGGCCACGATCCGCCGCGGGATGATCCGGATGATGTCGCCGGACAGGCCCCACTCGGTGCTGCCCGCACCGGGCAGTACAGTACCGATGCCGCGGATCTCGATGCCGCGGGCTTTCGGTGGGTTTACCGAGATCACGATGTCGACGATGAAGGCCACCTGGGGTTCCCGGATCACGTTGCGCCACTTCTGGGTTTTCGAGAGTGCATGGCCGACGATGTCGATCGTGGTCTCGTCCGGCCCGAGGTGGACACCGACCGGCCTGATCTGCGGGTCGCCGTCGGGGCCGAGGGTGGCCAGTCGGCCGATCTGCTCGTCGCGTAGGTAGGCCAGCTCGGCGGGGGTGAATATCATGCGCGCACCTTTCGTTCGTCGCTGAGCCGGGTGCGTAGCCGACTGAAGATGCGCTCGAGGCATGCCAATTCGTCGGCGTCCAACTCGTCGAGGAACAGTTCGCGAACCGAGGAGGCGTGTTGAGGCATCGCCTGCTTCAGTGTCCTCATCCCGTCGGCGGTGAGCACGGCGCGGTAGCCGCGTCGGTCGTCGGGTGCCGATTCGCGCACGGTCAGGCCTCGCTTGGTCATGGAGTCGATCTGGTAGGTGATCCGGCTGCGGGAGAAGACCATCCGATCGGCGAGCTCGCTCATGCGCATGCGCTGTTCGGGGGCCGCGGCGAGCAGCATCAACAGGTGGTAGTCGATCAGCGTCAGGCCGGTCCGCTCGCGTAGCAGCTCGTCGAGCCGGGTCTCGAGTTGGATGCTGCTCTCGATGTAGGCGCCCCAGGCCTGCGCCTGCCGGGCGGTCAGTGTGGCGGACATGGGTACCTCGTCTCGAGGGGGGTGTAGCGCCCACCATAGTTACTCGCGACAAGTAATCCAAATTTGAACTATATGGCGCGGGTTCACGACGAAACGCTCGGTGTCTGTTACTGCTCGGGCCGCACCGCGCGTAACACCTGCGCGTTGTGGTCGTCCATCGCCCCGAACCGCTTTTCGGCGTAGTCCGCCTTCGCCGCGATGCCCTCGAGGGCCTCGCGGTGACGGTCCAGCAGCGTGCGGTGGTGCTCATGGGCCGTGCTGAGGGTCTCGTGCAATCCGTGCGCATCCGGGAAATCCCCGAACATCCCGGCCGCCGGCGACGCGCCGGCCAGCTGCTCGCCGCCGGCCTGGGCATGCTCACCGGCCGCGCCGGATTCGGCAGCGCCGTAACGCAACTTGCCCCGGTCGACAAACATCGCTGCCCCCTGACCTCGGTGGCGATCAACGCTACCACCGCGCTGAGCTGCGTCAATTCATGTTATTGAGCGGCGTACTCCGGGTGCTTGGCCACGTAGGCCTCCACGAACGAGCAACTCGGCACGATCTGCTTGCCCGCGGCCTTGGTGTCGGCCAGCGCGAAGGAGATCAGCTTGGTGGCCAGCCCCTGGCCGCCGAACGCCTTGTCGATCTCGGTGTGGTGGAAATCGCGCCGGTCGCCGCTGTCGTGATAGGCGGCCAGCCCGGCTCGCGTCCCGTCGACGCTGATCTCGTAGCGGTTCTGGTCGGGGACATCGGTGATGGTGGGCTCGCTCATGATTCTCCTTGCCTCGGTTGGATCAGCCATCTTCCACGCCGCATAACGCGGTGCACCTGCAGGTCGGCGGTCATCACCACCAGGTTAGCCGCGGACCCGTCGGCCAAAACCCCGGCGCTTCCCAAGCCGAGCGCGTGGGCCGGGGTGGTGGCGCTCATGCGCACCGCCGCGGCCAGCGCCGCATCGTCGCCGCCGAGCAGGCCCACCGCAGTCGCGAACAGCCGGTCCATGGTGGCGGTGCTGCCGGCGATGGTGGCCGTGCCGCGCAGCCGGGCCACCCCGCCGGCGACGTCGACGCCCAGCCCACCCAGGGTGAACGCGCCGTCACCGGCCCCGGCGGCGGCCATCGCATCGGTGACCAGCGCCACCCGGTCAGGGCCGGCGGTCGCCACGACCTGCCGGATCACACCCGGGTGCACATGCACACCGTCGGCGATCAGCTCGACGGTCACCCGCGGGTCGGCCAGCAGCGCCGGCACCGGTCCGGGCTCGCGGTGATGCAACGAGCGCATCGCGTTGAACAGGTGGGTTCCCACGGTCGCACCGGCCTCGATCGCGGCCTGCGTCTGCTCATAGGAGGCATCGGTATGGCCCAGCGCCACAACGACTCCCGCGTCCACCAGACACCGGATCGCAGCCGTTGCACCGGGCAGCTCGGGTGCCAGGGTGACCATCCGGATCGCACCGTCGCCGGCGGCCAGCAGCGCGTCGAGCTCAGCGCGATCGGGGGCGCGCAGCCACGACGGATCGTGCGCACCGCAATGCCGCCCGCTCAGCCAGGGCCCCTCCAGGTGAATGCCGTCCACCACGCCGCGCCGGGTCGCCTCGGCCAGGGTGCGTACTTGGGCCAGCAGCACCTCGGGGGCCGCGGTCACCAGGCTGGCCAGCCCGCCGGTGGTGCCG
>NZ_LZMF01000032.1:0-118017 GCF_001673565.1 Mycolicibacter sinensis
CGCACATATTCCGAAACCGAACAAACCGCAGCACACCAACCCTTGACCGGACCCCACCCCTTCAGGGATGACTCTGCGCCTACCAGGCAAAAGTGCGAGTAGGTCGCCTGGTACACGCAGAGTCAACGGGCATTAGCGATCGGCTGTGCCGATGACGCCGACCCGCTGCGCCCGACTTCGTCGCGCTAGCGATCGGCGTCGGTGTAGCGGATGATCCCGCGAATGTTCTTGCCGTCCAGCATGTCCTGGTAGCCGTCGTTGATCTGCTCCAGCTTGTACTGGCGGGTCACCATGTCGTCGAGGTTCAGCTTGCCCACCGAGTACATCGACAGCAGCTGCGGGATGTCGTACTGCGGGTTTCCGCCGCCGAAGATGGTGCCCTGCAGGTTCTTCTGCAGCAACGTCAGCATCGCCAGATTCAGCGTGACCTGGTTGTCGAGCATGGACCCCATCGCGGTGAGCACGCAGGTGCCGCCCTTGGCGGTCAGCACCATGTAGTTGTCGATGTCGGCACCGTGCACCTCGCCGACGGTGACGATCACCTTGCGGGCCATCAGGCCGTGGGTGACCTCCATCATGCCGCCCATCGCGGCGAAGATGTCCGCGTAGACGTGGGTGGCGCCGAACTTCAGCGCCTGGTCGCGCTTCCACTCCACCGGGTCGATGACGAAGATGTTGCGGGCGCCGGCGTTGACCGCACCTTGCAGCGCCGACATGCCGACGCCGCCGACGCCGACGATCGCGACGTCTTCACCGGGGCGGATGTCGGCGCTGCGGACCGCCGACCCGTAGCCGGTGGTGACACCGCAGCCGACCAGGCACGCCACCTCGAACGGGATCGACGGGTCGATCTTCACCACCGAGGATTTGTGCACCACCATCCACGGCGAGAACGTGCCCAGCAGCGTCATCGGGTAGACGCCCTGTCCGCGCGCGGTGACGCGGAAGGTGCCGTCGCTGACCGCGACGCCGTTGAGCAGCCCGGCGCCCAGGTCGCACAGGTTGCGCAGCCCGGACTGACAGGTCGGACACGCCCCACAGGACGGGATGAAGGACAGCACCACGTGGTCGCCGGGCGCGATGTCTTCCACCCCAGGGCCGACCTCGGTGACGATGCCGGCGCCCTCGTGGCCGCCGAGGACCGGGAAGCCGGCCATGGGAATGCTGCCGGTCATCAGGTGATGGTCGGAGTGGCACATCCCGGCCGCCTCCATCTGGATCTTGACCTCGTCTTTCTGGGGGTCACCGATCTCGATCTCCTCGACCGACCACGGCTTGTTGAACTCCCAGAGCAACGCACCCTTTGTCTTCACCACGAACCTGCTTTCATCTCGGATATCCGGCTAGAGAACGGCCCCGGGCCTGGCTCGGGACGTCGGGCAGCCCACCCGTCGCAGCCTATAGCCGACTACCACGTCGCGGGAAGATTCTGTTCGAATCGCGCATCGCCGCGATCAGCCGTGGTAGGAGACTTGCAGCTCTTTGACCCCGTTGATCCAGCCGGAGCGGAGTCGTTGCGGCTCGGCCAGTTTGGCGATGTCGGGCAGCTGGGTGGCGATCTCGTCGAACATCAGCCGGATCTCCATGCGGGCCAGGTTGGCGCCGATGCAGTAGTGCGTGCCCTGCCCGCCGAACGCCAGGTGTGGATTGGGATCCCGCAGGATGTTGAAGTCGAACGGCCGGTCGAAGACCTCTTCGTCGAAGTTGGCCGAGCTGTAGAACAGCCCCACCCGCTGCCCCTGGCCGATGGGCACTCCGCCAAGCTCGGTGTCGACCTTGGCAGTGCGCTGAAAACAATGCACCGGCGTGGCCCAGCGGACGATCTCGTCGACGGCGGTCTCGGGCCGTTCGCGCTTGTAGAGCTCCCACTGGTCGGGGTTCTCCGCGAACGCATTGATGCCGTGGGTCATGGCGTTGCGGGTGGTTTCGTTGCCCGCCACCGCCAACAGGATCACGAAGAACGCGAACTCGGTCTCGCCCAGTGATTCGCCGTCGATGTCGGCCTGCACCAGCCGCGTGACGATGTCGTCGGCCGGACAGCGCCGCCGCTGCTCGGCCATGGTGTAGGCGTAGCCCATCAACTCGGCGTTGGCCATCGCCGGATCGGAGTCGAAATCCGGGTCGTCGGTGTTCATGATCGAGTTGGTCCAGTGAAACAGCTTCTCCCGGTCGGCCTCGGGTACCCCGATCAGATCGGCGATCGCCAACAGCGGCAGTTGCATTGCGATGTCATCGACGAAGTTGCCGCTGTTCTTCTCGGCGGCGGCGGCAACGATGTCGCGGGCCGACTGGGCGAGCTTCTCCTCGAGCGCACCGACGGAGCGCGGAGTGAACAGCCGGGAGACCAGCTTGCGCAGCCGGGTGTGCTCGGGCGGGTCATGATTGATCAGCAGTGCCTTGGTCAGCTCCAGCTGGTCGGCGGTGATGCCCTCGGGCAGCCGCATCACCGCACCCTTGGCGTTGGTCGACCACACCTCGTTGTCGCGCGAAATCTCTTTGATGTGCTGGTGTTTGCTGACCACCCAGTAGCCGCCGTCGTCGAAGATATTGCTGTGCGCGGGCTGCTCGTTCCACCAGACCGGAGCGGTCTTGCGCAGCTCGGCGAACTCGGCGATCGGCATGCCGTGCAGGAGGACGTCCGGGTCGGTGAAGTCGAAACCGGGGCCGAACGGACAGGACGGTGTGGACGTCACCACAGCGGAACCGGTGCCTTGCCCAGTGGGTAGTAGCCGGGGATCTTCTCGCCGGCCAAGCTGCGTTCGATGCGCTTCTGCATGCCCGCCGACAGTTTGCCCGCCTTGATCAGGTCCATGTAGAGCGCGGAGACGTGGCCGAAGTCGAAGAAGTCCCGCTGCCAGTTGAACTTTCCGTCGCCCGCGTAGCGGAACCAGCTGCCGCCGATCCCGTAGATCTCGGCCTGCGACCCGTCGGCGTCGGTGGCTACCTGCTTCCAGAAACCGACGATCTCGCCCTGCCGGTCGTCGATGATCACCTTCTGGTACGGGTAGGTCCAGCCGTGCAGGCCCTCCATCTCCTGGCCCAGCGCGATGTCGCGGATCTCGTCGATGCCGACGCACATGACGTCTTCCTTGGGGCCGATGTTCCAGCCGTAGGTCGCGTCATCGGTGTAGAAGGCGGCCAGATTGCGCCAGTCACCGGCCTTTTCGGCGTCGCGGTTGGCCTGCAACCAGCGGTCGACGACGTCTTCGAGTTCTTCGCGGGGGAACGGGGCCATCTTTCAATCCTTTTTCTCGTGAATGGACAACGCTCGGGTGGGACAGGCCCGTACGGCCTCTTCGATCTGGCGGCGGTCGTCATCCGGCGGTTCGTCGTTGAGGATCTCGACCTTGCCGCGCTTGGGCACCCGGAAATAGTCGGGTGCCTCCAGCTCGCACATGGCGTGGCCCTGGCAAAGGTCCAGGTCCACTTTGACGTGAAAGGTCATGGCGCAGCGCCTCCTTATCGCCGACGGCGGCGGTAGCGCACCTTGGCCGGGCGGGCCAACTGCACCACCATCTTGGAGTGGTCGTTGCGGTAGGTCTCCGGCGGCTGCGACATCTCGAACTCGTATTCACGCAGCAGCACCGAGAAGATCGCCTTGATCTGCATGGTGGCGAACGCCGCCCCCACGCAGCGATGCCGGCCGGCGCCGAACGGAATCCAGGTCCAGCGTTGGATGACGTCTTCCTCGCGCGGCTCGTTGTAGCGTTCCGGCACGAACTCGTTGGGCTCGGGGAACGATTCGGCGATCCGGTTGGAGACCGCAGGAGACGCCGCCACCATGTCGCCCTTGTGGATCGGATAGCCGCAGACCTCGAACTCGTCCTTGGCCACCCGCATCAGGATGATCAGCGGCGGGTGCAGCCGCAGGGTCTCCTTGAGCACATTCTCCAAGTTCGGGATCTGGCGCAGCGCATGGAAACTCACCTCGCTGCCGTCGGCGTAGAGCTCATCGAGTTCCTGGATCACCGCGGCGAGGGCCTCGGGGTGGCGCAGCATCTCGATCAGGGTCCACGCCGATGTTCCCGAGCTGGTGTGGTGGCCGGCGAACATGATCGAGATGATGATCCCGGTGATCTCATCGGCGGAGAACCGTGGGTTGCCGCTCTCGTCCGGGATCGAGACCATGACGTCGATCATGTCCCGGCGCCGCTTGTCGGATTCGGGGTTGGCGATCCGGCCGTTCATGATGCCCTGCACCAGTTCGACCAGCTTGACGCGGGCTTCGTCACGGCGCCGGAAGCTCTCGATCGGCAGGTACGGGTCGACGTAGCACAGCGGGTCGGTGCCGCGTTCGAGTTCGTAGTACAGCTCGGCGAACCGGTGATCGAGTTCCTCGCGGAACTTCCGCCCGATCAGGCAGGCCGTCGAGGTGTAGATGGTCAGCTCGGCGAAGAACTCCAGGAGATCGATTTCACCGCTCTCGCCCCAGTCGGCGATCATCTGGCGCACTTCGTGCTCGATGGTGCTGGCGTGGCTTTTCATGTGGTCGCCGCGAAGTGCGGTGTTGTGCAGCATCTCCGCGCGCCGTTCCGGCGGCGCGTCGAACACCACGCCGTTGCCGAAGATGGGCGTCATGAACGGGTACGCCGCGGCCTGGTCGAGTTCGTCGTCGGTGGACCGGAAGAAGAACTCGTTGGCTTCGGCGCCGGTCAGCAGCACCACCTTGCGGCCGGCCAGATCGAACCAGCCGACGTCCCCGCATTCGTCGCGTACCCGCTGCATCAGCGCGATCGGGTCGGTGCGGAACTCCTCGAGGTGGCCGTGCTCGGCCTCGCCTCCGGAAACCCGGGGAACCTCAATACTGACGGTCATTGCGGCATTCCTTCCTCACCCAATTGCAGGTGCTGGCGGTCGGAGGCGGTGTCGTGCAACGGCGCCTCCGGCTGCACCTCCAGGTCGACGATGTGCGCCCCGCGCGGTGTCTCCGCGACGAAGGCGATGGCCCGCGCCAGGTCTTGCGGGCGAAGGAAATAGCTGTGCCGGGCCTGTCCCCACTTGGCCCAGTCTTCGAGCATCGGACCCACCTGCTCGGCGGAGAGCTTCCAGCCCATCTCGGTCAGGGTCGGGCCGGGATGCACGATCGAGGCCCGAACCCCGGTGCCCTCCAACTCCATCCGCATGTTCTTGACCATGGCGACCAGGGCGGCCTTCGCGGCGCCGTACGCGCCCATGTGCGGGCGCTGCTGCAGCGCGACGTCGGAGCCGACGAAGATGACGTCGCCGCGGCGGCGGGCCACCATGTCCGGCACCACCGCGGTGGCGAGCCGGTTGGCGCCGATCAGGTGCACCTGAATCTGGTCGTTGAACGCCTCGGTGCTCAGCTCGTGGATGCGACCGGGGAACATGTCGCCGGCGCCGGAGACCAGCAGCTCGATCTCGCCGATCGCATCGATACTCTGGGCCACAAAGGATTTCACTGAATCGGCGTCGGTGACATCCAGTGGGAAAGCGACCGCCTCGCCGCCTTCGCCGCGGATCTTGTCGACCAGCTCGGTGAGTTTCTCGGTACGCCTCGCGCCCAAGGCCACCGGGAAACCGCGGCGCGCCAGCTCTTCTGCGGTGGCGGCACCGATACCCGAGGACGCTCCCGCGACGATGGCGGGCCGCCGGGCCGGGGGTGGATCGAAACGTGGCACTTAGGCCTCCTTGACGGTGATCGGGAGGTCGGCGAACCCGCGCACGTTGGAGGAGTGCACCCGCACGGCGTTGGCTTCGTCGACCTGGTAGTCGCTGATCCGGTTGAACAGTTCTTCGAGCGCCACCCGGGCCTCCATCCGGGCCAGGTGTGCACCGAGGCAGAAGTGGGCGCCGCTGCCGAAACTGAGCAGCTTGGAGCCGATGTCGCGGCCGATCCGGAATTCGTCGGGGGCCTCGAAAATCCGCTCGTCGCGGTTTCCCGAGCCGGGCAGCAACAGCACCACGTCACCGGCCGGAATGGTGGTGTCGTGCAGGGTGTAGTCCTGCGCGGCGGTGCGCGCCAGGATCTGGCTGGGAGTGTCGTAGCGCAGCGTCTCCTCCACCCACAGTGGGATGCGGGAGTGGTCAGCGAACACCGACGTCAGCTGGTCGCGGTTGCGGTGTCCCCAGTAGACGGAGCTGCCCAGCAGCTTGGTGGTGGTCTCGTTGCCGGCGATCACCATCAGGAAGAGGAACGCCAGGATCTCCTGGTCGCCGAGCCGGTCTCCGTCGACCTCGGTTTCCAGCAGCGCCGAGGTCAGGTTGTCGGCCGGGTTCTTCTTGAAGTCGGCGATCATCTCGTTGTAGTAGGTCATCAGGTCCACCGACGCCTGGATCGCCGACGGCGGGACATCGCTCACCCCGTCCTCGCGGTGCAGCACCCCGTCGGCCAGTCCCCGGATGCGCGCGCGGTCGGCTTCGGGGACACCCATCAGCTCGGAGATGACGTCCATCGGCAGTTTGCCGGCGAAGTCGTTGATGAACTCGAACGAGCAGGTGCCGTCGGAGCCCGGCTGGATCGCGGTATCCAGATGCTGACGCGCCAGCCGTACCACCTGCGGTTCGAGCTCGCGGATCCGGCGCGGGGTGAAGCCTTTGGACACCAGGGTGCGAAGCCGCAGGTGCTGCGGATCGTCCATCGCCAGAAACGACATCACCAGCTGGGCGTGCGGGCCGCGGGAGACCGGGTCCAGCGAGACCCCGTCGCGGTTGGACAGCGCGTCACTGTTGCGGAAGCCTTGCAGCACATCCGAATGACGCGAGATCGCCCAGAAGTTCAGCTCCTCGTTGCGATACACCGGCGCTTCGTCGCGCAGCCGCCGGTAGTACGGGAACGGGTCCTCGTGAAAGTCGTAGTCGTAGGGGTTGAGGACCGGCGGGTCCGAAGTCAGAGTCGGCAGGCTCATCGCGATGCTCCTGGTTCGAGGATCAGGCTGACCACGTAAGCCAGCCGATCGGTGATCTGGTGGTAGGTGAAGGCGCCGCTGCCGGCATTGACCAGGGCGCCGAAGAACGTCATCTCCAAGGCGGCGACCAGCTGGGGGTCAGCGCCGGGGCCGATGGCCGAGGTGATGCGCCGGTGGATCTCCGCGCCGATCCGGTCGCGCACCGTGCGGACAGCCGGCTCGCCGCCCCCACCGAGCAGCGCCGCCGTGCAGGCCGCCGCGACCTCCGGCTCGTCGGCCACCACCAGCGCCAGGTGGCGCAGCGCCTGGTTGACGCGCTTGGGCATCGGCTCGTTGACGTCGGTGAAGTAGGGGACCTGGCGGACCAGGTCCAGGTAGACCTCGGCGATCAGGTGGTTCTTCGACGAGAAGTAGGTGTAGGCGGTCGCCGGGGCGACCTTGGCGCGTGCGGCCACCGCGCGCACGGTGAGGTCCGCATACGACTTCTCCCGCAACATCTCGACGCCGGCGGTCAGAACCTTGCGGAAGGTCTCTTCCTGACGACGGTTGCGGGCCCCGCCATTCGACGAGCCGTTCGCCGAGGTGACTGCCGCCACCGATTCGCTGGACACCTGTCCAACGTAGCCGAAGGCGGCTGGGTTGGGCAAGTCCACTGGAAACCAAGAGTTTTTCGTAATCCGGCTTGCGGGAGCGGCGATGCTGCGGTTAGGGTTCGGTCCAGCGAGAACGGACAAGTGTCCAATTTTTGGTCGGGCACGCAAGCTGTGGGAGTGACTGATGGCGCTAATCGACGGCGTGAGCCGGCTGCTCATCGACGGCAAGCTGACCCCCGGCGGGGCCGGCAGCTTCGCCACCCTCAACCCGGCCACCGAGGAGGTGCTCGGGGAGGCGGCCAACGCCGACGCCGCCGACATGGACCTCGCCATCGACGCGGCACGGCGGGCCTTCGACGGCACCGACTGGTCGACCAACACCGCGCTGCGGGTGCGCTGCGTGCGCCAGCTGCGCGATGCGCTGGGCGAGCATGTGGAAGAGCTGCGCGAGCTGACGATCGCCGAGGTGGGGGCGCCGCGGATGCTCACCGCCGGCGCCCAGCTCGAAGGTCCGATCGCCGACCTCGCCTTCGCCGCCGACACCGCCGAAAGCTACGAATGGACCCAGGATCTCGGCCAGGCCAGCCCGCTGGGCATTCCCACCCGGCGGTCGGTGGTGCGCGAGGCGGTCGGAGTCGTCGGCGCCATCACCCCGTGGAACTTCCCGCACCAGATCAACCTGGCCAAGCTCGGCCCGGCGCTGGCCGCCGGCAACACCGTGGTGCTCAAGCCCGCACCGGATACCCCGTGGGTCGCCGCGGTGCTCGGTGAGCTGATCGCCGAGCACACCGACATCCCGCCGGGCGTGGTCAACATCGTCACCTCCACCGATCACACATTGGGTGCCATGCTCGCGAAAGACCCTCGGGTGGACATGGTTTCGTTCACCGGCTCGACGGCGACCGGCCGCAGTGTGATGGCTGATGCGGCCGCCACCATCAAGAAGGTGTTCCTGGAGCTGGGCGGCAAGTCCGCCTTCGTGGTGCTCGACGACGCCGATCTGGCCGCGGCCTGCTCGGTGGCGGGGTTCTCGGTCTGCCTGCACGCCGGGCAGGGCTGCGCGATCACCACCCGGCTGGTGGTGCCGCGGGCCCGCTACGACGAGGCGGTCGCTATCGCGGCCGGCACCATGGGTTCGATCAAGCCGGGCGATCCGAGCAAGCCGGGCACCGTCTGCGGGCCGGTGATCTCGGCGCGTCAGCGCGACCGGGTGCAGAGTTACCTCGATCTGGCGTTGACCGAGGGCGGCAGCTTCGCCTGCGGTGGCGGGCGACCGGCCGACCAGCCCGCCGGCTTCTTCATCGAGCCCACCGTGATCGCCGGGCTCACCAACTCCGCGCGAGTGGCCCGCGAGGAGATCTTCGGGCCGGTGCTGACCGTGATCGCCCACGACGGCGACGACGACGCGGTGCGCATCGCCAACGACTCGCCCTACGGGCTGTCCGCGACGGTCTACGGCGGGGACGCCGAACGCGCCGCCGCGGTGGCCGCCCGGCTGCGCGCCGGCACCGTCAACGTCAACGGCGGGGTCTGGTATTCGGCGGACGTGCCGTTCGGTGGATACAAGCAGTCCGGCAACGGCCGGGAGATGGGTGTCGCCGGGTTCGAGGAGTACCTGGAAATCAAAGCCATTGCGACAGCTGCGAACTGACTTCACATCTAGGGATCCAAGGAGAGAACGCATGGGGCAATTCGACGACAAGGTGGCCATCGTCACCGGTTCCGGCGGCGGGATCGGGCAGGCGTATGCCCAGGCGTTGGCCGCTGACGGCGCCGCGGTGGTGGTCGCCGACATCAACGTCGACGGCGCGCAGAGCGTGGCCAAGCAGATCGTGGCCGACGGCGGCAAGGCCCTCGCGGTCTCCGTCGATGTCTCCGACCCCGAGTCGGCGAAAGCCATGGCGGATGCCACGGTGGCGGAGTTCGGCGGGATCGACTACCTGGTCAACAATGCCGCGATCTTCGGCGGCATGAAGCTCGACGGTCTGTTGACCGTGCCGTGGGATTACTACGAGAAGTTCATGCGGGTGAATCTGGACGGCGCGCTGATCTGCACGCGTGCGGTTTACGAGCACATGGCCAAGCGCGGTGGCGGTGCCATCGTCAACCAGTCCTCCACCGCGGCATGGGTTTACGCGAACTTCTACGGGCTGGCCAAGGTGGGCATCAACGGCCTGACCCAGCAGCTCTCCCGCGAATTGGGCTGGCGCAACATCCGGATCAACGCGATCGCGCCCGGACCGATCGACACTGAGGCCAACCGGGTCACCACCCCGCAGGCCATCGTCAAGCAGATGGTGCAGCAGCTGCCGCTGGCCCGGATGGGCACACCCGAGGACCTGGTTCCGATGTGCCTGTTCCTGCTGTCGGATTCGGCGTCGTGGATCACCGGGCAGATATTCAATGTCGACGGCGGACAGATCATCCGATCATGAGCGCGACGCAAGCAGCTGCCCGCCTCGGCTACATCGGGCTGGGCAACATGGGTGCACCGATGGCCAAGCGGATGGTCGAATGGCCGGGTGGCGTAACGGTATTCGATCTGCGGACCGAAGCGATGACGCCGCTGGTGCAGGCCGGTGCCGGCCCCGCGGACAGCGTCGCCGACGTCGCCGCAGCCGCCGACATCATCAGCGTCACGGTGCTCGACGACGCCCAGGTCCGCGAGGTGGTCGCCGAGCTGGCGGCCAATGCCAAGCCGGGCACCGTCATCGCGATCCACTCGACCATCGCCGACACCACGGCCGCCGAGCTGGCCGAGCAGCTCAAGCCGCAGGGCATCCACGTCATCGACGCACCGGTCAGCGGCGGCGCCGGCGCCGCCGAGAAGGGCCAGCTGGCCACCATGGTTGGCGCCGAACGCGCGGTCTACGAACAGATCAAGCCGGCGTTCAAGTGCTGGGCGTCGCTGGTCATCCACGCCGGAGAACCCGGCGCCGGTACCCGGATGAAGCTGGCGCGCAACATGTTGACGTTCACCGCCTACGCCGCGGCCGGCGAGGCGATGAAACTGGCCGAGGCGGCCGGGCTGGATCTGCAGGCACTGGGCCGGGTGGTGCGGCACACCGATGCGCTCACCGGCGGGCCCGGGGCGATCATGCTGCTCGACTCGACGGCGCCGCTGCCCGCGGACCACTTCCTGCGCGAGGCGTTCACCCACACCCGCGGTCTCGGGGAGAAGGACCTGGGGCTGGCGCTGGCGCTCGGCGAATCCACCGGAGTGGAGCTCCCGCTGGCCCGGATTGCGCTGGCCGAGCTCGCCGCGGGCCTGGGCGTGCCGCATACCAAGGACTAGGAGAGAACTGATGGACGAACTTCGCCGCACCGGCCTGGCCAAGATGAATGAGGTCTACGCCTGGGAGATGCCCGACATGCCCGGCGACTACTTCGCACTCACTGTTGATCACCTGTTCGGCCGGATCTGGACCCGTCCCGGACTGTCCATGCGTGACAAGCGGTTGATGACGCTGGCGGTGGTCACCGCGGTCGGTGAGAAGGACCTGGCCGAGATCCAGGTCAATGCCGCGCTGCACAACGGGGAGCTGAGTGAGGACGAGCTGCGCGAGCTGCCGATCTTTTTGACCCACTACGTCGGCTTCCCGCGGGGATCCGGGCTGAACGCCGTGGTGGAGAAGGTGATTGCCAAGCGGGCCAAGGCCGCCGCCGCCGGGAAATCCGAGGACAAGAAGGCCAACGTCGACGCCGTGCTGGAAAAGCAGAAAGGCGAATGACCGGCACCCTCCTTGCCGCCCGCGGAGCCGTCGTGGTCGGCGGCAGCCGCGGCATCGGACGGGCGGTCGCCGAAAAGCTTGCGGCGTGCGGCGCCGGGGTGGTGGTCAACGGCCGCGAGCAGGAGGCGGTCGACGATGCCGTCGCGGCGATCACCGGCTCGGGCGGGCGGGCCGTCGGGCTGGCCGGAGCCGCCGGTACCGAGGAGACCGCCGCGGCGCTCATGGCGGCCTGCCGGCAGGAATACGGCAGCGTCGACGTTCTCATCAATTGCGCCGGGGTGGCCGAACCGGCCGGCTCCTCGATCCTGTCGATCACCAGCGCCGAATTCCATGAACTGCTCGACGCTCACCTCGGCACGGTTTTCCACACCTGTCGGGCCGCCGCCCCGATCATGGCCGAGCAGCGACACGGGGCGATCGTCAACAGCGGTTCGGTGGCATCCCTGGGGGATTACGGCGGCACCGGCTATCCCGCCGGCAAAGGGGCGGTCAACGCCTTGACGCTGGCGATGGCGTCCGAGCTCGCCGAGTACGGCGTGCGAGCCAACGTGATCTGTCCCGGCGCGAAGACGCGACTGTCGACCGGCGCCGACTACGAACAACACATCCGCGACCTGCACGCCAGGGGCCTGCTCGATGAGTTCACCATGGCCGCCTCGCTGGCCCCGGCGCCGGCCGGCTATGTGGCCCCGCTGTACGCCTACCTGGCCAGCGATCTGGCCAGCAGCGTGACCGGGGCGGTGTTTGTGGCTTCCGGAGGTTTCGTCGGCCGATTCGATCGGCCGGCCCCCGCGGTGCTGGGCTACCGCGATCACCAGCATTCGGCACCGTGGTCGATCGCGGACCTGCACACCATGGTGACGGGCGGCTGATCAGGCGATCGCCCGGTGGACACCGATAGGGTGAGCCCCATGCGCGTCTTGGTGATCGGTTCCGGTGCCCGCGAACACGCCCTACTACTGGCATTGCGCAACGATCCCAAGGTCGACCACCTGGTGATCGCCCCCGGCAACGCCGGTACCACGGCGGTGGCCGAGCAGCGCGACGTCGACATCACCTCGGGTCCGGCGGTCACCGCGCTGGCCCGCGAGGTCGGGGCCGACCTGGTGGTGATCGGGCCGGAAGTGCCGCTGGTGTTGGGCGTGGCCGACGCGGTACGCGCCGCCGGGATCGCCTGTTTCGGGCCGTCGAAAGACGCCGCCCGCATCGAAGGCTCCAAGGCGTTCGCCAAGGATGTGATGGCTGCGGCAGGTGTGCGCACCGCCCGCTCGGAGATCGTCGACAGCCCCGCCGACCTGGACGCCGCCCTCAGCCGCTTCGGCCCGGACGCCGGGGAGGCGGCCTGGGTGGTCAAGGACGACGGCCTGGCCGCCGGCAAAGGAGTGGTGGTGACCCCCGACCGGGCTGCGGCGCGGGCCCACGCCGCGGGACTGCTCGATGCCGGGCACCCGGTGCTGTTGGAATCGTTTCTCGACGGGCCCGAACTCTCGCTGTTCTGCATCGTCGACGGCGACACGGTGGTGCCGTTGCTGCCCGCCCAGGACTTCAAACGCGTCGGCGACGGCGATACCGGCCCGAACACCGGTGGTATGGGTGCCTACGCCCCGTTGCCGTGGCTGTCCCGGGAGGCCGCGGCGGGTATCGTCACCGACGTCGTCGCACCGGTCGCGGCCGAACTGGTGCGCCGGGGCAGCCGGTTCGCCGGGCTGCTGTATGCCGGTCTGGCGATGACGTCGACCGGGCCGGCGGTGGTCGAATTCAACTGCCGCTTCGGGGATCCCGAGACCCAGGCGGTACTCGCCCTGCTGGAGTCGCCGCTCGGACAACTGCTGCACGCCGCGGCCACCGGCGGACTCGATAAGTTCGGTGCGCTGCGCTGGCGAGACGGCGCGGCGGTGACGGTCGTGCTGGCCGCCGAGAACTATCCGGGCCGGCCCCGGGTCGGTGACGTGATCGTAGGCGCCGAGGGTGACGACGTGCTGCACGCCGGCACCGCCCACCGCGACGACGGAGCGGTGGTGTCCTCCGGCGGCCGGGTGCTCTCAGTGGTGGGCACCGGTGACGATCTGACCGCGGCCCGCGCGGCCGCCTACCGGACGATCGGCTCGATTCGCTTGCCGGGCAGCCACTTCCGCACCGATATCGGCTTGGCCGCTGCCGAGAACAAGATTCGGATCTAACCGGCGAACTCGGCAACCCCGACGGTAGGATTGCTCACTATGTCTGATGAAAATCAGCCGGACTCCGCGGAGTCGGCCACCGAGGAAACCCCGACCGACCACCCCGAACCTGCGAAAAGACCGTCGCGCAAGGCGGAAAGACCCTCAGACAAGGCGGGAAGGCCCTCAGGCAAGGCGCCGGCGAGTCCGGGCTGGCGGCCCGTGGTCGCGGCGGCAGCGGTGGCGCTGGTCGCCGGAGCCCTGGGCGGTGCGGGTGTGGCCGCCTGGTGGCACCCCGGATCCGGATCGGCCAAGTCCTCCGGCCAGAAAGCCGCCGACGCGACCAAGGACGTGTGTGCCGCAGCAGTGCTCGCGCGTCAGGCGGTGGCCAACAACATGCACTTGAAGAATCCCGACCCCCAGAACCCGGTTGCCCAGCTCGCGGTGGCCGCCAACGCGCGGCTGTCACTGACTGCGAGTGCCGCATACCTGCGGGGCCGGCTCGAAGCGAACCCGGGCACTCCGCACGACGTGGTGACCGCCGCCCGTGCGATGGCCGGCGAGCTCGAGCACCTGAATCTCAGTTACCTTATCGGGCAACCGAACTCAGATCGGGAGCAGTTGGGACGCGACCTCGACGCGCGGATCGCCGAACTGGGTAAGCTCTGCCAGTAATCCCAGCGCCCTCCCGGGCGCTGGGATTACGGTCCGGTCAGAACCAGCTGCTCGGGTCGAAGAGGTCGAAGCTGCCTGCGGCCGTTGACATTGCGTCGTCGAGACCGATGAAGGCTGCGCCTGCATCGAGCGGGTTGGCTGCATCGATACCGCCGAACAGCGAACTCAGGTCGATGTTGCCGAACGGCGTCACCAATGTGTCGGTGATGGTGCCGTCCTCACCCGGGGTGGCGATGTAGACGTTCTGCCAACCGCCGCCGAAGTTGAAGACGTCGTAGACCGTTCCGTTCTCGGGCAACAACGAGGCGTCCACACCGTCGACGGGTGTGGTGTCGAAGACGGTCAATGCGGTGTTGGTCAGACCGAACAGGTTCGTCACATCCTCGGAGGCCGTGATGGTGCCGAGGTCGGTGAGATTCGATCCGCTGCCGCTGTAGACATCGAAGTGTTGGGTGGCCAGATGGAGCGGGATGGTGTCGTTCTTCTGGATCGTTCCGACTGCGATGTTGAGCAGTGGTGCCGCACCGATGAGCCCCGGTACAGGGGTGAAACCCTCTGTCTCGGTGTCGCCGGACCCGCTGAACGGGTCGAAGGTAAAGCCGCCGAGGCTGAAGGCATCCTCACCAAGGCCGTCGCCGCTGACACTCAGACCGGTGAAGGCGTCGCCGGGGTCGAGCTTGTTGGCCGCGTTTATGCCGCCGAACAGTGAGTCCAGATTCATGTTGCCGAACGGGGTCACCAGCGTATCGGTGACGGTACCGCTGGTGCTGCCGACATCCGGGGTCGCGGTGTAGACGTTCGCCCAGCCGTTGCCCAGATTGAGCACGTCGTAAACGGTTCCGTTCGCCGGAAGCAACGAGGCGTCTGTACCGTCGTCCGGGGTGCTGCTCAGGACGGTGAACTGGGTGTTTGCCATGCCCAGCAAGTTCGTCGCATCTACGCCGGTGTGGATGGTGCCGAGTTCGCTGAGGCTCGACCCGCTGCCGCTGTAGACGTCGAAGTCCTGCGGAGCCAGTGGACTCGATCCCAGGAGTATGCCGCCGCCGAGGTTCAATAGCGGCGGGGCACTTCCCAGAGAGTTGACCGGGTTGAAGCCGTCGGTCACCGTGCCGTCCTCAGCGGTGCTGAACGGGTTGAAGGTGGTGCTGCCGATGGTGAAGGCATCGTCGCCGAGGCTGCTGTCGCCGACCTGTAGCGCCGCGAACGCGTCGCCGGGTTGCAGCGGGTTGGCGGCGTTCATGTCGGCGAACAGCGCGCTCAGGTCGGTGTTGCCGAACGGTGTCACCAGGGTATCGGTGACGGTGCCGTCCTTGCCCGGGGTTGCGACATAGACGTTGTAGAAGCCGCCGCCCAGGTTGAGCACGTCGTAGACGGTTCCCGCAACCGGCAGCTTTGCGGCGTCGACTCCGTCGGCGGCGGCGGTGTCCAGCACGGTGAACGCGGTGTTGGGTAGGCCGAACAGGTAGGAGACGGTTTCGTTGGTGTCGATGCTGCCGAGCGATGTGGTGCCGTTGTACAAATCGAAGATTTGCGGGGCGAGGTCGATCTGGAGGAAACCGAGGTTTGCCACTCCACCGCCGAGGATCAATAACGGCGCAGCGGTGCTGAGCGGAGGAACCGGGTCGAAGCCCTCGGCGCCGGCTGCCGTGATGGGGTCGAAGGTGGTGCCGTCGATGGTGAAGGCGTCCTCACCGGGCGCGGCGGTAGCGACCGCGGCCTGCAGAAACGCTGCGGTCAGTAACCCGCCACCCGCGGTGGCGGCAACAGCGGCCGCCTGGATACGTCGGTTCGTCATCAGGCCTTCCAATCTGTTTGTTCGGGCTCAGGAACAGTTGAGTTACCCATGAGTATGGTTAGAAAACTACGCCCTGTGTTTTCCATCACACAAGACTTTTTCGGGCCCGTAATGCGGGAAATTTGAGCGTTTTCGCAGACAAATGAGGATGAATCGCTCCGAATTGTGCTGTTGCGCCGAACCTGCGCTCAGTCGGGCGCTTCGGGATGTCGTAGGTCCGTGTCCGGCGACTAGACGAAGTCGCTGAGGAATTGCCTAGGCAGTCAGCAGCGAAAACGAAGCGTCCCGCTCGGCGCCGGGCGCGGAGCGGGACGCTTCATGCTCGCTCTGTCAGAACCAGGTGCTCGGGTCGAAGAGGTCGAAGCTACCGGCGGCGGCCGCGTCGAGGCCCGACACCGCATCGCCCGCGTCAAGCGGTGCGACGGCATCGAACATGCTGAACATGCTCGACAGGTCGATGTTGCCGAATGGCGTGATCAACGTGTCGGTGATGCTCGACGCGCCGGTGCCGTCGGCGTTCGGGATGGCCTCGTAGACGTTGGTGAAGCCCCAGAGGTCGGTGACGCTGTAGACCGTGCCCAGTGTCGGCAGGTCCGCAAGCTGGGCGTCGGTGAGACCGGAGGCGGCGTCGACCGAGGTGACGGTGAACTGGGTGGTCTCGATCCCGAGAATGTTCGACATGTTCTCGCCGAAGCTGACCGTGCCCAGGGCGGCACCGCTGTCGTCGTAGACCGAGATACCGTCCTGGGTGGGCAGGAAGGCCCCGAGCGCGTTGACGCCGGAAATCTGCAGCAGCGGTGCGATACCGAACAGCGGATAGCTGGCGTCGGTGCTGAACCCGTCGGCGCCCGGGTCGAAGGTGGTGCCGCCGATGGTGAACGCGTTGTCGCTGAGGGCGGCGCTGTCAGATGTCGCGGCGAGCGCACCCAACGGCGCAGCCGGGTCCAGCGGTGCGGTCGCGTCAAAGGTCGTCGGTAGGTTGAGGTTGCCGAACGGGGTGACCAGGGTGTTGGTGATGGTGGCCGACCCGCCGCCGGTTCCCGGGGTGGCCTCGTAGACGTTGGCAAAGCCACCACCGAAATCGGTGACGCTGTAGACGGTCCCGACGGCGGGCAGTCCCGCAAGGCTGATGTCGTTGAGCACGCTGGCGATGTCATCGTTGGTGATGCCGCTGCCGGCGAGGTCGAGGCCGCTGGGCAGAAGCGAGACGAGGACGTTATCGCCGGTGATATCGCCGCTGCCGTAGCGCAGGATGTCGCTGTTGGCGGCCAGGGCATTCGCCAGGTCTTCTGCGGTGAAATCGGCGCTGCTGAAGTCGAGGTCGGCGGCCAGGGCGCTTTCGAGCGCGGAGGTGGCCGGGTCGATGGCGCCGACGGTGAACTGGGTGCTGTCGATCCCGAGCACGTCGGAGTACCAGAGGAAGGTGTGGACGGTTCCGGCGTCGGTACCGTCGGCGTACACCGTGAATTCCTGCTCCGCCTGGGTGCCTTCCAGGCCGCTACCGGAGATATTGAGTGCGCTGGCCTGCAAACTCAGCAGCGGCGCGAAGCTGGACAAGGACAACGGCATAGGGATGTCGATGCCGTCGCTGCCCGGGTCGAAGGTGGTGTCCCCGATGGTGAACGCGTTGTCGCTGAGCCCGCTGATGCCGGATGCGTTCCCCAGGGATTCCAGAGGGGCACCCGGGTCCAGCGGTGCGATGGCGTCATAGGGGGTCGGTAGGTCGAAGTTGCCGAACGGGGTGACGAACGTGTTGGTGATGCTTGACGCGGCCGTTCCGTCGGCGTTGGGCACAGCCACGTAGACGTTCGCGAAGCCGCCGCCGAGGTTGGTGATGCTGTACACCGTGCCGTCGGTGGGCAGCTCGGCGGCTTGAGCGGCGGTCAGGCCATCGGCCGCAGTGCTGCTGGTGACGGTGAACTGCGCGGTGACGATGCCCAGGAGATTCTGAACGTTGGTCGAGGTCAGCAGTGTGCCGAGCGTTTCGCCGCTGCTGTCCTCGATGGTGAACTGCTGCGACCCCAGACTGGCGAGGCCGAGCAGGTTGTCGCTGCCCAGCGACAGCAGCGGGGAGTTGGCGAACATCGGGGTGAGGGCTTCATAGCCGTCGGTCTGCGTGCCGGTCAGCGCGTCGATCGCCACCGGGTCGGTGAAGCTGATATCGCCGATGGTGAACCCGGCGTTGGATCCGCTGTCGGCGACCGCGACCGCCGCGTGCAGAAACGCTGCGGTCAGCAGCCCGCCCCCGGCTGTGGCGGCAACGGCGGCCACTTTGACACGTCGATTCATCGACACACACCTTTCACTCTGTTAACGGGGACCGAACGTCAGAACCAGCTGCTCGGGTCGAAGAGGTCGAAGCTGCCTGCGGCCGTTGACATTGCGTCGTCGAGACCGGTGAAGGCGTCGCCCGGGTCGAGCGGGTTGGCGGCGTTGAAGATGCCGAACAGCGAGCTCAGGTCGATGTTGCCGAACGGGGTGACCAGGGTGTCGGTGATGGTGCCATCCTCGCCGGGGGTGGCGATGTAGATGTTCTGCCAGCCACCGCCGAAGTTCAGGACGTCGTAGACCGTTCCCTTCACCGGCAGCAACGCGTCCTCCACACCGTCGGCGGGCGTGATGCTTTGGACGGTGAACTCGGTGTTGGCCATGCCCAGCAGGTTCGCCACATTCACACTGGCCTTGATGGTTCCGAGGTCGGCGTCGTCGGTCCCGCCATAGATGGTGAAGTCTTGCGGCGCAAAGTTGATCGGGTTCACCCCGGCACCGATAGCGACGGTGGCGCCGCCGAGGCTCAGCAGCGGCGCGGCGCCGAACAGCGCGGGAATGGCGCGGAAGCCGTCGGCCATATTGTCGCCGGTCCCGGTGAACGGGTCGAAGACGTAACCGCCGAGGCTGAAGGCGTCCTCGCCGTAGGCGCTGTCGCCCACTTGCAGACCGGTGAAGGCGTCGCCCGGGTCGAGCGGGTTGGCGGCGTTGAAGCCGGCGAACAGTGCGTCCAGGCTCATGTTGCCGAACGGTGTCACCAGGGTGTCGTGAACGGTGCCGCTGGTGACGGTGCCGTCTTCGGCGACGACGTCCGGGGTGGCGATGTAGATGTTCGCCCAGCCGCCGCCGAGGTTGAACGCGTCGTAGACCGATCCCAGGGCCGGCAGCTGCGAGGCCTCCACGCCGTCGGCCGCGGTGACGCTTTGGACGATGAACTGTGTGTTGGTCATCCCCAACAGGTTCGTCACGTCCACCGCGGTGTGGGCGGTGCCGATCTCGGTGGCACTCGACCCGGTTCCGCTGTAGACGGCGAAGTCCTGGGGAGCGAACGGGGTGGGCTGCACGTTGGGAAACGCCGAGCTGATGACCAGTTGGCCGCCGCCGAGGTTCAACAGCGGTGGAATGGCGGCGAGCGAGCTGACGGGGGTGAAGCCGTCGGTCACGGTGCCGTCCTCAGCGGTGCTGAACGGGTTGAAGGTGAAGCCGCCGATGGAGAAGGCGTCGTCGCCGATGCTGCTGTCGCCGGCTTGCAGCGCGGCGAAGGCGTCGCCGGGCTGCAGGGGGTTGGCGGCGTTCATGCCGGCGAACAGCGCGCTCAGGTCGGTGTTGCCGAAGGGCGTCACCAGGGTGTCGGTGACGGTGCCGTGCTCCCCCGGGGTGGCGACGTAGACGTTGTAGAAGCCGCCGCCCAGGTTGAGCACGTCGTAGACGGTTCCGGCCACCGGCAGCTTCGAGGGGTCGACGCCGTCGGCGACGGTGCTGCTCATGACGGTGAACGCGGTGTTGTGCAGGCCGAGCAGGGTTGAGACGGTTTCGTTGGTGCTGATGCTGCCGAGCGACGTGGTGCCGTTGTAGAGGTCGAAGCTCTGCGGGGCGAGGTCCAAGCTGTTGCTACCAAGGGCTACCGTCCCGCCGCCGAGGCCCAGCAGCGGCGGAGCCAGGTTCAGCGGTCCTACGAGGTCGAAGCCCTGGCCGCCGGCCTTCAATATCGGGTCGAAGGTGGTGCCGTCGATGGTGAAGGCGTCTTCGCCGGGCGCGGCGGCAGCGACCGCGGCTTGCAGAAATGCCGCAGTCAGGAGTCCGCCACCCGCGGTGGCGGCAACAGCGGCCGCCCGCATCCGTCGATTCGTCATCACAGTCTTCCAATCTGTTCGCGTCGGGCTCAGAAAACAGGGGAGTTACTTATGAGTAGGCTGTTGAATTTACCGGGGTGTTCTTCGTCACACAAGAATTTGCGGCAACGTAAACAGGGTCAATTGTTCCAAACTCCTGGAAGTATTGGCCGAGGAAGAAGACCGTTCGACGAATTCTCGGCGCGTCGAGTCCGATCTACGGAACAACGGACGGGGAGCGCGACCGGGATTACTGAGAATTAAGAAAAGTCCGTGGCTGTGACTTCAGACCGTCAGCAGCGGGGCGATCCAAGTCAACTCAGCCGGAAGTTGGGAACTCCAAAATGATCCATCGTGCCCTCCGGGGGAAAATCCGCCTGCAGGGGGATTGGGCAGCTGGGCGATGAAGGCCTGGGTCGCCGAATAGAACGGATCGGCGTTTCCGCAGTCCACCCGGATCGGGATCGACGCCAAGGCCGGCATCCCGAAGACCGAGTTGGCGGCGAAGTCGGTCGCGCCGTCGAACGCCCCGGGCGCGGTGGCCCCGGGTGACAGCCACAGCGCGGGGCTGACCGCGCAGATCGCCGCCGTGCGGCGCGCACCGAGCCGGCCCCCGAGCAACAGCGCGCCGTAACCGCCCATCGACCAGCCGATGAACCCCACCCGGGAGGTGTCCAGCCCCTGCTCGGCGAGCAGCGGCAGCAACTCGTCGGTCACCATCGCACCGGAGTCCTCTCCGGAGGCGCGCCGGTGCCAGTAGCTGCCGCCGCCGTCGACGGCCACCACCGCGAACGGCGGTAGCCCGGCGGCGACCGCTTCGGCCAGGCCCTGCTCCACTCCGCCGGCCATCACCGTTGCGGCGTCACTACCTTTGCCGTGCAGCGCGATCAGCGGGCGCAGTGGCTCGGTCTGCCCCGGCGGCCGGGCGATCGCCCAGTTGGTGGTGACCCCACCGCGCGCCGCCGAAGCGAACGAGCCCGTCGTCATGGTCGGAAGCGTCGGGGTCGCCACCGCGGGCCGAGCGCCGAGCAGCGCACCCGCGCCCCAGGAAGAGAAAGCACCCGCTGCCGCCCCGAGACGCAGCACCGCCCGTCGGCTCATCTCCGGCATGGCGGTCATCATGCCAGCCCCCGCTGTCCGGCCGAAAAGACGAAACCCATGATGCGGCGATAGCTGTGCTGGCAGCATCTCTAGGCGTGATGACAGCGGTCACGCCCAAGGGCGAACGCCGACGGTATGCGCTGATCAGCGCTGCCGCCGAGCTGTTGCGTGAGGGCGGGTTCGAAGCGGTGCGGCATCGAGCGGTGGCCCAGCGCGCCGGCCTGCCGCTGGCGTCCACCACCTACTACTTCTCTTCGCTGGACGACCTGATCGCCAGCGCGGTGGAGCACATCGGGATGTTGGAGGTCGCCCAGCTGCGCGCCCGCATCGCCGGGCTGTCCCGCCGGCGCCGTAGCGCCGAGACCATCGCGGAGATGCTGGTGGACCTGTTGGTGGGGTCGCAAGAGAACCCGGAGAACGGCCTCCACGCCACCGAGCAGCTCATCTCGCGCTATGAGCGGTCCATCGTCTGCGCCCGCCAGCCCGCCCTGCGCGAGATCCAGCGTCGCATCCTGCACCAACGGTCCGACGCCGTCGCCGAAGCCGTCGAACGTTCCGGGCGGATCGCCCGGGTCGAGATGGCGCATGCCCTGGTCTGCATGGTCGACGGAGCGGTGATGGCGGCCCTGGTCGATGACCGGCAGGGGCCGCGGATCGTTGCCCGGGCGGCGCTGATCGACGTCATCGACCTGCTCGCGCCGCTGGACCAACGCGCCGTGTCAGCCTGAGAACCGCACACGGTATGCTGCCTCGACCCCTTTGTCGCTACTTTGCTACTGGCGGGTAACCGGGGGGTGCCCAGACGCCCAGAAACGCCTACGAGAAGCGAATGCGGAGAGCTACGTCATGATTATCGGTGTCCTATCCGAGGCGCAGGCCGGTGAGACGCGTGTGTCGGCGACGCCGGCGACGGTCGCTCAACTGACCAAACTCGGCTACGACGTAGTGGTGGACGCCGGCGCCGGCGCCGCATCGGATTTCCCCGACGAGGCCTATGTCGAAGCCGGCGCGACCATCGGGGACGCCCGCGCCGCCGACATCGTCTTCGGGGTCAACGCCCCCTCGACCGAACAGCTGGACGCGATGAAGCCAGGCGCCACACTGGTCAGCCTGCTGGCGCCGGCGCTGAACCCCGACCGGGTGCAGGATCTGGCCCGCCGGCCGATCACGGCGCTGTCGATGGACGCGGTGCCGCGCATCTCGCGGGCGCAGTCGCTGGACGTGTTGAGCTCGATGGCCAACATCGCCGGCTACCGCGCCGTGGTGGAGGCCGCGCACGTGTTCGGGCGCTTCTTCACCGGCCAGGTCACCGCCGCCGGAAAGGTGCCGCCGGCCAAGGTGCTGGTGGTCGGTGCCGGGGTGGCCGGGCTGGCCGCGATCGGTGCCGCCGGCAGCCTGGGTGCGATCGTGCGCGCCACCGATCCGCGGCCCGAGGTCGCCGATCAGGTCAAGTCCCTGGGCGGCGAATACCTGTCGATCGAAGACCCCGAAGCCGAGGTCTCGGCGACCGGCTACGCCAAAGAGATGGGCGACGAGTACAAGCAGCGCGAGGCCGCGCTCTATGCCGAGCAGTGCAAAGACGTCGACATCATCATCACCACCGCGCTCATCCCCGGTAAGCCCGCGCCGCGGATCATCACCGCCGACATGGTGGCGTCGATGAAACCAGGCAGCGTGATCGTGGACATGGCCGCGGCCAACGGCGGCAACGTCGAGGGCACCGTCAAGGACCAGGCCGTCGTCACCGACAACGGAGTGACGATCATCGGCTACACCGACCTCGCCGGTCGGCTGCCCGCGCAGGCCTCTCAGCTCTACGGCACCAACCTGGTCAACCTGATGAAGTTGATGACGCCGGAGAAGGACGGCCAGCTGGTGCTGAACTTCGACGACGTGGTGCAGCGGTCGATGACCGTGGTGCGCGACGGCGAGTCGACCTGGCCGCCGCCGCCGGTGCAGGTCTCGGCCGCTCCGGCCAAGGCGGCCGAAGCGCCGGTGGCCGCGCCGGCGGCGAAGGCGCCGATGACGGCCGGGCGACGGCTGGGACTGGTGGTCTCCGCCGCGGCGGTGCTGTTCGTGCTGGTCGCGCTGGCGCCGGCCGCGCTGCAGGTCCACCTGACGGTATTCGCGCTGGCGATCGTGATCGGCTACTACGTGATCGGACACGTGCACCACGCGCTGCACACGCCGCTGATGTCGGTGACCAATGCGATCTCAGGGATCATCGTGGTCGGTGCGCTGCTGCAGGTCGGCCACGGCGACCCGGCGATCACCGCGCTGGCGACGGCGGCGATCCTGTTGGCCAGCATCAACATCTTCGGTGGCTTCGCGGTGACCCGCCGCATGCTGGCCATGTTCTCCCGCAGCTAGAGCCTGCCCAAGACAAGTTGGAGTAGACCCCGCAATGTTCTCTGTGCAGACCGCCGCCTCGGCGGCATACATCGTCGCGGCCCTGTTGTTCATCCTGGCGCTGGCCGGCCTGAGCAAGCATGAGACGTCCAAGGCCGGCAACAACTTCGGCATCGTCGGCATGGCGGTGGCGCTGGCGGCGACGATCACGCTGGCCGTCCACCATGGCATCGGAACGCTCGGCCTGGGCCTGCTGATCGGGGCCACCGTGGTGGGTGCCGCGATCGGGCTGTGGCGCGCCAAGGTGGTCGAGATGACCGGCATGCCCGAGCTGATCGCGCTGCTGCACTCGTTCGTCGGGTTGGCCGCCGTGTTGGTCGGCTGGAACGGCTACCTGCACGTCGAGGCGCACCCGCACGGCGAGGAGGCCGTGAAGATGGCCGCCGAGGGGATGTTCGGCATCCACTCCGCCGAGGTGTTCATCGGGGTGTTCATCGGTGCGGTCACCTTCACCGGTTCGATCGTGGCCAACCTCAAGCTGTCGGCGCGGATGAAGTCGGCGCCGCTGATGCTGCCGGGCAAGAACTTCCTCAATATCGGCGCGTTGCTGGCGTTCGCGGCGCTGACGGTGTGGTTCTGCATCGAACCCAACCTGTGGTTGCTGGTGGCGGTGACCGTGCTGGCGCTGGCGCTCGGCTGGCACCTGGTGGCCTCGATCGGCGGCGGCGACATGCCGGTCGTGGTCTCGATGCTCAACAGCTACTCCGGCTGGGCCGCGGCGGCGTCGGGCTTCCTGCTCTCCAACGACCTGCTGATCATCACCGGCGCGCTGGTCGGCTCCTCGGGTGCCTACCTGTCCTACATCATGTGCAAGGCGATGAACCGGTCGTTCATCTCGGTGATCGCGGGCGGCTTCGGGATCGAGGCCGGCCCGTCCGACGACAAGGACTACGGCGAGCACCGCGAGATCACCGCCGAAGGGGTGGCCGAGCTGCTGGGCAGCGCGGACTCGGTGATCATCACCCCGGGCTACGGCATGGCCGTGGCGCAGGCCCAGTACGGGGTCGCCGACCTGACCCGCAAGCTGCGGGAGCGCGGCGTCAACGTGCGGTTCGGCATCCACCCGGTGGCCGGCCGGCTCCCGGGGCACATGAACGTGCTGCTCGCCGAGGCCAAAGTGCCCTACGACATCGTCCTGGAGATGGACGAGATCAACGAGGACTTCGATGACACCTCGGTCGTGCTGGTGATCGGCGCCAACGACACCGTCAACCCGGCCGCCGCCGAAGACCCGTCGAGCCCGATCGCGGGCATGCCGGTGCTGACCGTGTGGGAGGCCGACAACGTGATCGTCTTCAAGCGCTCCATGGCATCCGGCTACGCCGGCGTGCAGAACCCGCTGTTCTTCCGGCAGAACTCCGCGATGCTGTTCGGCGACGCCAAGGACCGGGTCGAGGACATCCTGCACGCGCTGTAGGGCACGGCGATCGCGATAGGGTAGCTGCTCGTGAGCATCCCAAATGTGCTGGCAACCCGCTACGCCAGCACCGCGATGACCGACATCTGGTCGCCCGAGGCCAAGATCGTCGCCGAACGCCGGCTATGGCTGGCTGTGCTGCGTGCCCAGTCCGAACTGGGTGTGCAGGTGCCCGAGCAGGCGATCGCCGACTACGAGCGGGTGCTGGAGGATGTCGACCTGGCATCGATCGCCGACCGGGAACGGGTGACCCGCCACGACGTCAAGGCCCGCATCGAGGAATTCAATGCGCTGGCCGGCCACGAGCACATCCACAAGGGCATGACCAGCCGGGATCTGACCGAGAACGTCGAGCAGATGCAGATCCTGCAGTCCCTGAGGCTGGTGCACCGACACGGAGTGGCAGTCGCGATCCGGCTGGCTCTGCACGCGGAGGCCAACCGTGAGCTGGTGATGGCCGGGCGCAGCCACAACGTCGCCGCCCAGGCCACCACGCTGGGCAAGCGGTTCGCCTCGGCCGCCCAGGAGACGCTAATCGCGTTGCAGCGGCTGGAAGAGCTGATCGCCCGCTACCCGCTGCGTGGCATCAAGGGCCCGATGGGCACCGCCCAGGACATGCTGGATCTGTTCGACGGCGACACCGTCAAACTCGCCGAGCTGGAACGCCGGGTCGCCGACTTCCTTGGTTTCTCAACGGTTTTGACCAGCGTCGGGCAGGTCTACCCGCGCTCACTGGACCACGACGTGCTCTCGGCACTGGTGCAGCTCGGGGCCGGAGCGTCGTCACTGGCCCACACCATCCGCCTGATGGCCGGCCACGAACTGGTCACCGAGGGCTTCGCTCCCGGGCAGGTCGGCTCCTCGGCGATGCCGCACAAGATGAACACCCGCAGCTGCGAACGGGTCAACGGCCTGCAGGTGGTGCTGCGCGGCTACGCGTCGATGGCCGCCGAGCTGGCCGGAGCCCAGTGGAACGAGGGCGACGTGTTCTGCTCGGTGGTGCGCCGTGTCGCGCTGCCCGATGCGTTCTTCGCCGTCGACGGACAGACCGAGACGTTTCTGACCGTGCTCGACGAATTCGGCGCCTACCCGGCGGTGATCACCCGCGAACTGGACCGCTACCTGCCGTTTTTGGCCACCACCAAGGTGCTGATCGCCGCGGTGCGCGCCGGGATGGGCCGAGAAGCCGCCCACGAGGTCATCAAGGAGCACGCGGTGGCCGTCGCCCTGGCGATGCGCGAACGCGGTGCCGAACCCGACCTGCTGGACCGGCTGGCCGCCGACGACCGGCTGCCGCTGGACCGGGCCGCCCTGGAGGCGGCCATCGCCGAACGGCAGGCCTTCACCGGCGCGGCCGCCGACCAGGTCGACCAGGTGATGGCGGAGGTCACCGCGCTGGTCGAGCGGTATCCGTCGGCGGCCGGCTACGTCCCAGGCGCGATTCTCTAACCGCGCATGGGCGTGACGCGGTGGCCGGCACCGGACGCCTTCGCGGTGGTGATGGCCACCGGCATCCTGTCGATCGCCGCTCGCGACCACCACTACCGCTGGCTCTCAGACACTTTGGGAGTGCTGGCCACCGTCGTGCTGGTGGTGCTGACGGTGGCCGCCGTGCGCGCCTTGCCCCGCTGGGATCTTCGCGACCCGGACGTGACACTGCGGTTGTTCACCTTCGTCGCCGCGTGCGCGGTGCTGGATTCTCGTGTGGTCGCCCATCCGGTGGCGGTGCGTGTACTGGGGGCCGTGGCCCTGATGGCATGGCTGGCGCTGGCGGTCCTGACCTGCCGCAACATGGCGTCCCGTGGCTTGGGGGAGCTGCGAGCTCGTGCCCATGGCGCCTGGGAACTGGCCAGTGTCGGCACGTCGGGTTTGGCGATCCTCGCCGCGCGGGTCGCCCGGCACACCGGTGATCGCGGCTGGGCGCCTGCGGCGGTGCTGATCTGGCTGCTGGCGATCGTGGTCTACCTCGTGATGACCTGGCTGATCCTGTGGCGCACCGCCCAAGAACGCAAGGACCGCGATGGCTTCGCACCGGACGACTGGATCCTGATGGGGGCGTTGGCGATCGCCACCCTGGCCGGGCACACCATCTACTCCGGGGCGGTGGCGTGGCTGGCCGGCCCGGTGCGGGTCGTCACGATCGTGACGTGGGTGCTGGCCAGTGCGTGGATCCCGCCGCTGGTCTACTTCGTGCTGCACCGGGTCAACCGGCGGCCCGCGGTGCTGCAACTCACCGGGGCGTGGTGGGCGCTGGTCTTTCCGCTGGGGATGTACTCGGTGGCCACCGCGGCCATCGCCGCCGAACTCCGGACACCGGCCTTGCAGACGGTGTCGCTGGTGGTCTTCTGGAATGCGTTGACGGCCTGGGTGATTGTGGCGGTCGCCGGATTGCTGCGATTGCGGGTGGTCACGCCCGAGGCGCGCCGGCGCGGCGGCGCCGAGCGGTGAGCCAAGCCCACAACCAGGTCAGCGGAACGTCGCGGCCGGTGCAGAGGTACTCCACCGTCGTCGGATCGTGGCAGATCGCCTGTACCTGCGACAGACCATCTCGCTTTCCGACCAGCAACACCTGATCGCCGACGGCCAGGGCGGTCTCGTCGGGCGGCATAAAAGTGTGTTCGCCGCCATGGACCAGCACCAGCGCCGCCAGCGGCAAGCTGGTCTCGCGATCGTCGGGCCGCCGCAGGAGATCCGCCACGGTCAAGGTCATCCCGCGCCGCAACCAGTCGGTGATGGCCGGAGCGTGCTCGTCGGTCAACGTGATGACATCGCGGCTGGGGGTGCGCCGGCCGCAGCGCTCCTTCAGGCGGTCGCGCACCGCGGCGGCCCACTGCTCGTCACGGCCGAACGCATGCTCCACGAAGCTCCAGAACACCGGCGTGAGGATCCGGGCGAGCGTCTCGCGGGCGATGAGCTCGGTGGCGATGTACACCTCGTCGATCTGTAGCGCCTCCAGCAGAGCCTTTTTGGTGTTTCGCTGCTGCCGGACCACCAGGTAGACATCGGGGTTGGCCAACCGAGCCTGCTCGGCCAGGGCGATGTTGGTGGTGTCGTTGCGGGTCCCGGCGATGAACCCGACCGCGCCGGAGATGTCGGGTGCACCGTCGGCCGGGTTGACGAGCTCGACGGACAGGCCACTGGCGATGAGGTCGGCGGCCACATCCCGGCCGAATCCGGTGCCCGCGGACACCACCCATCTGCCGTCGGCCAGACCCCGGCGCAGCGTCGGCATCTCGTCCTCATCGTTGTCCATCAACCAGCGCAACAACTGATGATTGATCGGGCGGTGGATCGACAGGGCGAGGTACTCGCCGAATCTGTCGTCGGCGTTGATGACCGCCGCCGGTGAGAAATGCTCGATCTGGGCCTGGATGTGGCCGTCGGTGCAGCGGGCGAACACCGGCACCTCCGGCCGCAGCAGCGCAACGGTCATCACCACCGCCAGATTGGTGGCGTCGTCGTCGGTCAGGGCGAGCACGCCCTCGCAGTCGCGATGGGCGAGGCCGGCCATGCCGAGCATCGCCGGAACGGCGCAGTCGCCTTCGACGGCGGGAACGTCGAAACTGAGTTGCTCGGCGACCACCGACTGGACCCGGGACTCCTGCTTGTCGATGACGACGAACCGGTGCCCGTGCTCGTCGAGTTCGGCGCCGACGGCCCGGCCGGCCTGACCGTAGCCGGCCACGATGACGAACGGCTCGACCAGCCGGCGGACTTGCCGGCGGAAACGCTGCGCGGCGAGTGCGTCCTGGAAGGCAGCGTCGTTGACCAGGGCGAAGAAGACGCCGATGGCATAGGCCCAGCTGATCACGACCAGGTAGATCGACATCGACAGCCACATGCGCTGCGGGTAACTGAACGCGTGCGGCACCTCGCTGTAGCCGACCGTGGTCAAGGTGATCGTCATCTGGTAGAACGCGTCGAACACGGTGAGCCGGTAGGGATTTCCCTGCGCATCGACGCCGGGCATCAGCATCAGTCCGGTGCTGCAGATGCTGAATGTGGTGATCACGACGATGAACGGCGCACGCATTCGCCGCATGAACAAGAAGATGACGTCGCTGGTCGGCACCGTCGTCGGTACCCGGACCGGCTTGAGTTTCTGCCGCGACCGCCGGCGGTTCCAGAACGAGAACAGGTGCAGCGAATTCGGCATCGGCTGTCGAGGCTGGTTAGCGGCGCCGGAATGACGCGGTTTCGACCACGAGCAGGGTTACCGAAACGATGTTGGCCAGCAGCGCTCCGCCCGACAGGGACACCACGCTCGCCGTCGCGTGCCGGTCCAGTCCGAAGGTCGAGACGTGGGTGTAATAGACCCACATTGCTGCCGCGGCGGCGAGTTGGAGCAGCGCGACCAGGCTGGTGGACAGGTGGACCGCACCCAGTTGGGTGCGGTCGCCGAACTTCAGGACGGTGGTGATCAGCGCCACGATGAGCGCCAGGAACAGCTCCCACGGATTGTGAATGACCGGATCGCCGATGTCACCGACGAAGAAGCCGAAGTTCAATGTCGCCGCCAGCAGCACAAAGAAACCGAAAACCACCTTCTCGAGGTTCACACCGGCAGCCTAGCCGCCGGTGGCGGCCGGTTGGTGGCGTCGCGCCAGTCCGGCAGACCGGAGTTCGAGACCCGCCAGCCGGCTGATGACGAGGGGATCATTGTTCCGCCACGCGCCGACCGGGTCGCTGCCGGCGATGGCCAGCCTGCGCAGCGGCTGGTTGGTCAGTGCCCGCAGCGCCATCAGCTGCTGACCGGCCGGGGCCGCGGCCAGCGCCAGCACCGCCCGCTTGCGCAGAAAGAACCGCAGTCGCAGCGCCAGCCAGGGCATCGCCACTGCCAGCACCGGCGGCGCCGCCACCGCGATCGCCAGCAGGTAGGCCAGCCAACCGGCGGTGGTGTTCAGGTCGTGGCCGGCGCCGGCGATGTCGACGGCCGCCTCACCGGCTGCGGTCAGCGGCTTGCTCACCGCATCGCCCACCAGCGGGATGCGATGCGCGCTGTCCCCGGCCGAGGTCAGACTCTCGGCCACGCCATTGGCGCCGTGCTCGAACTGCCGCCCGACCCCGGCGATGGCGGCCACCGCACCGTGCACGGCGAGGGCGACCAGCACCCACAGGAAGGTCCACACGGCGACGACGGCGTCGCTGAACAGTTGGGCCAGCAGGCGGCCGGGGGAGGTGGCGTAGGGCAGCAGCCGTGAAGTCATGGATCCGATCCCAGCACAATGCTGGCCGCTAAGCTGGCCCAATGTCGCGTCCCGCGCTCTCCGATTATCAGCACCTGGCCAGCGGCAAAGTCCGCGAACTGTATCGGATCGACGACAAGCACCTGTTGTTCGTCGCCACCGACCGGATCTCGGCGTTCGACTACATCCTGGACAGTCAGATCCCGGACAAGGGCCGGATCCTGACCGCGATGAGCGTCTTCTTCTTCGACCTCGTCAAGGTCCCCAACCACCTGGCCGGCCCGCCCGACGACCCGCGCATCCCCGAGGAGGTGCTGGGCCGGGCACTGGTGGTGCGCCAGCTGCAGATGATGCCGATCGAGTGCGTGGCACGCGGCTACCTGACCGGCTCGGGCCTGCTCGACTACCAGGACAGCGGCTCGGTCTGCGGCATCGCGCTGCCGCCGGGTCTGGTGGAGGCCAGCAGGTTCGCCAATCCGCTGTTCACCCCGGCCACCAAGGCCGAGATCGGTGAACACGACGAGAACATCTCGTTCGCGCAGGTGATCGACCTGGTGGGCCCGGTGCGGGCCGGCCAGCTGCGCGACCGCACCCTGGAAACCTATGTGCAGGCGGCCGGCCACGCCCTGACCAAGGGGATCATCATCGCCGATACCAAGTTCGAGTTCGGTGTCGATGAACACGACAATCTGGTGCTCGCCGACGAGGTGTTCACCCCCGACTCGTCGCGGTACTGGCCGGCCGATCACTATCAGGCCGGGGAAGTGCAGCAAAGCTTCGACAAGCAGTTCGTGCGCAACTGGCTCACCGGCCCGGAATCCGGCTGGGACCGCGCCGGCACCCAGCCGCCCCCGGCGCTGCCGGATGACATCATCGCCGCGACCCGTGCCCGTTACATCGAAGCCTACGAACGGATTTCCGGCCTGTCCTTCAATGACTGGGTCGGCCCCGCCGCATGACCGACGTCGCACACCCGCTGCCGGATCCCCCTTCGGCCAAGCGGGCGGAAACAACCCGCGTCCACCACCGGGACGTCTTCGTCGACCCCTATGAATGGCTGCGGGACAAGTCCGACCCCGCGGTGCTCGCCCACCTGGAGGCCGAGAACGCCTACACCGACGCCGCCACGGAACACCTGGAACCGTTGCGGCAGAACATCTTCGACGAGATCAAAGCCCGCACCAAAGAAACCGACCTGTCGGTGCCCGCGCGGCGCGGCGACTGGTGGTACTACGGGCGCACCTACGAGGGGAAACAGTACGGCGTTCAATGCCGCTGTCCCATCGGCTCTTCCGACGACTGGGACCCGCCCCAACTCGATGAGGCCACCGCGATCCCCGGCGAACAGGTGCTGCTGGACCAGAACGCCGAGGCGCAGGGCCACGACTTCTTCGCGCTCGGCGCCGCCGCGGTCAGCCCAGACGGCAATATCCTGGCCTACTCCGTCGACGTCGTCGGTGACGAGCGCTACACGCTGCGATTCAAAGATTTATCCACCGGCGAGCTGTTCCCCGACGAAATCACCGGAATCGGCGCCGGGGTGACCTGGGCGACCGATAACCGCACCGTCTACTACGTCACCGTGGATGCGGCCTGGCGCCCGGACACCGTGTGGCGCTACCGGATCGGCGCGGACCGGCCCGCCGAGCAGGTGTACCACGAGGGCGACGAGCGGTTCTGGCTGTCGGTGGGCCGCACCCGCAGCGACGCCTATGTGCTGATCGCGGCCGGGTCGTCGATCACCTCCGAGGTCCGCTACGCCGACGCGGCCGACCCGCAGGCGCACTTCACCGTGGTGCTGCCCCGCCGGGAAGGCGTCGAGTACTCGGTGGAGCATGCGATCGTCGGCGGCGAAGACCGATTCTTGGTGCTGCACAACGATGGCGCGGTCAACTTCACCCTGGTGCAGGCTCCGGTAGGTGATCCGACCGCGCAGCAGACCCTGATCGCCGGACGTGATGACGTGCGGCTCGATGGGGTGGACGCCTTCGCGCACCACCTCGTCGTCGGCTACCGAGCCGACGGGTTGCCGCGCCTGCAACTGTGGCCGATCGGCAGCGACGGCGACTACCTAGCGCCGCAGGAGATCACCTTCGACACCGAGTTGACCTCCGCGGGCCTGGCGGCCAACCCCAACTGGGACTGCCCGCGACTGCGGGTGGGCGCGACGTCGTTCATCACCCCGGTACGCATCTACGACATCGACCTCGCGACCGGCGAACGCACCCTGCTGCGTGAGCAGCCGGTGCTCGGCGACTACCGCCGCGAGGACTACGTCGAGTACCGCGACTGGGCCTACGCCGAGGACGGCACCCGCGTCCCGGTGTCGGTCGTGCACCGGGCCGGGATCGCATTACCGGCTCCGACACTGCTTTACGGTTACGGCGCCTACGAGATGTGTGAGGACCCGCAGTTCTCGATCGCCCGGCTGTCCCTGCTGGACCGCGGCATGGTGTTCGCCGTCGCGCACGTGCGCGGCGGCGGCGAACTGGGCCGGCTGTGGTACGAGCACGGCAAGCTGCTGCAGAAGAAGAACAGCTTCACCGACTTCGTCGCCGTGGGCCGCCACCTGATCGAGGCCGAGATTTGCCGGCCGGGGCAGCTGGTGGCGATGGGCGGCAGCGCGGGCGGGCTGTTGATGGGCGCGGTGACCAACCTGGCACCGGAGCTGTTCGCCGGCGTGGTGGCGCAGGTCCCGTTCGTCGACCCGCTGACCACCATCTTGGACCCGTCGCTGCCGCTGACTGTCACCGAGTGGGACGAGTGGGGAAACCCGTTGGACGACAAGGACGTTTACTTCTACATGAAGTCCTACTCGCCCTACGAGAACATCACCCGTCGCGAATACCCGCCGATCCTAGCGATGACGTCACTGCACGACACCCGGGTGTATTACGTCGAGCCGGCGAAGTGGGTTGCGGCGCTACGGCACACCAAGACCGACGCCAACCAGGTCTTGCTGAAAACCCAGATGAACGCCGGCCACGGCGGCATCTCCGGGCGTTACGAACGCTGGAAGGAGATCGCGTTCCAATACGCCTGGCTGCTGGCGACGGCCCGCTGCGAGGTTCCCGGGAAACACTGACCGGGCGCCCCTGGCACCGCCACCGGGTACCCTCGCGGCCATGAGCCTTGCTGATATCCCGCTGACCACCCTCGATGGCCAGTCCACCTCGCTGGCGGACTACGCCGACCGCGCGGTTCTGGTCGTCAACGTCGCCTCCAAATGCGGGCTCACCCCGCAGTACAGCGCCCTGGAGAAGCTGGCCCAGGACTACGCCGACCGCGGGCTGACCGTGCTCGGCGTGCCCTGCAATCAGTTCATGGGCCAGGAGCCCGGAACCCCCGAGGAGATCCGGAGCTTCTGCTCCACCACCTACGGGGTGACGTTTCCGCTGCTGGCCAAGACCGACGTCAACGGCGATGGCCGCCACCCGCTCTACGCGGAGCTGACCAAGACCGCCGACGCCGAGGGGGCTGCCGGTGACGTGCAATGGAACTTCGAGAAGTTTCTGCTCGCCCCCGGGGCGACAGTGGTCAACCGGTTCCGGCCCACCACGGTGCCGGACGCGCCCGAGGTGATTACCGCCATCGAGGCCGTCCTGCCGAAGTGATGCGCACCCGCTCGGAGCGCTTCCCGAGTGTTCGGGCGTTGGCGCTGGCTTATCGGTTCCGGGAGAGCCTTTTTCTGCTGCCGCTGGTGATCGTGTTCGGCGGCATGCTGTTGGCCGTTCTCAGCCGTGCGGCGGACCGTCGTATCGGGCCGTCGCCGCGTTTCCTGCTGAAGATGGACAGCGGGGTGGCCACCACGCTGCTGTCCACGATCGCCGGCGCGACGATCACCACCGCGGGGGTCATCTTCTCGCTGACCATCGTGAGTCTGCAGCTGGCGAGCTCCCAGCTGTCGCCGCGGGTGATGCGCTGGTTCATCCGGGACCGGCTCAGCCAGGTCGTGATCGGCCTGCTGGTCGCGACCTTCGTGTACTGCGTGCTGAGCCTGCCGGATCTGGACGGATCCCGTCCGGTGCCCGCGCCGCCGCTGACGGTGACCGTCGCCGTGGTGCTGACGATCGTCACCGTGATCACCATCATCGCCCACGTCGATCACCTGGCCCATCGCCTGGAGGTCGGTCAGGTGGTGCGGGAGATCGCCGCGGAGGGCTCGATGGTGATCGACACCGTGGTGGCCGCCGCGGCCGACGAGCAGCCGGCCCCCGAAACCGACATGGACGCTCCGGCGGACGTGCTGCGGCTGACCTCGCCCGGCAACGGCTGGATCAGCCGGGTCGACACCCGCCGGTTGTTGGCCGCCATCCCGCCGAACACCAAGATCCGGTTGGACACCCGGGTCGGGGCCTACATCCACCTGGGCCAGCCACTGGTCACGATCTGGCCGCCGCCGTCGCACCCGGACCGGGTGCGGCAGAAGCTGACCCGGGCGATCGCCGTCAGCGACAGCCGCACCATGCAGGAGGACATCGACTTCGCGTTCCGCCAGCTCGTCGACATCGGGCTGCGCGCGCTGAGCTCGGCGATCAACGACCCCACCACCGCGGTCGAGGCCACGCTGCGGGTCGGCAGCCTGTTGCGCCGCCTGCTGGTGGTGCCGTTGCCGCTGGTGGCGGTGGCCGGCTCGGAGGGCCGGATCCTGCTGCGGCCGTGGGGCCTCAACGCCAAGGAGTACATCGCGCACGGCTTCGATCAGCTCCGTCAGGTGGCACCGTCTCAGCCACTGGTGGCGGCGACGATCCTGCGGGTGCTACGGATGCTGGTCGTCCACGTCGAAGAGCAGGGCCGGATCGAACACATTCCGGCACTGCGTGAGCAGGCCGACCTGCTGCTGGAATCACTGGCCAAGGCGCCAGAGCTGCATCCGCGCGACCTGGCGCGACTGCGGGCGATCGCGGCCAACAGCACCGACCCGGCCAACCACAGCCGTCGGCGCCGGCTGAGCCTGTAACGCCAGCCGGCGTCTGCTTGGATGTCACCGGCCGGTCACCTGCACCGGCCACACTGGTGGCATGACCGGACAGCTGATCGTCTCCGTCTCGGGGATCGGCGAACGGACCTGCGCCGACGCCGAGTCGTTCTGCGCGCAACTGGACGCCCGAGCCGTGCCGGTGTCACTGCTGGTGGCACCGCGGCTGGGGACGGACTACCGGCTGGACCGCGACCCGCGCACCGTCGACTGGCTCGTGCACCGGCGGGCCGGCGGCGCCGCCATCGTGCTGCACGGTTTCGACGAGGCCGCCACCAAGAAGCGCCGCGGCGAATTCGCCACCTTGGGCGCCCACGAGGCCAACCTGCGGCTGCTGGGGGCCGACCGCGTGCTGGAGCACCTGGGTTTGCGCACCCGGCTGTTCGCCGCGCCCGGCTGGACGGTGTCACCGGGAACGGTGCGGGCGTTGCCGCGCAACGGGTTTCGTCTGCTAGCCGGTCTGCACACGGTGACCGATCTGGTGCTCGACCGCACCGTACGGGCGCGGGTGGTCGGCATCGGAGCCGGTTTTCTGACCGCGCCCTGGTGGTGCCGGATGGTGGTGGCGACCAGTGCGCGTATCGCGCGCCGCGGCGGGGTGGTGCGACTGTCGGTGGGCGCTCGGCAGCTGAGCGATCCGGGCGTGGTAGCGGCCATGCTGGATGCGGTGGACGCGGCGCTGGGCCACGGCTGCCGCCCGGAGCGTTACCGGTGGCCGCTCGCGGCCGATGTGGCCTCCGGGCTGAGCGCCTGACTGGCTACGCTGGACCGCCATGAGCGGTAAGGCGGACGCCGACGCGATCATCGTCGGGGCGGGTCTGGCCGGCCTGGTGGCGGCCTGCGAACTGGTGGAACGCGGCCAGCGGGTGCTGATCGTCGACCAGGAGAACAGCGCGAACCTGGGCGGGCAGGCGTTCTGGTCCTTCGGTGGCCTGTTCTTCGTCGACAGCCCCGAGCAGCGGCGGCTGGGGGTGCGCGACAGCCACGAACTGGCCCTGCAGGATTGGCTGGGCACCGCCGGCTTCGACCGCGCGTGCGACCACTGGCCGCGGCAATGGGCGCACGCCTACGTCGACTTCGCCGCCGGGGAGAAACGCAGCTGGCTGACCGCGCGCGGGCTGAAGATCTTCCCGCTGGTGGGCTGGGCCGAGCGCGGCGGTTACGGCGCGATCGGACACGGCAATTCGGTGCCCCGGTTCCACATCAGCTGGGGGACCGGGCCGGCCCTGGTCGAGATCTTCGCGAGCCGGTTGCGGGGCCGATCGCGAGTCCGCTTCGCGCACCGGCACCGGGTTGACGAGCTGATCGTCGAAGACGGCCGGGTGACCGGCGTGCGGGGCAGTGTGCTGGAACCGTCGTCCGCGGCGCGCGGTGTGGCGTCGTCACGGAACACTGTGGGGGAGTTCGAATTCCGGGCGCCCGCCGTGCTGGTGACCAGCGGTGGCATCGGCGGCAACCTCGAGCTGGTGCGGCAGAACTGGCCGGAGCGGATGGGCCGCGTCCCGGCGCAGCTGCTGGCCGGGGTGCCCGCCCACGTCGACGGCCGGATGATCGGGATCACCGAGGCCGCCGGCGGGCGGGTGATCAACCGGGACCGGATGTGGCACTACACCGAGGGCATCACCAACTACGACCCGATCTGGCCGGGCCACGGCATCCGGATCATCCCCGGCCCGTCGCCGCTATGGCTGGACGCGGCCGGCAACCGACTGCCCGGGCCGCTGTATCCCGGCTTCGACACCCTGGGCACCTTGGAGCACATCGCGCGTTCCGGGCAGGATTACACCTGGTTCGTGCTGAACGCGAAGATCATCGAGAAGGAATTCGCGCTGTCGGGTCAGGAACAGAACCCGGACCTGACCGGGCGCAGCCTGCGTCAGCTGATCGCCTCTCGGGCTCGGTCCGGGCCGCCGCCCCCCGTGCAGGCGTTCGTCGACCGCGGGGTGGATTTCGTCCATGCCGATTCGCTGCGCGATCTGGTCGCGCGGATGAACGACCTGCCCGATGTGCTGCCACTGGACTATGCGACGGTGGCGGCCGAGGTGACCGCACGCGACCGCGAGGTGGCTAACCGGTTCAGCAAGGACGGCCAGATCACCGCGATCCGCGGCGCCCGGGCCTACCTGGGGGACCGGCTGGGCCGGGTGGTGGCCCCGCACCGGCTGACCGATCCGGCCGCCGGCCCGCTGATCGCCGTCAAACTGCACATCTTGACCCGGAAGACGTTGGGCGGCTTGGAAACCGACCTGGACTCCCGGGTGCTGGGCGCCGACGGCAAGCCTATCGACGGGCTGTATGCCGCCGGTGAGGTGGCCGGTTTCGGGGGCGGCGGGGTGCACGGTTATCGGGCGCTGGAGGGCACCTTCCTGGGCGGGTGCATCTTCTCCGGCCGGGCCGCCGGCCGGGGCGCCGCCGGCGACATCACCTAAAGCCGGTATTCCCGGCGAGCAGACGTGAATGCTCCCTAAAACGCCCGAAAATGGGGGCTTTCACGTCTGCTCGCGGTTAGAACGCGACGGCGCTCTCGGCGGGCAGCACCTGAAAGTCGGTGCGTCCCATCTCGGCGAGCCGCCCGTGGTAGATGCCGCGGGCGTCGTCGGCGATGATGCCCTGGTGGATCGGCACCGCGGCCCGCGGCGCCACGGCCCGCAGGTAGTCGACCGCCTCGGCGATCTTCATCCACGGTGCTGCGGCCGGGGCGGCCAGCACGTCCACCGGCTCGTCCGGCACGAACAGTGCGTCGCCGGGGTGCATCAGCCGGGCCGGATGCCCGGCGTCACCGACGAGGTAGGAGATGTTGTCGATCATCGGGAGCTCCGGATGGATCACCGCATGCTGCCCGCCGACCCCGCGCACCCGCACCGAGCCGAGCTCGAAGGAATCCCCGACATGCACCGGCCGCCATGGCGGCCCCAGCTGGGCGGCGGTCTGCGGGTCGGCGTAGAGCGCGGCTTCCGGATTGGCGTCGAGCAGCGCCGGCAGCCGCGCGGTGTCGACGTGGTCAGGGTGCTGATGGGTGATCAGGATCGCCGACAGCCCGGTGATGCCCTCGAAGCCGTGCGAGAAGTTGCCCGGATCGAACAGCACCGTGGTGTCGACGAAATCGGCGAGCAGGCAGGAGTGGCCGAAGTGGGTCAATCGCATGTCTTCGATTGTGCGCTCCGGGGCCGCGAACGGGCATCGGTATTGTTGAGCCGACCGATTCCCGTCGACAGTAGGAGCGCGCGTGGCCCGGGTGGTTGTGCACGTGATGCCCAAAGCCGAGATTCTCGACCCGCAGGGTCAGGCGATCGTCGGCGCGCTTGCCCGGCTCGGGCACACCGGCGTGTCGGAGGTGCGGCAGGGCAAGCGCTTCGAGCTCGAGGTCGACGATTCGGTCGACGACGCCGCGCTCGCCGAGATCGCCGAGACGCTGCTGGCCAACACGGTGATCGAGGATTGGACCGTTAGCCGGGAGACGCCGTGAGCGCCCGGGTCGGTGTCATCACCTTCCCCGGCACCCTTGATGACGTCGACGCCGTGCGCGCCGTCCGCTACGTCGGTGCCGAACCGGTCAACCTGTGGCACGCCGACGCCGACCTGAAGGGGGTCGACGCCGTCGTGGTGCCCGGAGGTTTCTCCTACGGCGACTACCTGCGTGCCGGTGCCATCGCCCGGTTCGCTCCGGTGATGGGCGAGGTCGTCGCGGCGGCCGGGCGCGGTCTGCCGGTGCTGGGCATCTGCAACGGGTTCCAAGTGTTGTGCGAGGCCGGGTTGTTGCCGGGCGCGCTGACCCGCAACGCCGGTCTGCACTTCGTCTGCCGCGACGTCTGGCTGCGGGTGGCCTCCACCGAGACGGTCTGGACCTCCCGGTTCGACGCCGACGCCGACCTGCTGGTGCCGCTGAAGTCCGGCGAGGGTCGCTATGTGGCCTCCCCGCAGGTGCTCGACGAGCTGGAGGGCGAAGGCCGGGTGGTGTTCCGCTACCTGGACAACCTCAACGGCTCGATGCGCGACATCGCCGGGGTGAGTTCGGCCAACGGCCGGGTGGTGGGGCTGATGCCGCACCCCGAGCACGCCATCGAGGCATTGACCGGGCCCAGCGACGACGGGCTGGGGTTGTTCTACTCCGCGCTGGACGCGGTGCTCGCGGCCTGAGCCCAGCGCCGCGCTAGCAGGTCAGCGCGACCGCGGCTTCGGCGGTGTAGCACAGGAACGTCAGCGTCTCCTGCAGGTAGAGCTGCACGTTCTCGGCGTCATGCGACAGGTAGCCGATCGACACGTCGGTGCCCAGCCGCAGATCGAAGTCGCCGCCGCGGGTGGTCAGCACGAACGCGCCGCCGATCGCCGGCGCCCAGATGATGTCGCCGGTGACCAGCCGGCGCAGGTGCTCGAGGATCGGATAGCCGTGATCGGAGGTCTCGGCGACCTTGGTGTAGGCATCGGCGGACAGCAGCACCGAGTACGGGCCGTCCACCCCGGCCAGCCGCAGCGCCGAGAGCGCCTGGCTGACCACGTCCGGGATGTCCCGCGGGTCGTCCGGCAGCGTCAACTCGGCATTGGAACTCGCGCTGCGGATGCCCTCCACCGAGGCGGCCGGGTAGCCATCGAAGATGATCCGGTCCTCGGCGAACGCCAGCTTCTTGGCGGCGACTTTCACCGGGTCCCAGTCGGCATCCTGCGAACCGCGCTCGACATCGTCGATCTCCGCACGCGACAGGGTGAACGGAACCCGCAGGCGCACCAGCGGTTTGCTGTCGCGCAGGTGCGCAACCACACCGTCGGCCGGGTCACCGATGCCGGTCAGCCGGCCGGTGCCCACCGCGGCCGCCGTCGGGCCGGCCGGCTCGCTCACATCGACGACCCGGCGTCCGGCGATGTGCCGCTTGAACGTTCGGGCCGCCTCCTGCTCGATGTCGGCCCAGGCCGCCTCGGTGACCGGGGCCAGATCGCGATACAGGTTGTTCATTGCGAGATTCCTTTCAGGCTGCCGATATTCAGTGAGCCATCAACGCCGGTGGGTTCGACGGGTTCAGCGGGGGTCAGGGCCGCCGCCAGGCCCGGCAGCGGCGGCGGATCGTCGAGGAAGTCGGCGGTGGGAGTGAAGAACAGCCCGCCGGTGAGCGCGGTGGAGAAGTCCAGGATGCGGTCGGTGTTGCCCGGCGGGTCACCGAGGAACATGTTGCGCAGCATCTGCTCGGTGACCTGCGGGCTGCGCGCGTAGGCGATGTAGTAGGTGCCGGACTCGCCGGCGCCCACCGAGCCGAACGGCATGTTGTGCCGCACGATGTCCAGTTCGTTGCCGTCCTCGTCTTCGATCACGTTGAGCGCGATGTGCGAGTCGGCCGGCTTCACCGCGTCGTCGAACTCGATGTCGTCGGCCTTGGTGCGGCCGATCACCCGCTCCTGCTCGGTGACCGGTAGCGCTTCCCAGGCGGCCATATCGTGGACGTACTTCTGGATGTGCACGTAGGAGCCGCCAGCGAAGTCCGGATCCTCGTCGCCGACGGCGGTGGCGTCCAGCGCCTCGTCGCCGACCGGGTTCTCGGTGCCGTCGACGAAGCCGAGCAGGTCGCGATTGTCGAAAAATCGGAAGCCGTGCACCTCGTCGACCACGGTGATCGCACCGGCCATCGCCTTGACGATGCGGCCGGCGAGTTCGAAGCAGACGTCCATCGTCTCGCCCTTGACGTGGAACAACAGGTCGCCCGGGGTGGCCGGCGCGCTGTGGCGGGGACCGGTCAGTTCGACGAACGGATGCAGCTCGGCCGGGCGGGGCCCACTGAACAGCCGGTCCCAGGCGTCCGAGCCAATCGAGGTCACCAGCGACAGCCGCTTGGTCGGGTCGCGGAAGCCGATCGCCCGGGCGAAACCGGCCAGCTCCGGCAACGCCTCGTGCACGGTCGGCTCACCACCCTCATCGATGGTGGCGACCAGAAAAATAGCCGCACAGGTCAAGGGCGCGATGACGGGCTGAACGGACGGCACGGTATCGACCCTAACGCGCCCGCTGCACCCCAGATGCGAAAGACTTGAGCACATGGCGGCCACCGCAACCGGATTATGCGAGTTCATCGACGCCTCTCCGTCGCCGTTTCACGCGTGCGCGACCGTGGCCGAGCGGCTGCGTGCGGCCGGTTACACCGAGCTGGCCGAGACCGACCGCTGGCCGGCCGCACCCGGGCGGTACTTCCTTGTGCGGGCCGGGTCGCTAGTGGCGTGGAATGGTTCTGCGCACGACGGCCACGCCTGGCCATTCCGGATCATCGGCGCGCACACCGACAGCCCGAACCTGCGGGTCAAGCAGCATCCCGCCCGCGAGGTGGCCGGCTGGCAGCTGGTGGCGTTGGCGCCCTACGGCGGTGCCTGGCTGAACTCCTGGCTGGACCGCGACCTGGGTGTCAGCGGGCGGCTCTCGGTTCAGGCCGGTACCGGAATCACCCATCACCTGGTCCGCATCGACGAGCCGATCCTGCGGGTGCCGCAACTGGCCATCCACCTGGCCGACGATCGCAGGTCGGTCACGCTGGACCCCCAGCGCCACCTCAACGCGGTTTGGGCCGCCGGCGGCGCGCCCCGCGACTTCCTCGGCTACGTGGCCGAACGCGCCGGCGTGGAACCGCGCGAGGTGCTGGGTTTCGACCTGATGACCCATGACCTGGCGCCGTCGGGGGTGACCGGGGCCGGCCAGGAGTTCGTCAGCGCGCCGCGGCTGGACAACCAGGCCAGCTGCTACGCCGGGCTGGAAGCCCTGCTGGCCGGCGAGTCGGGGCCTTTCCTGCCGGTGCTGGCGCTGTTCGACCACGAGGAGGTCGGGTCGACCTCGGATCACGGCGCCCAGTCCGATCTGCTGCTGACCGTCTTGGAGCGGATCACGCTGGCCGCCGGCGGGGACCGGGAGGATTTCCTGCGGCGGCTGGCCGGCTCGACGCTGGCCTCGGCGGACATGGCGCACGCTACCCACCCCAACTACCCGGACCGTCACGAACCGGGCCACCAGATCGCGGTCAACGCCGGGCCGGTGCTCAAGGTGCAACCCAACCTGCGCTATGCCACCGACGGCCGCACCGCCGCGACGTTCGCCCTGGCCTGCCACCAAGCGGGAGTGCCGCTGCAGCGCTACGAGCATCGCGCCGACCTGCCGTGCGGGTCCACCATCGGTCCGATGAGCGCCGCGGCCACCGGCATCCCCACCGTCGACGTGGGCGCACCGCAGCTGGCCATGCATTCGGCGCGTGAGCTGATGGGCGCGCGCGATGTCAGCTTCTATGCGGCGGCTCTGAGGGCCTTCCTGGCTCCCGACTGAGCCGAAATCGGTGCCATACACTGTGGCCGTGACCTCCCCGACCCCGCTCGACACCGTCGAACACGCCGCGGCCACCCCCGATCAACCGCAACCGTTCGCCGAGCTGGGCCTCAAAGACGACGAGTACCAGCGCATCCGCGACATCCTGGGCCGCCGCCCCACCGACGCCGAGCTGGCCATGTACTCGGTGATGTGGAGTGAGCACTGCTCCTACAAGTCCTCCAAGGTGCACCTGCGGTACTTCGGCGAGACCACCACCGACGAGATGCGCAAAGCCATGCTGGCCGGCATCGGCGAGAACGCCGGCGTGGTCGACATCGGCGACGGTTGGGCGGTGACCTTCAAGGTGGAGTCGCACAACCACCCGTCGTACGTCGAGCCGTATCAGGGCGCGGCCACCGGGGTGGGCGGGATCGTGCGCGACATCATGGCGATGGGCGCCCGCCCGATCGCGGTGATGGACCAGCTGCGCTTCGGCGCCGCCGACGCCCCCGACACCCGCCGGGTGCTCGACGGGGTGGTGCGCGGCATCGGCGGCTACGGCAACTCCCTCGGACTGCCCAACATCGGCGGCGAGACCGTCTTCGACGCCTGCTACGCCGGCAACCCGCTGGTCAACGCGCTCTGTGTCGGGGTGCTGCGCAAAGAGGACCTGCACCTGGCGTTCGCATCGGGCACCGGCAACAAGATCATTCTGTTCGGTGCGCGCACCGGCCTGGACGGCATCGGCGGTGTCTCGGTGCTGGCGTCGGACACCTTCGGCGGCGACGAGTCCGGTGCCGGGCGCAAAAAGCTGCCGTCGGTTCAGGTCGGCGACCCGTTCACCGAGAAGGTCCTCATCGAGTGCTGCCTGGAGCTCTACGCCGCCGGGCTGGTGGTCGGGATTCAGGATCTCGGCGGTGCCGGATTATCGTGTGCCACTTCGGAACTGGCGTCTGCCGGTGACGGTGGTATGGCCATCGAGCTGGAGAAAGTACCGCTGCGCGCGGCGAACATGACCCCGGCCGAGGTGCTCTCCAGTGAGTCGCAGGAGCGCATGTGCGCGGTGGTGGCCCCGGAGAACGTCGACGCCTTCATGGCGGTGTGCGCCAAGTGGGACGTGCTGGCCACGGTGATCGGTGAGGTCACCGATGGCGACCGGCTGCAGATCACCTGGCACGGAGAGACCGTCGTCGACGTCCCGCCGCGCACGGTGGCCCACGAGGGCCCGATCTACCACCGGCCGGTGGCCCGCCCGGACACCCAGGACGCGCTCAACGCCGACCGCTCGGACACGCTGCCGAGGCCGGCCACCGGCGAGCAGCTGCGCGCGACTCTGCTTGCGCTGCTGGGCAGCCCGCACCTGTGCAGCCGGGCGTTCATCACCGAGCAGTACGACCGGTACGTGCGCGGCAACACCGTGCTGGCCGAGCACGCCGACGGCGGAATGCTGCGCATCGACGAGACTTCCCGGCGCGGGATCGCGATCTCCACCGATGCCTCCGGCCGCTACACCAAGCTGGACCCCTACGCCGGCGCCCAGCTGGCGCTGGCCGAGGCGTACCGCAACGTGGCCGTCACCGGGGCCACCCCGATCGCGGTCACCAACTGCCTGAACTTCGGGTCGCCCGAAGACCCCGGGGTGATGTGGCAGTTCGCCGAAGCGGTGCGCGGGTTGGCGGACGGCTGTGCGGCACTGGGCATTCCGGTCACCGGCGGCAACGTGAGCTTCTACAACCAGACCGGCGCGACACCGATCCACCCCACCCCGGTGGTCGGTGTGCTCGGCGTCATCGACGACGTGGAGCGACGGCTGCCGTCGGCGTTCGGCGTCGAGCCGGGGGAGACCCTGATGCTGCTCGGTGACACCCGCGACGAGTTCGACGGCTCCATCTGGGCGCAGGTGACGGGCGACCATCTGGGCGGGCTGCCCCCGAAAGTCGACCTGGAGCGCGAGAAGCTGCTCGCCGAGGTGCTGTGCGCGGCCTCCCGCGACGGCCTGGTCTCCGGAGCGCACGACCTCAGCGAGGGCGGCTTGATCCAGGCCGTGGTCGAGTCGGCCATCGCCGGCGAAACCGGTTGCCGCGTCCTGCTTCCCGAAGATGTTGATCCGTTCGTCTTCTTGTTCTCCGAGTCGGCGGGGCGGGCCCTGGTGGCCGTGCCGCGTACCGAGGAGAGCCGGTTCAGGTCCATGTGCGAGGCACGCGGGCTGCCGGTCACCCGGGTCGGCGTGGTGGACCAGGCCTCGCAGGAGGTGGAGGTCCAGGGCCAGTTCAGCGTGTCGCTGGCGGAACTGCGCAGCACGTCCGAGGCAGTGCTGCCGGGGATCTTCGGATAATCGGGGCGCCATGCAGGCACCGGCCAGACACCCGCTGCTGGTGTGGGCATGGGGGCTGCTGCGCCTGAAGTTCGTCGGGGTGGCGTTCGGCGCGCTGTTCTTCTGCCTGTCGCTGACCCCGTCGCTGTTGCCGCGCGACTGGGTGTTCCAAGGGCTGATCGGCGGCATCAACGCCGCCTTCGGCTACGGCCTGGGCGTGCTGATCGGCGCGGTGGCCGACCGGCTCTTGCTCCGCGGCGCGCGGTGGTGGCCGCCGTCGCGGCGGGTGTTGTTTGCGCTGAAGGCGGCCGTCGTGGTGGCGGCGCCGACGGCGTGCGTGCTGATGCTGATCCCGGCCGCCGGCTGGCAACGGCAGGTCTCGGCGTTGCTGGGAATCGAAGGGCCGGCGACGCTGGGCTACCTGCGTACGCTCGGCGTCGCTCTCGGTGTCGCCGCGGCCCTGGTGGCGGCAGTGCGGACGCTGATCGACATCAGCCGGCTGGTGGCGCGGGCGCTGATCCGGCGCTGGCGCCTGCACAACGAGGTCGCCCTGTTCATCGGCACCTCGATCGTCGTGGTCGTACTGGTCACCCTGACCAACGGGGTGCTGATCCGCGGGTTCTTCGCCGGCGCCAGCGCGGTGTTCCAGCCCCAGAACAGCGCCACCAAACCCTGGGCCATCCAGCCGCAGCAGCCGGAGCGCTCCGGCAGCCCGGCATCGCTGGCGCCGTGGGACACCCTGGGCAGCCAGGGCCGCAGCTTCGTCTCCGGTGGCGCGCACGCGGCGGAACTCAGCGCGATCAACGGCCGGCCGGCCCGCGAACCCATCCGCGTCTACGCCGGCCTGCACAGCGCCGATGACGATCAGGCGCGGATGGAGTTGCTGGTCGACGAACTGGAACGCACGCACGCCTTCGACCGCCAGGTGCTGGCCGTGGTACCGACCACCGGCACCGGTTGGGTCAATCCGGTCGCGGCCAACGCGCTGGAGCTGGTGTACAACGGCGACACCGCGATCGTCGCCGTGCAGTACTCCTACCTGCCGAGCTGGATCTCGTTCCTGGCCGACCAGCGCAAATCGATGGACTCCGGCCGGATGCTGGTGCACACCATCGCCGAGCGCTGGCAGCGCCTGCCCGCGCAGCACCGGCCCAAGCTGGTGCTCTACGGCGAAAGCCTCGGGGCGATGGCCGGTCAGGCCGCGTTCGACTGGCTACCCGACATTCCCGAGTTGGGGTTCGACGCGGTGCTGTGGGTGGGGCCCCCGCAGGCCAGCCCGCTGTGGCACGCGCTGCTGGTGCGGCGCGACCCCGGCAGCACCGCGGTGCTGCCGCGCTACGACAACGGCCGTACCGTGCGGTTCTCCCAGGCCACGTTGCCGTCCGAGATCGCCCGGATCGCCGCGCCGCCGTGGGTCGGCCCCCGGGTGTTGTTTCTGCAGCACGCCTCCGATCCGGTGGTTTGGTGGTCACCGGATCTGCTGTTCGCCCGGCCGGACTGGCTCACCGAGCCGCCCGGCCCGGACCGCACCGCGTCCATGCGCTGGTATCCGGTGGTGACGTTCTGGCAGGTCAGCGCCGATCTGGCGCACGGCGAGTCGATGCCGACCGGGCACGGCCACAACTATGCCGACACCATCCTGGACGGCTGGGTGGCCGTGCTGCCGCCGGACGGCTGGCAGGCGGATGACACCGAGCGGATCCGGGATGCGCTGCGGAAGGACCGCGGAACCGAGGGCGCGGTCGCCTAGCCTGCCGCGCCTAGCCTTGAGATGTGCCCGCCCGTGCCCGCGAAGACCCCGCCCAGACCCGCGCCGCCGTGCTGGCGCTCGCCGACTGGTTGCACGATGAGAGCCTGCCCGCCCCGGATCGGGCCGAGCTGGCCGCCGCGGTTCGCCTGACCGCGCGCACCCTGGCCGAGCTGGCCCCGGGGGCCAGCGTCGAGGTGCGGGTGCCGCCGTTCGTGGCCGTGCAGTGCATCGCCGGCCCGCGGCACAACCGCGGCACCCCGCCCAACGTCGTCGAGACCGACCCGCGCAGCTGGCTGCTGCTGGCGACCGGGCTGCTCGCGGCGGACGACGCGACAGCGGCCGGAAAGCTGCGGCTGTCCGGCTCACGGGCCGCCGAGATCGGCGAATGGCTGCCGTTGGTGAAACTCGGCGCCGACAGCCCGTAGACTGAACGCTGTCATCTACGCGCGCCCCCGGGAGCAGACACAACGTGCTTGACCAGCAGGTGGAAGACCCTGACAATCCGCCACGCGAAGAATGCGGTGTTTTCGGTGTCTGGGCTCCCGGTGAAGAAGTAGCGAAGCTCACATATTACGGCCTTTATGCGCTGCAACACCGCGGCCAGGAGGCCGCCGGGATCGCGGTCGGCGACGGATCCCAGGTGCTGGTGTTCAAGGACCTCGGCCTGGTCAGTCAGGTGTTCGAGGAGCAGACGCTGGCGGCCATGCCCGGCCACGTGGCGATCGGGCACTGCCGCTACTCCACCACCGGCGACACCACCTGGGAGAACGCCCAGCCGGTGTTCCGCAACACCGCGGCCGGCACCGGGGTGGCGCTGGGCCACAACGGCAACCTGGTCAACACCACCGAACTGGCCCGCCGCGCCCGCGAACTGGGGCTGATCGACACCCGCCGTCCCGGCGTCGCCACCACCGACTCCGACATCCTGGGCGCGCTGCTGGCGCACGGGGCCGCCGACATCACCTTGGAGCAGGCGGCGCTAGAGCTGCTGCCGACGGCGCGCGGGGCCTTCTGCCTGACGTTCATGGACGAGAACACCCTGTATGCGGCCCGCGACCCGTGGGGGGTGCGCCCGCTGTCGCTGGGGCGGCTGGACCGCGGCTGGGTGGTGGCGTCGGAAACCGCCGCGCTGGACATCGTCGGCGCCTCGTTCGTCCGCGACATCGAGCCCGGTGAGCTGCTGGCGATCGACGCCGACGGGGTGCGCTCCACCCGGTTCGCCAACCCCACTCCCAAGGGCTGTGTGTTCGAGTACGTCTATCTGGCCCGGCCCGACAGCACCATCGGCGGCCGGTCGGTGCACGCCACCCGGGTGGAGATCGGCCGGCGGCTGGCTCGCCAGCATCCCGTCGACGCCGACCTGGTGATCGGGGTGCCGGAGTCCGGCACCCCCGCCGCGGTCGGGTACGCCCAGGAGTCCGGTATCGACTACGGGCAGGGCCTGACCAAGAACGCCTATGTCGGGCGGACCTTCATCCAGCCGTCGCAGACCATCCGTCAGCTCGGCATCCGGCTCAAGCTCAACCCGCTGCGGGAGATCATCCGCGGCAAGCGTCTCATCGTCGTCGACGACTCCATCGTGCGGGGCAACACCCAGCGTGCGCTGGTGCGAATGCTGCGAGAAGCCGGCGCCATCGAGGTGCATGTGCGGATCGCCTCTCCGCCGGTGAAGTGGCCGTGCTTCTACGGCATCGACTTCGCCTCGCCGGCGGAGCTGATCGCCAACGTGGTCGAGGACGAAGCCGAGATGCTCGAGGCGGTGCGGCGCGCCATCGGCGCGGACAGCCTCGCCTACGTCGGGCTGGAGGACATGATCGCGGCCACCGAGCAGCCCCGCTCGCGACTGTGCAGCGCCTGTTTCGACGGCAACTATCCGATCGAGCTGCCCGGCGACAGTGCCCTGGGCAGAAACGTGGTCGAGCAGATGCTGGCCACCACCGCATTGCAGGCCGATGCAAGCGACCCGGCGCTGAGCCAGCCCTAACCAAACCCCGTCTCCCGCAGCACCTCGCGGCCCCAGCCGACGCAAGTATCAACTACTTGACATTAGGTCGGGCGGTCGATAACGTCGGCGCCATCGAGGCTCGTGACCTGAAGACGGACAGGAGTGGTTGTGGCGCGTTTTCCCAAGCCGCCCGAGGGCAGTTGGACCCAGCACTATCCCGAACTCGGTACCGAACCGGTGTCGTACCGGGATTCCATCACGCCGGAGGTCTACGAGAAGGAGCGGGCGGCGATCTTCCGGCGTGCCTGGCTGAATGTCGGTCGGGTAGAACAGCTTCCGCGAAAGGGAAGCTATTACACCAAGGAACTCAAGGTCGTCAACACCTCGATCATCGTGGTGCGCACGACATCTGACGAGGTCAAGGCCTATCACAACGTCTGCCGTCACCGCGGCAACAAGCTGGTCTGGGACACCATGCCGCTGGAGGAGACCAGCGGCAATTGCCGCCAGTTCACCTGCAAGTACCACGGCTGGCGCTATGACCTCGACGGCAATCTGACCTACGTGCAGCAGGAAGAGGAGTTCTTCGACCTGGACAAGAGCCGCTACGGGCTGGTCGGCGTGCACTGCGAAGTCTGGGAAGGCTTCATCTTCGTCAACTTCGCGCGGGAGCCTGAGCAATCGCTGCGCGAATTCCTCGGGCCGATGGTCACGGCGTTGGACGGTTATCCGTTCGGGAAGATGACCTCGAGGTGGCAGTACCGATCGGCCGTCAACTCCAATTGGAAGCTGTTCCTGGATGCGTTTCAGGAGTTCTATCACGCGCCGGTGCTGCACGGGAACCAGACGCCGGTGGCCTTCCGGGTGGCCGCCGAAGAAGCCGGTTTCGAAGCGCCCCACTACCGTCTTGAGGGGCCGCATCGGCTGGTGAGCACCTCGGGCGTGCGGGCCTGGGAGATGCCGGCGGAGATGCGCAAGCCCATCGAGGAGATCTGCCAGAGCGGGTTGTTCGGCCCGTGGGACGCGCCGGACATGGGCCCGATGCCGGAGGGCCTCAACCCCGCCAAATGCGATCCGTGGGGCCTGGATTCGTTCCAGATCTTCCCCAACTTCACGATCCTGTTCTGGGGCCAGGGCTGGTATCTGACCTACCACTACTGGCCGACGTCACATGACTCGCATATTTTCGAAGGGACGCTGTACTTTCCACAGCCGCGCACGCCGCGGGAGCGGGTCGCCCAGGAACTTGCGGCGGTGTCGTTCAAGGAGTACGGGTTGCAGGATGCCAGCACCTTGGAGGCGACACATACGATGCTCGGCACCGGCGCGGTGGACCACTTCCTGCTCAACGACCAGGAGGTGCTGATCCGGCACTTCCACTGCGAAACCGCCAGGTGGTTAGCCGAATACGATCACTCGAACGTGAGGGTGTGAGTGTTGATGACCGCTATGCTGCCGGCGGAGTTCGCCGACCTCGAGCCGTTCAACGACTGGTGTCTCGGGTCTGAACCGGAGCGCTACGCCAAGCGCATGAACAGTTCCATGGCGGACATGCAGGCGTTCTACGACGCCATCACGGCCCGCGCCGAAGACGCACTGGCCTACTGTGACAAGTTCAGTCTCGACGACCTGCCCGAGGACGTGCTGAACCTGATGCACCTGCTGTATTCCATGATCACGGTGGCGTTTCCGGCTGAATCCTGGAAGCAGCCGCGAGTCCCCGACTCGGGTGCCGCCGTCATCGAGTGCGTCTACGAGCCCTTCCCGTGAGCCTTCCGGCAACCACCGTGGTGCGTGCCGCCCGGTGGCTCGATATCGATGCCGGGGTGGTGCGTTCCCCCGCCGTCGTGCTGATCGAGGACGGACGCATCACCGCGATCAATCCCGAAGCGCCGGTTGAGATTTCCGCCGACGACATCGACCTCGGTGACGTCACGTTGCTGCCCGGTCTGATGGACATGGAACTCAACCTGCTCATCGGGGGACCGGGCAGCCCCGAAGGGCTTCCCACACCGCTGCACGGTGTGCAGGACGACCCGGCCTACCGCACCCTACGGGCCGCGGTCAATGCGCGGACCACCCTGGAAGCCGGGTTCACCACCGTGCGCAATCTCGGGTTGATGGTCAAGACCGGGGGCTACCTTCTCGATGTTGCCCTGCAGCGCGCCGTCGACCAGGGCTGGCACGTGGGCCCTCGCATCTATCCCGCCGGTCACGCCGTCACCCCCTACGGCGGTCATCTGGATCCGACGGTCTTCCAGCGGCTCGCGCCGGGTGTCATGCCGTTGTCGGTCGCCGAGGGCATCGCCAACGGCGTACCCGACGTGACCGCCTGCGTGCGCTACCAGATCCGCCACGGCGCCAAGCTGATCAAGGTGTCGGCCTCGGGCGGGGTGATGTCGCACAGCACCTCTCCGGGAGCCCAGCAGTACTCCGATGCCGAGCTGGCGGCGATCGCCGACGAGGCGCACCGCGCGGGGGTGCGGGTGGCCGCCCACGCCATCGGCGACAAGGCGATCCGGGCGTGTATCCGGGCCGGCATCGATTGCATCGAGCACGGCTTCCTGGCCACCGACGCCACCTTGGAGATGATGGTCGAGCACGGTACGTTCCTGGTCTCCACCACCTACTTGACCGACGCGATGGCCGTCGACCGGATCGCGCCCGAACTGCGCAAGAAGGCCGCCGAGGTTTTCCCGAAAGCCAAGGCCATGTTGCCCCGGGCGATCGAGGCGGGCGTACGCATCGCGTGCGGCACCGACGCGCCGGCCATCCCGCACGGCCAGAACGCCAAGGAACTGTCTGCGCTGGTGCAGCGCGGCATGACACCGCTGCAGGCACTGCGCGCGGCGACCGTCACCAGCGCCGAGCTCATCGACGCCGCGGACGAACTGGGGCGGCTGGCGCCCGGCTACCGCGCCGATATCATCGCGGTACCGGGTGATCCGACCCGGGACATCGGCACCACTGGTGACGTGCGTTTTGTCATGAAGGACGGCCGAATCTACAAGCGCAGCTGACCGGGAAGTGAGCACATGGATCTCACCCGCAACACCCTGTGGCTGCTGAAGCAGGCCTTCTACTATTCGCTGACGACCGTGAACGAGGCGATCAGCGATCACGGGGTGAGCACCGCGCAGATCGGGTTGTTACGCCAACTGTCCGGCGAACCCGGGCTGTCCGGCGCCGAGTTGGCCCGCCGGCTGCTGATCACCCCGCAGGGGGTGCAGCTGGCGTTGAGTGCGCTCGAGGGCCGCGGTCTGGTGGAGCGCAAGCAGGATCCTCGGCACGGCCGGATTCTGCGGGCGTATCTCACCGACGAGGGGCGTTCGGTGGCCTCGGCGGTTGTCGCCGACGCGATCGCCGCGCACGACAAGGTGTTCGGGGTGCTGACTGCGGAAGAGCAGGAGACACTGCGCGCGCTGCTGACCCGCGTGGTCGAGCAGGGGACCGGGCATACCCTGTTCGGCGACCATGTAGAGAGCTGACCGCAACATTCATCGGGTGGCCGGCTTCGGCGCGGCGAGTTCGGCGAGGGCAGCCGAAAACAACTCGTCCATCTGCGGGCTCAACTCGGCCAGCGTCATGGCGCTGGCATGGCTGGCCGAGCAGAAGGCCTCCCGACCGGCCTCCGCGGCTCCGATGGTAAGGCACAGGCACGCAACGCCGTCCGCGCGGAGTTCCTCAATGGCCTTGCCGACGTCGGCTTCGGCGTAACGCCCTTCGTAACCGAAGTCGTAGGGGAAACCATCCGACAAGACCAGCAGCAGACGATTCGGGGTACCCGCATCCGACTTGAGAATTTCTGCGGCGCCCCGGATTCCAGCGCCGAGCCGGGTGTAGCCCGACGGTTGAAGGTGGTTCAGGCGGGCTCGCCCGATGGCGCCGAAACGTTGGTCGAACGTCTTGATCGCCGGCAGCTGAACCGACTGCCGACCCTGCGACCGAAACGCGTAGACGGCCACCCGATCGCCGAGTTCTTCGAGGGTGACGGCCAGGGTGGCCGCCGCCCGTCGCTGATGGTCGTGTACCGCAAGGCCACCCGGATCAGCATCGGTCACCGACCCGGAGGCATCCAGCAGGATCAGCACGCCGAGATTACGCGCCAGCTTGCGGCGTTCGGTGTAGACGTGTTCCGGCGGCGAATGGCCCGAGCGCAGGTCGACGAACAGCTCGATGAGCGCCTCGAGGTCCAGCTCGTCCCCATCGGCGCGGCGCCGTAAAGCCTTGGGTGCCAAGCCGACGCGCGCCAGACGCCGTCGAAGCACATCGTCGTGGATCACACCGGCGTCCGAGGCGTCTGCGGCAGCAGTGAGCGGGAAATCGACCACCCGGCACCAGTCGCGCCGGTAGGTGTTATTGAAGACATCCCACTCGGGATACCAAGCGCCGCCTACGCCTACCGCCGCGGCGGGCCTCCCGTCGGTGAATCGGATCCGCTTGGGCAGCGGCCGGGCGTTCGCTCTGCTCGGCTGCGTCCGCCGCAGCGAGCGCACCGGCAGTTCCCCGCCGGAGTCGCTGTCGCCGGCCGAGCGCGAGCCGCCGAGCAGCTTTCGCAGAAAGTCGGAGAGCGCTTGCGAATTGAACACCGGATTGTCGAAGAGTTTGAGGATTCTGCTTTCGCCCGACCCTTCCCCGTCCGCATCCTCGGGGGCCTCGGTGAAGTTGAATTCCGGCCGCAGGTCCGCATCGGTGGCCTTGCCGGCGGCAGGGGGCGACGCCAACAGCCGAGAGGGTTTGATGACTCCGAACCACTCCGGCGGATCTGCGACCTTCACCCGGCTCCTGGCCGCCTTGAGCGATTCATCGGCAGATGCCGTACGCGGGCGCACCCCGGAGCGAAGCGTCGCTGCCAGCGGAAGCCGGTCGGCGAGTTCGGCCAGCACCCGGTCGCCTTCGAGTGCCAGGTAGCGCCGCGCCACCGATGGGCGTGACCGGAGTGCCTTGACCAGCCGCGTATCCAGGCTCCGGGCGCCGAGCAGAGCGCCTTGGACCAGCACCTCGCGGCGCTGCTGCGCGCACCCGGCCCCCGCCGACACGAAGACGACACGGCCGTCGGTGTAGGCGGGCTCGCCCGCCGGTGCCCGCGAGACACCGACCGTCCTGCCCGCCAGGTAGCCGGCGAGAAACCGGAGCCGGTCGGGGTTCTCGGGATCGTCGGAAGCGGTCACATCGGGAGAACAGCGTCGACGAGTTCGCCAAGTGCGCGGATGACGTCGGCGTCGTCGGAGAGGACTTGGACGATGGCGGACCGGACGGCGCTGCGCAGGTTCAGGCCTTCGGCGACCAGGCCGCCGGCCAGGATCAGCATCCGGGTGGAGGCGCCTTCCCGCAGCGGTGAGCCGTCCAGGTTCCGGATGGCGTTGCCGAGCGCGACCAGCGCATGCGCGGTCTGCGCATCGATCCCGGCTTCGTGCGCAACGATCGCGACTTCGATCTCGGCAGGAGGGAAGCCGAGCTCGATGGCGACGAACCGCTGGCGGGTCGACTCCTTGAGGTTCTTCAGCACGCTTTGGTATCCGGGGTTGTAGGAGATCACCAGCTGAAACCCCGGCGCCGCAGGCACTGTCGTGCCGAGCCGATCGACGGGAAGCTCACGGCGGTGATCGGCCAGGGGATGGATCACCACGGTGGTGTCCTGGCGGGCCTCCACCACCTCGTCAAGGTAGAAGACGGCGCCTGCACGCACGGCGCGGGTCAACGGGCCGTCCACCCAGACCGTCTCTGAGCCTTTGAGCAGGAAACGGCCCACCAGATCCGCCGACGTCATGTCCTCGTGACCGGCGACGGTGATCAGGTCGCGGCCCAGCCGATGGGCCATCGCCTCCACGAACCGGGTCTTCCCGCATCCCGTGGGACCCTTCAACAACACCGGCAAACCGCGGCCCGCCGCGGCCCGAAATACCTCCACCTCATCGCCGACTCCGCGGTAAAACGGTGTCCCGGAAGGACTTTCCATGGTTGCGTGCCGGCTGTTGGACAGCATCTTTTAGTTCCCGCGCTCGAAGGGCACGACAGGGGGCACCGAAACGCCCTCGGGCATCACCAGTTGGCCGTCGACATTGATGTATCCGGAGCGATTGGTCGGTATCGGCAAGGCGGGATGCGGGCACGGCTTGTCGGTGCCGTCACCGCAGATGCCCCCGGTGAAGTAGGAGCGCTGCTGGTGGTCTTGCGGCCAGGGATCGGCGTGCAGGGCGATCCATTGCGCGGGTCCCATGTAGAAGGCGAAGAAACACGCGCTGACCCCGGCGAAGATCGCCAGAAACCGGGTGGACTGCTGGCGGGCGAATCCACCCGGGACACTGTCGAGTCCGCGCTCGACGACGGTGCGGCCGCGATCATCGGTGAAGTAGCGCAGACAGCACAGCGCCGCCTGCACGGCTCCCCACATCAGTCCCTCGTAAACGGGCCACTGGTAATAGGTGTCGGCATTGAGCGACACGGATCGGATGGCCCCGGGATAGGTGTACAACCCAGTCGGGAGCAGGACCAAGCCCTCCATGACGAAGTCGAAGACGAACGCGATCGCATAGGTGACGGCGATCAGGCGGAGATTGCTGATGTCCGGCCAGCGCGCCTTGATCTTTCGCATCACCCAGCATCCGGCGATGGTGATCAGCAGCACGCCGTAGGCGTATCCCGGGGCGTTCGTCAACAGCGGCTCGGCGACCTGACGGCCCGGTTCCTCGGGGGAGACCCACCCCGGAATGTGCGCCGTCCACGAACCCCGGTTGAACAGCCAGGTGTTGTAGGTGCACCAGGTGTTGAAGTAATTGAGCAGCGGATCCTGAAAGAACATCAAGCCCATCGATGCAAACAACATGCCGTCCAGCGTGATTCGCCGCTCGCGTCGCCACGGCCGGATGAAGAACCACCAGATGGCGAACGGCAGGCCGACCCACAAAACGATGGCGTTGGCCATCAGGGGCACCTTCATGTACATCGGCGGATCGTTCGGCCCTACCGGGACGCGTTCGAAGAACGGTCCGGTGATCCACCGCGCCCAGACATACAGCTGCAGCGCCAGCAGCGCCCCGCCGACGGCGGCCCAGATCCGGACGCCGCCCCGGTGACTGGAGGATGTCGGCTCGGCGACAACGTTCTTTCGACTCGACACGCCGCTACTCATGATGCGGTCCCTTTCCGATAGCGCAGTGGGCCAAAATATACTCACCGGTATCTAAGCTGCCAAGGGGTATCGCAGATTCTGTGGGATAATTTCGACCATGGTGGAGCGGTGGACCCGGGAGCGGAGGCTGGCGCACACGCGTTCGCTATTGCTGGATGCCGCCGAGGAAGTATTCGCCGAAAAGGGCTTCAATACGGCGACTCTCGATGACATCGCCCAAGCCGCCGGCTACACCAAGGGCGCCATCTACAAGCACTTCGCCGGCAAAGAAGAGCTTTTTCTGGCGGTCAGCGACCGCTATTGGCGGCGCTATTTCGACAACTTCGCCGACGTGATGGCCAACGCGAGTCAGGTCGGGGCGCGCGAATTGGACGACATCGCCGAACGTTGGCGGCAGCTGAGCCTGGATCATGGCGCCGAGCACGCCGCGCTCGGGCATGAGTTCGCGCTGTATCTACTGCGCAACCCCGAGGCCCGCGAGCGGGTCGCCGGCAAGCGGGCCGAGGTCGTCGAGCAGCTGGCGACGTTCATCGTCGAGGGCGTCGAACGGCTCGGCGGGACTCTGCTGATTCCGGCGCAGACGCTGGCCCAGGTACTGGTAGCCACCAGCGATTCCGCCGTGCTGGCCAGTCAGCTCGACGACGTCGATCTCTACCGGCCGATCGTGGCGATGTACGTCTCGATGATCAAGCTGCCCTGAGCCGATGTCCGCAGCGCAGATCGCCAGCACTTGAGATCAATGACAAGTACTTGATAATATTCTCGCGATGTCCGAGTTCGCGATCCGCCGAACGGCGCCGAAGGGGATGCAATGACCACAGTGGTGCCGCCGCGGGTCGCCGTGGTCACCGGCGGAGCCTCAGGCATGGGCGAGGCCACCTGTCACGAACTTGGCCGGCGTGGCTATCAGGTCGCCGTCCTGGACATCAATGACCAAGCCGCACAGCGGGTCTCCGATGACCTGCGCGGCGAGGGCGCGACGGCGCTGGGCATCGGAGTCGACGTCACCGACCGGGCCGCCGTCGACGACGCCGTCGCGAAGGTGCGCAGCCAGCTGGGACCGGTCGCCGCTCTGGTCACCAGTGCGGGCCTATTCGGCTACTCCGCCTTCGCCGAGATCACCCCACAGGAGTGGGCGAGAATCATCGACGTCAACCTCACCGGCACCTTCCACTGCTGCCAGGCGGCGCTGCCGGACATGGTCGACGCCGGCTGGGGGCGCATCGTGATGATCTCGTCGTCGTCCGCTCAGCGCGGAACGCCGTTCGCCGCCCATTACGCGGCATCCAAGGGCGCGGTCATCACCTTGACCAAGTCGCTGGCCCGCGAGTACGCCGTGCACGGCATCACGGTCAACAACATCCCGCCCTCGGGTATCGAGACGCCCATGCAGCACCAATCGCAGGCAGCCGGATACCTGCCGCCCAATGAGCAGATCGCCGCGAACATCCCGCTGGGCCGGCTGGGTAGCGGAGGCGACATCGCCGCGGCGGTCGGATTCCTGTGCTCGGAGGAAGCCGGTTTCATCACCGGTCAAGTGCTGGGCGTCAACGGCGGGTCAGTGATGTGACACAGCGGATTTCGCCGGCACCAGGCAAACAGGGAGGTTCAGATGCAACGATCCGGTAGGCCCGCGGAGGGTTCCTGGACCGAGCACTACGATCTCGGCACCGGTCCGGTCTCGTTCGCCGATTCCACGTCGCGCGAGTTCTACGAGGTCGAGCGTGAGGCGGTGTTCAAGCGCGCCTGGCTCAACGTCGGCCGCGTCGAGGAGGCGCCCGACCACGGCAGCTACGCCACCAAGGAGATCGAAGCGGCCCAGGCATCGGTCATCCTGGTCCACGCGGACCGGGGGATTCGCGCATTCCACAATGTCTGCCCGCGGTGCGCGACGAAGCTGGTCTGGGACGACTTCCCGGATCGCGAGACCGTCGGGCAATGCCAGGAGTTCACCTGCAAGCGCTGCCGCCGCAGCCACGGATTCGACGGTGCCGACCCGGATCTCGTCAGTGTGCATTGCGACATCTGGAACGGCTTCATCTTCATCAACTTCGCCGACGAACCGCGGCAGGGTCTGCGCGACTTTCTCGGGCCGATGATCACCGGTCTCGACGACTACCCGTTTCAGAAGCTGACCGAACGCTACGACTGGGTGGCCCACAACAACAGCAACTGGAAGATCTTCGCCGACGCCTTCCAGGAGTACTACCATGTGCCGGCGCTGCATTCACAGCAGGTTCCCGCTGCGGTGCGGGTACCCGACGCCGGCTTCACCTGTGGTCATTTCCAGCTCGACGGGCCGCACCGGTTGGTGTCCACCGCCGGCCGGCGCCGCTGGCTGCTGCCGCCGGAGTACATGTACCCGATCGAGCGGGCCACTCGCAGCGGGCTGGTCGGCCCCTGGCAGACCCCCGACATCGGCGAGGTGCCGGCCGGGGTGAATCCGGGCGGCATCGAACCGTGGGGGATCAGCAACTTCCAGATCTTCCCCAACACCGAGATCCTCATCTACGGCGGCTGGTACCTGCTGTACCGGTACTGGCCCACCTCGCACAACACCCACCGGTTCGAGGCTCACACCTATTTCCATCCGGCCCGCACCGTGCGCGAACGCATCGAGCACGAGGTGGCCTCGGTGGTGCTCAAGGAGTTCGCACTGCAGGACGCCGGCATGCTCGGCGGCACCCAAGCTGCGCTGGAGTACGGCATCGTCGACGATTTTCCCCTCAACGATCAGGAGATCCTGGTCCGGCACCTGCACAAGGTGGTCAACGACTGGGTGGACGACTACCGGAGCGACCACGCCGGCGCGGGAGCGGCCCGATGACCGCCAAGAGGCTGCCCAGCGCCTTCGCCGAACTGGAGAAGTTCACCGAAACCTGGTGCTTGCCAACGGAAACCGAACGTTTCAGCCAGCGGCTGGCCAGCACCATCCCGGAGTTGCGGCTCTTTTACGAGGCGTTCTTCCCGCGGTTGGAGGAAGCGATCGACTACTGCGACAAGTTCGCGCTGGACGAGCTCCCCGAGGACGCGCTCAACCTGCTCCATCTGATCTATTCGCTGGTCATGGTGGCGATGGCGGTGGAAGTCATGGGCCAGCCCGCCCCCGTCGATGCCGCCGACGCCGTCATGATCCGCACCGGCTGGCCGGTTCCGTGACCACCGGAAATCCATCGCCCGAAAGGACGCAGCCGATGAGTCTGCTCACGATCAACAAGCTCACCTCTTCCGTCGGCGCCGAGGTCGTCGGCGTCGACCCGCAACGGCTGGTCGACGACGATCAGCTCGCTGCCGCAGTTCTTGACGCACTGGAGGACAACGGGGTCTTGGTCTTCCGCGATCTGCAGCTCAAACCCCGGGATCAGGTTGGGTTCTGCGGGCGGCTGGGCAGCGTCGACTTCTCCTCGGACGGCCATCACGAGGTCGCCGGCATCTATCCGATCACGTTGAACACGGCGAAGAACTCCGCGGCGAGCTACCTGCGCGCCACCTTCGACTGGCATATCGACGGCTGCACGCCGACGGGGGACGAGTGCCCGCAGAAAGCCACCGTGCTCTCCGCGGTGCAGGTGGCCGAGCGTGGCGGCGAGACCGAGTTCGCCAGCTCCTACGCCGCCTACGACGTACTCACCGACGACGAGAAGCAGCGCTTCGGCTCGCTGCGGGTGGTGCACTCGCTGGAAGCGTCCCAGCGCCGGGTCACACCCGCTCCGACACCGGAAGAACTGGCGAAGTGGCGGGCCCGGCCCACCCACGAGCATCCCCTGGTGTGGACGCACCGCACCGGCCGAAAGTCGTTGGTGCTGGGCGCCTCCACTGACTACGTCGTCGGCATGGATCTTGATGAGGGCCGCGCGCTGCTGGCCGAACTGCTGGACCGCGCCACGGTGCCCGCCAAGGTCTATCGGCACAAGTGGTCGGTGGGCGACACCGTCATCTGGGACAACCGCGGCGTGCTGCATCGCGCCGCCCCGTACGCCCCCGACTCGCCACGTGAGATGCTGCGTACCACGGTGCTCGGCGACGAGCCGATCCAGTGACGGCCCAACGGCACGAAGGAGGCTCGGTGGCCGAACTAACCTCGGAGACAGCGCTGTTCGTCGACACAGCACGCGCGTTCCTGGACAAACACGCGACGCTGACCGCGCAGCGCGAGTTGCACGCACAAGGCCGCTCCTACGACCCGCACTGGTGGACCCAAGCCGCCGAATTGGGCTGGGCCGGCTTGTTGGTGCCCGAGGAACTCGGCGGGGGCAGTGTCTCGGCCAGCGGTCTGCACGACCTCACGGCGATCGCCGAAGCGATCGGGCGCACTGTTGCGCCGGGGCCGCTGTACCCGGTGAGCACCGTGCTGGCGGGTCTGGTCGACGCGGACAACCGCGCCGAGCACGCCGCGACCATAGCGGCGCTGGTCTCCGGTGAGCAGGTGGCCACTTGGGCGGCAGACGAACCGGGCCGGGCCTTTCGGCCACACCAGCCCGGTGCCACCGCCACCAAAACCGGGACCGGCTACCGGCTCAACGGCGTCAAAGACCGGGTGGAGGCCGGTGCCCAGGCCGACCTGATCCTCGTCGGCGCCCGTACCGACGACGGTGCGCTGCGGCAGTTCCTGGTCGGCGCCGACGCCCCCGGGGTGACGGTGCGTCCGCAGGCCTGCATCGACCTGGTCAAGCAGTACGCGCGGATCGAGCTCAACGACGTCGAGACCCAGGCAGTCGTGGGCAGCGCAGCGCAGACAGCGCAACTCATCGACCGCCAGGCCCAGGTGGCGATCGCCCTGACCTGCGCCGAAACCGTGGGAATCCTGGATGTGGTGCTGGCCATGACACTCGAGTGGAGCCGGGATCGGTACAGCTTCGGCCGGCCGCTGGCGTCCTACCAGGCGCTCAAACACCGGCTCGCCGACATGACCATGTGGCTGCACGCCGGTCGCGCCGTCACCGCCGGCGCCGTCGACAAGGTGGCCGCGCGCGCCGCGGACGCCGCGGTGTGGGCCGCCGCCGCCAAGTCCTATCTCGGCGAGCACGCCGGGCTGCTGGTCCAGGAATGTGTCCAGCTGCACGGCGGTATCGGCGTCACCTGGGAGCACGACCTGCACGTGTATCTGCGCCGCATCACCTTGTACGCCGGGCTGTTCGGCACCGCCGCCGAACACCATCAGGCCATCAGCAGGGCCGCGAGCGCAACGGAGCCGGCCGCATGAGCCAGACCGCAGAGCTCACCGTCGAGGAGTTCGCCGCCCGAGCGCGCAGCTGGCTGGCCGCCAACATGCCGCGACTCGACCCGCAGCAGCCGCCCCGCAACGGTCGCGACGACGAGGGCGCCTGGCAGCGTGCCCGGGAATTGCAGCGGCGGCTGTACGACGGCGGCTTCGCCGGGATCTGCTTCCCGCGCGAATACGGCGGTCTCGGCCTGGACATCCGCTATCAGAAGGCCTTCAACGTCGAATCCGACGGCTACGAGATGCCGTTGATCCTCAACGTCCCGACCTTCACCATCTGCTGCGCGACGCTGCTGGACACCGGAAGTGAGGAGCAGAAGCGCCGGCACATTCACGCGGCGCTGCGGGGGGAAGAGGTGCTCGTCCAGCTGCTCTCCGAACCCAGCGGCGGATCCGATCTGGCGGGGCTGATCACCCGCGCGGATCGCGACGGGGACAGCTGGGTGATCAGCGGGGCCAAGACGTGGAGCACCAGTGCCTTCGCCGCCGACTATGGGCTGCTGCTGGCCCGCACCGACTCGACGGTGCCCAAACACGACGGCCTGACGATGTTCCTGATGCCGGTCGACGCGCCCGGGGTCACGCTGCGGCGCATCGAACAGGTCGACGGCTCCAACGAGTTCTGCGAGGAGTTCTTCGACGGCCTGCGCCTCGGCGACGACGCGGTGGTCGGGGAGGTCAACAAGGGCTGGGACGTCGCCTCCCGGCTGCTGTTCCACGAACGCCGCGCCGTCGGACAGGGCTCGGAGTTCGCCAGCGGCCGCGGCCCCGAACGCACTGAAATGGCCGCCGGCGACTTCCTGGCCCTGGCCGCCGACGCCGGAACCGCCGACGACCCGCTGACCCAGGACAAGATCGGCCGGGTGCTCGCCCGCCGGATGGTGCGCGATTGTCTCGTCGACTACGTCGGGCGCGCCACGCGCACCGGGGCGCTGCCGCCGGCCGCCGGCTCGCTCATCCGGCTGTTCCACTCCGACGTGACCTTCCTGGAGGTCGACACCGCCACCGAGGTCGCCGGGCCGCTCGGCGTCGTCGACGGCGAGGCGCGGCTGCTCAAAGTCGGCAAACGGTACCTGTCCCGCCAGACGGTGGCGCTGGGGGGCGGCAGCAACGAGATGGCGCGCAATGTCATCGCCGAGCGCGTCCTGGGCCTGCCCCGCGAATACGCCGCCGACCGGGGTGTCCCGTTCAACCAGGTCCGACACAACCGGGCCTGACCGCGACCGCCGCGAGCACGGTAGCCTTTACCGCGATGACGGATCCCGCAGCACACTCGAGCGCCCAGGGCGTCACCTACGCTTCGGCAGGTGTGGACATCGACGCCGGTGACCGGGCCGTCGAACTGATCAAACCGCTGGCCGCCCGGGCCACTCGGCCGGAGGTGCGCGGCGGGCTCGGCGGATTCGCCGGGCTGTTCGCCCTGCGCAACGACTATCGCGAGCCGTTGCTGGCGTCCTCCACCGACGGCGTGGGCACCAAGCTGGCGATCGCCCAGGCGATGGACAAGCACGACACCGTGGGCATCGACCTGGTCGCGATGGTGGTCGACGACCTGGTGGTCTGCGGCGCCGAGCCGTTGTTCCTGCAGGACTACATCGCCGTCGGCCGCACGGTGCCCGAACGGGTCAGCGCGATCGTCTCGGGTATCGCCGAAGGGTGCGTGCAGGCCGGCTGTGCCCTGCTCGGCGGGGAGACCGCCGAGCACCCCGGCCTGATGGAACCCGACCACTACGACATCTCCGCGACCGGCGTCGGCGTGGTGGAAGCCGACGACGTGCTGGGACCGGACCGGGTCCGCCCCGGTGACGTCCTGATCGCGATGGGCTCCTCGGGCCTGCACTCCAACGGCTACTCGCTGGCTCGGGCGGTGCTGCTCGACATCGACCGGATGAACCTGGCCGGACACGTCGAGGAGTTCGGCCGCACGCTGGGCGAGGAACTGCTGGAGCCGACCCGCATCTACGCCAAGGACTGTCTGGCGCTGGCCGCCGAAACCCAGGTGCGCACCTTCTGCCACGTCACCGGCGGCGGCTTGGCCGGCAACCTGGCCCGGGTCATCCCGGACGGGTTGGTCGCCGAGGTGGACCGCGGCACCTGGACGCCGGCCCCGGTGTTCGCGATGATCGCGCAGCGCGGACGGGTGAGCCGCGACGAGATGGAGAAGACGTTCAACCTCGGTGTCGGCATGGTCGCCGTCGTCGCGCCGGAGGACACCGACCGGGCCCTGGCGATCCTGACCGCCCGCCACGTCGACTGCTGGCCGCTGGGCACGGTGGCCAAGGCCGGCAAGACCGCTGGGGAAGACGCCGCGAGCGCGGGCGCCAAGCTGGTCGGGCAGCACCCGAGGTTCTAGCGCCCCGGCGGTCCGGCGAGCCTCGACGGAGGAGAGGTGAAGCTGGGGCCGCCGCACCAACCCGGCGGTTCAGGCCTCAGCGCTCAGCGGCGCCAGTCGTCGTCACTGCTCCACGAGTCGTCACCGTCTGGGTCTTTGACCTCAGCTCCAGCCAGCTCACGTTGGAGCTGGGTGAAATCGGTCGACGGTGAGCTGTACTTCAGCTCTCGAGCAACCTTGGTCTGCTTCGCCTTAGCCCGGCCGCGGCCCATGGGGGGACCCCCTCGCGCAATAACGGAGCGGCCCCACGAGCAGGCGGCTCCGATCTGAGTGTGTGTATTGTCCTGCCGACAGCTTACCCGGTGGTCCGGCCGACCGCCGACCTGGCCTGTGCCGGTGTGACGACCGTCAAACCCGGCCCCGCAGCCGGTCGACGGCGACGCGCCCCGCCCCCCGCACATCCGGCGGCGGCATCGATTCGGCGTCGATCACCGCGCTGACCTCCCCGCCGGGGCCGGTGGACAACGGGGTGTCGGCCGGCAGTCCGCGCTTGAGCAGTGCCAGGGCGATCGGTCCCAGTTCGAAGTGATCCACCACGGTGCCCAGCCGGCCCACCGGGCGGCCACCGGAGGTGATCGGGTCGCCGGTCGAAGGCCGGTCCACCGATCCGTCCAGGTGCAGCAGCACCAGCATCCGGGGCGGCTTGCCCAGGTTGTGCACCCGGGCCACGGTTTCCTGCCCGCTGTAGCACCCCTTGTCCAGGTGCACCGCGCCGACGCCCGGGCCGCCGATCCAGTTCATTTCGTGGGGGATGGTGCGCTCATCGGTGTCCAGGCCCAGGCGCGGCCGACGCGCTGCCACCCGCTCGGCCTCGTAGGCCCACACCCCGGCGGGCTTGACCCCGGCCCCGGTCAGCCGGCGCTGCCAGGCGGCCTTCTCGGCGCGCGGCACGAGCAGCTCCAGCGCGTGTTCGCCGGGTCCGCGCCGTACGAACGCGCCCGAGTCACCGATCGCCACCGCATCGGTGCCGGGCAGCGCGCCCACCCCCAGCGCGTCGCGCACCGCCGGATCGGCCAGGCGGGGACCCAGCAGGGACAGCACCGCGAGATCGGCGGGCTGAATCGTCACGTCGGCCCAGAACACCATCTTGCGAAGGTGCTCGGCCAACGGTTCGCCGCGCCACGGCTCGGTGTCGAGATAAATGGTGTCGCGCAGTTCGGTTTGGATCCAGTGATTGGTGAGGTGGCCTTTGCCGTCCAGGGTCAGGTTCTCGGTGGTGGCGCCGTCGGGAAGTTCAGCCACGTGCTGGGTGCACAGGGTGTGCAGCCACGTCCTGCGTTCCGGGCCGCCGACGGTGAGCACGGCCCGATGGGATCGGTCCACGACTACGGCTTCGGTTTGGGCACTTCGCTGTTCGCCGAATGGATCGCCATAGTGCCAGACTGCGCCGGCATCGGGGCCGGGATCGGGGGCGGGTACCGCGGACACAGGTCAACTCTACGGAGCCGCTACGCTCAGGGTCCATGCCCGCCGATGACGCCGTGACGATCGTCACCGTGGGCGGCGGGCCGGTCGCGCCGGATGTCCCGTTGCTGCATGCCGACGACTTGGCGGTGTTGCGTGGCGACGGCGTCTTCGAAACCCTGCTGGTGCGTGACGGCACCGCCTGTCTGCTCGACGCGCATCTGCAGCGACTGGCCCGTTCCGCCGAGCTGATGGATCTGCCCGCCCCGGATCTGGGTGCGTGGCGCCATGCCGTCGAGGAGGCGGTGCGTCAGTGGCCGCAGGCCGGCGAGGGCGCGCTGCGGATGATCTACAGCCGGGGCCGGGAAAGCGGTTCGGCACCAACGGCGTACGTGATGATCACCCCGCTGCCGGTTCGCATCGCCGAGGCCCGCCGAAAGGGCGTGGCGGTGCTGAGCCTGGACCGGGGCGTGCCGGCGCAGGGGCCGGCGATGCCGTGGCTGCTGGCCGGGGCCAAGACCCTGTCGTATGCGGTCAACATGGCGGCGCTGCGCCACGCCGCCAAACAGGGCGCGGACGACGTGATCTTCATCAGCTCCGATGGCTACGTCCTGGAGGGCCCGCGCTCCACCGTCGTCCTGGTGGAACCGGGGCGCATCATCACGCCGCCGTCGTCGCAGCCGATTCTGCGCGGTACCACCGCCGAGGCGCTGTTCGAGGTGGCTCGCGGTGCGGGTTATCAGTGCGAGTACACGTCGCTGCGGGACACGGATCTGTTTGCGGCGCAGGATGTCTGGCTGGTCTCCAGCATCACCCTGGCCGCTCGGGTGCACACCTTGGACGGCCGGGCGCTGAACCCGCGGGTGTCCGCTACCGAGTTTGCCGCCCTGGTGGATCGCGCTATCGCCCGTTGACCAGGCGACTCACTCGTACTTTTGGCCGGTAGAGTCAACGCAAGGAATCAGCCGACGAAGCGGACCAACCGGGCCGACAGGTGCGGCACCAGCTCGCCGTCGGCGTCGACCCGCTCCTCCACGTAGGCCAGATCGCCGTCCTCGACGATGCCGTAGAGCCGCTTGGCGCCACCGATCAGGGCACCGGACTTGCTGCGGGCCAACGCGTCGGTGGCCAGCTCCCAGGACGCCGGACCGTGCGGGCGCCCGTAGAACAACTCCACATAACCGACCGAGTGCGCCAGCAGCAGCTCGATGGCTTGGGTCTCGTCCGGATCGGCGGGGTCGTCGATGAACCGCCAGAAGCCGGTCTCCCGCAAGGCGGGACCGCCCACGGCCTCATCGAGCGGCCAGGAGCGGGCTTCCCAGTTCAGGTAGTCGCCACCATCGTGGGAGACCACGATCTGCTGGCCGAACCGGTAGTCGCCGTGCGCGCCGTGGCCCACGCCCTCGCCGCGCCACACCCCGACCAGCGGCAGCAGCGCCAACAGGGCGTCGTGCAGGTTCGCGCCTTCGCGCAAGTTGGCGGTATCGGCGACCGGGAGGTCGTCAAAGACGGGGATATTGCGGGCCGCGGTCTGCTGTGCCCGCTCCGCAGCGGCGGCTACCGCACGGTCGCCCGAACCCGGGATGACCGGACGGTCGTCGCCGCCGGGGGCACTCACATCTCGTCGGTGATCAGCCGATACAGCGTGTACAGCGCAAACCAGGTGATCAGCCCAGTAGCCGCCACCAGCAATAACTCGAAGAACAGGACCACGAGGGGAAGTCTATCCCGAGCGGTCAGGCGACTTTGATGTCGACCTCGTGGATGCCCGCCCCCGACGGCGTCACCACGGCGTCACCGTTGCCGGCCGCGGACAGTGCCCGCACCGTCCATGCACCCGGCGCGGCGAAGAACCGGAAGTCGCCGGTGGCCGAGGCGACGACCTCCGCGGTGAACTCCTCAGAGGAGTCCAGCAGCCGCACGAACGCGCCGCCGACGGTCGCCCCGGAGCTGTCCACCACCCGGCCGGTGATCACCGTCTCCTTCTCCAAGTCGACGTTGGCCGGCAAGGCGAGTCCTTGTTTCGGTCCAGAGCACATATCAGCTTCCCAATTCGATCGGGGCGCCCACCAGGGAGCCGTATTCCATCCAACTGCCGTCGTAGTTCTTGACGTTGCGGTGGCCGAGCAACTCGCGCAGCACGAACCAGGTGTGCGACGAACGCTCACCGATCCGGCAGTACGCGATGGTTTCCTTCTCGCCGTCCAGGCCGGCGCCGGCGTACAGGGTGGCCAGCTCCTCGTCGGACTTGAAGGTGCCGTCCTCGTTGGCGGCACGGCTCCACGGCACATTGATCGCACTCGGGATGTGCCCGCGCTGCTGGCTCTGCTCCTGGGGCAGGTGCGCCGGCGCCAGGATCTTGCCGGAGAACTCCTCGGGGGAGCGCACATCCACCAGGTTCTTGGTGTTGATCGCGGCGACCACCTCGTCACGGCGGGCCCGCAGTGACTCGTCCAGCGGCTTGGCCGTGTACGACGTCGCGGGCCGGGTGACCTTCTCGCCGGACAGCGGGCGCCCGTCGAGCTCCCACTTCTTGCGGCCACCGTCGAGCAGCTTGACGTTCTGGTGCCCGTAGAGCTTGAAGTACCAGTAGGCGAACGCGGCGAACCAATTGTTGTTGCCGCCGTAGAGGATTACGGTGTCGTCTTCTGAGATGCCGCGTTCGGAGAGCAGCTTGGAGAATGCGGGGGCGTCGATGACATCACGCCGGACCGGGTCCTGCAGATCCTTGCGCCAGTCCAGCCGGATCGCGCCCGGAATGTGGTTGGTGTCGTAGACGCTGGTGTCCTCGTCGACCTCGACGAAGACCGTGGCGGGTGCGTCGAGATTCCTCTCAGCCCAGTCGGTGGAGACCAGGACGTCGGAGCGAGCCATGGCGGGCAATCCTTCCGGTTACTTCGAAGCGAACGAGGCTGGTGTCGGGCGCAGGCGCACGACGAGCGGGTAGAGCTGACAGCCCAGGCAGATGCCGAAGGCCGCGTTGAGGAGGGCCGCTGCCAGCGCGAAGGCCGTCGCGGTCAGCCCGACCCCCGGGGCGAAGGCGAATCCCGCGACTCCGATCACGGCGAACACCAGGCCGACGAGCTGCGCGAAGCGCAGCGGCGCCACCGGCTCACGATCGGTCACCGGACCCAGCCGCGGCGCCACCAGTCGCCGGTAGAGCACGCCGTAGGGGTGGCGGCGCGGACCCCACGCCGCACCGACCGCGAACACGACGGCCTGACCGGCCAGCACGACGGTGGCCACGGCCGGGCTCGACTCGAAAAGGAGCAGGACGGCCACCAGCACCGCGGTGGTGACCCAAGCGGTGAATCTGGGCCCGCGGACGTCTACCTGACTGGTATCAGGTTCGATGCTCGGCATGGTTGCTGCTCCCTGGCTGTCGTGGCGAATGGCTGGTGGAGACATGCCACGGATTACCGGGCTGCGCTCCAGAGCGACGCGAGAACGCGGCGACTCAGCGACAGCGACAACAGCAGCAGCCCGCGGTGCGGCACAGGTCGACTGTGCGGCGCTTGGTGAGCACAAGCTCAAGGCGGGCGAACACGGCGTACAGCCTACCCAATGGCGGGGCGTTCAAGCCAATAGCGGCTGCAGCGCGGATCGCAGGGTAGCGGCCGTCGGGACGCCGGCAGCCCGGTAGCGCTGCCGGCCGTCGGCGTCGAAGATCAGCGTGGTGGGCAGCGACAGCACCGAAAACCTGCGCGCCGCAGCGGGATCTGCGTCGATGTCGATCTCGCGGTGTGCGACGCCCAGTTCGTCGCAGACGTTGTCGACCACCCGGCGCACCCCGGCGCACGGCCCACACCATGGCGCGGAGAAGTGCACCACCGTCGGGCCGCTGGACGTCAGCCCGAGAAACGCGGCAGCGGTGTCGTCGCCGGCGTCGGCCCCGGAGTCGCTGACCGCTACCGTCCGAAGCACCCCGGCCCGGCGGTTCAACCACCAGCCGATCACGCCCGCGAGCGCACAGCCGGCGACGATCGCGATCATGCTCACCGCTGGCGGAATTCCGGCAGGGTTACGTTCATGTCCCCGGCGATGCCCTCGATGATCACGTCGGAGCCGCGGGCACCCTGGCTGGTGGGAACCAGCCCGAACGGCAGCCGTTGTTGCGGCAGGCTGCCGCGGAAGGCCGCCAGCACCGCGGCCCGCTGCTCTTCGGGAACGTGCTGGTTGGCGGTGTCCGGCCCGGTGAGCACCCCGGTCGGGGTGATCACCAGGGTGCTGTGGTCGGCGCCGGCGATCGACAGGTCCACCGCGACACTGACCCGCTTGCCGTAGCCGGCCGGCGTGCCGGTGAACACCAGCCCGCGACTGCTGGAGATCCCCGACTCGGTGGTGCCGCCGGTGGCGTCGTTGGTCTCGCTCGGGGGCGCTTCCACCATCAGGTCGCGAATGCCCAGGTAGCGGCCCAAATACACCGACCCGATGATGATCCGGCTCTCCAGCTTCGCGACCGGGATCTTGGCGCCGGGACGGAACCGCCAGGACGCCTCGCTCAGGTCGACCGAATGCATGGTGGCCTCCAGCATCGCCTTGCCGATCATCGGCAGCTCGACGGCGGGGGCCTTGATCTCCACCTCGTCGTAGTGATCCCGCCGCGCCTGCGGGATGAATGGGAAGCCGAGGATCGCCACGAAGGGATCCGATCCGAGGGCTGTGGCCCGGCGAACCGCCCGGGACAGTTGGTATTCGGCGTAGACGCTGGTCCCGAAATCGACTCCGGCGGCGGCGACGACCAGAGCCGCGATCACGGCCGATATCCCGATAAGCACCCTGCGCACCCGGCCATTCTGGCAGGTCGCACGCTATCGTTAGATCACCTGGGACGCTGGAGGCCTCGTTGGAGCTACTGCTGTTGACCGCTGACCTGCACCCCGAAGCGGTGCTGCCGTCGCTGTCGCTGCTGGCACACACAGTGCGGACGGCGTCGCCGGAGGTTTCCGCGCTGCTCGAGGCCGGCTCGGCGGAGGTGGTGCTCGTCGACGCGCGCACCGATCTGGCCGGAGCCCGCGGGTTGTGCAGACTGCTGAGCACTACCGCCGGTTCGGTGCCGGTGGTGGCGGTGGTGACCGAGGGCGGGCTGGTCGCCGTCAACGCCGAGTGGGGTGTCGACGAGATCCTGCTGCCGGGAACCGGACCGGCCGAGACCGACGCCCGGCTGCGGCTGTTGACCGGCCGCCGGGTCGCGCCGGCCGCCGACCAGGCCTCCGGTCAGACCAAGCTCGGCGAGCTCGTTATCGACGAAGGCACCTACACCGCGCGGCTGCGGGGCCGGCCGCTGGATCTGACCTACAAGGAATTCGAGCTCCTGAAATACCTCACCCAGCACGTCGGCCGGGTCTTCACCCGCGCGCAGCTGCTGCAGGAGGTGTGGGGCTATGACTTCTTCGGCGGCACCCGCACCGTCGACGTGCACGTCCGGCGGCTTCGGGCGAAGCTCGGCCCCGAGTACGAGTCGTTGATCGGCACGGTCCGCAACGTCGGCTACAAGGCGGTCCGGCCGGTGCGTGGCAAACCCGCGGACGCGTCCGACGACGAATCCGACGACGCCGAGGAGGCGGTCGAGGACAGGGGCGCCGACGCCGCAGATGACGGGGCACCCGAGTCGCTGGCCAGTCAGTGACCGCCCCGCAGTGGCGGGCCGCACTCACCGACGACGAGCAGCGGCAGGTTCGGGAGTTGGTCGCCGCCGCCGGGGACCACGACGGTGTCGCCCCGGTCGGTGAGCAGGTACTGCGCGAGCTCGCCGGTGACCGCGCCGGGCATCTGCTCGTCGAGGACGGCGGTGCGGTGCTGGGCTATCTGAACCTGAGCCCCGATGACACCATGGCGGAACTGGTGGTGGCGCCGCAGGCCCGTCGAGGTGGCATCGGGTCCGCGATGGCCCGCGCCGCGTTGGCGAAAACGCAAGGCCGTAACCGGTTCTGGGCGCACGGCACACTGCCCGCGGCCCAGGCCACCGCCGCGGCGCTGGGCCTGACCGCGGTGCGCGAACTGCTGCAGATGCGGCGGTCGCTGCGCGGGTTGCCGGACCCCACGATGCCGTCCGGCGTGGTGATCCGCAGCTACGCGGGGGAGTCCGACGACGCCGAGTTGCTCCGGGTGAACAACGCCGCCTTCGCCTGGCACCCGGAGCAGGGCGGCTGGACCGCGGCGGATCTGGCCGAACGGCGTGCCGAGCCGTGGTTCGATCCGCACGGGCTCTTTCTGGCGTTCGACCAAGCCGCTGACCGGACGCTGCTGGGCTTCCACTGGACCAAGATCCACGCCGGCGCCGAACCCATCGGTGAGGTCTACATCGTCGGGGTCGATCCGGCCGCGCAGGGGCGCGGTCTGGGACGCGTACTCACCGAGGTGGGCCTGGACCATCTGGCTGACCGGCTCGCCGAGGCCGCCTCGCCGACCGTGCTGCTCTACGTCGAGGCGGACAACGCCGCGGCGCTACGCACCTACCGACAGCTGGGGTTTGCCGTGCACAACGTGGACACCGCCTACGGGGCCTGAGCACGGCCGTCGTCGATTTGTTCACCATCCGTTCACCTGCCAGGTGGACGCCATCCATGAGTGCCGTTTAGGTTCCGGGTGGGTTGAACCCGGGCGAGGAAGCGAGAAGCGATGAAATCCAGGACGGCGGCCCTAGCGCTGTTGACGGCCGCGGTCACGGGGCTGGGCCTGACCGGATGCGGCAGTGACGACAACGCCGACCCGGGAACCGCCGCCGGCGCATCGAGTTCCGCCGATTGCGGCGGGAAGAACGCGCTGACCGCCGAAGGGTCGACCGCCCAGCAGAACGCGATCGCCGTGTTCAACCAGGTGTGGGGCAAGGAGTGCGCGGGCAAGAACCTGTCGTATAACCCGACCGGGTCCGGTGCCGGCCGTGAACAGTTCATCGCCGGCCATGTCGACTTCGCCGGATCCGACTCGCCGCTCACCGAGGCTCAGGTCTCCGCGGCGGCCGACCGGTGCGGTGGCGGCAATCCGGCGTGGCATCTGCCCTTGGTGTTCGGCCCGGTCAGCATGGCCTACCACCTCGACGGGGTCGAGCACCTGGTGCTCGACGGCGACGTACTGGCGCGGATCTTCAGCGGCGCGGTCACCAGTTGGAACGACCCGGCACTGGTGGCCTTGAACCCGGGTGTGGAGCTGCCGGCCGCTCCGATCACCCCGATCTACCGGTCGGATTCCTCGGGCACCACCGACAACTTCCAGAAGTACCTCAGCGCGGCTGCCCCGCAGAGCTGGACCAAGGGCGACGGCAGCGAGTTCCAGGGCGGCGTGGGCGAGGGCGCGCAGAAGTCCGCCGGTGTGGTGCAGGCGGTGCAGAGCACGCCGGGCGCCATCGGGTACGTCGAGAAGGGCTTCGCCGACCAGGCCAACCTGCAGTCCGCGATGATCGACTCCGGAGCCGGGGTGGTCGCCGCAACCGACGAGGCCGCCGGTGTTGCGATCCAGGCGGCCGGGTTCGTCGCCGAGGACAGCCACGACTTGCAACTGGACCTGCGCTCGCTCTACGGGACCAGGCAACCCGCCGCGTACCCGCTGGTGCTGGTGACCTACGAGATCGTCTGCTCCAAGGGCTATGACCCGGCCACCTCGGCGGCGGTGAAGTCCTTCTTGACGACGGCGTCGACCTCCGGCCAGGACGGACTGGCGGAGGCGGGCTACGTACGGTTGCCTGAACCGCTCAAGCGGCGACTGAGCGCTGCGATCGACGCGATTCAGTAGCCGGGTTCTGCGCAACCGAAGGGGGGTGTCCCGCCGGTGACTTCGTCGACCAGACGCTCCGCCGGAGGCCGCCTGACCGACCGGGTGTTCCGCCTGGTGGCCGAGGGGTCGGGCGTGTTGATCATCGTCTTGATCACCGCCGTCGGGGGCTTTCTGCTGTTGCGCGCCATCCCGGCGTTGCGGCGCAACAAGGAGAACTTCTTCACCTACGCCGGCAGCTGGGTCACCACCGACACCTCGGCCATGCACTTCGGCATCGCCGAACTGCTGCGGGTGACGGTGTTCGTCTCGCTGTTCGCCCTGTTGTTGGCCATGCCGGTGGCCTTGGGCGTGGCGGTGTACCTCGCCCAGTACGCGCCCCGGCGCCTGGTCGGGCCGCTGGCGTATCTGGTCGAACTGCTGGCCGCGGTGCCCTCGATCATCTATGGGGCGTGGGGGCTGTACGTGCTGGCGCCGCAGCTGCGGGGCAGCGCGCAATGGCTGAACGAGAATTTCGGCGAGGTGTTCCTGTTCGCCACCGGCAATGCGTCGGTCGCCGGCGGAGGGACCATCTTCACCGGCGGAATCGTGCTGGCGGTGATGATCCTGCCGATCATCACCGCGGTCACCCGCGAGGTGTTCGCGCAGACCCCCGGCGGTCAGATCGAGGCCGCGCTGGCACTGGGCGCGACTCGTTGGGAAGTGGTCAAGATGGTGATACTGCCGTTCGGGCGATCGGGCTACATCAGCGCCGCAATGCTGGGACTGGGGCGCGCGCTCGGTGAGACGGTAGCGCTGTTGATCATTCTGCGGGCCACCCAGAAGGCATTCGGTTGGTCGCTGTTCGACGGCGGCTCCACCTTCGCCACCAAGATTGCCGCCACCGCATCAGAGTTCAACGACCAGTACAAGGCGGGTGCCTACATCGCCGCAGGGTTGGTGCTGTTCGTACTCACCCTGGTCGTCAACGCGTTGGCGCGCGCCGCCATCACCAAGAAGGTGCACCAGTGACCGCCCTACTGGATCGGCCCGTCAAGGAACGGACTTTCGCCACGGTCAGCCTGCGGCGCAGGCTGGTGAACAAGGTGGCGACGGTGCTGGTCACCCTCGCCATGGCCGCGGCGCTGGTGCCGCTGGTGTGGGTGATGTATTCGGTGATCGAGCACGGTCTTCCGGCAGTCGTCTCCAGTCGCTGGTGGACCCATTCGCAGGCCGGTATGACGGCCTTTGCGCCCGGCGGCGGCGCCTACCACGCGATCGTCGGGACCCTGTTGCAAGGCGCGGTGTGCGCGGCGCTGTCGATCCCGCTCGGTGTCTTCGTGGGCATCTACCTGGTCGAATACGGTGCCGGCACCCGGCTCGGCAAGCTCGCCACATTCATGGTAGACATCCTGACCGGGGTGCCGTCGATCGTGGCGGCGCTGTTCATCTATGCGCTGTGGGTGGCCACCCTGGGATTTCAGCGTTCCGGCTTCGCGGTGTCGCTGTCGCTGGTGCTGCTGACGGTGCCGGTGATCGTGCGGGCGACCGAAGAGATGCTCCGGGTCATCCCGATGGACCTGCGGGAAGCCAGTTACGCACTGGGCGCCCCGAAGTGGAAGACCATAGTCAGCATCGTCATTCCGACCGCGCTGTCGGGAATCATCACCGGGATCCTGCTCGCGTTGGCCCGGGTGATGGGCGAGACGGCGCCGCTGCTGATCCTGGTCGGCTATGCGCAGGCGATGAACTTCGACATGTTTCACGGCTTCATGGGATCGTTGCCGGGAATGATGTATGACCAGACGTCGGCGGGCGCGGGTACGGGTGCGGTGCCCACTGATCGTCTCTGGGGTGCCGCGCTCACGCTGATCGTGCTGATAGGGATACTGAACATCGCGGCCCGGTTCGGGGCAAGGGTGCTCGCGCCGAAGAAGTTCTAGTCTGTCGGCGATCCAACGCGAAGCGGTGGGCAATGAATAGGAGAGCTGCACGGTGGCTAAAAGGTTGGACCTGACCGATCTCAACATCTATTACGGGGCCTTCCATGCTGTCGCCGACGTGACGCTGTCGGTCGCTCCGCGTAGCGTCACCGCGTTCATCGGGCCGTCCGGATGCGGTAAGTCGACGGTGTTGCGCACCCTGAACCGGATGCATGAGGTCATCTCCGGTGCGCGGGTCGAGGGATCGGTGCTGCTCGACGGCGAGGACATCTACGGCTCGGCGATCGACCCGGTCGGGGTGCGTAAAGCCATCGGCATGGTGTTCCAGCGTCCGAACCCGTTCCCGACGATGTCGATCCGGGACAACGTGGTGGCCGGGCTGAAATTGCAGGGTGTCCGCAACCGCCGGTTGCTCGACGAGACCGCGGAGCACTCGCTGCGCGGCGCCAACCTGTGGAACGAGGTGAAAGACCGGCTGGACAAGCCCGGAGGCGGGTTGTCCGGCGGTCAGCAGCAGCGATTGTGCATCGCCCGGGCCATCGCGGTGCAGCCCGATGTGCTCTTGATGGACGAACCCTGTTCGGCGTTGGACCCCATCTCCACGATGGCGATCGAGGAGCTGATCGCCAAGCTGAAGCAGGACTACACCATCGTCATCGTCACGCACAACATGCAGCAGGCGGCCCGGGTCAGCGACCAGACCGCGTTCTTCAACCTCGAGGCCGTAGGCAAGCCGGGTCGGCTGATCGAGATCGACGGCACCGAGAAGATCTTCTCCAACCCGAGCCGTCGCGAGACCGAGGACTACATCTCGGGTCGCTTCGGGTAAACGCCGGCGAACCATTGCGCATCTATCCGGTTTTTCTGCCAGCGAGATCGACTACTGTGTGGTGAGCTGCACCGCCGGGAGGGATGCTGTGAAGTCCAATCGTTTCGTCGTCGCGTTGAGTCTGCTGGTGACGGCCCTGCTGCTGGTCGCCGGCTGCGGCAGCTCGGCGTCCTCGGATTCCGCTTCAGACATACCGGTGCAGTGCGGCGGCAAGAAGAAGCTGCTCGCCAGCGGGTCGACCGCGCAGGCTCACGCGATAGAGCAGTTCGTCTACGCCTACATTCGGGCGTGCCCGGAGTACACGCTGGACTACCGGTCCAACGGATCCGGCCAGGGGGTGGCGCAGTTCGCCAGCGGCCATACCGAGCTGGCGGGGTCCGACTCGCCCTTGGACCCCTCGACGGGCGAGCCGCAACGGGTGAGCGCCCGCTGCGGATCGCCGGCCTGGCATCTGCCCACGGTCTTCGGTCCGATCGCGGTGACGTACAACGTCAGCGGTGTCGGTGAGCTCAATCTGGACGGGCCGACGCTGGCCAAGATCTTCAACGGCACCATCACCACGTGGAACGATCCCGCGGTGGCGGCGCTCAACAAGAGTGTCTCGCTGCCGGACGAGCCGATCCACGTGTTGTTCCGCGCTGATTCGTCCGGTACCACCGACAATTTCCAGAAGTATCTCGACGCCGCGTCCGACGGCGCCTGGGGCAAGGGCGCCGGTAAATCCTTCAAGGGTGGTGTCGGTGTCGGCGCTACCGGTAATGACGGCAGTTCCGCGCTGCTCCGCAGCACCGAGGGTGCGATCACCTATAACGAATGGTCTTTTGCGGTTGGGCGGCAGTTGAAAATGGCCCAGATCATCACCTCGGCGGGCCCGGAGCCGGTGGCGATCTCCACCGAGTCGGTGGAGAAAACCATTGCCGGTGCCAAGTTCATCGGCGAGGGCAACGATCTGGTCGTCGACACCTCGTCGTTCTACCGGCCGACGGAGGCCGGCGCCTACCCGATTGTGCTGGTGACCTACGAGATCGTCTGCTCGAAGTACCCGAACTCCGCTAATGGGCAGGCGGTCAAGGCATTCATGAACGCGGCGATCGGTGCCGGCCAGGAAGATTTGGATCAGTACGGCTACATACCGTTGCCGGACACCTTCCGATCGAAATTGCGTACAGCGATCGACGCGATCCAATAGTCGACCGGTCTTCGCGCGACCGGTGGTCGGCGCATGCCTTTTATCGAAATGAATTCGTGGTTCTTCTGAATTTATTTCTGACCCGGAAAGTAGCCATTCCTTAAGGTCGACCTGTAACCTTCAGTTCACCTGCCCTTCATCGGGACGGTGCCTGCAGTTGCCCTGCAGAGAGCAAGTCGCGTCGGTGCCGCTCATGTCACCGGGTGAAGGGAGTGTTGTGGACAGTCGTGAGGCGAACTCGCTGGTAGGAACGCAGTTCGGCCCCTACCGGCTGCTGCGGCTGCTTGGTCGCGGCGGGATGGGTGAGGTCTACGAAGCCGAAGACACCCGCAAACGTCGGTCGGTTGCGCTGAAGCTGATCTCGCCGCCGTTGTCGGGAAACCCGCTATTTCGGGCCCGGATGCAACGAGAGGCCGACGCAGCCGGCCAACTCAGGGAACCGCATGTGATTCCCATTTTCGATTACGGCGAGGTCGACGGGCAGATGTTCGTCGCGATGCAGCTGGTCGACGGCGAGGACCTGGCCGCCGTGCTGCGGCGGACCGGCCCGCTGAACCCGGGCCGAGCGGTGGCGATCATCGACCAGGTGGCCGCCGCGCTGGACGCCGCCCATGACAACGGCGTGACGCACCGCGACGTCAAACCCGAGAACATCCTGATCACCCACCGCGATTTCGCCTACCTGGTCGACTTCGGGATCGCGCGCGCCGCCACCGATCCCGGCATCACCCAGACCGGTACCACGGTGGGCACCTACAACTACATGGCCCCGGAGCGGTTCGGCGCCGACGAGGTCACCTACCGCTCCGATATCTATTCGCTGGCCTGTGTGCTCAACGAGTGCCTGACCGGCGTGCCCCCGTACCGGTCCAACAGCGTCGAGCGGCTGATCACCGCCCACCTGATGGAGCCCCCGCCGCGGCCCAGCCAGCTGCGGCCGGGCGTCGTGCCCATCGCGTTGGACCAGGTGATCGCCCGCGGCATGGCGAAGAACCCGTGGGACCGCTACAGCAGCGCCGGCGATCTGGCTCACGCGGCGCACGACGCGCTGACCGTGGCGGAGCAGCATCGGGCCGCCATGATCGTGCGGCAGGGTGAGGAAACCAGCCGTGCGGTCAGCGTTGCCGGTATCGCGGTCGCCGGCAGATCCGATCGGCCCCCGGGCGGGTTTCGCGGCCAACCCGGTCACACCGGCGAGTTCGACTCGACCATGGCCCGGCCGGCGGTGGCCGACGGCTCGTGGCGGGAGCGGCCGGCACCTGAACGTCATCCGGCACCCGCAGGGTTCCAGGGTCAGTCGCTGGCCCCGGCGGCACAGCGTAAGAGCCGACCCAAGTGGCTGCTGCCAGCCGCGGCCGCCGCGGCGGTGCTGGCCGTCGTGGGCCTGGCCGGCGGATACGCGCTCACCCGTGAGTCGAGTCCGGCTCAGGTGGCCTCGGCGAACGGGCAGAGCGTTGTGCCGTTGGAGGGGCTGAGTTTTCGACTCTCCCCGGGGGGCCTGGCGCTGGACCGCGATGACAACCTCTACATCACCAACCAGAGCATGTACGGTCGGGTGCTGAAACTGGCGCCGGGATCGAACAGCCCGGAAGTGCTGCCGTTCACCGGCCTTTACGAGCCGCAGGGGGTGGCCGTCGCTGCCGACGGCTCGGTGTACGTCAGCGACTTCAACAACCGAGTGGTGAAGTTGGTGGTGGACACCGGCGAGCAGACCGAACTGCCATTCGCGGGGCTCAACTACCCCGAGGGCGTGGAGGTGGACGCTCAGGGCAGTGTCTACGTCGCCGACCGCGGCAACAACCGGGTGGTGAAGTTGCCGGCCGGGTCTGACGCGCAGGTCGTGCTGCCCTTCACCGGGTTGCGTAACCCTGACGATGTCGCCGTCGACAGCGGGGGGAACGTCTACGTCACCGACACCGACAATGACCGGGTGGTGCGCCTGAACGCCGGTTCGGACGCTCAGACGGACCTGCCGTTCACCGAACTGTCGTCACCGTGGGGCGTCTCGGTGGATCGCAGCGACAACGTCTACGTCACCAACCACGAGAACCACAAGGTGTTCAAGCTCGATGCCGGGAGCAGCAACCAGACCAAGCTGCCGTTCACCGGCCTCAACACTCCGTTGCAGGTGGTGGCCGGCGCCGACGGCGGGCTGTTCGTGGCTGACCGCGGCAACAACCGGGTGGTCAAGCTGGTCCCCGGCTCATAGCGAGCCGGGGCCACCGCGGTAAGCGGATCGGTTATCGCTGCCGGACCGCGGTGAGCCGGGTCGCTACCGCGGCCAGAACGGCGCTGAACGCGACGACGAGGATCAATGTCAGCGCCGCACCCCATACCCGGGCGTGGCCGGCGGCTTCGGGATTGGCCAGCTCGCTGTAGATCAGCAACGGTAGTGAGGCCATGTTGTTGTGCAGGATGTCGTAGTTGATCGAGCGGCTGTAGCCGACCAGAACCAGTACCGGCGCGGTCTCACCGATGACGCGGGCCAGCGCGAGAAAGGTTCCGGACACGATTCCCGACAAGGCGGTCGGAATCACGATCCGGACGATCGTCTTCCACTTCGGCACGCCCAACGCGTAGCTGGCTTCCCGTAGCTCGTCGGGGACCAGCCGGAGCATCTCCTCGGTGGATCGCACCACGATGGGCAGCATCAGCAGGACCAGGGCCAGGGAAACGGCGAACGCGCTCTGCTCGAAACCCAGGGTGGCGATCCACAGACTGAAGACGAACAGCGACGCCACGATGGAGGGCACTCCGGCCAGCACGTCGACCATGAACGTGGTCAGCCGGGCCCACCGTCCGGATCCGTACTCGACCAGGTATACCGCGGTCATCAGGCCGAGCGGTACCGCCAGCAGGGCCGCCACCCCGGCCTGCACCAGCGTTCCGTACAACGCGTGATACACCCCGCCGGCCAACTCATCGGGCAATACGCCGCGCAGCGAGTGGGTCCACCAGGATGTGTTGACGATGGCCCGCCAGCCGCGCGCGATCACCACCCAGAGCAGCCAGATCAGCGGCACGGTCGCGATGCCGAACGAGACCAGGAAGATCAGCGCGGCAAATCGGTCTTTGATCCGGCGCCGGAGGCTGATGTGGCTGGCCTCGCGGACCTTGGCCGGTTTTTCCAGTGCGGGGGTGCTCATCCGTTGACCTTGCCTCCGGCCACCGCGCGGGCAGCGGCGTTGACGACGAATGTCAGGAGAAACAGGGCGAAACCCGCGGCGATGTAAGCGCCGGTCGGCAGGGGGGCGCTGAACTCGGAGGCGGCGGACGCGATTTTGGAGGCAAACGTGTACCCGCCGTCGAACAGCGACCAATTCCCGGGGCGCGGTGAGGCGCGCAGGATGATCAGCATGGCGATCGTCTCGCCCAGGGCGCGGCCCAGCCCCAGCATCGACGCGGCGATGACACCGCTGCGACCGTAGGGCAGCACTGCCATCCGCACCACCTCCCATCGGGTGGCGCCCAGTGCCTGGGCCGCCTCGATGTGTGCGGCCGGCGTCTGTCGGAACACCTCGCGGGCTACCGAGGTGATGATCGGCAGGATCATCACCGCCAGGACGATTCCGCCGGTGAAAATCGTGCCGCCGCCGGCCAGGGACACGTTGCCCTTGGCGAATAGCGGCAACCAGCCCAGGTGATCGTTGAGGAAGCGCGCCACCGGATACAGCATCGGCGCCAGCACGAAAATCCCCCACAGCCCGAAGATTATGGACGGGACCGCCGCCAACAGGTCGATGATCACGCCGAACGGCCGCGACAGCTGGCGGGGCGCATACCGGGTGATGAATACCGCGATGCTGATCGAGACCGGCACGGCCACCGCCAATGCGAGCAGCGAGCTCAATACCGTCACCATCAGCAGGTCCCGGATCCCGAACGCCAGGCCGCTGGCGCCGCCGGTGCTGAAAGTGGCGGCGGTGAAGAAATTCGCGGTGTTGGCGCGCAGTGAGGGCACGGCGCGGATCAGCAGAAAGATAGCGATCAGAGCGATCGCGACGACGACCGTCGATCCGGCCGCCACCGCGATCGCCCGAAAGATCCGTTCCCCCACGGACCCGCGCGTCCTGCCGGCCACTTCGGGCAACGACGACTTCGAGCTGTCGTCAGGCCGGCGAAAACGGCCTCCACCCTGAGGTGACCGTTGACGAACGGTCACTCGATGGCGTCGACTGCGGTCGACAAGCGCGGCTTGAAAGCGTCCGGGATCGGCACGTATCCGTTCTCATCCAGGCCGAACTGCCCGGACCCGATGGTCGACTTCAAAAACATCCGCACCGCGGTGCCCACTTCGGCATCGGGGTACTTCGAGCAGACCACCTCGTAGGTCGCCAGCACGATCGGGTACGAGCCGGCCTGGCTCGGCTTGTAGAACGACGCGGTGTCCAGCACCAGGTCGTTGCCCTGACCTGCGATGGTGGCCCCGGCGATCGTCTTGCCGACCGATTCGGTGCTGATCGCGACGGGATCCGGGCCGGCGGAGGTGACGATCTTCGCGGTGCGCAGATCCTTGGCCTGGGCGAACGACCACTCGTTGTAGGTGATCGCACCATCGGTCGTGCTGATCGCGCCCGCGGTGCCGTCGTTGCCCTTGGCGCCTTCGCCGACGCCGCCGTTGAACGTCTTGCCGGCGCCCTTGCCCCACGCACCGTCCGATGCGCCGTCCAGGTACTGCTGGAAGTTGTCGGTGGTACCGGATTCGTCACTGCGGAACACCACATGGATGGGCGCGGCGGGCAGTGCGGCGTCGGGGTTGAGGGCCTTGAGCGCCGGGTCGTCCCAACTGGTGATGGCGCCGTTGAAGATCTTTGCCGCCGTCGGGCCGTCGAGGACCAGGTCGTCGACGCCGCCGACGTTGTAGGTGATGGCGATCGGACCGAAAACCACCGGCAGGTTCCACGCCGGGGACTTACAGCGCTGCTCGGCCTGCGCGGCCTCCTCGGGCTTGAGCGGCACGTCGGAGCCCGCGAAATCGGTCTGGCCGCCGATGAATTCGCGGATTCCGGCGCCCGACCCGTTGGCCGTGTAGTTCACCGTCTGGTCGGCGCACTCCGCGATGAACGTCTTGACGAATCTGGCCATCGCGTTCTGCTGGGCCGTCGATCCACTCGCTTTCAGCGTGCTGGCGCCGCCGCAGTCGCTGCTGGCCGAGGAACTTCCGGAGGAAGCGCCGCCGTGGGAAGTGGTGTTGCTGTCGCTGCCACAGCCGGACAATGCCAGCGTGCTGGTAGCCAGGATTCCCAATGCCGCACCGTAACCGTTCAGTTTCATCTCGGGGCCTTTCGGTCGAAGTCAGGTTGACGAACACACCCGCTGTATCACCGGATCGGCCCGGCCGCGAAACCACAAAATCGGGTACGGCACGGGCTGTGGAAAAGACTAACAGGACATGCATACACCGGGCGGGCGCTAGCCGCTCTATTCGGGTGAGGGCAGGGTGTTCTCGTCCGGGAACTTGCCGGTGGCCTGAAAGATCACCCGGCGGGCGACCTCGACGGTGTGGTCGGCGAACCGCTCGTAGAACCGGCCGAGCAGGGTCACGTCGACGGCCGCCGCCACTCCATGTCGCCATTCCTTGTCCATCATCACCGAGAACAGATGCCGGTGCAGGTCGTCCATCGCGTCGTCGTCCTCGCGAATCCGGGCGGCCTTCTCCGGGTCGCGGGACAGCAGCACCTCTCGGGCGCTGTTGCCCAAATCGACTGCCACCCGGCCCATTTCGGCGAAGTATCCATTGACCTCTTCGGGGAGTGCGTGTTGCGGATGCCGGCGGCGGGCGATCTTGGCGACGTGCAGGGCCAGCGCGCCCATCCGGTCGATGTCGGCGACCATCTGGATGGAGCTGACGATGGCCCGGAGGTCTCCGGCGACCGGCGCCTGCAACGCCAGCAGCACGAAGGCGCTCTCCTCGGCGCGGGCGCTCATCGCGGCGATCTTCTCGTGGTCGCTGATCACCTGCTCGGCCACCACGAGGTCAGCCTGCAAGAGCGCCTGCGTGGCACGTTCCATGGCCTTTCCGGCCAGGCCGCACATAGTGCCGAGCTGTTCGGCCAGGTCCGAGAGCTGCTCATGGTAGGCGGTACGCATGCCCTCAAGACTAACCTGGGCCGGCGCCCGATGGCCTCGCCCCGGCAGCCGCCGCAGCGACTACTCGCAGGTGGTGTCAGCTGCGTTGGTGACCGTCAGATCGTCGGGCAGCTCGGTCGGCTCGACGCTGGCGCCGCGGTTGAGCTGCACGTTCAGCTGGGCGCCGGTGCCAGCCGGCTTGGTGACGCTGCGGAAGTCCGAACCCAGGACCACGCGCACGATGCTGCCCAAACCGGTGACCCGCTCGATCGGCGCGCCCGACAAGGCCGAAGCGACGGTGGCGGCGGCCTGCTCGTTGCCGGGGGAGAACAGCACTTTGGTGGCCTTGACCGTACCCGGGTAGTCGTCGGCGCTGTCGACGTCGAAACCCCACCGCTGCAGGCCTTCAGAGGTGGAGGCGGCCAGGCCGGAGACGTCGGTGGCGTTGGACACCCGCACGGTGACGTCGCCGGGGGAGGTGGCGACCGCTCGCACCTGCTCGCTCTGCGGCTTGGACGGCCCGGCAGGGGCCGCCGAAGACTGAGCCGCCGAGGACTGGGCGGGGGACTGCGTGGTGGGGCTGGCCGTGGTGGTCGAGACCGACGTGGCGTTGTGGTCGTTCTCGCCGGGCAGCGGGTCGTCGTTGATGATGGCGTCGAACAACGCCCGCATGTCGTCCATCCGCGGGACCTCGTCGCCGTTCTCGTCGGTCTCGCTGGTCGGCACCGTGACGAAGGTGATGTGTCCAGCCGCCACCTTCTGCAGCGACTGCCCGAGGTTTACCAGGTCCTTGGTCTTGACATTGTCCACGTAGCTGTCGCCGATGAACATGTTGACGACGTTGTTGAGCTTGGTCGGCGAGAAGAACGTGTTCGTGGAGATCAGCGAGCGCAGCAGCGACGACAGGAACAGCTGTTGGCGTTTGATGCGGCCGTAGTCGCCGTTGTCCTCGGTGGTGACGTTGCGGGCCCGCACGTAGCTCAGCGCGGTCCCCCCGTTGATCCGCTGGCGCCCGCTGTGTTCCAGAACGCTGCCCAGCTCGAGGTCGTAGAGCGGGCTGGTGGTGCACACCTCGACGCCGCCCAGCGCGTCGACCATCTTGCCGAAGCCGACGAAATCGACGGCCATGAACCGGTTGACCGCCAGGCCGGAGAGCTTCTGGATCTCCTTGACCAGGCACTTCGGCCCGCCGAAGGCATACGTCGAGTTCAGCTTCGTCTCGGTGTAGACCGTCTCGGCGCTGTAGGTGCCGGTATCCGCGTCGTAGATCGAGCCGTAGGCACCGGTCTCGGGATTCCAGACATCACACTTGATCGGCGTGATCGCCAGGTCGCGCGGGAAGGACACCACCACCACGCGTCTGCGGTCGGCCGGGATGTTGACCAGCATGATCGTGTCGGATCGGGCGCCCTCGGCGTCCTCGGTGGTGCCCGCGCCGATCTCGCTGTTGGCCCCGGCGCGGGTGTCCGCGCCCACGATCAGGAAGTTCTCGTCGCCGTACTGGCCGGCCGCGTCGAGGATGTCCTGCGAGTTGGGGTCCAGCGCGTTGACGTGGTTGAGGCTGCGGTTCTTCGACGTGCTCCACTGCCAGGCCGAACCGGTCAGCACCAGGGCGAGGACCGCCATCATGGCCGCCACCATCCGGCCGGCCACCATGGCCCGACGGCGGGTCTTGTGCGGGCGCGGCTCGTCACCGGCGTCCTCGGCTTCGTAATCGCCGCCCGGCGGGTCGACGCGCAGGATCTCGCCCGCCACGTCCGGCAGTTCGGTGGTGGGCTCGAATCCGTCCCAGTCCGCCCAATCGGGCTCGGCGGTGTCGTCGGGCTGCGTGCCGTGAATCAGGTCGAGGTCGGGCAGCTCCGAGGGATAAGCCACGTCGGCGATGTCGGTGGCTTCCAAGGCCTCGAAGGGCTCGAAGGCCTCGAAATCCGGTGCGTCCACGACATCGAAGGCCGGCCAGGATTCGGCTTCGGGCTCCGGCGCGGATTCGTCTTCCCACTCTTCGGGCGTCAGCTCGTCTTCGGGCTCCGGGGCGGCACGACGCCGGCTGCGGCCGCCAGAGGGCGGAACGCCGCTGTTGACCCTGGCGATCAGGTCGGCCACGCTCACCGAGCCGTCACCGCCGTTGCGGCGGCGAGATGAAGCCGAACGGCGCGGGGCCGGGGCTGCGTCCTGGGCGGGGGTCTGCCACCGCTCCCAGGGTGCGGGACCGGGCGCCGCCATCGTCAGGACCTGATGGTCCCCGTCGTCTCGGCCGTCTGGCGCCCAGGGGCCAGGAGTGGCGTTGTCGCCGTCACTCATGTCCTTACGGGCCTCCGAGTCTTCGGGACTGACGGCGTCGATCGCGCGTCAGCGCGGCACGGATGGTCACCGTTGAGTCTCCGTACCTGTTCCGCCCCCGCAGGGGAGAACCCCACCTGGGACAACAAGCTACTTATTCTACTGAGAAGTTTCCAGACACGCGATGTCGAGAACGTCTCATTTCAGCCACCCGAGTGCATAATGTCTGCCCCGTCCGGCACCGCGCAATCGTCTGGATCAGTCAGCCAGCCGTCGGGCAGCGCGACCTTGGCCGGTGAGCCCTGCCGTCCGCGCGGCCCGGTCGCGGCAGCCGGAAACGGGATCGACCCGTCGAGCTGCTCGAGCAGCGCGTCGAGTTCGGCCAGCGTGGTGACCATGGCCATCGCGCGGCGCAGCTCCGACCCGGCCGGGAACCCATGCAGGTACCAGGCGACGTGCTTGCGGATCTCCCGCATGCCCTTGTCCTCGCCGAAATGCGCGGCCAGCAATTCGCCGTGGCGGCGGATGACATCGGCGACTTCGCCCAGCGTGGGCGGGGTGGGGGCCTTGCGGCCGGCGAAGGCCGCGGACAGCTCGGCGAACAGCCAGGGCCGCCCCAGACAGCCCCGGCCGATGACGACGCCGTCGCAGCCGGTGGCGGCCATCATGGCCAGCGCGTCACCGGCTTCGAAGATGTCCCCGTTGCCGAGCACCGGGATCGAGCGCACCTGGGCTTTCAGCGCCGCGATCTGCTCCCAGTCGGCGGTGCCGGAGTAGCGCTGCGCCGCGGTGCGGGCGTGCAGGGCCACCGCCGCGGCGCCCTCGGATTCCGCGATCCGCCCGGCGTCGAGGTGAGTGTGGGTGGCGTCGTCGATCCCGATCCGGAACTTCACGGTCACCGGGATATCGGTGCCGGCCGTGCCGCGAACCGCCGCCGCGACGATGTTGCCGAACAGCCGGCGCTTGTAGGGCAGCGCCGACCCGCCGCCCAGTCGGGTCACCTTGGGCACCGGGCAGCCGAAGTTCATGTCGATGTGATCGGCCAGGCCTTCGTCGGCGATCATCTTGGCCGCGGCGTAGGTGGTGTCCGGATCGACGGTGTAGAGCTGCAGCGAGCGGGGGGACTCCTCGGACGCGAACGTCGTCATGTGCAAGGTGGCCGGGTGGCGCTCGACGAGCGCGCGGGCGGTCACCATCTCGCACACGTAGAGCCCGCTGACCGTTCCGGCCCGGGACTGCTCCAGCTCGCGGCAGAGCGTGCGGAATGCGACGTTGGTCACACCGGCCATCGGGGCCAGCACCACGGGGCTGGCGAGTTCGATCGAACCGATCCGCAACGCAGGTCGCGCTGCCACGTCGGCTACGGCGCTGATGGCTCCAGCACCTTCGTGGAGGCCTTGGCGGCGCGCTTCTCGGCCACTTTGGCCTCCCGCTCGAGCCGGCGCTGCTTGGCCACCTCGAATTTGTCGCACGTCTCTTCCAGCTCGGTGACGATCTTGCCGATCTCGTCCTGGTAGCGGGCGGCCTCGCCGGTGAAGTCGCGCTCGAGGATGCGCCACTTCTTCAGCACCGGCATCACCACGTCGTCGAGGTGGATGCGCGGGTCATAGACGCCGCCGACGGCGATGATCACCGCCTTGCGGCGGAATTCGGGCACCACGTAGCCGGGCATCTGGAAGTTGGCCAGCACCCGGTGCAGGGAGTACATCGCCTGTTCCGGCGCTATGTCGAACCCGACCGCGCTGATGTCGCGGTAGAAGATCATGTGCAGGTTCTCGTCGGCCGAGATGCGGGCCAGCAGCTGGTCGGCCACCGGGTCGTTGCAGGCCCGGCCGGTGTTGCGGTGCGAGATCCGGGTGGCCAGCTCCTGGAAGGTCACATAGACGACCGAGTCGAACAGGCTCTGGGCGAACAGGTCGCCGGAGACCTGGTGGTTCTGCCCGGGGCTGAAGCCGCGGTTGACGGTCTCCATCCGCAGGGTCTCCAGCTCGATCGGGTCGCAGTTGCGGGTGACGACGAGGTAGTCCCGCAGCGCGATGCCGTGCCGGTTCTCCTCGGCCGTCCACCGGTTGACCCAGGTGCCCCAGGGGGCGTCCATGGTGAAGTTCATCGCGATCTCGCGATGATACGAGGGCAGGTTGTCCTCGGTCAGCAGGTTCTGGATCATCGCGGTGCGGGCGACCTCGGACAGCTTCGACTGCTCGGGGTCCCAGTCCTGGCCGCCGAGGGCGTAGTAGTTCTTGCCCTCCGACCACGGCACGTAGTCGTGGGGATTCCAGTCCTTGGTCATGGAGAAGTGGCGGTTGACCGCGTTCTCGACGACCGGCTCGAGTTCGTGCAGCAACTCCAGGTCGGTCCACTCACGCGTCATAACAGCTCCTGAATATCTGTGTCCGCTAGTTGCAGGCAATATATCTGTGTATGTCGGTAGCAGCAAGTTTCGCGAGGCCGTGTTGTGTTACACATCGGCATCGTCGGGCCGGCCGGTATTGAGCAGCATGTCGACGCAGAAGTCGATGAACTGCGTTCGGCTGGCCGCGAGCCGTCCGTTGAGATAGGCGGTGAACAACGCGGTCAGGGCGCCGATCAGCCCGGTCGCCACCATGTTCTGCACCGCGGGATCGCCGATCCGGGTGAGCTTGCGCTGCAGCATCTCGATGAAGTTGGGCATCCAGCGCGCACCGGAGTGGGTCAGCACCGGCTCACTCTCGGGGGCCAGCAGTAGCACCCGGCCGCGCACCGGGTCGTCGACCATCAAGGCGACGAAGCCTTCCACGGCTTCGCGCGGCGTGTGGGCCGACAGCAGTGCCGCCATGGCGCGCCCACACACGTCGTCGTACACCGCGCGCACGAATTCATCACGGTCGGCGAAGCTTTCGTAGAAATAGCGTTCGGTCAGCGCGGCCGCGCGGCAGACCGACCGGATGGTGAGCGTGGGCCCGCTTTCGGCGCCGAGCAGTTGCACGCCGACGGCGATGAATTCGTCGCGGCGCAGGGCGTGACGATCTTCCAGTGGGACCCCGGACCAACGGCCCCGGCGTTGACCGGACGGCACTTCAATCTCCTAAAGGTCCATGTTGACAACGATCGTAGCCGCCGGTCGCGGGCGGCGACGTCCGATCTTTCGCCGCTCGAGCATCGAGACGGCGGTGCAGTGCCGGCCGGAAGCGGCTCCCGCGTGGAGTTAGTCCAGACAATAAAACCGCGGGGCGGCCCGCTGGCGCCCTTGACTAGGCGCACAGTGCTGCGGAATAGTGTTCTTCAGAACGAAGAATCACGTATGTTGTCCGGACAAATCCGCATATCCGGTGCCTGAGACTGCCGGGAGCGTGCGGATCTGCTGTCCGTTCCAGGAGAAAGCGGGTCATGGCGGATCACTCCAGCCTCCTGGGCCACGTGGACCTGCTGGGCCTTGAAGGCCGCGTCATCGTGGTGTCGGGAGCCGGTGGTGGGGGCATCGGTACGACGATCACCGCGATGGCGGCGCGCGCCGGCGCCACCGTGATCGCGGTGAGCCGCTCGGCGGACAACCTCGACGAACACGTCGCGCCGCTGGCCGCCCAGGGCCTGCCGGTGCTGCCGGTGGCCGCCGACGCCGCCACCGACGAGGGCATCGCCGCGGTTCTCGATGCGGCGCGCCGGGCCGACGGTGAGCTCTACGGCCTGGTCAACGTCGCAGGTGGCGCTGCGCCGTCGACCTGGATGCCCGCTACCCGGGTAACGCGCTCGGAGTGGCGGGAGATCTTCGCGCACAACCTCGAAACGGCGTTCTTCATGAGCCGCGCGGTCGCCGCCGAACTGGTGTCCCAGCAGCGACCGGGCTCGATCGTGTCGATCTCCTCGATCAGCGGGATGAACACCGCGCCGTTCCATATCGCCTACGGCACCGCCAAAGCCGCCGTGGTCGCGATGACCCGCACCATGGCGCTCGAACTCGCCGCGGCCGGAATCCGGGTCAACGCGGTGGCCCCCGGGGTCACCGAGACGGCGGCGTCCGGAACCTATGTCGACGACGATCCCGACCGCGACCGGCGGGCGATCGCGATGGGACGCCGCGGGCGGCCCGAGGAGCAGGCCGGCCCGATCCTGTTTCTGCTCTCCGAGCTGTCCAGCTACATCACCGGCCAGACGCTGCTGGTCGACGGCGGGCTCGACCTCAAATGGAGCCACCTCGCCGCCGACAACACCTCGCTGTTCCTCAAGGACGAAACCTTCCGCGCGGCGATGAGGAGGATGTGATGACCGATCCGCAAGCGGCCGAAGAACTCTCGCAACCGATGACGATCGGCGTCGAGGCCTACACGTGTGGCGACTACGCCCGCGCCGAGCGGGACAAGTTGTGGCGCGTGGTCTGGCAGCAGGCCGGGCGGGTCGAGGATCTGCCGGAGGTGGGCAGCTACCTCACCTACGACATCCTCGACGACTCGATCATCGTGGTGCGCACCGGGTCGAACGAATTTCGGGCCCACCACAACGTCTGCATGCACCGCGGCCGCCGGCTGGTGGACACCCCCGCCGGGGCGAAGAACGCCTGCGCGCGCACCCGTAAGTCGTTCGTCTGCGGCTTCCACGGCTGGACCTACGGGTTGGACGGGGCATGCACCCACATCCGCGAACAGGACGACTGGCAGGGCGCGCTGACGCGCGAGAACACCCATCTGCGGCCGGTGCGCGTCGACACCTGGGGTGGCTGGGTCTGGATCAACATGGATCCGGACTGCGAACCGCTCGCCGACTACCTGTTCCCGGCGGCCAAGATCCTCGACCCGTTCGGACTGGAGAACATGCGCTACAAGTGGCGCAAGTGGCTGGAATTCGACTGCAACTGGAAGGTCGCCATGGAGGCCTTCAACGAGACCTACCACGTCTATACGACCCATCCGGAGTTCAACCGGTTCGGCGAATTCAAGGGCTGGGCCAAAGCGCAGGGCAAGCACAGCAACATCGGCTACGACGCTCCCGACGACCTGGAGACCACCAAGTCCAAGATCCGGCTCGGCACCGGCGCTGACCCACGGGTGTCGACCGCGGAGATGCAGATCTACACCATGGAGGAGACCAACGCCACCACCACGGCGACGCTGGTGAACGCCGCCAAGCGGTTGGTCGACGAGTTGCCGGAGGGCACCCCGGCCGACAAGGTCCTGGAGCACTGGCTGGCCTCGGCACGCCGTGACGACGAGGCCCGCGGGGTCATCTGGCCGACGATTCCCGCCGACGTGCTCGGGCAGGCCGGGACCGCCTGGCAGATCTTCCCGAACTTCCAGATCGGCCAGGGCCTCACCAGCGCCCTGTGCTACAGCGCACGACCGCATCCCAGCTACAACCCCGACAAGTGCCTCTTCGAAGTCTCGGTGTTCGAGCTGTTCCCGAAAGGCGAAGAGCCGCAGACCCAATGGGAGTACACCCCGGTGGGTGACCCGGGCTGGCGTTCGGTGCTGCCGCAGGACTTCTCCAACATGGCTGCGGTTCAGCAGGGGATGAAATCGCTTGGTTATCAAGGCGCCAGGCCCAACCCGTACCGGGAACGCGCCATCGTCAACCTGCACCACCAGTTGGCGAAGTACATGGGCGCCGGTGCGCCTCAAGAGATCCCGACAGGAAACGATCGATGACGGACTGCCCGCCGACCCAGACCCCGGACGACGTCGACATCGAAGCGCTCCGGCGCAAGTACGCCGCCGAGCGTGCCAAACGCGTTCGCTCCGACGGCTCGAGTCAGTACCTTGAACTCAAGGATGACTTCGTGGAGTTCGCCGAGGTCGATCCGCACACCGCGGTGACTCCGCGTGAACCCATCGATGCCCACATCGAAGTCGTGGTCCTCGGCGGTGGCATAGCCGGACTGCTGGCCGGCGCCTACCTGAAGAAGGCCGGCGTGCAGGATGTACGGGTCATCGAGATGGCCGGCGACTTCGGCGGCGTCTGGTACTGGAACCGCTTCCCCGGAATCCAGTGCGACAACGACGCCTACTGCTATATCCCGATGCTCGAAGAGCTCGACTTCATTCCGTCCAAGAAGTTCGCCGACGGCGCCGAGATCTTCGGCCACTGCCAGAACATCGGAAAGCACTTCGGCCTCTATGACGGGGCGATCTTCTCTACCCAGGTACGCACCGTCCGCTGGGACGAGGAGATCAAGCGCTGGCGGCTCACGACGAACCGGGGTGACGACCTGCGGGCGCATTTCGTGGTGATGGCGCAGGGCTCCTACAACCGGCCCAAGTTGCCCGGCATCGCAGGGATCAAGGACTTCATGACCGCGGGCGGCCATGTCTTCCACTCGGCCCGCTGGGATTACGACTACACCGGCGGCGACGCCAACGGCGGCTTGGACAAGCTGGCCGACAAGCGCGTGGCACTGGTCGGCACCGGCGCTACCGGTGTGCAGCTGGTCCCGCACCTAGGCCGGGATGCCAAGCAGCTGTATGTTTTCCAGCGAACACCGTCGTCGGTGGACTTCCGCGGCAATGAGCCCACCGACCCACAGTGGGCCGCGTCGCTGCAGCCGGGTTGGCAGGCCGAACGCAAGCGCAACTTTCATCGCTGGTCGCCGTTCGAGGGCGTGGTGTTCGATGCCCCCGATATGGTGTGCGACTTCTGGACCGAGTTGGGTCGCAACCTGACCGCTCGCATCGGCGCCAGTCCCGACCCGACGGCGCTGGGCGTCGAGGAGATCATGGCGATGCGGGAGGAGGAGGACTACAAGATCATGGAGCGGCTGCGGCGCAGGATCGCCGACATCGTCGAGGATCCGCAGACCGCCGAAGCGCTCAAGCCGTACTACCGGTTCATGTGCAAGCGCCCGACCTCCAGCGACACCTACCTGCCCGCGTTCAATCGGCCCAACGTCACGCTGGTCGACGTGGCTGAATCCAAGGGCGTCGAAAGACTTACGGAAAAGGGCATTGTCGCGGGAGGAGTCGAGTACGAGGTCGACTGCGTCATCTTCGCCAGTGGTTTCGAGATCTCCACGGAGATCAGCCGTCGGTACGCGATGGACGTCATCGAAGGCCGCGACGGGGTATCGCTGTTCGACCACTGGCGCGACGGGTTCCAGACCCTGCATGGGATGACCAGCCGCGGGTTCCCCAACCAGTTCCACACCGGTTTCATCCAGGGCGGCGTGTCTGCCAACACCACCGCGATGTTCGAGCAGCAGGCCGAGCACATCGCCTACATCATCGCCGAGGCTCTCAAACGGGGAGCGACGGTCGTCGAGCCCAGTCAGGAGGGGCAAGACGCCTGGGTGAACACCATCCGGGAGTTGGCATTCGACAATTCGGCGTTCGACTTGTCATGCACGCCCGGCTATTACAACAACGAGGGCCGTGGATTCGGCGACGCCAGCCGCTCGTTCCTGGGCGAGGTGTACTCACCGGGGTTCTACGCCTTCGATGATCTGTTGAAGCACTGGCGCGAGGCGGGCGACCTGAAAGGTATGGAACTGCAATGACATCGAAGACGACGACCACGTTGTCGACACGGGACCTCACCGAGCACATCGCCACCGAGGTCCACGCCGATAAGGAAGCGCTGCTGTCCGGCGACCATGCCGGGGCGATCCGCGAGCTTCTCGAACAGCGCGGCGTGCTGGTGTTCCCTCAGATCGGATTCACCGACGCCGAACAGATCGCCTTCACCGAAACGCTGGGCACGCTGGCGCCCGAGCGGGACGGTGAGGCCGTCTACGACGTCACCCTGGACACCAACGTCAACAAGCAGGCCGATTACCTCAAGGGATCCTTCTACTGGCACCTGGACGGCACGATGAACGAGGTGCCGATCCTCGCGTCACTGCTGTCGAGCAAGGTGCTGCCGGCCGACGGCGGCGGTGACACCGAATTCTGCAACACCTACGCCGCCTACGATGCGCTGCCCGAAGAGGACAAGCAGCAGCTGGGTTCGTTGCGGGCGATGCACTCGGCGTGGAACTCACTGTTGTACTACGACCCCGAGCCGGCAGCCGCTACGCTGCGACAGATGATGGCGATCGGCCAGTGCGAGCTGCCGCTGGTCTGGACGCACCGCTCCGGACGCAAGTCGTTGATCCTGGGCTGCACCGCCAGCCACGTCGTCGGGATGGAGTACTCCGAGAGCACCAAAACCCTGGTGCGGCTTCGCGACTGGGCCACCCAGCCGCAGTTCGTCTACCGGCACCAGTGGTCGGTCGGGGACCTGGTCATGTGGGACAACACCGGGACGCTGCACCGGGCCCGCCCCTACGATCCCGCCTCGGGCCGGATGCTGCACCGGACCAAGCTCGCCGGCGAGGAACCATTCGCTTGAGCAGACCTCACGAGTCCGGTTTCGACGGCCGCGTCGCCGTCGTGACCGGTGCCGGGCGGGGTCTGGGGCGCGCCTACGCGCAACTGCTGGCGGAGCGGGGTGCCCGCGTCGTCGTCAATGACACCGGCGCCGATCTCACCGGCGACGGCGTGCGCGTCGAGGCGGCCGCGGAGGTGGCCGGGGAGATCCGGGCGGCCGGCGGCGACGCGATCGCGTGCACCGCCTCGGTGGCGACCCCGCAAGGCGGGCAGGCCATCGTCGCCGCCGCACTCGAGCACTACGGCCGGCTCGACGTGCTGATCCACAACGCCGGCAACGTCCGCCGCGGCTCATTGCGGCAGATGAGCTACGAGGATTTCGACGCCGTCCTCGACGTGCACCTGCGGGGCGCGTTCCACGTCGTGCGCCCGGCCTTCCCGGTGATGTGCGATGCGGGCTACGGTCGCATCGTGCTGACCTCCTCGATCGGCGGCCTCTACGGCAACTGCGGCGTGGCCAACTATGCGGCCGCCAAGGCAGGCGTGGTCGGGCTGAGCAACGTCGTGGCTCTGGAGGGCGCAGCGGCCGGGGTCCGGTGCAACGTCGTGGTTCCGGCGGCGGTGACGCGGATGGCCGAGGGCATCGACACCTCCGGCTATCCGCCGATGCAACCGGAGCTGGTCGCACCCGTGGTGGGCTGGCTTGCGCACGAGTCCTGTTCGGTCACCGGCGAAGTGCTGATCGCGCTGGCGGGCCGGGTGGCCCGGGCGGTGGTGGCCGAAAGCCCCGGCGTGTACCAGCCGTCGTGGACCATCGGCCAGGTCGGCGAACGGATCGAGGAGATCCGGGATGTCGGTGCCCCGGTGATCTTCCCGGTGGTGCCGGACGGTCACGCCGACCACATCCGCTACAGCTTCGGCCTGGCGCACGCCGGCCGACCTCAGCCCGAGGAAACCCAGTAGTCGAAGGAGAGTAGTGATGCGCGAATACCTCAAGTTCTACATCGACGGGCAATGGGTGGACCCGGCCGAGCCGAAGACCCTCGACGTGGAGAACCCCGCCACCGAGCAGCGCTGCGGCACGATCTCGCTGGGTTCGTCCGCCGACGTCGACCGCGCGGTCGCCGCGGCCCGCCGGGCCTTCGCGAGCTGGTCGCAGACCAGCCGCACCGAGCGGTTGGATCTGCTGCAGTCGATCCTGGCCGAATACCAGCGCCGCAGTGCCGATCTCGCCGACGCGGTGCACGAGGAGATGGGGGCTCCGCCGGCGCTGGCCGCCGGAGCTCAGGTGCAGCTGGGCATCGGCCACATGCTCACGGCGATCGACGCGCTGAAGAACTTCTCCTTCGAAGAACAGCGCGGTGACACGCTGGTGACCCGGGAGCCGATCGGCGTGTGCGGCCTGATCACCCCGTGGAACTGGCCGCTGAACCAGATCGCGGTGAAGGTCTATCCGGCGTTGGCCACCGGCTGCACCATGGTGCTGAAGCCCTCGGAGGTGGCGCCGTTCTCCGCCTACATCTTCACCGAGATCATGGCCGCCGCAGGCGTTCCGGCCGGGGTGTACAACATGGTCAACGGCGACGGTCCCGGCGTGGGGGTGGCCCTGGCGCAGCACCCCGACATCGACATGGTGTCGTTCACCGGGTCGACCCGGGCCGGGGTGTCGGTGGCCGAGAACGCCGCGCCCACGGTGAAACGGGTGACGCAGGAGCTCGGCGGGAAGAGTCCCAACATCGTGCTCGACGACGATGCGTTCGTCGACAGCGTCACCGCCGGCGTGGCGAACATGATGGTCAACTCCGGGCAGAGCTGCAACGCGCCGTCGCGCATGCTGGTGCCGAACTCCCGGATGGACGAGGCGATCGCGATTGCCAACGCGGTGGCCGGACAGGTGAAGGTGGGCGATCCCGACGATGCCCGCGCCATCGGGCCGGTGGCGTCCCAGACGCAGTTCGAGAAGGTGCAGAGCCTGATCGAGAAGGGCATCGCCGAAGGCGCGACGGTCGCCGCCGGCGGCGCGGGACGTCCGGACGGCCTCGACACCGGCTACTACGTCCAACCGACGGTCTTTGCGCACGTGAACAACCAGATGACGATCGCGCGCGAAGAAATCTTCGGGCCGGTGCTGTGCATCCTGGGCTACGACGACGTGGACGAGGCGGTGGAGATCGCCAACGACACCGACTACGGCCTGGCCGGCTACGTCTCCGGCGCCGACGCCGATACCGCGCGTGCGGTGGCCCGGCGGATCCGGGCCGGGTGGGTGACCATCAACCACGCCTTCGACATGAACGCGCCGTTCGGCGGTTACAAGCGCAGCGGCAACGGCCGGGAATGGAGCGACGCCGGGTTCCAGGAATACCTGGAGATCAAGAGCACCCTGGGGTGCGGGGCGGGCTGAGGCCCGAAAATCACTCGTAGTGCACGGTGATCGAGCCGCCTTCGGGCACGCCCTGGCAGGTCAGGATATAGCCGTCGGCGACTTCGTCGTCATCGAGCGCGGTGTTGGCGATCATCTTCGCGCAGCCCTCGCTGATGTGGGCGATGCAGGTTCCGCAGTTGCCGGCCTCGCAGGAGAACGGCGGCGCCAGCCCGGCCCGCCGGGCGCTTTGCAGCAGGGTCTCGCCGGCGACCCGGGGCACCGACGCCTGCTTGCGGCCCAGGTGAATCGTCACCGTCCCGCTCACCTCGGCCGCGGTGTCGGTCGAGCCTTCGGTGGCGGGCGCTTCCGGTGTAGCCGTGGTGTCGAAGTCCTCGACGAACAGCCGGCCCGGTCCCGGCCAGTTCCCCCGCACCACCGCCATGAAGCCCTCCGGGCCGCACAGGTAGCAGTCGGCGCCGGTGTCGTCGCCGACGAACGCGGCGACGGCGGCCGCATCCAGCAGTCCGTCGGTGTCGTCGCGGTGCCGCTGCACCGACAGTCGGCCCGGGTAGCGGTCAGCGAGCTCACTGAGCGCATCGTCGAAGATCGCCGATGAGGAGTCCCGGTCGGCACAGAGCAGCCGTACGGTGCGATCGGTGCCCGCCAGCGCACTCTTGGCCAGCGACAGGATCGGTGTGATCCCGCTCCCGCCGGAGAACCCCAGCAGCGGGGTGTCCGAGGGATCCAGGCAGAAGGTGCCGGCCGCGCGGGTCATGGTCAGTTCGTCGCCTTCGGCGACGTTGTCCAGCAGCCAGTTCGACACCTTCCCGCCGGGAACCCGCTTGACCGTGGTCATCAGCTCGGAGTCGGTCTCCGGCGCACTCGACATCGAGTAGGACCGGTAGAGCTCCTCGCCGCCGACGTTGACCTGAAACGTCGCGTACTGGCCGGCTCGGTAGGCGAACGGAGTCTGGTGCGGCGCCAGCACGAACGTGTAAGCGTCGGAGGTCTCTTTGACGATGCGGGTCACGGTTGCCCGCTGGAAAACATGAGTGACCGCCATGACCACCCCTTCCGGTTTGCGTTCTTCGTTACAGAGAATACTATTCTCTCAAACCGATAGGATCTTCTCAAATGTTGTCTGGGTTGCCTGCGCCATCCACCGCGGTGCTCGCGTTCGAGGACCGGCAGTTGCCGTTGCCGGAGCTCGACGCACGCGCCGATGCGCTGGCAGCCGCCCTGGCCGGCGACGGTGTCCGCGCCGGCGACCGGGTGGCGCTGATGGCCTCGAACCGGCCCGAGTTCGTCATCGCCGTGTGCGCCATCTGGCGGCTGGGGGCCGTCGCCGCCCTGATCAGCCCCGCCTGGAAGCGCGACGAGGTGGCGCACGCCCTGGCCCTGACCGAACCCCGCTACGCGCTCGGCGACCTTCCGGTGCTGGCCGAGCTGATGCCGATGCGGCATCTGGACGAACCGGTCTCCGCTGCCCCGGCCGCCGGCCCGCCGCCGGTCGATCCCCGCGCCGACGCACTGCTGGTGTTCAGCTCCGGCACCACCGGGCTGCCCAAAGCGGTGCGGCACACCCATGCCTCGCTTGCCGCGGGCGTGCGGCACTGGCGCGATGCCCTGGGGCTGACCGCCGACGACCGGATCCAGGTCGCGACGCCGCCGTCGCATATCCTCGGCCTGCTCAACATCCTGACCGCATTGAGTGTCGGGGCGCGGGTGCGCCTGCATCGCCGTTTCGACATCGACGTGATGTTGGCAACGATCGGTGAAGACCGGATCACCGTGGAGATGGCGGTGGCGCCGATCGCACTGGCCATCGCCGGCCATCCGGACCTGGAGGCGTTCGACCTGTCGTCGCTGCGTTTCATCATGTGGGGCGCCACGCCGGTCGCCGCCGCCGTCGCCGAGGAGGTCACCCGGCGCACCGGGGTCCGATGGGTGCCGGCCTACGGCACCAGCGAACTGCCGGTGCTCGCCTGCGGTCCGACCGATACGGCGCGCCTCGACACGGTCGGGCGGCCGGTGCCCGGGGTCGAGCTGCAGGTGGTGGATGTGGATAGCGGCGAGCCGCTGCCGCCCGGCGTCGCCGGTGAGATCCGCGCCCGCTCCGATTCGCTGATGGCCGGCTACCTTCCCGACGAGGCGACCGCAGAAGTGTTGCGCGACAGCTGGTTTCACACCGGCGACATCGGCTATCTGGACGCCGACGGCTGGTTGCGGATCACCGACCGCTGCAAGGAGATGATCAAGGTGCGCGGCTTCCAGGTCGCTCCCGCCGAGATCGAGGCGGTGCTGCACGAGCATCCGGCGGTGTCCGACTGCGGCGTGTTCGGGGTGCCCGACGCGGCCGGCGGAGAGGCCGTCGTCGCGGCGGTAACGCTGCGCGCACCGGTCGACGAAGCCGAGCTCGCGGCGCTGGTGGGTGAGCGCCTGGCGTCCTACAAACGACTCAGCCGGGTGGTGGTCGTACCCGAGATCCCCCGGCTGCCGTCCGGAAAGCTATTGCGTCGACTACTGAAGGAGCGCCTATGGATGTCCGGCTGAATGCTGAGCAGCGCCAACTGCGGGATGCCGCAGCGAAACTCGCCGACGACCTGGGCCCGGGCTCGGTCGCCGAGCTTGACGATGCCGCTCGGGTGACACGCTTGGAAAAGACTGTCGCCCAGACCGGTTGGCGCTCGCTGCGCTCCGACGGCGCGTCGGGGGTGGAGGTGGCGATCGTTGCCGAGGAGTTCGGGCGCGGCCTGGTCGACGTGCCGTTCCTCGGGCCGGTGCTCGCCGACGATCTGAGCCGGCACCTGCCGCTCGGTGAAGAGCCGACCACGGTCGCGTTCAACGATGTTGCGATCGACGCCCGCGGGGCTGCGCACGCCGCGACTCTGCGCGAGCATGCGGTGCTGACCGCCCCGGTCGGTGCGCCGCGCAGCGGTGCCGACCTGACCCGGACCGGAGCCGACCTGGCCGGTGCGCTGCAGCAGGCCGGCGAGCTCAGCGCCGGGGATGCGTTGCGCTGGCAGGCGCTGGCACTGGCGACGACCGCCGCCGATCTGGTTGGTACCGCGCGCGGCGCACACGCCTTGGCGTGCGACTACGCCAAGATTCGGGAGCAGTACGGCAAACCCATCGGGAGCTATCAGGCGATCGCCCACCTGCTCGCCGAAGGGCTGGCGCTGATCGAAGGCTCGGTGAGCGTGCTGCGCCACGCCGCCTGGGCGGTCGACGAAGCCGAGGCGGCCGAGGCGGTGCGCGCCGCCCGCATCGCCAAGATCTATTGCGCCCGCAGCGCTCGGACGGTGTGCGAGACCGCGATTCAGGTGCACGGCGGTATCGGCAACACCTGGGAATGCCTGGCGCACGTGTACCTGCGGCGGGCACTGACCTCGACGGCCCTGTGGCCCGTGACGATAAGGGAGATCGCTGATGGACTTTCGTGACTCGCCCGAGGAAGCCGAGTTCCGCAGCCGGCTTCGGTCCTGGTTGACCGAGCGGGCCGGCACCTTCCCCGCCGCCGGCGACGACGAGTACTGGGCGCGCCAAGGCGAATGGCATCAGGCCCTCTACGGCGCCGGATTCTTCGGGGTGTCCTGGCCACGCGAATACGGCGGCCAGGAGCTGCCACCGGTCTATGACGTGATCGTCGACGAGGAGCTGGCGGCCGCCGGTGCCGCGCCGCGGCCAAGCCTGGGCTACCTGGTCGTGGGCCTGGGCCGGCACGCCAGTCCCGAACTGCAGCAACGATTCCTGCCCGGCATGATCGACGGAACGCAGCGTTGGTGCCAGGGCTTCTCCGAACCCGGGGCCGGCTCGGATCTGGCGTCGCTGACCACCACCGCTACCCGCGACGGCGACGACTACGTCATTCACGGACACAAGATCTGGACCAGCTACTCCGACGTCGCCGACTGGTGTCTACTGCTGGCCCGCACCGATAAGGACGCCCCGCGGCACCGCGGTATCTCGGCGTTCATCATCTCCATGCACCAGCCCGGCATCGAACAGCGGCCGCTGCAGATGATCAACGGCGTCACCACCGAATTCGGGCAGGTGCTCTTCGACGGTGCCACCGTCCCCGCGAGTCAGATGGTCGGCGAACCGGGCGAGGGGTGGAAGCTGGCGATGACCGTCGTCGGCCATGAGCGCGAACCGTCGACGCTGGGCTATTCTGCCCGCTACGGCAAGCTGGTCCGTCAGATGGCGGGTCGCTTCGAGGGTGCCGGGGGCGATGTTCCGGAGGAATTGGCCTGGGCGGCAGTGGAAACCGAGATGCTGCGATTGCATGTGCGCCGCCGGCTCTCCGAACAGCTCGACGGGCTTTCGCACGGACCGGAAGGCTCGCTGGACAAGTTGCTGATGACCTGGGTGGAGCAGTCGGTGGGCCACGCCGCGCTGGCGGTCGGCGGTGTCGACGATCCCGACCTGCTCAGCGCCTATCTTTACAGTCGCGCCCAGAGTGTGATGGGCGGGACCTCGCAGATCCAGAAGAACATTATTGCCGGCCGAATCCTGGGATTGGGAGTTTGAAATGTATGACCTGCCTGACGAAATCGACGTGCGCGCCGACGGCCCGCTGCGGATCATCACGCTCAACCGCCCCGACGCGCTCAATGCCGTCAACGACGCGCTGCACACCGGACTGGCGAAACTCTGGGCGCAACTGGAGGAAGACCACGACGCGAGGGCGGCGGTGCTGACCGGAAGCGGGCGGGCATTCTCCGCGGGCGGCGACTTCGCCTACCTCGACGAGCTGCGCCGCGATGAGAAGCTGCGCGCCAAGACGATTCTGCACGGCCGTGAGATCGTGCTGGGTATGGCACGCTGCCGCACCCCGGTCATCGCCGCGGTCAACGGTCCCGCCGTCGGGCTGGGCTGCAGCCTGGTGGCGCTCAGTGACATCGTCTACATGGCCGAATCCGCCTATCTCGCCGACCCGCACGTGCAGGTGGGTCTGGTCGCCGCCGACGGCGGCCCGCTGACCTGGCCGCTGCAGATGAGCCTGCTGCAGGCCAAGGAGTACGCGCTGACCGGGGCCCGTATCCCGGCCGCGCGGGCAGTGGAGCTCGGTTTGGCCAACCACGTCGTGGAAGACCCGCTAGCCGAAGCGATCTCATGCGCCAAACGCATCGCTGAGCTGCCGCGCCAGGCAGTCGAGAGCACCAAGCGGCTGCTCAACATCCACTTGGAGCGCTCGGTGCTGGCCACCCTGGATTTCGCGAACATGGCCGAAGACCAGTCGTTCAAGACCGAGGACTTCAACAACATCATCGATCGGCTCACCGCGAACAAGAACTGATCCCTGCGATGACGATCGCCGAGTTGCTCGCCGCCGCGCGTGATGGATCCGTGCGGGCGACGGGGCGGCTGCTCAGCCTGGTCGAAAGCGGCCGGCGGGCCGAGGTGCTGTCCGCCGTCGGGCCCGCCACCACCCGGGTCATCGGGGTGACCGGGCCGCCCGGCGCGGGCAAGTCCACCACGATCGCCGCACTGGTCGGGGCGTATCGGCAACGGGGGCTGCGGGTCGCGGTGCTCGCCGTCGACCCGTCCTCGCCCTACAGCGGCGGCGCACTGCTCGGCGATCGCATCCGAATGGCCGCGCACATCAACGATCCGGCGGTGCTGATCCGGTCGGTGGCCTCCCGCGGACACCTCGGCGGGCTGGCCGAAGCGGTGCCCGCGGCCCTCCAGCTGCTGGCCGGACTCGGTTACGACGTGCTGCTGCTGGAGACGGTCGGGGTGGGCCAATCCGAGATCGAGATCGCCGCGATCGCCGACCCGACGGTCGTCGTGCTCAATCCCGGTGCCGGCGACGCGGTCCAGGCCGCCAAGGCCGGGTTACTGGAGGTGGCCGACATCGTGGTGGTCAACAAGGCCGACCGCGAGGGTGCCCAGCAGACCGTCCGCGAGCTGCGGGTCGAGCTGAAGCACACCGGCGCACCGATTCTCACCCTGATCGCCGCGCGCGGCGAGGGGCTCGATGAGCTGGTGGACACCATCGAGGCCCATCACCGCACCGACAGCCGGGAGCGCCGGTTGGCACGGGCCCGCTCACAGATCCTGTCGCTGGCCCAGACCCGGCTGCGAACCCATCCGGCGCTGCACCGACTCGCCGAGCTGGTTGTCGATGGAAGCGATGACCCGTACTCGGCGGCCGAGCGGCTGCTCTCGCCCGGCGGCGAGTAGTTCTACGACCGGTTGCGAGCCGACCAGCGCGGCAGCGGAAGCGGCAGATCGTTGTAGGTGGCGATGCCGGGCTCGGCGGCCACCACGGCCGGAATGGCGTTGATCGGCGGCATCGCGGTCATGATGTGGCCGAGCTCGAAGAAATCGTCGATGGACTTCGCGGCGGCGATCATGTCCGGTGGCGGGGTGAAGCCGACCTGCATGTTCACCGTCGGGCGGCCGTCGATGGTGATCCTCCAGCCGTCGCCGTCCATCTCCCAATCCGGCTGCAGCGTCTGGCCTTTGCGCCACCGCACATTGATGTCGACCACGGTCTCGCCGCCCGCGATTCCCCGCCAGCTGGCGAACACCCCCGCCACATGGCCCGCCGGGATGGTCCACGACGCCATCGGCAGATCCTCGGTGGTCTGCGCGTACTCGGAGACGCAGGTGATCTCGTCGAGCTCGACGCCGATCGCGTCGGCGACCAGCTGCACCGCCTCGGCGAATACCGCGGTGCCCTTGGCTGCCATCGGCGCCAGATCCGGGTCGTCGATCGCGACGCCGAAGCCGACCGGGCGCTCGGTGTCGGGGGAGTCATACAGCGTGGTGTCGGCCGATTCGGTGATGGTGATCTTGTCGATCCGGTCGCAGGCGGTGGCCGCCACGATCGCCAGCAGCTCGGCGAAGCCGGGACTGACTCCGGAACCGAACAGGGTGGACCCGCCCTTGCGGCACGCTTCGTCGAGCCGGGCTCGATCATCGCCGAGATTGCGGCCGGTGATGAAGGACGCCGACGTCACGACATTGACGCCGGCCGAAAGGATCTGCACCAGTTCGTCGACGTTGATCCACATCGGGTTGTAGACGACACAGTCGGGTTTCAGCGCCAGCAGCGCCGCGGCGTCGTTGGTGGCCGCGACGCCGAGGCGGTCGATGCCGGCCAGCTCGCCGACGTCACGACCGACTTTGTCATCCGACCACGCGAAGAGCCCGACGAGTTCGTAATCCGGATTGGCCGCGATCGCCCGGACGGAGCTCTTCCCGACGTTTCCGGTGGTCCACTGGACGATTCGGTAAGGGACGGTAGGCATGTGCATCACCTCGTGTTCTCGGCCCGCGCTACATCTGCGCCCAGACGATCTTCGTCTGGAGGTAGGTTTCAATGCCGGCCTTGCCGGACTCGTAGCCCCAGCCGGACTGCTTGTAGCCGCCGAACGGCATCGAGTGGTCGAACTGCATCTGGCAGTTGAGCCCCACCGTTCCGGCCTTGAGCCGCTTGGCCAGCCGGTGGGCCCGGCCCAGGTTGGACGTCCACGCGGTGGCGGCCAGACCGTAGGTGCTGTTGTTGGCCAACGCGATCGCCTCGTCGTCGTCATCGAACGGCAGGATCGTGACCACCGGCCCGAAGATCTCCTCCTGGAACAGCCGGCTGGAGTCAGGGTCGACGCCTGTGACGACGGTGGGATGCACGAAGTAGCCCTTGCGGTCCAGCCGGTGCCCGCCGGTGACCAGCTCATTGCCGTCGGCCTTGCCCTGCTCCAGATAACCCAGCACCCGGCTGAGCTGCTTCTGGCTGATCAGCGGCCCGACCATGACGCCGTCGTCTTTGGGGCCGCCGAGCTGCATGCTGTTGGCCATGTTGGCGATGCCCTCCACGACCCGCTCGTAGACGCCGCGCTGGGCGAAGATGCGCGACCCGCAGACGCAGGCCTGCCCGGAGTGCACGAAGGTGCCGAACGCCGCCATGGTGATGGCCATGTCCAGATCGGCGTCGTCGTAGATCAGCACCGGCGACTTTCCGCCGAGCTCCAGGGTCACCTTGTTGAGATTGGTTGCGGCCGAGGCTTTCACGATCTCCCGGCCCACTTCGGTCGATCCGGTGAATGCGACCTTCTCGACGTCGGGATGGGCGGTGATCGCCGCGCCGGCGGTGTGACCGTAGCCGAGCACCATGTTGACCACGCCGTCGGGCACCCCGGCTTCGGACAGGATGCGGTTCAAGACCAGCGCGGACAGCGGGGTCTCCTCGGCCGGCTTGACGACGCTGCTGCAGCCGGCGGCCAGCGACGGAGCCAGCTTGGCGCAGAAGTTGAAGACCGGACCGTTCCACGGGAAGATCAGCCCCACCACGCCGTAGGGCTCGCGCAGCGTGTAGACGTGCTGATGTGACTCGATGCCGGTCAGGCCGCCGGTGTTGACGTCGCGGGCGATGCCGTCGATCTTGGTGCACCAGCCGGCGTAGTAGCGGAACCACTCCGACCCGACCTTGGTGATGATCGCGGCCTGGGAAGCGGGGATGCCCGCGTTGACGGACTCGAGTTCGGCCAGGATCTCGGCGTTCTCGTCGATCAGGTCTGCGATCCGCCACAGCACCTTGGCCCGGTCGTAGTCGGCCATCTGCGACCACACCCCGGATTCGGCGGTGGCCTTGGCGCGGGCGACGGCGTCGTTGACGGCTTCGGGCCCGCAGTCGGTGAACTCGGTGAGCTGTTCTTCGGTGGCCGGATCGATGATCGGAATCACGTCGCCGGTGCCGGGGACTTTCCGAATGTCGTCCAACACCGTCTGCACCGACATGGATAATCCCCTTCTCATTCAGCGATAATTACGTTCGCAGAATGAGGTTATGCGTTTCGGCATGGGAAGTCCAGGGTTGGCGGTGCGACGCAAACCAGCGCCGGGCAAAGGCCGTGTCGGGGCCGCCGGACGGCATCGGCTGCGGCGCCGACGGACGTGCGCCGGGCGGCCGCTCAGTTGCGCGCGAAGCCGTGTGCGCAGAAATCCCAGACCTCGTCAGCGGTCAGCGGCTTGACCGCCGGATCCGTTGAGGCCGGGCTGGATTGGGCGTTGAACATAACTGTCTGCATGATCATCGCGGCCACCCGCCGGGGGTTGGGCCCGGCGCGCAACTGCCCGGCGGCCGCCGCCTGTTCGGTCAGCTCGGCGAGCAACGCCAACAGCGGGGTATGGGCGACCTTGACCTCGGTGGGGTGGGTCAGCAGCAGGCTCGGGGCGAAATCGGTGAACAGCGGCCGTTTGGCGGCCGGGTCCGGGCGGGACGACTCGAACAGCAGCTCGACGGCGACCTTGAGGCGTTCCAGCGGGTCGGGATAGTTCGCCGTCGCGGCGCGGATCTGTTCGGCCGCCCGGCTCAGGGCGTCCTCGAAGAGCGCCAGCAGCAACTCGTGCTTGCCGTCGAACTGCAGGTAGAAGCTGCGCAGCGACTGCCGCGAGCGGTCGACGACTTCCTGGACGGTGAAGTCGGTGCTGCCCTTTTCGATGATGATTGACTGCGCAGCATCCAAAAAGCGTTGAACACGTTGGGCCGCACGTATTTTCGCCGTTTTGATCGAGCGTTCGACCGCGCGCTGCTTCCAGGCTGGTTCTTCGCTCGGGCTGGTCACCGGCACTCCGGCCTGGTGTGCGGAAGGCAAGGCACAGCGCAACTGTACTGGACGGTAACCTGCCGGCGCCGCAGGCCACCGGCCAAGGGGTGACGATTCAGAGATCGCAACTTCTCCATTCGAGAATGATATTCTCATCCGTGCGTCTATGGAAGCGGACTCGCAAGATCCGAGCCGGTCCGCCAGCGGAAGACCCCGGGGCGCACGAGTCGAGGAGTGCCGGTGCAACTCACCTTTGATGCCGATGTCGAGAGTTTCCGCGCCGAGTTCTCGGCGTTCCTCGACGAGCACCTGCCGACCGAAGCCGAGGCGCTCGAGCGGTCCCGGTCGTGCTCGCACGTCCCCGAGTGGGCGCGGCGCTGGCAGCGCCTGTTGTTCGACAACGGCTGGTTGCTGCCCGGCAACCCTCCCGAATTCGGTGGCCGCAACGCCAGCATTCTGCAGCAATACGTGCACTCCGAGGAGCTTTCCCGCCGGCGGATCTACCCCAGCTTCAACCCGCAGGGGGTCGGCATCATCGCGGCGTCCCTGCTGTCGTTCGGCACCGAGGAGCAGAAGCGGCGGTGGGCGGTTCCCATCCTGCGGGCCGAGATCACCGCCTCCTTGGGCATGAGCGAACCCGGTGCGGGCTCGGATCTGGCCGGATTGCAGACTCGCGCGGTGCTGACCGGCGACCACTTCGTGGTCAACGGCCAGAAGGTCTGGACCTCGGGCGCCCACGATGCCGACGTACTGTTGACCTTCGTCCGCACCGACCCGGAGGCCCCGAAGCACAAGGGCATCAGCGTGCTGCTGATACCGACCGACGCCCCGGGAGTGGTGCGACGGCCCTTCGCCTCGGCATGCGGCCACGACGATGTCGATTTCAATGAGGTCTTCTTCACCGATGTCCAGGTGCCCGCCGAGAACCTGGTGGGCCCGCTCAATGGCGGCTGGGGAGTGGCCAACGGCTCACTCGGCCATGAACGCACCCTGCTGTGGATGAGCTTCGCCGATCGGCTGCGCGACCTGATCCATGACCTGCGGCCGGTCGGGGCGCTGAACCGCGACCGGTTCGCCACCTTGTTGATGGACAACCAGGCGCTGGGGCTGCTCGGCTCGGTGGCCTTGGCGCAGGCGGCTCGCGGGGAGCAGGACGTCCCGGCGCTCTCGGTGCTCAAACTGCTGGGCTCCGAGGCGGTGCAGTCCGCCGCCGAGCACGCGCTCGACGCGGCCGGCAGCAGCGGGCTGACGCATCCGGCCAACTCCGGTACCTACACGCCGATGAACGAGGACTACGCGACCTCGAGCTGGTTCGATCGCTACCTGCGCAGCTTCTCCGGGACGATCGCCGGTGGCACCTCGGAGATCCAGCGCAACATCATCGCGCAACGGGTGCTGGGCCTGCCGCGATAAAACCAGCGCGAGCAGTCGCGAAAGCCCCCAAATCCACTCGGATTTGGGGGCTTTCGCGACTGCTCGCGGTTAGAGATTCACCAGTCGCGGTGCCGAGCGGCGGGCTCGCAGGCCGCCGCCGGCCCGGCGGGTCAATTCCCGGGCGCTGCCGAGCAATCCGTCCAGCACCAGCACGCGCTCGATGTGGCGGTGCAGATCGTGTTCCGCGGTGAATCCGACGCCGCCGAGCACCTGCTGGCAGTGCTTGGCCGCGGTCAGAGCGGCCTTGCCGGCGGCGGCTTTGGCCAGCATGGAGGTCAGGTCCGGGCTTTCGCTGACGGGCACGGTGAGGGTGGCCTCGGCGCCCTCGATGGCGACCAGGGTTTCGGCGAGCCGGTGCCGGACGGCCTGGAAGGAGGCGATCGGTTTACCGAACTGCTCCCGGTCCAGGGCGTGCTGGCGGGCCAGCGCCAGCATTGCCCGCGCCGAGCCGACCAGCCACCAGCCCAGCGCGCGGCGCGCCTCACCCACCCGCATCAGTTCTCCGCCGGGCACTTCGCGCAGCGGCAGCCCGCCAAGAACGGGATTGCCCTCGTGAACGCTGCGTTCCCAGATCACCCAGCTGCCGCCGGCGTAAGGCATCGGGGGAGTGCCGCCGGGCAGGCCGCCGATGGTCTCCAGTATCACGTCGTTGAGCGCAGAGGCGTGTGCCCCGGTCTCGCCGAGCAGCCGGAAGACCAGCGGGATGGCCAGGTCCGGGTCCTCGGAAAGCATTTCGGCCCAGCCGAGTTCGGCCAGGGCGCCATCCAGCTCGGCGCCGGAACACGACGCCATGGTCTTGCGCAGGGCATCTTCCAGCAGAGCGATCGACGCGGTGTCCATCCCGGTGGTCATCGTCACTCCTTCCCGAGGTCGAGCAGTCGGCGGGCGATGATGTTGCGCTGGATCTCCGAGGTACCGCCGTAGATGGTCGCCGCGCGAGAGTAGAGAAACTCGGTGCGCCAGGATGATTCGCCGAGCTCGATGGTGCCCGGCAACATGTCGCGCGCCGTATCGAAGAGCTTCTGTTCGGCGGTGGCCAGCAGCACCTTGTCGATCGAGGTGTCCGGGCCCAGCCGGGTGCCGCCGTCCAGCCGGTGCTGGGTGGCGCGGGACCGGCAGCGCAGTGTATGCAGCGCGAGGTAGGCCTCGCCCAGCTCGGCGTCGTCGGTCTCGGTCGTCTCGGCGATGAGTCGATCCATCCGCGAGTACAGGTAGGCGATTCGCTGCCAGAAGCAGGTGGAGCGTTCGAAGGGCAGCAGATCCATCGCGAGCCGCCAGCCGTCGCCGGGCTTGCCGAGCATGCGCTCGGCGGGGACCACCACGTCGTCGAAGTAGACCTCGCAGAACTCGTCCACGCCGTGCATTGTCCGCAGCGGGCGCACGGTGATGCCGGGGGTGTCCATGTCGACGAAGAATGCGGTGATGCCGTCATGTCCGGGGGCGGTGCGGGTCAGCAGGACGCAGCGCGTCGAATGCTGGGCGAAGCTGGTCCAGACCTTCTGGCCCTTGATGATCCAGTTGTCGCCGTCGGGGGTGGCGCGGGTGGACAGCGATGCCAAATCGCTGCCGGAGCCCGGCTCGGAGAAGCCCTGGCACCAGAGTTCGCGGCCGGACAGCAGCCGGGGCACCATCTCCGCGGCGAGTTCCGGTGGCGCGTAGTCGATCATGGTCGGCGCCAGCACTTCCAGCATCGAGTAGGGGCCCGGCTCGGCGAGTCCGCGGCCGACGACCTCTTCGCCGACGACCGCCCGCAGCATCGCCGGACCGCCCAGGCCGCCGGCCTCGACCGGCCAGCCGTACCGCATCCAGTCGGCCTCATAGAGCGCCGCGCAGACCCGGCCGAACTGTTTGATGTGGGCTTCCAGGGAGTGATCCGCACCCGGGGTCAGGTCGTTGTCGTCGAGCCAGGCGCGCAGATCTGCTTGGAATTCAGAGACATTCATTTCGATGAGGGGCGACCGATCGCGTGTGGGCGCCCGGAATCGTGGACACCGCTGCGGCGGATGAACGTCATCGCCCGGGTCTTCAATCGCCAGCCGTCCGCGGTGCGCACATAGGTGTCGTTGTAGTAGCCGATCCGCATGTCGTGGCTGGCGTGGTCGATGAAGCACAGCGGTTGGGTGCCGGTCGCGGTGTCGCCGTCGAGTTCGATCACCGGGGTTCCGGTCATGAACAAGCCTTTGGGGGCGGCGTCGACCAGTACCGGAAACCGGTCCAGCGAATAGGTCTCGCCGAAAGCACTGTAGGTGCCGTCCGGGGTGAACACCCCCACCAGTCCGTCGATGTCGCCCTGGGTGATGGTCACCGCGTAGCGGGCGAGTAGTTGCTGGATCTCGACGAGCTCGTCAGTTCTTGTTGACATACACTTGACCGCCTTTCATGACGAACTTCACGTTCTGGGTAACGCTGATGTCGGACAACGGATCTCCCGGCACGCCGATGATGTCTGCGAGTAGTCCCTCGGCCAGCCGGCCGCGGTCGGCGGCGTTGATCAGCTCGGCCGCCGTCACGGTAGCCGCCTTGAGCACCGCGGCGGGCGGCATGCCCCAGTCGACCAGGGTGACCAGTTCGTCGGCGTTGCGGCCGTGCGGGATCGCCGGCGCATCGGTGCCGACGGCGATCTTGACCCCCGCCTCGTAGGCGGCCTTGATCGAGGTGCGGGCCTTGGGGAACATCTCGGCCGCCTTAGCCTGTAGTTCCGGCGGAGCCTTGGAGACGTCCATCGCCTCGGCCAGGCGCCGGGTGGTGACCAGGAAGCGGTCGTGCTCGACGAGCATCGCGATCGCCTCGTCGTCCATCAGGAACCCGTGTTCGATGCAGTCGATCCCGCACGCCACCGCGTGTTTGACCGCTTCTGCGCCGTGGGTGTGCGCCGCCACTCGCAGCCCGCGCCGGTGCGCCTCGTCGACGATGACGCGCAGCTCTTCGTCCGAATAGTGTTGAGCGCCGGCCTCTCCGGTCAACGACATCACACCGCCCGAGCAGCACACCTTGATCAGCTGTGCGCCGTGCTTGATCTGGTAGCGGACCGCCTTGCGGATCTCGTCGACGCCGTTGGCGATGCCTTCTTCGATGGTCAGCTCCAGAACGCCTGGCATGAACGCCGCGAACATCGTCGGATCCAGGTGGCCCCCGGTCGGGGTGATCGCGTGGCCGGCCGGCACCACCCGCGGGCCTTCGATCCAGCCGGCGTCGATCGCCTTGCCCAGTGCGACGTCGAGCAGGTATCCGCCGGTCTTGACGAACAACCCGAGGTTGCGCACCGTGGTGAAGCCGGCGCGCAGCGTGCGGCGCGCATTGCCCACCGCACGCAGCACCCGGGTCGGCGGATCATCTTGCACCTGGGACAGGCCGGGGTTCTCACCCCGGCCGCCCATCAGCAGGTTGACCTCCATGTCCATCAGCCCGGGCAGCAGGATCAGGTCACCGAGATCCAGCACCTCGTGATCCGTACCGGAGGCCGGGGCTTCGCCGATGCCGACGATCTTGTCGCCGTCGACCCGGATGGCCCCGGGCCGGATGATCTCTCCGGAGTCGACGTCGAGCAGCCCGGCTGCCTTGAGCGTCAGCACCTTTAGACGACCGGTTCCTTGATGCAGTCGATCCAGGCCGCGCCGCTGTCCGGCACCCGCGGCTGCTTCCAGGCCTCGATCGGGAAGGAGACCATCACCAGCGACTGCATGAGGTGCATCAACGACCGCGCGTCCTCGGGCAGGTCATTCAGGTCGAACTTGTCCAGGTAGGTGATGGCGTCCTCGAGTCGCCCGAACGACGCGTCGTAGAACTCCTGCATCTGCGGCATGGTGGAGGCCAGCCGTTTGGCGTAGCGCTCCGGCTCGGTCGCCAGGGCCCAGTCGGCGTAGGGCTGCAGGTCAGCGAAGTCAGACGGTAGCGCCATTGGCGTGCTCCTTGGTCTTCTTGTATTCGGATACGTAGTCACGGGCGGTCTTGTGCAGGTGTCGAATCAGGACCTCCTGGTCGCACAACAAGAAGTCGTCCACGACCTTCGTGCCGATCATGGTCTGGGTTGCTTCCAGGGTGTTGGCGTCTTGCAGCGCGTACTCCTTGAAGGTCACCGCGGCCAATTCCTGGGCCAAACGCTCCCGGGCATTGCGCGGCGGCACGAAGTACAGGCTCGCTTCGAAGGTGTGTTTGTCGGCAGCGGTCGGCCAGTACTGGTAGGTCAGGTACCAGCCCGGCTCCCAGATCAGAATCATGAAGTTGGGGAAGAACACGAAGGAGTCGATGCCCCACTGCGGCACTCGCTTGATGTTCACCGACGGTGGCAATTCCTTGAGGTCGGCAATGAGATCCGGCTTGTCCCAAGGTCCGAACAGTCCGCTGCGCAGCGCCCGGTCCAACGGCTTGACCATGTTGAGGTCGGCCGGCGGCGACTGACCGCCCCACGTTGATTGCAGGCTGTGCGGTCCGGCCAGCTCGTAGTGCAGCGCTTCGTAGCCGAACTTCTGGATCTTGGCGGCCTCTTCCTTGGTGTACTGGCCCTGGTGCAGGATCGGCGCGTGGTAGAACTCCACGAACGCGTCGAGGAACAGCTTCCAGTTGCTGCCGATCTCGGACTTGTAGGAGTAGACCTCGGTCATCTCGCTAAACGGGTAGCCCTCGATGCCCTTGGCCAGGGATCCGAGGTATTCGTTGAGCGGGCCGGCGTTGTCGTCGAAGTTGACGAAGATGAAACCTTCCCAGACCTCGCAGCGCACCGGGACCAGGCCGTACTGGCTCTTGTCGACGTCGAAGAACTCGCCCTCCTGCTGGATGAACGTGAGGTCGCCGTCGAGGCTGTAGCGCCAGGCGTGGTACTTGCAGGTGAACTGGCGGCAGGTGCCCTCGGTCTCCTCGTTCGGGAAGTCGTTCCACACCAACTTGTTACCGCGGTGGCGGCAGATGTTGTGGAACGCCCGGACCACGCCGTCCTTGCCCTTGACGACGATGATCGAGGTGCCCGTGCACACCGAGGGCAGTTCCCGGGTGAAGTAGCTGCCGGTCTTGGGCAGCCGCTCGATGCGCCCGACGTGTAGCCAGGTGCGCTTGAAGATCGCCTCCTGCTCGTCGGCGAAATGCGCCGGATCGAACGAGTCGGTGTAATCGACCGGTTCGGTGCCGAGCTCGGGATAGCTCTGTGTCCAGCTACCGGCTGCCGGTTTGGGGAAATGGGGCACGGTCTTACCTCTCTGATTCGGGTTCTTCATCGAGTTCAACGCCAAATGTGTTGAAGGCCATGGCCAACATGCTGTAGCAGCCGACCGTGAAGACGAGTTCCATCATTTGGTGCTCGTCCAGGTGTTGGGTGAGGACCGCCTCGGTGGCGGGGGACAGTCGGGAGGCCTCGTCGAGTTCGTCGGCCGCGTTGATCACCGCCTGGTGCAGCTCGTCGCGGCCGGCGCCGTGCTGCAGGTCTTCGATGTCGGAGTCGGTGAGGCCGGCTTGCTTGCCGATCGTGATGTGGTGCACCCACTCGTATTCGCAGCCGCGGCGGTGGGCGGTGCGCAGGATCGCGAGTTCGCGCAAGGGGCCCGGGAGCGTCCCGCGGTAGAGCAGCTCGACGTTGAACTTGAGGAACGCCCGGGCGAGCTTCGGATGATGGACCAGCATGGTCATCGCTGAGCCGGCGCCGCGCGAGTTGCGCCGATCCGCGGTCAGCACTTGGGCGAGAGCACGCTGAACCTCCTCGTCGTCCCATTGGGACGCCGACAGCGGAGCCAAGCGCATCGTTCCTCCTCGCATGCGAGAATCACATTCTCATATTTGACCAACAGATTTCCATGTTTCGCGCGATTGGTCAACACTGCGCTGTCGATGCAGGTAGAACCGCGGGGAGTGCGGGTCTCGGGTGTCGCCCGGCGGCGCGGGCACCCCGAACCGCCGGATCGCTGGAGAAGGTTGATTCTCCGAAAACGGGAAGCTAGTTTTCATTAGAGACGTCGTAGGGTCGGCCGCCCGCGCCGGCCCGGATCGGAGGATGGCCGTGAACAAGGACGACATGATTCTGGTCAGCGTCGATGACCACACCGTTGAGCCGCCGGACATGTTCGCCAACCACCTTCCGCGCAAGTACCTCGATGATGCGCCGCGGCTGGTGCACAACGCCGACGGCTCCGACACCTGGCAGTTCCGCGACGTGGTGATCCCCAACGTCGCGCTCAATGCCGTCGCGGGGCGTCCCAAGGAGGAGTACGGCCTAGAGCCCCAAGGCCTGGATGAGATTCGCCCCGGTTGCTACAACGTCGACGAGCGGGTCAAGGACATGAACGCCGGTGGCATCCTGGGCTCGATCTGTTTTCCGTCGTTCCCCGGCTTCGCCGGCCGGCTGTTCGCCACCGACGACCCGGACTTCTCGTTGGCGCTGGTGCGGGCCTACAACGACTGGCACATCGACGAATGGTGCGGGGCGTATCCCGCGCGCTTTATCCCGATGGCGCTGCCGGTGATCTGGGACGCCGAGAAGTGTGCCGAGGAGGTGCGGCGGGTGTCCAAGAAGGGCGTGCACGCGCTGACCTTCAGCGAGAACCCGGCGGCGATGGGATACCCGAGCTTCCACGATGAATACTGGAACCCGTTGTGGCGGGCGCTGTGTGACACCAACACCGTGCTCAATGTGCACATCGGGTCGTCGGGAAAGCTGGCCATCACCGCACCCGATGCGCCGATGGACGTGATGATCACCCTGCAGCCGATGAACATCGTCCAGGCGGCAGCCGACCTGCTGTGGTCCCGGCCGATCAAGGAATACCCGGATCTCAAGATCGCCCTGTCCGAGGGCGGCACCGGGTGGATTCCGTACTTCCTGGAGCGGGTGGACCGCACCTACGAGATGCATTCGGTCTGGACCGGTCAGGATTTCGGCGGCAAGGTTCCGTCGGAAGTCTTCCGCGAACACTTTTTGACCTGCTTCATCTCCGACCCGGTCGGGGTCAAGCTCCGCCACGAGATCGGCATCGACAACATCGCCTGGGAGGCCGACTACCCGCACAGCGATTCGATGTGGCCGGGCGCGCCCGAGGAGCTGTGGAACGTGTTGTCGGCCAACAACGCCACCGATGCCGAGATCCACAAGATGACTCACGAGAACGCCATGCGCTGGTACTCGTTCGACCCCTTCGCCCACATCGCCCGCGATCAGGCCACCGTGGGCGCGCTGCGCAAGGCCGCCGAGGGGCACGACGTTCAGATTCGCGCGCTCAGCCAGCACAAGCACGGCGATCGCCAGGCGAATGCGTTGATGGACGCCGCGCGGTCCAACAGCTGAGCAGGGCCGACGTTGACGGGCACCCGCCCGTGTGAAAGTCTGTTGACCACAGACGAGAATCACATTCTCGGATATGAGAGTGTTGCTTGGAGGGAGTGCAGCCGGCTCGTGATGGATCCAGACACGATTGACTTCTTTCAGGACGCCGCGGTGGTGGCCGATCCCTACCCGTACCTGCGCGCACTGCGGGAGCGCTCGCCGGTCACCCGGGAGCCGCACCACAACGTGATGATGGTGACCGGTTGGGACGAGGCCTGCGCGGTGGCCGGCAACGCCGAGGTGTTCTCCTCGTGCATCGCGGTGACCGGCCCGTTCCCCGGCTTCCCGGTGCCACTCGACGGCGACCTGGGCGGTGCGACGGTGTCCGGTCTGATCGACAAGCACCGCGACGAACTGCCGTTCAGCGACCAGCTGCCGACGCTGGACCCGCCGACGCACACCAACCATCGGGCGTTGCTGATGCGGCTGCTCACTCCCAAGCGCCTCAAGGAGAACGAGGACGCCATGTGGGAGCTCGCCGATGCGGTACTCGACGAATTCCTCGCGCCCGGTGCCGGTGAGTTCATCGGCGGCTTCGCGGCGCCGTTCACCCTGCTGGTCATCGCCGACCTGCTGGGCGTCCCCGACGAGGACCGGGACGAGTTCGTCAAGAACATGCATCACAACGTCGGCGGCGGGATCGGCAGCACCGATGCCAAAGCGCTGGCGCACAGTCCGCTGGAGTTCCTCTACGCCACCTTCGCCGACTACATCGCTGATCGCCGCCGCACGCCGCGCGAGGACGTACTCACCGGCATGGCCGAGGCGACCTTCCCCGACGGCTCCGTCCCGGACCCGATGGATGTGGCCCGGGTGGCCGCCAACGTCTATTCGGCCGGCCAGGAGACCACGGTGCGCCTGCTCGGCTCCGCGCTCCGGATCATCGGGGAGCAGCCCGACATTCAGCAGCGGCTGCGCGACGACCGCAGCCTGATCCCGAACTTCATCGAAGAGGTGCTGCGCTTCGAAAGCCCGGTCAAGGGCGATTTCCGGCTCTCCCGGGTCGACACGGAGATCGGCGGAGTCGAGATCCCCGCCGGCACAACGCTGATGGTGATCAGCGCCGGCGCGAACCGGGATCCGCGCCGCTTCGCCGACCCCGACACCTTCGATCCCGCCCGCACCAACGCCCGCCAGCACATCACCTTCGGACGCGGCATCCACAGCTGCCCCGGCTCGCCGCTGGCCCGGGCCGAAACCCGGATCGCGATCGAGCGTCTGCTGGATCGCACCGCCGAGATCAGCATCTCCGAAGAGCGGCACGGCCCGCCCGACGCACGGCGGTTCAGCTACATTCCGACCTACATCCTGCGTGGTCTGATCGATCTGAACCTGGAGTTCACGCCCGCCGCAAAGGCCGCACGATGAAGGCCTGGGTCGACCCGGACCGCTGTGCCGGGCACGGTATCTGCACCACGATCTGCCCCGAGGTGTTCGCCATCAACGACGACGGCTATTCGGAGGTCACCGTCGATGAGGTGCCGGCGCAGTTCGAGAACGCGGTTCGCGACGCCATCAAGCAATGCCCCGAACACGCCATCGACGATGTCACCGATTCGCAAGAGGAGAACTGATGTCCAACGGGCCCAAGGGATATGTCATTCTGACCGAGGCCATCAACGACCCGTCGGGCATGGTCGCCTACGGTAAGGCCGCCCAGCCGACGATGGCCTCCGGTGGCGCGACGATCCTGGCCGTCGAGACCCAGCCCGAGGTGGTGGAGGGCGACTGGCACGGCAACCAGACCGTGGTCTTGGAGTTCGAATCGGTGGAAGCCGCCCGGGCCTGGTATCACTCCGAGGGCTACCAGCAGGCCGCGAAGCTGCGGCAGGCCGCCGCGGACTGCAACGCGGTCATCCTCTCCGGGTTCCCGGCGCGCTAGAGGGCCTAGTCGTCTTCCTCGACGATCGACAGTGCCTGCCGGGGACATCTCCGGACCGCTTCGAGGACATCGCGTTCGGTCTCCGGCGTGATGTCCGGCTTGAGGATGTGCAGGGTGTCCTCGTCATCAAGATCGAACACCTCGGGGTTGATGCCCATGCAGACCGCATTGGCTTCGCACAACCCGTAGTCGACGACAACCTTTCGGGTGCTCATTCGCCGCGTCCCTACCGGACCACGCGTACCGGGACGTTGAGCCAGCCCGAGACGTTCTGCATGTGCACGCGCTGCAGCCCGTCCCAATCCACTTCGTAGCGGGGCATGAAGTCCAGCAGCTTCTCCAGCGCGATCGCGCTCTCCATCCGGGCTAGGGCCGCGCCGAGGCAGCTGTGGATGCCATACCCCAGACCGAGGTGCTGTGCCTCGGTGTGGTCCCGGTCGATGTCGAAGGTGTCGGCGTCGCTGAACGCCTCGGGGTCCCGGTTGGCCGCGGCGTTGAGCAGGAACACCGGCTTGCACGCCGGGATGATGCCGCCGCTGACCTGTGCCTCTTTGAGGGTGTACCGCACGTTGTATTGCACCGGGCCCTCGTAGCGCAGCAGTTCCTCCACGGCCGCTGGAACCTTGCTGCGGTCCTCAAGCAGCTTTTGCCACTGCTCCGGGTGGCGGGCGAATGTCACCGCGGCGGTGCCGATCAGCTTGGTGACGGTCTCGGCGCCGGCGCCGCCCAGTAGCGTTGCGAAGGCGGTGATCTCGATGTCATCCAGCCGGCGCATCTGGCCGTCCTCGCCAGGGATCTCGGCGGCGATCAGCCTGCTGAGCATGTCGTCCTGCGGGTCGGCGCGCCGCTCCTGCACCAAGCCGTAGTAGTACACCGCGGTCTCCATGTTGGCCTGCATGCCCTCGGCGCTGGTCTCGATCTGCCCGGGCTCGCGGTGCAAAGAGGTGTCAATCCAGTGCCGCACTTGCTGGCGGTACTCGTCGGGAACGCCGACCATCCGGGTGATCACTTCCACCGGGAACGGCCCGGAGAATTCCTGCACCACATCGAAGCGGTCCGGGTCCGCGGCACCGAGGAATCGCTCGACCTGCTCGATGATGGTCTCGCGCTGCGCTTGGATGGCCCGGGGGGTGAACGCCTTGTTGAGCAGGCTGCGCAGGTGCCGGTGCTCGGGCGGGTCCATGAAGATGATGGATTTCTGCGGCGGTTCACCGGCCCGCACCATCGCCAGGTCACAGCCGCGCGACGACGAGTAGGTCTCGAAGTCCTTGAGCGCCCCGGCCACATCCTCGTGACGGCTCAGCGCGTAGAAGTCCTCCTTCTCGTCGTAGTAGAGCGGAGCCTCGACGCGCATTCGCCGGTAGATGTCGAAGGGGTCGTTGAAATACTCTTCAGAGAACGGGTCGAAGACGAGCTTCGGCTTGGTCATTGAATCCTCCTCAGCGGCAAGAAGCGGCTGGAAAAAACGCCGTGACCGGCCGTCAGACCGTAGGCCCAACTGTAAGACATACGGGTAGCTACCGGAAGGGTATTCGCCAAAGTCGCGCGATCATCGCGGGTGATCCATCAGTGACAGCGCGGCGTCGGCGGCGTCGAGAACCGCACCGGGAGCTGCCGCCGCCTGCTGCGCCAAATCGGCCACCAGCCGCACGTCCTTGCGCAACAGCGCCCCGGCCATTCCGGCGAGACGATCCAGGGTGCCGCCGGAACCCCGGATGCTGTTGAGCGCAAAGCTGTTCGAACTCCCGCGGCACACCACCTCGGCGAGTCGGCCGGCCGACACCCCGAGCTGTTCGCCCAGCGCCAGAGCGGTGGCGGCGGTGCCGAGATTCGCGGTGAACAACAGGTTGTTGAGCAACTTGGTTACTTGCCCCGATCCGATCCCACCGAGGTGCACGACGGGGTCGGCGTAGGTGTCGAACACCGGCCGGCACTTCTGCACCACGTCCTCGTCCCCGCCGACCATCACCAGTAGCGTTCCGGCTTCGGCGGCCGGCCCACCACCGCTGACCGGTGCGTCGATCACCGAAACGCCGTGATCGGCACAGTGTTCGGCCAACCGGCGACAGGTGTCGGGGTGCACCGTGCTGTGAATCGCGATGATCCCGCCGGGCTGCAATCCGGCCAGCACGCCGTTCTCGCCGCGGACCACTTCGTTGACGTCGGCGTCGCCGACCACACACAGGCAGACCAGATCGCTGGCCCGGCCCAGCTCGGCCGGGGTGTCGGCGACGTCGGCCGCGGTGTCGGCGAAGGGTTCGAGGGACTCGGGCCGACGGGCCCACAGCGTCGTGGCATAGCCGCCCTCGACGATGCGTCGCGCCATCGGCGCGCCCTGACTGCCCAGTCCAATGAAACCGACGCGCATCAGCTGACCTCCGAATCCTGTTCGGCGCCGGCGGTTGCGGCGCACTCCTCGACGAATGCCAGCACCGACTCGTGGTAGCGCTGCGCACCGAAACCGACGCTGAGATTGTGCCCGGACCCGGGCTCGTCGTTGCTGGTGAAGCGCGGTGTGGCGGTGAAGATGTCGCGGATCTCGCGTTGCGCGGCCGGGTCGGCAGCCCAGATCTTCTCGTGTTCGGCGAAGGTAAAGCGCACCGGGACGCGCACCCGGCCGGCCAGCGACGGGAAGGCGCTGCGCGGCCAAGCGGCCACCATGGCGGCCTCGTAGTTTGCGCCCGGAGAGGCGTGGATGATTCCGCGCAGCACCTCGTCGGGATACAACGATGCCGGCTCCCAGAGCAGTTCGCGCAGGCCGACCGGTCGCTGGCCGGG
>NZ_LZMF01000033.1:0-15277 GCF_001673565.1 Mycolicibacter sinensis
ACTACGCTCAACAACCGACTTCGACACCCGTCGAGGTCTCAAACTAGAAAGTCTCCGGACATGCCGGGGCGATTCAGACTGGCGATAGCGGCCTGGATCGAGCGCACCTACCACCGACGCCGCCGGCAACGCGCCCTCGGCAAGCTCAACCCCGATAGAGCTCGAACTGCTCCACATATCAGTCGCAACCGCGGCCTGAAATTCACACCCACCGAGTCAACTGAACTCGGGGCAGTCCCAATCCCCGTCCTGATCCTCGCCAAGGGCCACCACATCACCGTCATCAACGTCGCCACCGGAGAAACCCTCCATGACTTCACTCTCGACTCCACCGAGGACTACCAAACCACGCGGAGTCCCACCCGGACCAAAACGGAAAAAGCTCTGAACCTAATGCAGGTTCAGAGCTATTCCGATGTCTTGCGACATCACATTAGTAGCGGGGACAGGATTCGAACCTGCGACCTCTGGGTTATGAGCCCAGCGAGCTACCGAGCTGCTCCACCCCGCGTCGGTAGATCCAAGGTTACCCAATGGCGGCGTACACGCCAAATCGGCTGCTACCGGCACCCATTCCCGGCCGCGAGCACCCGGAAGGGAACTACTTCTACTTGGTGCTGTTGAACTTCGCCATCGCGTCGTCGAGGCGCTGCAGTGCCGACCCGTAGCCCGCGAAGTCGCCCCGACGCTGGGTCTCGCGCACCGCGGTGATCGCCGCCTCGATCTCTTGCAGCGCGGCAACTTTCGCCGCCGACAGCCCGGCGCTGCCCGCCGGCGGGGGCGGCGCCGCCGCGGCAGGCGGAGCGCTCGCCGGCGGCGGCTGCTGCTGGGCCGCGGCGCCGCCCTCGGTGGGCGCGATATCGGTCGCCGCCGCACTGGCCCCGGGCCCGAACAGGCCGGTGAGCGCGTCGGAAACCGTTGGCCCGTAACCGATCTTGTCGTTGTACATCATCGCCACCCGGATCAACCGCGGGTACGACGATGCGGCGTCGCTGGAACCCGGCGAGGCGTAGACCGGTTCGACGTAGAGCAGCCCGCCCTGGGCCACCGGCAGGGTCAGCAGGTTGCCCCATCGGATGCGGTTCTGGTTGTCGCGCCCGATCACCCCGAGGTCCTGGCTGACCGCGGTGTCGGTGGTGATCGCGTTATTGGCCAGCTTGGGGCCGTTGACCTGACCCGGGATGGTCAGCACGGTGATCTTGCCGTAGGTGTCCGGATCAGAGCTGGCGGAGATGTAGGCGGCCAGATAGTCGCGCTTGAACCGGTTCATCGCGCTGGTCAGCTGGTAGGACGCCGAACCGTCTTCCTTGACAAGGTTTTTCGCCACGATGTAGTACGGCGGCTGGAAGCTGCTGGCGGTCGGGTTGGGGTCCAGCGGCACGTCCCAGAAGTCCGACGTGGAGAAGAACGTGATCGGGTCGTTGACGTGGTACTTGGCCAGCAGCATCCGCTGCACCTTGAACAGGTCCTCGGGGTACCGCAGGTGCTCGGCGAGTTCGGGCGAGATCTCCGACTTGGGCTTGACCGTCCCGGGGAACACCTTCATCCAAGCCCGTAGCACCGGGTCGTGCTCGTCTTGGGCGTAGAGGCTCACCGTGCCGTCGTAGGCGTCGACGGTGGCCTTCACCGAGTTGCGGATGTAGGACACCCGCCGGTCGGGCAGCAACCGGTTGAACTCCACCTCTTTGGAGTCCATGGTTGCCGACGACAACGAGGTCAGCTGCGAGTACGGGTAGTTGTCCAAGGTGGTGTAGCCGTCGATGATCCACACCAGGCGCTTGTTCACGATCGCCGGATACACCGTGGAATCGGTGGTCAGCCACGGCGCCACCGCCTGCACCCGGCCGGCCGGGTCACGGTTGAACAAGATCTTGCTGTCCGGGCCGATCACGTTGGAGAACAAGAAATTACGTTCGGCGAATTTCGCGGCGAACACACCGCGGGCCAGCCAGTTTCCGATGTTGACCCCGCCCGCACCGGTGTAGGTGTAGTTCTTCGTCTCGACGTTCGTCTCGTAGTCGTATTCACGGTCGGGGCCGTTGCGTCCGACGATGGCGTAGTCGGCGACGGTGTCGGCGATCACGGGCCCGTAGTACACCCGCGGCTGGTCGAGGCGGGCCGGGCCCTGGGAGACCACGCTGCCGTTGGCGCCGACCACGTTCACCAGGAACTCGGGATAGCCGCCGTTCTGGTTGGGGTCGTTGGCGATTCCGCGCACGGTGTTGGCCGGCGAGGCGATGAACCCGTTGCCGTGGGTGTAGACGGTGTGCCGGTTGATCCAGTCGCGCTGGTTGTCGATCAGCCGATCAGGGTTGAGTTCGCGGGCGGCGACCACGTAGTCGCGCAACTCGCCGTCGCTGTCGCGATAGCGGTCGATGGTGAGCTGGTCGGGGAAGAAGTAGAAGTTCTTGCCCTGCTGAAACTGGGTGAACGCGGGGCTGACGATGGTCGGGTCCAGCAGCCGGATGTTGGAGGTGGTGGCGACATCGGCGCCCACCTGCGCGGCCGTAGCGCGTGCGTCACCGCTGTAGTCGCGATAGGTGACCACGTCCTCGGTCAACCCGTAGGCGTGCCTGGTCGCGGCGATCGAACGCGAGATGTACTCGCTCTCCTTCTGCGCCGCATTGGGTTTGACGCTGAACTGCTCGACGATCAGCGGCCAGCCCGCGCCGACGACCACCGACGACAGCAGCAGCAGCACCAGACCGATCGCCGGAATCTGCAAATCGCGCAGCACGATCGCCGAGAACACCGCCACCGCACAGATCAGCGCGATCGCCAGCAAGATCATCTTGGCCGGCAGCACCGCGTTGATGTCGGTGTAGCCGGCCCCGGTGAACGGCTTGCCGGTGCGGGTGTGGCTGAGCAGCTCATAGCGGTCCAGCCAGTAGGCGGCGGCCTTGAGCAACACCAGGGTGCCGATCAGGCTGACCACCTGGATACGCGCCGGGCGGCTCAGCGCGCCGGCACGGCCGGACAACCGGATTCCGCCGAAGATGTAGTGGGTGGTCAGGTTGGCCAGGGTGGCCAAGAAGAACGTCACCAGCAGCAGCCCGACCACCAGCCGGTAGAACGGTAGGTCGAAGGCGTAGAAGCCGAGGTCTTTGCCGAACTGCGGATCGGCGATCCCGAAGTCACCGCCCCGCAGGAACAACTGGATGCGCACCCAATAACTCTGGGCCACGATGCCGGCCAGCAGACCGATGCCGACCGGTATCCCGAATCCGACCAGCCGCAGCCGTGACAACACCGCGGTGCGATAGCGCGCCACCGGATCGTTGGCGCCGTTGCTGGGCACGAACACCGGCCGGACCCGGAAGGCCATCGCCAGTGCGGCGAACACGATGCCGCCGACGATCAGGCCCACCACCACGAAGGCGACCACCCGGGTCAGCAGCGTCGTAACGAAAACCGACCGATAGCCCAGCTCCCCGAACCACAACCAGTCGACGTAGCCGTCGATCAGCCGCGGCCCGACCAGCAGCAACAGGATCACGACGACCGCGCTGCCGATCATGATCCGGCTGCGTGGGGTCAACTTCGGCATTCTCGCGGTGGGCCGCATACCCACGTGCCACGCTCCCTAGCTCAGTGGTCCTGACCGCCCCACTGTAGCCAACCCGGTCTCAGCAAGACGGTGGCTGACCTCCGCCGGTGAGCGTGCGCAACGCATCCACCGCCTGGGCGAGGCTGTCGACCTTGATCAGTTGCAGTCCGTTGTTGTCCGATCGGGCTTCATAGCAGTTCTCGGCGGGGACCAGAAACACCGTCGCGCCGGCCTCCTTCGCCGCGATCATCTTGTGGGTGATGCCGCCGATCGACTCGACCTGGCCGTTGGCCTTGATGACCCCGGTGCCCGCGACGAAGTTCTCACCGGCCAGTCCGCCGGTGCTGAGTTTGTCGATGACGGCCAGCGAGAACATCAGCCCGGCCGAGGGGCCGCCGATATTGGCGAGGTTGAACTCGACGGTGAACGGCGCCCACGGCGCGTCGAGCACCGACACGCCCAGAAATCCGTTGGGACGGTCCTTGTTCTCTCCCAGCGTAATTCGGGCAGTGCCGGGCGCGGCGTTCTTGCGCCGGTAGTCGAGGGCCACCGTCTCGCCGGGCTTGGTGCCGGCCAGCTTCGCGGTGAACTGTTCGACGGTGTAGACGGGTTCGCCGTTGACGGCGTCCACGGCGTCACCGGGCTGCAGCTTGCCCGCCGACGGCCCGGGATCGTGGACGTCGGCCAGGGTGACCGCGCTCGGGTAGCGCAGGTAGCCCAGGGCGGCGTACTCGGCGCTTTGCTCGGACGCACGGAATTCGGCGTCGTTGTCCTCGTCGACTTCCTGCCGCGACTTTCCCGGCGGATAGACCAGGTCACGGGGCATGAGCTGCTCGCGTCCGGACAGCCACAGCGCCAGCGCCTCGCCGAGGGTCAGCCCGTCGCGCTGGGACACCGTGGTCATGTTGAGGTGACCGGTCGTCGGATGCGTTTTGGTGCCCTGAATGTCGACCACCTGCTTGCCCTCGACCATCCCCAGGGTGTCGAAGGTAGGGCCCGGCCCCAGCGACACGAAGGGCACGGTCACCGCCGCCAGCAGTACGCCGAACACGACCACCGGCAGCAGTGCCGCCAACAGCGTGAGAATCCGCCTGTTCACCCCGGGAATGGTAAACGGCCGGATGCCGGTGGGTACGGTTGTGTCTATGGCTGATCTGCCCTTCGGTTTCTCTTCGGGGGACGACCCGGACCGCGAGCGACCCGGGGGGCGCGAACCTGGTTCGGGTTCCGGGCCGACCGATCCGTTCGGAATGGGTGCCGGTTTCAACATCTCCGACCTGGGCCAGCTCTTCACCCAGCTCGGCCAGATGTTCAGCAGCGCCGGCACGGCGGGCGGCGGCCGGCCGGCCGGGCCGGTGAATTACGACCTGGCCCGACAGGTCGCGGCCCGCTCGATCGGTTCGGTCGCGCCGGTGACGGGGTCGACCGCCACCGCCATCGGCGACGCGGTGCACCTGGCCGAGACGTGGCTCAACGGGGTGACCTCCTTGCCGGCCGGCACCACCGGCTCGGCCGCGTGGACCCCGGTGGACTGGGTGGAGCACACCATGGCCACCTGGCAGCGACTGTGCGACCCGATGGCCGAGCAGGTGTCGTCGGTGTGGGCCTCGGCGCTGCCGGAGGAGGCCAAGAGCATGGCGGGCCCACTGCTGTCGATGATGTCGCAGATGGGCGGGCTGGCGTTCGGATCACAGCTGGGCCAGGCGCTGGGCCGGTTGTCCGGAGAGGTACTGACCTCGACCGACATCGGATTGCCACTGGGGCCCAAGGGAATTGCCGCGCTGCTGCCCGGGGCGATCGAAGAACTGGCCGACGGCCTGGAGCAGCCGCGCAGTGAGATCGTCACCTTCTTGGCGGCCCGCGAGGCCGCCCACCACCGGTTGTTCTCCCATGTCCCGTGGCTGGCCAACCAGCTGCTCAGCGCGGTGGAGGCCTACGCGCGCGGCATGCAGATCGACATCCGGGGCATCGAGGAGCTGGCCCAAGGCTTCGATCCGTCCGCGATGATGGCCGACCCCTCGGCGATGGAGGAGTTGCTCAATCAGGGGGTGTTCGAACCCAAGTCGACGCCGGAGCAGCTGGCCGCTCTGGAGCGGCTGGAGACCCTGCTGGCGCTGATCGAGGGCTGGGTGCGCACGGTGGTGACAGCGGCGCTGGGTGACCGGATCCCGGGCACCGCCGCGCTGTCGGAGACGCTGCGTCGCCGCCGCGCCACCGGCGGTCCGGCCGAGCAGACCTTCGCCACCCTGGTGGGCCTGGAATTGCGCCCGCGCAAGCTCAGCGAAGCCGCGGTGCTGTGGGAGCGGCTGACCGCGGCCGTCGGAGTCGACGCCCGCGACCGGGTGTGGCAGCACCCGGACCTGTTGCCCGAGGCCGCCGACCTCGATGACCCGGCCGCTTTCATCGACCGGATGCTGGGCGGTGACACCAGCGGCATCGATGCGGCGATCGCCGAATTCCAGCGCGGCAGCGAGGACGGCGACGACAGCGGCGAGGAGTGACGGGGCGGGTTTTTCAACCTCCTGTGGATAACCGGAGCCAGCCGCACCGACCGGCGTGACAGGGTCGGGTGCGTGAGCAGGGTTGATTCCGAGACACCGGCCTACGCGCTGGACCCGGCGCGGCCGGTGTTGCTGCGGCCGGACGGGGCGGTACAGGTCGGCTGGGATCCGCGGCGGGCCGTCCTGGTGCAGCCGCCACCTGGCCTGACCCCGGCCGGCCTGGCCGCCGTGCTGCGCTGCATGCAGACCCCCACCACCGCTGCCGAGCTGCGGGTCGAGGCCGCCCGGCACGGCCCGGTGGACGGTGCGGAGTTCGACAGCCTGCTGGGTGCGCTGCTCGACGCGCGGGTCGCCGTCATCCGCGGCCCGCGCCGGCCGCACCGGGCGGTGTCGCTGCGGGTGCACGGCCGCGGGCCACTGTCGGATCTGCTGGTCGAGTCGCTGCGCTGCTCGGGCGCCGTCATCCGGCGCAGCAGCCACCCGCACGCCGAGGTGAGCACCGCCGGCACGGACCTGGTGGTGCTGACCGACTATCTGGTCACCGATCCACGGCTGGTGCGCGAGCTGCACGCCGAGCGGGTGCCGCACCTGCCGGTGCGGGTGCGCGACGGCACCGGGGTGGTCGGCCCGCTCGTTCTCCCCGGCAAGACCAGCTGCCTGGGATGCGCCGATCTGCACCGGCGCGATCGCGACGCCTCCTGGCCGGCGGTGGCCGCCCAGCTGCGCGACACCGTCGCCCACACCGACCGCGCGACGGTGCTGGCGACGGTGGCCCTGGCGCTGAGCCAGATCGAGCAGGTGATCGCGGCGGTGCGCGGGACGGCCACCGATCGGGGCCTGACTCCCCCGCCGACGCTCAACGCCACCCTCGAACTGGATCTGGCCACCGGGTCGATCCTGACGCGGCGCTGGGAGCGCCACCCGCTGTGCGACTGCTGACCCGCGCCGTGGACCGGCGATTTCGCACGCGGTGACCAGCGCCACAACAACATCATGGATGATGGACAGGTGGCAGAGATCAAGCGCGGGAGTGCGGCGCGCAACGCGAAGCTGGCCAGTCTGCCCGTCGGTTTCGCCGGCCGGGCGGCTCTCGGTCTCGGGAAGCGGCTGACCGGCAAGTCGAAGGACGAGGTCACCGCCGAGCTCATGGAGAAGGCGGCCAACCAGTTGTTCACCGTCCTGGGTGAGCTCAAGGGCGGCGCGATGAAGGTCGGGCAGGCGCTGTCGGTGATGGAGGCGGCCATCCCCGAGGAGTTCGGCGAACCCTACCGGGAGGCGCTGACCAAGCTGCAGAAGGACGCCCCGCCGCTGCCGGCTGACAAGGTGCACCGGGTGCTCGACGCCCAGCTGGGCACCAAGTGGCGGGAGCGGTTCTCCTCGTTCGATGACACCCCCATCGCCTCGGCCAGCATCGGCCAGGTGCACAAAGCGGTGTGGGGCGATGGCCGCCAGGTGGCGGTCAAGATCCAGTACCCCGGCGCCGACCAGGCACTGCGCGCCGACTTGAAGACCATTCGGCGGTTGACCGGCGTCTTCAAGCAGCTGGCGCCCGGTGTCGATGTCCAAGGTGTCGTCGATGAGCTGATCGAGCGCACCGAGATGGAGCTGGACTACCGGCTGGAAGCCGACAACCAGCGGATCTTCGCCAAGGCCTACGCGGGCCACCCGCACTTTCTCATCCCGAACGTGGTGGCCAGCGCCCCCAAGGCGGTGATCCAGGAGTGGATCGACGGCGTCGGGATGGCCGAGATCATCCGCAACGGCACCGTCGAGCAACGTGACCTGATGGGCACCCGGCTGGCCGAGTTCACCTGGGACGCCGCGCGCCGGCTGGAGCTCATCCACGGCGACGCCCACCCGGGCAACTTCATGCTGCTCCCGGACGGCCGGATGGGCGTGATCGACTTCGGCGCGGTGGCGCCGATGCCCGGCGGCTTCCCCCCGGAGCTGGGCGCCGCGGTGCGCTACGCCCGGGACAACGACTACGACCAGGTCATCGCGACGATGCGCAAAGGCGGCTTCATCCAGAAGGGCCAGGAGGTCTCGGTACGCGAGATCGACGAGATGCTGCGCCAGTACGTCGAGCCGGTGGAGGTCGAGGTGTTCCATTACAGCCGCAAATGGCTGATGCGCATGGCCGGCAAGCAGCTGGAACGCCCCGTCGAGCAACTCAAGACCGCCCGTCAGCTGGATCTGCCGCCGAAGCTGGCGATGCCGATGCGGGTGCTGGCCTCCACCACGGCGATCATGTGCCAGCTCGACGCGCACGTGCCGATCAAGCGGCTTTCCGAGGAATTGGTGCCCGGATTCACCGATCCCGACGCCGTAGCGGTCGGACCCTAGGCACTCAGGCGGCCACCGGCTCCTTGCGCGGGCGCCCGCGCGGGCGTTTGCGACCGATGACGGTGCCGCGGTCGAGGATCTCGCCGCCCCACACCCCCCAGGGTTCGGCGCGCTGCAGTGCCAGCGCCAGGCACTGCCGGCGGATCGGGCAGCCGGCACAGAGCGCTTTGGCCCGCTCCAGGTCCGCGGGGTCGTCGGCGAACCACAGGTCGGGATCACGATTGCACGGAAGCTCGGGTCGGTTCTTCATCATCGCTGGTCACCTGTTCTGGGAATAACGCAAAAAAAATATGGCCACGGATCCTGGTCTGGGTCCGTGGCCATCGGGCGGCTTGAGCTGATGCGTTAGACAAAACCCCGATGCACGGACACGCCGGCAGCGGCATGCGCCGCCGCAGCAGCCGCATGTACGCCGATCGTGTTCGGGGTGTTCATGGTTAGGCAGGTTAACGGTTGCCGCCCGGGATGCACAACCGAATTTCTGACCTGCGCGTTCAGTCCCGGTTGCGGACCAGCTCGAGCACGTCGGAACCGAACTGTTCGAGCTTGCGCGCACCGATGCCCGGAATGGCCACCAGAGCGGCCTCGTCGACGGGCAGCATCTCAGCGATCGCGGTCAGCGTGTTGTCCGAAAAAACTATGTAGGCAGGCACTTTCAGCTCCGTGGCGGTGCGCAGTCGCCAATCTTTGAGCGCCACCAGCAGCTCGGTGTCGACGTCGGCCGCACAGGTCTCACATCGGCTCAGCATGATGGCCGCCGGTGTGCTCAGCGTCTTGTTGCAGACCCGGCAGTGCTTCGGAGCGCCGCGGCTTCGGCGCCGGGCCGGTGTCGCCGCAGCATCGGCCTGCGGCGCGATCCCGCTGAGGAACCGCGACGGTTTGCGCGACGCCCGCCCGCCCGGGGCGCGCGCCAGCGCCCAGCTCAACGCCAGATGCACCCGGGCGCGGGTGACGCCGACGTAGAGCAGCCGGCGTTCCTCCTCGACGGCCTCGCTGTCCGGGCCGTGCGCCAGGGCATGCGAGATGGGCAGGGTGCCGTCGGCCAGGCCCACCAAAAACACCGCGTCCCACTCCAGCCCCTTGGCGGCGTGCAGCGAGGCCAGCGTGACGCCCTGCACCGTCGGCGGGTGTCGAGAGTCGGCACGCATCCGCAGTTCGGCCAGCAAGCCGGGCAAATCCAGGTCGGGGCGCTGTGCCACTTCGTCGTCGACCAGTTCCGCCAACGCGCCCAGCGCCTCCCAGCGTTCCCGGGCCTTGGCCCCGCTCGGCGGTTCGGCCGTCAGCCCGAGCGGTTCGAGAACCTGGCGCACGACGTCAGGTAGCGGCCCGTCGGCGCCACGCTCTGCTGCGCGCCGCAGCGCCACCAGCGCCTGGCGGATCTCCTGGCGGGTGAAAAAGCCCTCTCCCCCGCGGACCTGGTAGGCGATTCCGGCCTCGGTCAGGGCCTCCTCGTAGACCTCCGACTGCGCGTTGATCCGGTAGAGCACGGCGATCTCGGCCGGCGCGGTGCCGCCCTCGATCAGCCGGGCGATCGACTTGGCCGCCGCGGCGGCCTCGGCGACCTCGTCGGGGTACTCCCGAAAGGTCGGTGCCGGGCCGGGATCGCGCTGACCGATCAGTTTGAGTTTGCTGCCGGCCACCCGTCCGCGGGCCGCGGCGATCACCCGGTTGGCCAGCGACACCACCTCCGGGGTGGAGCGGTAGTCGCGTTCCAGGCGCACCAGGGCGGCCTCGGGGAACCGGCGGGTGAAGTCGAGCAGGTAGCGCGGCGAGGCGCCGGTGAACGAGTAGATGGTCTGGTTGGCGTCACCGACCACGGTCAGGTCGTCACGCTGGCCCAGCCAGGCCGACAGCACCCGCTGCTGCAGCGGGGTGACGTCCTGGTATTCGTCGACCACGAAGCAGCGGTAGCGGTCCCGGAATTCGGCGGCCACGGCCGCGTCGTTCTCGATCGCGGCGGCGGTGTGCAACAGCAGGTCGTCGAAGTCGAGCATGGCCACTTCGCCGCGGGCCTTCAGCGCCTCGTAGCCGGCGTAGACGTCGGCGAGCTTGGTGGCCTCGATCGGGGTGTCCCGCCCGGCGGCCGCCACTGCCTCCGGGTACTGCTCCGGCCCGATCAGGGAGGCCTTGGCCCACTCGATCTCGCCGGCCACGTCGCGCACGTCGTCGTTGGAGAGGCGCAGCCCGGCGTGGCCGGCGGCCCGGGCGACCACCCCGAACTTGCGGTCCAGCAGTTCCCAGGCGGTGTCGCCGACCACCCGCGGCCAGAAGTAGCGCAGCTGCCGGCGCGCGGCGGCGTGGAACGTCAGCGCCTGCACCGCGCCGACGCCGGCCGGGTTGCCGGCGGCCGAGCCCAGGGCACGCAGCCGCGAGCGCATCTCACCGGCGGCACGCTGGGTGAACGTCACCGCCAGCACCTGTCCGGGCGCGACGTGACCGGCCGCAACCAGTTGGGCGATCCGGTGGGTGATGGTGCGGGTTTTGCCGGTCCCGGCACCGGCCAGCACGCACACCGGACCCCGAGGCGCCAGGACGGCGGCGCGCTGCTCGTCGTCCAAGCCGGCGATCAGCGCATCCATGGCGTCCATCTTGACAGGGACCTCCGACGCCCGGCCGCGAGCGGCCCGCCATCCTCAGCGACTAGCTTTGAGAGCTATGACTGTTAGCGATCCGCCGCTCATCATGTACACCACGCAATGGTGCGGTTACTGCCGCCAGCTCAAGAAGGCCCTGGAGAAGTTCGAGATCGGCTACGACGAGATCGATATCGAGCAGGATCCCACCGCCGCCAAGTTCGTCGAGGAAGCCAACGGCGGCAACCGCACGGTGCCGACGCTGCGCTTCGCCGACGGCTCGACGCTGACCAACCCGACCGGCCGCGAGGTCAAGGCGAAACTGGATCGGCTCAGCAGCTGATCGCCTCCGCGGGATCAGCCGACCCAGGACTCGATGATCGTCCGGGCGATCGAGATCGACCCGGGCAGCAGCAGTTTCGCCTCCGCCGAGCCGCCGCTCCAGGCCCCGGCGTCTAACGCGGCGCGCACTTCGTCGCGGGTGAACCAGTTCGCCTCGGTGATCTCACCGTCGCTGAACACGAACTCCTGCCCCGGGTCGGCGACCGCGTGGAAGCCCACCATCAGCGAGCGCGGGAACGGCCAGGGCTGGCTGCCCAAGTAACTGACGTCGCGCACCGCCAGCCCGACCTCCTCGTGGACCTCCCGGACCACACAGGCCTCGAACGACTCGCCGGCCTCGACGAACCCGGCCAGCAGCGAGAACATCCGCACCGGCCAATTGTGCTGGCGGGCCAGCACCACCCGGTCGGCGCCGTCGTGCACCAGGCAGATCACCGCCGGATCGATCCGGGGGAACTCCTCGGCGCCGGTGACGGGATTGACCCGCGCCCACCCGCCGCGCACCGGTTTGGTCGGTGTGCCGTCGACGGCGGAAAACCGGGCGCTCTCATGCCAATTCAGCAGGGCGATGGCCGAGGACACCAGCTGCGCGCTGGTGTCGTCGAAGACGTCTCCGATGGCCCGCAGGTCCAGCACCGAAACGTCGCCGTCGGGCGGCGCCTGCAGCGCACCACGGAGCGCCCAGACGTGCCGGCCGTCTTCGAGGCGGCCCAGGAACACCGCGTCGGGTGGGGGCGTGTCGCCGAGTTCGCCGGCGTCGTGCAACACCACCCGGCCGTCGGCGACCAGCACCTGGTTGCGGGGGTCGACCCGCAGCAGTGCGGCGGCCCGCCAGCCGGCGACGGCCGCGTCGGTGTCGGTGCGCAACTGGTCGGCCCGGTCGGCGCCGATCCGCGACAGCAGGGGCACCTGGCGCAGCTGGAAGCTCACTGGTTGCCCACCGTACGGACGTAGAGCAGCCGGTCACCGGTCTCGATCGCATCGACTTCCGGTGCGTCCAGCCGCAGCAGCTGCCCGTCGCGGACGACGGCGAGCACGATTTCGGTGAGATGCTTCGCCGAGGCGCCGACCTCTTTCTGCTCCACCTCCCGCTCGGCGATGGCGTAGCCGGCGTCGGGGGTGAGCAGATCCTCGATGATCTCCACCACGTTGGGCGTGGTGGTGGCGATGCCGAGCAGCCGCCCGGCGGTCTCCGAGGACACCACCACCGAGTTGGCGCCGGACTGCTCGAGCAGGTGCTGGTTCTCGGCTTCCCGGATGGCCGCCACGATGGTGGCCTCGGGGGCGATCTCGCGGGCGGTCAGGGTCACCAGTGCCGCGTTGGCGTCGTCGCCGGTGGCGACCACGATCGCCGCTGCGCGCTGGGCACTGGCCAGCCGCAGCACGTCCGACCTGGTGGCGTCGCCGTCCACCGTCACGAAGCCGGCGCTCTTCGCCCGTTCCAGCACAGCCCGGTCGCTGTCCACCACGACGATGTCGCTCGGGGTGGTCTCGTCGTCGCCGAGCATCGCGGCGATCGCGGTTTTGCCCTTGGTCCCGTACCCGATGACGATGGTGTGGTCTCGCACCCTTTTCCTCCAACGCTGAATGCGGAATGCCTGCTGAGAAGTCTCGGTGAACGCCTCCACGGTCGTCCCGACCAACAGAATCAGGAATGCGATCCGCAGCGGGGTGATGATCGCGACGTTGATCAGGCGGGAGAACTCGGTGACGGGCGTGATATCGCCGTACCCGGTGGTCGACAATGTCACCGCCGAGTAATACAGGCAGTCCAAAAAGGTCAGCCGGTCGCCCTGCACATCCTGGTAGCCGTCCCGGTCGATGTAGACGAAGATCGTGGACACCAGCAGGGCCACCAGCGCGATCAGGGAGCGCCGGTAGACGGTGCGGCCGGGACTGGACTGCCCCTGGGGGATGCGCAGGACGCCGACGAGCGCGTGACTGGGTTGGGCGGTCAGCGCCTCGTCGAGACGACGCAGCCGTCGCCAGCTAGCTCCTGCCACGACGGGCGGTCATCGGTCAGCCTGACGCACGGACCCACTGTAACCACACGGGTCGTCAACCGTTGAGCAGCGCGGTCAGCTCGGCGAGCTCGGGCAGTTCGTCGGGGACGACGGTGGTGCGGGTGCGCACGTAGTGGAACGCGGCCCGCACCTTCGATTCCGGGCAGCCGCTCAGCGCGGCCCACGCCAGCCGGTATACCCCGAGCTGAACCGTGGCGTGCCGCTGCGCCTCCGGCCCGGCCGGGGCAGCACCGGTCTTCCAGTCCACCACGGTGACGCCGCCGTCCGGCTCGGCGAAGACCGCGTCGATCCGCCCGCGCACCAGGGTGTGCCCGACGGCCATCTCGAAGGGCACCTCCACGGCGACCGGTGAGCGGGCCGCCCACGGCGAGGCCAAAAACGCCTCCTGCAGGCCGGCGAGCTCCTGCGCGTCGGCCCTGGCGGTGTCGGCGTCGGCAGCGCCCGGTAGATCGTCGAGCTCGAAGAGCCGCTCGGCACCGTAGAGCCGTTGCACCCAGTCGTGGAAAGCGGTGCCCAGCAACGCATGCGGGTCCGGGCGGGTCGGGAGCCGGCGGGTCAGCCGCTGCGCCGCGCCGGCCGGGTCGCGGCTCAGCTCGACCAGATTGCTCACCGAGACCTGGCCGGGCAGCGTTCGGTCCGGTTGTGCGGCCGCCAGGGCCCGCTCGGCCAGCAGCGCATCGACGTCGGCGGCCCACGGGCTGTCGGCCGACGCCGCGGAGTCCCCGGCCATCACGGCGGCGACCAGTGCGGCTCCGGCTACCACGGAGTCGCGGCGCGAGCCGAGCGGGTCCGTCGGCCAAACGGCTTCTGCGGCGTTGTCGCACAGCGGGTTTGGCTCGCCGTCGGCCGGCGCCGGCGCCCAGTGTTCGATGACTCCGGCGCCGGACTCCTCGATGACCGCCTTGAGTTCGGTCAGGAAGTCCGACGGCCCACGCGGCTTGGTCTCACCGACTCCCCAGTGGTGACCGGAGACCAACAGGGTCTCCTCGGCGCGGGTGACCGCGACGTAGAGCAGCCGGCGCTCTTCGTCAACCCGGCGCTGGTCCAGCCGGCGCTGGTGCTCGGAAATGGTGTCGGACAGCTGCTTTCGATTGGTGACCGCGCCGGTGTCGAGCACCGGGACACCGTGAGCGCCGGGTTTATGCGGCGGTCCCAGCTTCGGCTCTCCTACGTCGAGCCTCACTGAACCGCCGGGCTCGGCGCGGTCACCGCGCAGCAGCGGCGGCAACTCGGCGGCATCGGAGAGCCAGTTGCGCCGCGAGGCGGTCGACGGGAACACCCGCGCCACCAGGTGCGGTACCGCCACCACCTGCCATTCCAGTCCTTTGGCGGCGTGCACGGTGAGGACCTGAACCCGGTCAGCGGCGACCACCGGAGTGGCCGGCGCCAACCCGTTCTCCACCACGGCGGCCGCATCCAGGTACGCCAGCAGACCCGGCAGGGTTGCCGGGCCGCCGACGCCCTCCACATAGCCGGCGACTACGTCGGCGAACGCGTCGAGCTGTTCGGTGCCCCACGCGGCGGCCACCGGCTGCGCGGCGAGCACCTCACAGTCCAGGCCCAGCACCCGGCGCACCTCGGCCACCAGGTCGGGCAGCGGATGCCACAGGTGGCCGCGCAGCGCGCTCAGCTCCTCGGCCAGTGCGGCGATACGCCGGTACCCGGTGGCCGAATAGCGCTCCGCCGGCCCGGGGTCGGCCAGCGCGTCGGCCAGGCATGCGGTGTCGGAATCGGGTCCGGCCTGCGCGGCGATCGCGGCGGCCGAGACCGGCTCGGTGGCGTGGTCGGGGCGGACCAGCTCGGCGGCGCGCCGCCACAGCGCGGCCAGGTCGGCGGCGCCGAGCCGCCACCGCGCACCGGTCAGCACCCGGATCGCCGCGGCCCCGGCCGTCGGCTCGGAAACCAACCGCAGCATCGCCACCAGGTCGGCGACCTCGGGCACCGACA